>WOUR01000022.1 GCA_009772935.1 Rhodospirillaceae bacterium
CATCCATGCTGGCCTCCAAACCAGTGGATAGCTTGAATCAGATTCTCGACCGATTGGGAATCCCAAACGATTCTTTCCAACAGAGATACGCCCTAGAGGCACATTCGCCCCCGGCCGATCATCACCCCATGCCCAAGAGCCGCCGCAGCGCGCCTTCGAGAGTCACGGTACCCCGGCGCAACTCGCCACCCGCGGGAAAGTCCAGGCGTCCGGCATTGATCGCCTCGTCGAGATCCGCGAGCTTTTCCGCATAGTCGGCGCCGAGGCCTGCCGCCACCAGCGCCGCCACCGACTGCTGGCGCGACGACGGAACTGCCGTCACCGGCTTGCCCAGCAGACGCGACAGGACCGCCGCTGCATCGCGCGCCGAACAGGGCGCCGGGCCCGCCAGATCGACGATGCGCGTGCCCGGTCGCGGCTCGAACATCAGATCCGCCGCAACACGGCCGACGTCCAACGCCGACACCGCCTCGTGGCGTTCGTCGAGGTCGGGCTTGCCCGAAGGCAGCACGCCTGCGTCGCGCGCCACCGGCAGCACACCCGCCCAGTTCTCCAGGAACTCGCCAGGGCGCAGAAAAACGAGCGACGGTGCGGCCCCGGCAAGGGCCGCCTCGAAGTCGTGCAGCACCTGCACGATGCCGTTGCCCTCGCCGAGATGGGCGCCGACCGACGACAGCGCCACGACGTGCGGCACGCAGGCCGTGCGAACGGCGTCGGCGATCGACCGCGCCATGACGTGCGATTCAGCCACCACGTCCCGCGCCTGGTACGGCGGTACCAGCATCACGAAGGCGGCCTCCGCCCCGGAGAAAGCCGCGGCGAGGCTCTCCGTCTCCGACGCGTCGCCGCGGACGATCTCCACGCCGGCCCCCTGCGCACGCGCCGGATCGCGCGCGACCGCGCGCAAGGCAGCACCACGCTGCTTCAGGGCCTCGAGCGCTGCGCCACCGACCTTGCCGGTGGCTCCCATGATGACGAACATTGCGACCTCCAAGGTTGTGGGGCCGCCCTAGCATCCCGGTACACTTTCCATAAGTACGCACATTTTTTATACTAGGTATCAGTCATGGATTTGGAGGCGCGCGCGATGACCGAGACCAAGGCTCCCTGGTGTCCGGTGACGGCGACGGTCGAGGTGATCGGCGGACGCTGGAAATCGACGATCCTGTACCACCTGAAGGACCGGCCGCGACGCTTCAACGAACTGCGGCGCCTCGTTCCGGGCATCACGCAGCGCATGCTGACCTTGCAGCTTCGCGCACTGGAGGAGGATGGAATCGTGTCGCGCAAGGTGCTCAACACCGTGCCGCCGCACGTCGAGTATTCGTTCACGAAGAAGGGCTTGAGCCTCGGCCCCATCCTCGACGCGATGGAGGAATGGGGCGAGACGCACCGTCCGCGCAAGCGGGGACAGGCGGAGTGCCGCGCGCAGGCGCGCTAGTTGGCGCCGGCCGTCGCGCTTTCGATGGTGATGGCCTTGCCGGCCGCCATGTCGAACTTGAGACGGCGCACGTAGTCGAGATCGCGGCCGGTGACGCGTACGAAGCGGCTGCCATCGGGATAGTCGATGGCGTGGATCGCCCCGACGTCATAGACACCCGCATGGCCGGGCTCGAGCCTATAGGTCTTCACCTTCTCGAGCTTGGCGTCGCCCGCGTCCGTGCCGCCGTCGACGCGCTTGTACTCGCTCATGTCGGTGTACATCACCGCCTGGCCATAGACTGCCCACGAGGCGCCATGATCGTGGGGCGGGCTCTTGTGCGGCTTGGGATTGCAGTGCGCCAGGACGACGAAGCCGAGGTCCTTGTCCTCGTAGAGCTTGCGCGTGCCGAGCGGCGCGGCAGGCCCCACGGCTTCCTCGACAAAGGACGGGTTGGCCAGCAGCTTCTCCAGCAGCACGCGAACCCGTTCGCGGCCGGTGGGACCCTCATGCGTCTTGAGCGCAGCCTGCGCGTCCTTGACGAACGCATCGAGTGTGTAGGTCATGCGGCGGCTCCCTCCTCCAATGGCAGGCGGAAATGATCCGCCTGCCTGTCGCTCCCTGTCAACGGCCGCCGAAGATGCGGCGGGCGATCACCATGCGATGGACCTCGGACGGGCCCTCGTAGACCCGCATGGTGCGCACCTTCTGCGCCATGATCGACAGCGGCAGTTCCTGCGTCACGCCCATGGCGCCGAACGCCTGCTGGGCATGGTCGATCACTTCGCTCGCCATCTCGGTCGCATAGACCTTGATCATCGAGGCCTCCATGCGCACGTCGCGTCCCTCGTCCTGCTTGACCGCCGCGTCCATCACCATCAGGCGGCAGGCATGCAGCTTCATCGCCGCATCGGCCACCCACCACTGGACGGCCTGACGGTCGGCCAACTTCTCGCCGAAGGTGACCCGCTGGCTGGCATGCTCGACCAGCATGTCGAGCGCACGCTGCGCCATGCCCACGCACCACGAGCCCATCTGCAGGCGGCGCACGGTGAGGCGCAGCTGCATGGGCGCGAAGCCCGCACCGATGCGGCCCAGCACCTGCGTCTCGGGCACGCGGCAATCCTCGAACACGACCTCGTAGGTGCGCTGGCCGGCCAGCATCGGGATGGCGCGGGCCACGACGAGACCCGGCGTGCCCTTGTCGATCAGGAACGCGGTGATGCCGCCGCGGGCGCCGAGGTTGGGATCGGTCACCGCCATGGCGATGGTGAAATCGGCCTTGGCGATGCGGCTGATCCAGATCTTGCGACCGTTGATCACCCAGTCGTTGCCGTCCTTCACCGCCCGGGTCTTCATGCCGGCCGGATCGCCGCCGGCACCGGGCTCGGAAATGGCGATCGCCGAGCTGGTCTCGCCCGCGGCGTAGGGTTCGAGGTACTTCTTGCGCTGCTCGGGACTCGCGGTCGCCAGCAGCATGTGCAGGTTGGGCGAGTCGGGCGGGAAGGTGAAGGGCACGCAAGTGTAGCCCAGCTCCTCGTTGACCCCGACCAGGGCCACGGCCGGCAGGTTGGCGCCGCCGACTTCCTCGGGCACGTCGAGCGCCCACAGGCCGAGGTCCTTGCACTGCTTGAAGAGCTTGGCGTTCTCGTCGTCCGACAGCGACGCCTGCTGGCCCGACGCGAACCGGTCGAGCACGTTCTTCTCGAGCGGCATCAGTTCGTTGCGCACGAATTTCTTCACGAGATCGCGCAGCATCTGATGTTCTTCGTTGACCTGGTACATAGCAGCTCCTCCTGATTCGATTACGTCGGCTTTCCGATACCCTTGTTGACGAAGTCGAGCGTGTAGGCCCGGGCCACGTCGAGCCCCTTCGGCAGCACCTCGACATCGACCATCGACTGATAGAAACCCCGCCAGCGCGCATCCGTCATGGCGCCGATTCCGCCCTGCAATGCATCCCCCGACATCACGATGCCGCGCTCGTTCATCACTTTGATCGCATACTCGATACGATCATCCGTCTGTTCCGGATTGGCCTTCTTGATGAGCGCATTGGCGGCCTCGATGGCGGGGCCACCCTTGAGATACTGCGCCCAGCCTTCGAGTGTCGCGTCCACGAACCGCTGGATGAGGTCGCGCTTCTCGCCGGCCAGCTTGCGCGAGATGGCGATGGTGGTCTGGTAGGCGCTGAAGCCAGCATCGGCAATCAGCAGGAAGGGCGGCATGCGGCCGATTGCCTTCGAGATCGAATAAGGCTCCGACGAGATGAAGCCCTGCTGCACGACGTTCCTGTCGGCGAGGAACGGCGCCATGTTGAACGTGTAGGGCCTGAGCTGCTCGTCGCGCAGCCCGAACTTCTTGCGGAGATACGGCCAGTAGGTGACGCGCCCGCCGCTGCCGATCAGCAGGGTGCGGCCCTTGAGGTCCTCGAAGCCGTCGAAGCCGGTATCCGGGTGGCCGATCAGGACCTGCGGATCCTTCTGGAAGATCGAGGCGATGGTGAAGAAGGGCGCATCCTCCCGCACGTAGGTGAACGCCTCGAAGCTGTTCGACATGGTCATGTCGACACGCCCCGTCAGCAGCAGCTGGCCGATGTTCAGGCTCGGCCCGCCCTGGCGGATGTCGCACTCGATTCCGGCCTTGCGGTAGAGGCCGGCGGCAACCGCCTGGTAGTACCCGCCATGTTCGGCCTGGGCACGCCAGTCGGTCTGGAAGACGAGCCTGTCGAGCGTCTGCGCACGTGCCGGTCGCGCCAGCGGCAGCAGGAGCGGCACGGCGGCAATGCCGAACGCGGCGCGACGGGTGAGGCGATAGGCGGTCATGGCGCGAGACTGTCTCCCCGGCGGTCGAAATTGAGCGCCACCAGCTCCTTGATCGCCAGGTTCGATTCGGCCAGCCCGTCAACGGAAGGCAGCCAGGCATCCCACCAGGCGATCGCGTCGTTGGGCACGCTCCAGTCGACGCCGAAGATCGCAAAATTGAGGCCGCCCCGGCTGGCGAGCCTGGCGGCCCGTGGCACATGGAAGGCCGACGTGATGATCGCCACCCTTCCCTCCTTCACGAATTCCCGCACGTTGCGGATGTTCTCGATCGTATTCAGCGCCTTGCCCTCGGAGACGATCGCCTCGCTGGGCACGCCGAGGTCGAGCAGGAAGCGCCGCATCGCTTCGGCCTCGGTGGTTGCCGGCCCGCCCTGCTGTTCGATGAACGATCCACCGCTGACGATGATCCGCGGCGCGGCGCCCGACTTGAACATCCGGGCCGCCTGCCAGAGGCGATCGGAAGCATCGGTCAGTTCGGGCTCCGTCGTATAGGGCGGGGCGGCGGGCGCGATGCTGCCGCCCAGCACGACGATGGCGTCGTAGCAGCACGACTGATTGCCGGCCACGAGCTTGCGGGCTTTCTCCTCGAGCTGCCGGTTGAGCAGGCCGGCCACCGGCGGGAAGGACAGGATGAGAGTCTGCAGGAGCGCCAGACCAAACGGCACGGCGGCGAGCCGCCGCCAGCCGACCGTGCGCAGAAGCAGCCACAACACGACGCCGATCGCCAGAGAGGCTGGCGGCAGCATCAGGGTGGCGAGGATCTTGAGGATGACGAAGGTGTTCATGCCGGTCTGCGTCGCGCTCCGACTATACTAGGGCAAAGCGCCGGCAAGCCCCCTCAAAGGATTGCGACGATGTCGCTGTGCGGTGATGGCAGCCCTGCTGAAGCGGCACAAAAAGAAGGGCGGGCCCGGCTTGCGCCGGAATCCGCCCAATCTTGACCCGTCGTAAACGACTTAGATCGCTTCCTTGAGGTCCTTCGCGACGCGGAAGGTAACCTTCTTGGACGCCTTGATCTTGATCGCTTCGCCGGTGGCGGGGTTGCGGCCCATGCGCGCCGGACGAGCCTTGACCTGAAGGATGCCGAGGCCCGTGATGCGGACCTTGTTGCCCTTCTTCAGGTGACGGACGACCAGGCCGACGAACTCGTCGAGAGCACCGGTCGCGTCCTTCTTGGTCATGCCCGTCTTCTCGGCCAGCTCTGCGGCAACCTTGGAAAGCGGAACGGTGGGAATAGTGGTGGGTTTGGTAGCCATGGTTGAGGGGTCCCTTACATTTTTGGTTCGCCAACGTTCCTGACGCCCCAGGGCACCGTTGACGGCGCCAAGGTTATCCACGAATCGATCCCCCGCAAGCCCGGAATGCACGGAAAATGTCGATTTTTGGGGCTTTTTAGGCCATCAGGGGCAGTCATCCACAGATTGCAGAGAGCGTTTAGCGTGTCGAGCCCCCGCCTGATCCCGACTTTCAGCACCGCCGTGAACACCTGGCAGTGCGACGAAAACAACCATCTCAACGTTCAATTCTACACCGAATTCGCCCACGAGGCGTCGGCGAGCCTGCTGGCAAACCTGGGCTTCGGCCCTCGCGCCCAGCGCGCCGCCGGCGTGATTACGAGGGCAGGCGACGATCATGTCCGCTACCTGCGCGAGTTCCGCGTGGTCGAGCCGGTCGAGGTTCACTCCGCTCCGGTCGACGTCGGCGAGCGCGATCTCGTCGCCTATCACGAAGTGCGCAACCCGGCGAAGAACGAGGTCGCCGCCACCGTTCGCCGGCGCATCGTCTGCGACGGGCCCTGGCCTGCCGATTTCCGCGCCCGGGCCGAAGCCGCCTGCGTCGCACTGCCCGAGGCGGCCCGGCCGCGCAGCGTCGGCAAGCTGTCCCTGCCCGATCTGCATCTCTCCCAGGCGGCGTCGGTCGGCCTGATCGAAGTCGGCCGCACGCAGATCACGCCCGATGAATGCGACGAGCGCGGCGACTTCCTGCCACGCCATCATTTCGGTCGTTACTCCGATGGCGCGCCGGTCCTGTGGAATCACCTCGGTTTCGACCGGGCCGCGATGCAGGAACGGCAGGAAGGGTCGGTCGTGGTCGAGATGCTGAACCACTATCGTCGTCCGCTACAGGCCGGCGACCTCGCCGTGGTGACGAGCGGACTCGCGACCTTCACCGACAAGACGATCACCTTCACGCACTTCCTGTTCGAGGCGGAGACCGGCACGCTTGCTGCTTGTGCGGAGGCCGTCGGCATGAAGTTCGACCAGAAGATCCGCAAGATCATGACATTCCCGCCCGAGGATCGTGCGCGCATGGAGGCGCGTCGCCTCAGGCTCTGAGGAGCAGGCAATGGACGAGAAGACGAAGACCGCCGCCGGCATCGCCGCAGGCTTGCAGGGCATGGAGTACGACGAGAAGCGGCTGGCCGAACTGGCAGCCGAGGTCGAGATCCTGAACGATGCGGTGCGCAAGGCAGCCGCCGCACACCTCACCTTCGACGACGATCCGGCGGCCTTCGCCAGCATCATGGCGAAGGAAGCCCGCTCGTGAAGAACGAAGATCTCGCGCTCGAGGATCTCACCGCGATCGCCGATGCGATTGCGGCGCGGCGCATCACCTCGGTTGAAGCGACCGAAGCCTGCTTGGCCCGCATCGAGGCCTGGCAGCCGCGCACCAACGCCTTCCTGCGTGTCTACAGGGAGAAGGCGCTGGCGCAGGCGAAGGCGATGGATGCCGAACTCGCCGCCGGCAGGCATCGCGGGCCGCTGCACGGCGTGCCGATGGCGCACAAGGACATGTACTACCGCAAGGGCGAACTCTCGACCGGGGGCAGTGCGATCCGCCGCGACTGGGTGGCGCCGGTGACGGCGACGGTGCTGGGCAAGCTCGATGTCGCCGGCGTCGTCGAGCTGGGCTTCCTCAACATGGCGGAGTTCGCCGCCGGCCCGACAGGCCACAACGTCCATCACGGCCATTGCCGCAATCCGTGGGACGCGAACCGGGTGACCGGCGGCAGTTCCAGCGGCTCGGGCGCTTCGGTCGCGGCGCGCATGGTCTACGGTGCGCTGGGCTCGGATACCGGCGGCTCGATCCGCCTTCCCGCCGCGGCCTGCGGCGTGGTCGGCATGAAGGCGACCTACGGCCGCGTCAGCCGCGCCGGCGCGGTCGCGCGTTCGTGGAGCCTCGACCATGTCGGGCCGCTGACGCGCACCGTGCGCGACAATGCCCGCATGCTTTCGGTCATCGCCGGCCACGACCCCGACGATTCCACGACCAGCGAGAAACCCGTCCCCGACTACGAGGCGCTGCTCGACGGCAGCGTTGCCGGTCTACGCATCGGCCTCGCCCTGCCGAAGGATGGGCTCGCTCCACTAGAGGCAGGGATCGGCGCCGCCGTCCAGGCGGCCGCCGACACGCTGGGCCGACTCGGCGCGAAGGTTTCGACGGTCACCCTGCCTGACTTCACCGCGCTCTATCGCGCGGCCGAAGTCATGGTGAAATGCGAGGCAGCCGCCATGCACCGGCCGTGGATGGAGAAGACGCCGGAGCTCTACGCCAACCAGGTGCGCACGCGCATGGAGGCGGGGTTCTTCATACCGGCGACTCAATACATCGACGCACTACGGCTGCGCGCCCACTTCGTGAAGGAGTTCCTGTCGACGGCGATGGACGGCGTCGATGCCGTGCTGCTGCCGGCCATCCCCTTTCCGCTGCCTACGATCGAGGAAACGGACACCGAGACCAAGGGCGGCCCGGCCGTGCTGAAGATGGTGGCGGGCTTCACCGGCCTCACCCGGCCGTTCAACACGCTCGGCATCCCGGCGCTGTCGGTGCCGTGCGGCTTCGACGGGAATGGTGCCCCGATCGGGATGCAGCTGGTCGGCCGGCCGTTCGACGAGGCGATGCTTTACCGCATCGGCCACGCCTATCAGGGCGCGACCGATCATCATCTGAAGGTGCCGGTGTAGCTGGGGGCGCGCCACTCCAGTGGCGCGTTCAAGAGGAGAAGACGCGCCACTGGAGTGGCGCGTCAGACCGCCAGATTCACCGTCACGCTCTTGCGCTGCGTGAAGCTGTCGAGCATGCCCTCCAGCGAGAACTCGCGGCCGAGGCCGCTCTGCTTGTAGCCGCCGTAGGACATGCCCGGTGTCTGGCCACCGCCCTGGTTGACCTGCACCCAGCCCGATTCTATCGCATGCGCGGCGCGCAGGCCTTTGCCGATGTCGTGCGTCCAGACATAGGCCGCGAGGCCGTAGTGGCTGTCGTTGGCCATGCGGATCGCCTCGGCCTCGTCGCTCCAGCGGATCGCCACCAGCACCGGTCCGAAGATCTCCTCTCGGGCGAGACGCCAGTCGTTGGACCGGTCGGCGAACACGGTCGGCATGGTGAAGTAGCCTTCGCTCAGCGGTCCGGTCTTGGGCGGCAGGCCGCCGAACACCAGCTTGGCGTCGGAACGATCGAGCCCGTCCTGCACGTACTTGCAGACCTTGGTGTACTGCTTGTTGTTGATGATGGTGCCGATGTCGCTCGCCTCGTCGAGCGGATCGCCGATCTTGAGCGCGGTCGTCTTCTTCTCGAGCTTCTTCAGGAAGCTGTCGAAGATGTCCTCGTGCAGGAACATGCGCGAGCCGGCCGTGCAGCTCTGGCTCTGGCGGGTGAAGCGCATGGCGTTGATGATGCCGTCGACCGCCCAATCCTCGTCGGCATCGGGATAGACGATCGAGGGGCTCTTACCGCCCAGTTCGAGCGAGACCGGCACGATGCGTTCGGCAGCGGCTCGCATGATCACCTTGCCGACCTCGGTCGAGCCGGTGAAGGAGAGCTTGCGGATCTTGGGGTGATTGGCGAGCGGGCCGCCGCATTCCTGGCCGTAGCCGGTCAGCACGTTCAGCACGCCCGGCGGCAGGAATTCCTGGCAGATGTCGGCCATCAGCAGCACGCCCATTGGCGCGTCCTCGGCCGCCTTCATCACCAGCACATTGCCGGCGCACAAAGCGGGCGCGATCTTGAGCGCGCCGAGCATGACAGGCGCGTTCCACGGAATGATGGCGCCGACGATGCCGATCGGCTCACGGCGGGTATAGGAGAGGACGTGCTCGCCCAGCGGCACGGTCTCGCCCTTGAGCTCCGAGCCGAGCCCGCCGAAATAGCGGAAGATGTCGGCGGCCAGCTTGGCCTCGCCGCGCGCCTGGGTGCGCAGCGCGTTGCCGGTTTCGAGCGCGATGGTGCGCGCCATCTCTTCGCTGCGGGCCTCGAGCACCTCGGCGATCTTGAGCAGGATCTTGCCACGCTCGCGCGGGACCACGTTCTTCCAGGCGGGGAACGCCTTTTCCGCCGCCTCGACCGCCGCATCGACGTCCGCTTCCGCGGCGCGCGGCACTTCGGCCACGGCCGTGCGCTTGCCGGGATTCTCGATGGTGATGCGCGCACCGGACGCGCTCTCGACCCACTTGCCGCCGATCAGCATGCCCTTGGGCTTGTAGGTGTTGGCCGGCTGGGCCTGGGTCTTCAGTTCGGCAGTGGCGGTCGACATTGGCGGTCCTCCGGGATCCAGAAAAACGGGCCGGAGTTTGGCCCGCAGGGCGCTGCGCCACAAGCAGAACGACCCGTCCCTAGGCCCTCTTCTTCGAGGATTTGCGCTTCCGCTTTGCGGCCATCTCGCCGTACTTCATGCCTTCGAGTTTCAATCCGTCGGGATCGAGGAAGAATACGGCGTAATAGTCATCGTAGTACTCCCCGGCCGGATCGACGATCCGCACGTCCTGCCCTTCCAGGTAACCCTGCAGCGCGTCGACATCCCGCCTGCTGCGCAGCTGGAATGCATAATGATGCAGGCCGACATCGCCAATGCGATGCTTCTTTCGCCCGTCGGCGGGCGCAATCCAGTAGCGGGTCTTGCCGTTGGTCCAGCCGATGGTCGAGGGATATTCGTCGGATATCTCGAAGCCGAGAAAGGC
The DNA here is from genome assembly GCA_009772935.1 of Rhodospirillaceae bacterium. Lineage (GTDB taxonomy): Bacteria > Pseudomonadota > Alphaproteobacteria > Reyranellales > Reyranellaceae > Reyranella. The sequence continues at coordinate 10,200 of WOUR01000022.1, forward strand.
GAAAAGCCCGCCATAGAAGGCCTTCGACTTCTCGTAGTCCCTGACCCGGATGGAGATGTGATCGATGCCCACGACGCGGGAGACGGACGCAGACTTCTTGGAACGGGCCATGGCCACCTCCGGATTTCCAGTGGTCACAACGGGCCGAATATCGGATTGTTTCGCCCTCATTCGATAGAGGGACGAGATGAAGCGACTCCTGAGCGGACTTGCGTTGACCCTGGGCTTCCTGGCCGCCGGCGGCGCCTGGGCCGGCACCTTGGACGACGTCGCCAAGAACGGCGTGATCCGCGGCGGCTTCCGCGAGAACGCCCATCCCTTCGCCTACAAGGGCGCGAACGGCAAGCCCTCCGGCTTCATGGTGCAGCTTTGCGAGGCCGTGGCAGGGGACATCGCCAAGCAGCTGAAGCTGCCCGGCCTAAAGCTCGAATTCGTGCCCGTGACGACCGAGAACCGCCTCGACATGATCAAGCAGGGCAAGATCGACCTGCTGTGCGATTCGCTCACGGAGACGCTCGACCGCCGCGCTGTCGTCGATTTCTCCATCACCACCTTCGTCGACGGCACGAGCTTCGCCATCCGCAACGACGGCCCGCGTGACCTGCAGGAGTTGGCGGGCAAGAAGGTCGGCGCGGTTGCCGGCACGCTGACCGAGGAGGAACTGCGCAAGGCGCTGGCCTCCATTCACGTCAACGCCACCATCGTCCCCTTTACCGACTTCACCGCGGCCATGACGGCGCTGGAGAAGGGCGAGATCTCGGCCTACTTCGCCGGTGGCGCTATGCTCACCGCGATGATCAAGGACCACAAGGACGCGGCGAAGATCCTGCTGGCCAACACCTACCTCAGTCTCGAGCCCTTCGCGCTCGCCATGAAGCTGGGCGAAGGCCCATTCCGCCTCGCCGTCGACCGCGCGCTCAGCCACATCTACCGGTCGGGCCAGATCGCCACGATCTTCGGCGACGTATTCGGCAAGAATGCGCGGCCGACGCAGCAACTGCAGACGCTCTACATGATCGCGACCTTGCCGGAGTGACCACAAGGGCCCATCTCCCTCCCATGTCGCGTCCCTTCCGCCTTTCCGTCCTCGACCAGTCGATCGCCGTTTCCGGCCGGCCTCAGGACCAGTCGATCCGCAACACCGTGGCCCTGGCGCGGCACTGCGAAGTGCTGGGCTACGACCGCTTCTGGGTATCGGAGCATCACAACCATCCGACCATCGTCGGCACCGCGCCCGAGATCGTGATGGCCGCGATCGCCGCCACGACCGAGCGCATCCGGATCGGCAGCGCGGGAATCATGCTGCCGCACTATTCGCCGTTAAAAGTGGCCGAAGTCTTCCGCGTGCTCGAGGCGCTGGCGCCGGGCCGCATCGACATGGGCCTAGGCCGCGCCCCGGGATCGGACGGCCGCACCGCCTTCGCGCTCAATCCCGCGGCCAACGAACGGCCCGAGCATTTTCCCGCCGACGTGCGCGACCTGATCGCGTGGGTCCATAACGAACCGCTGGTCGAACGCCATCCCTTCGCGACGGTGAAGGCCTTTCCGCAAAGTCCGACCGCACCCGAGGTCTGGATCCTGGGCAGCTCCGATTACGGCGCGCAGGTCGCGGCCCTGTTCGGCCTGCCCTACTGCTATGCTTGGTTCTTCAGTGACGGCGCCGGCGGCGAGCGCGCCATCGACCTCTACAAGCGGACCTATCGTCCGAGCGCCCGCCATCCCGAGCCGCAGTCCGCCCTCTGCGTCTGGGCGCTGGCCGCCGACACGATGGAGAAGGCGCAGTATCACTTCACGTCGCGCGCGCTGAGCCGCATCAACCGCGACAAGAACATCCTGGGCCCGCTGCTGACGCCCGACGAGGCCGCGCAGGCGCCCCTCACCGCCTACGAGGCGGCGAAGATGGAACAGTTCCGCAAGGACTCCTTCGTCGGCACCGGCCCCGAAGTGGCGGCGCGCATCACCGAATTGAAGGAACGTGTCGGTGTCGACGAGATGGCCGTCGTCACCTGGACCCACGACGAGCAGGTCCGCCGCGACAGCTACACCGAACTGGCCAAGGCCTACGGCTTCGCGCCGTAGGCCCTGGCACGGATTGTCAGCGTGGCTCGGTCCAGCTTTCCGAGAAGGCCAGTGCCGAGGTGCTGAAGGGGCGGCCTTCGCGTTCGCGGGGCCACGGCTTGCCGCGGGCCTGCTGGCCGTTGAGCGTCAGGCGGCCGGAGAGCGCCGGGACCAGCACGGTGCAGACGCCGTAGGGGCGCGGGTTCGGCTCCTTGTTGGGCTCGGTGTGGATCAGCAGCGGGTCGCCGATATCGTGCCAGGTGAGCGCGATCTCGGCGTCGGCGGCCGACACGTACTCGGTCCAGAAATAGCGCGGGTCGCCCGACTTGCTGAAATCGGCGTCTATCACCGGGATCGACAGATCCTTCAGCTCGGGGTTGAGCATGCCCTGCACGGTCTGCTGCAGCCAGCGCGCCATGGCGATATTGTCGGAATAAATCCGCCAGTGGCCGTGCGTCAGCTCGCTCTTGAGGTAGAGCACATGCCCCGGACCGGCCGGGCAGAACAGGATCCGCCAGTAGCTGGCGTCGGTCGAATTGGGATCGCCGTCCTTCTCGCTGAGACGAAGGAACGGGTTCTCGCCGGTCAGGACGACGCGATGCGGGTCAGCGACGCTCATCTTCTCTCCTCTTGTGCTTCTGTCGAGGTGCGCAACCGCGATACCGGCTGGGCATTCACGATGCCCAGCCTAGCAGGAGGTCTCGCATGGGCGAAGCGCAACAAGAGGACGACGGCGTCCTCCCCGAGCCGCAGGCTCTGACTACAGAACTTGGTTGCGGAGTGTGGTCTCGCCCCGCCACAGCCGGTCGAGGTTCTCGATCAGGATGTCGATGACGTTGTCTTCGTAGGCGCGTGTCTCGCCCGCGGTGTGCGGGGTGACGAAGACATTCGGCAACGTCCAAAGTGGCGATGCCGCCGGCAGCGGCTCCTCCGCGGTGACGTCGAGCGCCGCCGCCCAGATCTTGTTGCCTTCCATCGTGGCGATGAGCGCCGCTTCGTCGGCGACCTTGCCGCGCGCGACGTTCACGAAGACCGAGGAGGGCTTCATCGCCGCAAAAGCCGCTGCGCTCATCAGCCCGGTCGTCTCGGGTGTGAGCGCGCAGGTCAGCGCCACGATGTCGGCCTGCGGGACCAGCTTCACCAGATCGCCCATGCCATGGATCTCGTCGGCGCCGTTGGCGCCCGCCTTCGGGTCGCGCCGGATGCCGATCACCTTCATGTCGAAGGCCCTGGCGAGCTTGGCGAGATGGCTGCCGATGCGGCCCATGCCGACGATCAGCAGCGTCTTGCCGCCCAGCTCGTCCTCGCGCTGGGTGAGATCGCCCAGCATGCCGCGCCACACCTTCTTGTGCTGGTTGTCGCGGGCCTCGGGCAGACGGCGGAAGACGGCGAGGATCAGAGCCAGCGCATGTTCGGCCACGGCACGGGCGTTGACGCCGGCCGCGCTCGCCAGGCGGATCCCCTTGGCGCCCAGCATTTCCTTGGAATACTGGTCCATGCCGGAGCTGATGGACTGGACGAACTTCAGCTTGGTGGCGTGCGGGATGATGTCGTTCTTCCACATGCCCGACACCGAGACGACATCGGCCTCGCCGACCCTCTGCACGAACTCGTCGTAGCTGCGCACCTGGAAGCTGTTGATGCCGGTATTCCGGGCGTCGAACCGGGCCTTCATCTGGTATGCCGCATGCGCGAAGCAGATTGTCAGCTTATCTCTCGTCGGAAACATGGAACTCCCCCTGCACAAGGTGCCACACTAGCCCGAACGACGACCCTGGGGGAACAAGATGAGCCGCAATCCGCTTCGCGAACGCCTGAACGAGGGCAAGCCCACTCTCGGCACGCACATCCTGTCGGCCTGGCCGACGCTGGTCGAGCTGATCGGCCATTCCAAACAATACGACTATGTGGAATTCACCGCCGAGTACGCGCCCTTCACCATGCACGACCTCGACAATCTCGGCCGCTCCTTCGAGCTGATGGGCATGTCGGGCATGATCAAGATCGAGCAGACCCAGTACACGCACCAGGCCATGCGGGCGATCGGCTCGGGCTTCCAGAGCGTGCTGTTCGCCGACATCCGCTCGGTCGAGGACGCCAAGGCCGCGGTCGACGCGGTGCGAGCCGAGACGACGATGGCGCAGGGCGCGCGCGGCCGCGGACGCCTCGGCGTCGGCATGCGGCGCGACGTCGGCACGGTCCGCACCGGCGGCACCCCGGCTTACGTCGACGCGCTGAACGAGGTCGTGATCGCCATCATGGTCGAGAAGAAATCCTGCGTGGACGATCTCGACCGTATCCTCGACGTGCCCGGCCTCGACATGGTGCAGTTCGGCGCCTCGGACTTCTCTATGAGCATCGGCAAGACCGGCCAGTACAACGATCCGGACGTGCTCGCTGCCGAGAAGAAGACGATCGAGACTGCCCTGAAGAAAGGCCTGCATCCACGGGTAGAGCTGCGCGATCCCAGCCAGGCGGCCAAGTATCTCGACATGGGTGTGAAGCACTATTGCATCGGCTGGGATGTCCGCATCCTCGCCGACTGGTGGGATGCCAAGGGCGCCGAGATGCGAGGCCTGCTGGGTGGCGGCGCCGCCGCTTCGGCCAAGGCGCCCGCGAAGACCGGCAATTACTGAGCGCCGGCATGAAGCCTCCAATCGCGCAGCGACGGCCGTCGCAGCGACTCCTGCACGGCGTCACGGTCACGGACGATTATGCCTGGCTGAAGGACGACAAGTGGCAGGAGGTGCTGCGCGATCCGTCGCTGCTCGATCCCAACATCCGCGCCTATCTGGAAGCCGAGAACGCGTACGCCGAGGAGAGGCTCGGACCGACGAAGGAACTGCAGAAGGTGCTGGTCGCCGAGATGCGCGGCCGCATCAAGGAGGACGATGCCGGCGTGCCGACGCCCGACGGACCGTTTTCCTATCTCTGGAAATTCCGCGAGGGCGGCCAGCATCAGCAGATCGGCCGCACGCCACGCGACGGCGGCGATATGCAGACGATCCTCGACGGCGATGCGCTTGCCAGACAGTCGACCTATTTCAAGTTCGGCGGCACGCGGCATTCGCCCGACCATCGCCTCGAGGCTTGGAGCGCCGATCTGCGCGGCTCGGAATACTTCACCCTGCGCGTCCGGCGCTGGGACACGGCAGAGGACCTGCCCGACATCCTGACGGAGACGAGCGGCAGCGTCGTCTGGGGACGCGACTCCTCGTTCTTCTTCTACGTCCGGGTCGACGAGAATCATCGTCCGCTGAAAGTCTATCGGCACGTTCTGGGCAAGGCGCAGGACGATGACGTGCTGGTCTACGAGGAAAAGGATATCGGCTGGTTCACCCGCATCCACGAAAGCGCCAGCGGGCGCTTCTGCATCGTGTCGGGCGGGGATCACGACACGACGGAAGAGCGGCTGATCGATCTCGCCTCGCCCGATGCACAGCCGCGGCTGATCGCGGCCCGCGAAAAAGGCGTGCGCTACAGCGTGACCGATCGTGGCGACGAGTTGTTCATCCTCACCAACGAGGGTGGCGCCATCGATTTCAGGATCGCAACCGCGCCGCTCGCGGCACCGCATCGCGCGAACTGGCAGGAGTTGGTGCCCCATCGGCCGGGCACCTACATCCTCGACATCGAACTCTTCGCTGGCCATCTAGCGCGCCTGGAGCGCGCCAATGCCCTGCCCTCGATCGTGATCCGCGATCTCGCGACCGGAGACGAGCACGCGATCGCCTTCGACGAAGCCGCCTACGCGCTTGACATGTCGGGCGGGTACGAATTCGACACCACGACGTTACGCTTCGTCTATTCGTCGATGAAGACGCCGTCGGAGGTCTACGACTACGACATGGCGACCCGGCAGCGGACCTTGCGCAAGCGCCAGGCGATTCCCTCCGGCCACGACCCTGCCGACTATGTCACGACGCGCATCACGGCAACGGCACACGACGGCGCCGAGGTGCGGGTTTCGATCCTGCATCGCCGCGACCTGGTGCGCGACGGCAGCGCCCCGCTGCTGCTCTACGGCTACGGCTCCTACGGCATGTCGATGCCGGCTTCCTTCTCGGCCAACCGCCTGTCCCTGGTGGACCGCGGCTTCGTCTATGCCATCGCCCATGTCCGCGGTGGCTCCGATCAGGGATGGTCGTGGTACCTGGACGGCAAGCGCGAGAAGAAGACCAACACGTTCGACGATTTCGTGGCGGCCGGTCACGCCCTGATCCAAGCCGGGTACACATCGGCCGGACGCATCGTGGGCCAGGGCGGCAGCGCCGGCGGCATGTTGATGGGCGCGGTCGCCAACCGGGCCCCCAACCTCTTCGCCGGCATCATCGCCGAGGTGCCGTTCGTCGACGTGCTCGCGACCATGCTCGATGAGACGCTGCCGCTCACCCCACCGGAATGGCCTGAGTGGGGCAATCCGATCACCGACGCGGCAGCCTTCAATCACATCCGCTCCTACTCGCCCTACGACAATGTGACGGCGCAGTCCTATCCGGCGATCCTGGCAATGGCGGGCCTGACCGATCCGCGCGTGACCTATTGGGAGCCCGCCAAGTGGGTGGCCCGGCTGCGCGCCACCATGACGGGCGGCGGGCCGGTTATCCTGCACACCAATATGGGTGCGGGTCATGGCGGCGCCTCGGGCCGGTTCTCCCGCCTCGACGAGGTGGCGATCACCTACGCCTTCGCGCTGGATACGGTCGGCCTTGCAGGAGCCAAGCCATGAAGACACGCATCGACGCTCTCCTGAGCGAGGCCGTACAACGGGGCGACGTGCCCGGCGTCGCGGCGGTCGCTACCGACGCAAGCGGCACGAGCTACGCTGGCGGCTTCGGACAGGCTGTGCTGGGTCAGGACGGAGACATGACACCCGACACCGTCGTGTGGATCGCCTCCATGACCAAGGCCATCACCGGCGCCGTGGCGATGCAGCAGGTCGAGCGTGGCGCGCTGAAGCTCGATGCGCCGGCCAAGGAGGTGATTCCCTATCTCGGCGAGGTTCAGGTGCTGGAAGGGTTCGATGCTGCGGGCCATCCCCGCCTGCGCAGGCCCGCGCGCGATATTACCCTTCGTCACCTGCTGACGCATACGGCGGGCTTCGGCTACGACATCTGGCACCCCGAGATCCTGCGGTATCGCGAGGCCATGGACGTGCCGACCATCGGCACCGGCCTCGACAAGTCGCTGACGACACCCCTGTTGTTCGACCCTGGCGCGCGCTGGCAGTACGGGATCGGCATCGACTGGGCCGGCAAGATGGTCGAGGCCGTTACGGGACGGAAGCTCGGCCACGTGATGCAGGACGAGTTGTTCGGCCCGCTCGGCATGGGCAGCACCGGCTTCCGCCTCACGCCGGCGATGCGCGCCCGCATGGCCCGTGTCCATCACCGCAAGGAAGACGGCACCCTGGTCGCGGACCTGAAGCGAGAGGTCCCACAGGAGCCCGAATTTGAGGCGGGCGGCGGCGGCCTCTACTCGACGGCCAACGACTACCTGAGGTTCGTGCGCATGGTGCTCGATGGCGGCAAGTCGGCGCGCGGCGAGGTCGTGATGAAGCCCGCGACTGTCGACGCGATGGCGACCAACGCCATGGGCGACTCGACGGTCTCTGTGCTCAAGACCGTGATGCCGGCTTTATCCAACGATGCGGAGTTCTTCCCCGGTGTCACCAAGCAGTGGGGCCTGAGCTTCCTGATCAACAACGAGGAAGCGCCGACCGGCCGCTCGGCGGGCAGCCTCTCCTGGGCGGGCCTGCCCAACACCTACTACTGGATCGACCGCAAGAAGCGCATGGGCGGCGTCTACATGACCCAGATCCTGCCGTTCGCCGACGTGAAGTCGCTGCCGCTGTTCTACGCCTTCGAAAGTGCGACTTACGGGCGTTAGTCGAAGTGCCTCTTTGGAGCGCGCCACTGGAGTGGCGCGCTCCGTTACGTCGTTCTCGCTTCAGCCTGCGAGCCCAAACAGCTCCGTCTCCTCGCGGACGCCACGCAGTCGGTGGCGGCCGAGCGAGACCAGCCGGTCGCGGCTCGCGGTCGCCGCCTCGGCGAAGGCCTGCGACATCAGCAGCGCCTGGCCGAGCGGCTCGCACAACGCCTCGATGCGCGAGGCCTCGTTCACAGCCGGGCCGATCACCGTGAAGTCGAGCCGCGTGTCGGAGCCGACATTGCCGTAGAGCACGCGGCCAATATGCAGGGAGATGTCGAGCGACGTGACACGCTGGCCGGCGTTGCGCCGTTCGATGTTCAGTGCCTCGACGCGCGCCAGCACCTCCTCCGCCGCCGACAGCGCCGCAGCACAGACCTCGGCACGATCATCGAGGACTACCGCGAAGGCCGCGAGCATCCCGTCACCCATGAATTTCAGCACTTCGCCGTCGCGCGTGACGACAGGCTGGACCATACAGTTGAAGTAGTCGTCGAGCAGCGCGATCAGCTCACGGCCGGGCATCGTATCCGCGAGCGCGGTGAACCCCCTGAGGTCGGTGAAGAGCACCACGGCCTCGACGCTCTGTACCTCGCCGCGCAGCACGGTGCCGGAGAGGACGCGGCTCGCCGGATCGTTGCCGAGATAAGCGGCGAGCAGGCCGTGGCCGATACCCCGCAGGCTGATGGCCTTCACGGCGAGGGCGAAGATCGGCACCACCTCGCGCAGGAAGGCGACATCCCCGTCGCGAAAGCCGTCGCGCCGGTCGGTCGAAGCGGAGACGATGAGCCCCAGTCGCTCCGAATGATCGACTTCGGTCAGGCTGCCGACCTGTAGCGCCAGTTCACCGAACGACTGGACCCAACCGATCCATCCGGTCAGCCCGGCGGCACGCAGCTCCTCGAACACAGGGACGCCGGCCAGATCGTCGGCCCCATCGAGGCGGCGAAGCTGCTCGGTGATGCCGTCGCGCAGCATCACTGCGAAAGGGCTGCTCCGAATCTCCGTCGAATCGATCTCGGAATGGACGAACTCGAAATGCCGCCCGACACCTTCGCCTGGGTCCCAGATCAGACTGCGTGCCCGAATCATCGGATGGAGCGTATTCGTACCGACGAACAGGCGCTCGATCCTCAAACCTGCTTCATTCAAGCGTCGGCCGAAGCCGTTGACCAGCTCCTCCAGCGGGATGTTGCGCAGGCCGGCCTGCGCCAGCCAGACCGCGAGGTCTGTCGACGTCACGGCGTCACCGCGACGTCACGCCGGCAGCGTCATCGTGCCCGCCGGCAACGCGGCGCAATGGTCGTAGATGTCGCTCGGCCGCGTGAACCAGATCTTGTCCTTCTGCGGATGATTGGCGATGTGCGACAGCGCCTCGCGCAGCGCCCGCAGGCGATAGGGCTGGCCCACGATCATCGTGTGGAGCGCAATGCCACAGACCAGCGGCTGCTTCGCCGACTGACGCAGCAGCTCCTCGAATTGGCCGATGATCATGTCGCGGAACTCCTCGGCGCTGTGATGGCGCACCAGGACCTGCGGACTGTCGTTGACCTCGATCGGATAGGGGATGCTCATCAACGGGCCCGAGCGCGTCTTCATCCAGATCGGTTGGTCGTCGTTCGGCCAGTCCATCAGGAAGTCGTAGCCGGTCTCCTTGAGCAGATCAGGCGTGACGCGGGTCGAGGCCATCCACGGCGCCATCCAGCCGCGCGGCCGCCGGCCCGACACCTTCTCGATCGAGTCGCCGATCTCCTGCAGGAAGCGCTTCTCGTCGGCCTCCCACATGCCCCCGTGGCGCTCGGCATTGGTGCGGCCATGGCCGATGAACTCGTCGCCGCGCGCCTTCAGCGCGTCGACGATCTGCGGCGCATAGTCGAACACCGTGGTGTTGATGAGGTGCGCGGCGGGCAGGTTGAGCTCGTCGAACATCTCGAGCAGACGCCACACGCCGACCCGGTTTCCATAGTCGCGCCACGCGAAGGTGCGCGGATCGGGCGGCGGATTGGCGACGGTCAGCAGATGCCCCTCGCCGGCGCCGAAGGCGAAATGCTCGATGTTGAGGCCGAGATAGACCGCGAGCCGCTTTCCCTCGGGCCAGGAATAGTCCTTGCGCTCGGTGATCGGCGAATAGGGATAGCGGTCGTGATACGGCAGCCTGATCGTGTGCATTCCTACCTCTTGACGACCGCAACCTTGTTGTCGGTCTGCTCGGTATTCATTCGTCGGAACCTGTCCACCGCCTCGGCATGGAAGGCGCGCTCTTCGGGGCCGGCCTCCTGCAGCGGACGCCGCTCGTCGTCGAAATGGCCGTATCTGTCCTCGCCGCGTACCAGCATGGCGGTGACGCGGGTCGGCGAGGTGCAGCGCGCCGAGGTCGGGATGTAGCTGATGCCAAGACCGATGCGCCGGTCGTTCGAGCGGTTGGGCCGCGAATTGTGCACGAGATGGGTATGGTGCATCGAGAACTGGCCGGCTTTCACGGGCATGAAGGCCGTCCGGCTGCGGTCGAAGTCGCCCGCCAGCTCCTGGCCACGCGACAGCAGGTTCTCGGGATCCTGCATCTCCGCATGCGGCAGCTGGCCGAGCTTGTGCGACCCGGGCACGACCTCCATGCAGCCCGCCTCGATCGGCGCATCACTCAAGGCCACCCAGGCCGTGACGTGGCAGGCTGGCTCCAGTGCAAAATAGGTCGCATCCTGGTGCCAGCTGACATAGGCGCCGGAGCCGGCATCCTTGGGCCAGACGCTGAGGTGGAAGAGGCGGATGTCCGGGCCGATCAGGTCCTCGACCGCGTCGAGCACCTCGGGGGAATGCACGATCTCGTCGACCCAGGGGAACAGCAGGTGCGGCTTGAAGTTGTGGCCGCGCGTCAGCTTCTGGCCCTGGGCGCGCTCGAAGGCCTCGAGCCGCTCGCGCCAGGCCCGCGTCCGCTCGGTCGAGAAGGCGTCGACCGGGCAGACATAACCGTCGCGCTCATAGGCGGCGACCTGCTCAGGGGTAAGCTTCTTCGGCATGTCAGTGCGCCGTCCAGCCGCCGTCGACGAACAGCAGCGAGCCCGTGGTGAAGGAGGAATCGGATGAGGCGAGGAACAGCGCTGCCTTGGCAACTTCTTCCGGCTGGCCGATACGGCCCATCGGATGACGCACCTTCCAGAAGGCGCGGGCCGCCTCGGGATCGGGCTGGCGCTTCAGCGAGCGCGCCGGCATCGGCGTGTCGATCACGCCGGGCATCAGCGCGTTGATGCGGATGCCCTGGGCCGCATGATCGACCGCCACCGTCTTGGTGAACGACACGATCGCGCCCTTGGAGGCGATGTAGGCCACGTTGGTGCCGAGGCTCGACTGCGCGAGCTGCGAACCCAGGGTGACGATGGCGCCGGACTTGGCCGCGATCATCGGCTGGATGGCGTGATGGACCCACAGGAAAGTGCCCTTCACGTTGATCGCGAAGGTGCGGTCCCAGGTCGCCTCGTCGACCTTGTCGACCGTGCCTCCGAACGAGGCGCCGGCCGCCGTCACCAGCACGTCGAGGCGGCCCCATTTCTCCAGGACCTTTGCCACGCCGGCACGTGCCTGGTCGTTGCTGCTGACGTCGGCCGGGATCACGAGAGTCTCGCCGCCGATCTCGGCAGCGACTTTCGCCAACCCCGCTTCGTCGAGATCGACGAGTGCGACCTTAGCGCCTTCGGTTGCGAACAGACGGGCGGTCGCGGCGCCGATGCCCGACGCAGCCCCGGTGACGACAGCGACCTGATTACTGAGCTTCATGGTGGAAGAGTAGCCCGCCATGCCGTCTCTTGTCAGCGCGTCAACGCGGTCGCTTGCGCAACGGACGTTTGCTCTGCGCGCGACGCGCCAGCATGTTCAGGCCCTCGACCAGTCCGGAGAACGCCATCGCGGCGTAGATGTAGCCCTTGGGGACGTGCATGCCCATGCCGTCGGCGATCAGGGTCATGCCAATCATCAGCAGGAAGCCCAGCGCCAGCATGACGATGGTCGGATTGTTGCCGATGAACCTGGCCAGGCTGTCAGCAGCTGCAAGCATCAGGCCAACTGCCACGACCACGGCGATCACCATGATCGGGATATGGTCGGTCATGCCGACGGCCGTGATGATGCTGTCGAGCGAGAATACGAGGTCGAGAATCAGGATCTGACCGATCACGCCGACGACCGTGACACTTGCGGCGCCGCCGACCGACACTTCCTTCTCCTCATGGTCGGCCACGACATGGTCATGAATCTCGCTGGTCGCCTTGTAGATCAGGAAGAGGCCGCCGCCGATTAGGATAAGGTCGCGCCAGGAAAATCCATGGCCCAACAGTGAAAAGAGCGGCGAGGTGAGCTGGACGATGAAGGCGACGCTGCCCAGCAGGGCAAGCCGCAGGAACACGGCCAGCCCGATACCGATGCGCCGGGCGCCGGACCGCTTCTCCTCGGGCAGCTTGTTGGTCAGGATGGAGATGAAGATCAGGTTGTCTATGCCCAGCACGACTTCCATGACGATCAGGGTCGCCAGCGCGGCCCAGGCTTGCGGGTCGCCGACGAGGATGAGCAGTTCGTCCATCATCCCACCACCATAGGTCATTGCTGGTTCCCGCCAAGAGACCTTTATTTTGCACGGCCGAGCCGGTAAGCCCGCAACCGATGCCATCGTCCGCCGTTTCGTCGCGGCCCACTCCCGACAAACTTCCCCCTGCCGCCCCCACGATCGCCATCGTGCTGCTGTCGGTCGCCGCCTTCGCGTCCGCCGCCAACATGCGGGTGATCGACCCGTTGCTGGTGCAACTCTCCGCCGCGTTCGGGGTCACCGTCGGCGCGGCCTCGATTGCCGCCACCGCCTTCCTGTTCGCCAACGGCGTCTTCGTTCTGGTGCACGGCCCGTTCGGCGACCGCTACGGCAAGATGCCGGTCGTAGCCATCGCCTGCGTCGGCGCCGCCCTCTGCTGCATGCTGAGCGCCCTGTCGGCTTCGCTGGAGATGCTTACCCTGGCGCGTTTCCTGACGGGCGTGACCGGCTCGGCGATCATTCCGCTCGCCATCGCCTGGGTCGGCGACAATGTGAGCTACGAGAAGCGGCAGGCGACACTCGCCCGTTTCCTCACCGGCCAGACACTCGGCCTGATGACCGGATCGGCGCTGGGCGGGGCCCTCGGCGACTGGCTGGGCTGGCGTTCGGTCTTCTGGGTCCTGGCGGGGATCTATGTCCTGGCCGGCGGCGCGCTGTTCGCCGTCATGCGCGCCCGGCCCGACATCGCCCGTCCGGGTGAGCGGGCGGCGGGCTCGATGATCGGCCAGATGGTCCGCGTCATTCGGCGTCCGTGGGCGATGACCGTGATCCTGGTCGTGGCGCTGGAGGGCGGCGTCTTCTGGGGCGCCTTCACCTTCGTCGGCGCCGACCTGCACCAGCGCTTCGGCCTGGGCTTCGCCGCCATCGGACTGGCGGTCGCGGCCTTCGGGGCCGGCGGCTTCCTCTACGTGATGGTCGCGCACCACCTTGTGCGCATCCTGGGCGAGCGTGGCCTCTGCACCTGGGGCGGCACGGGGCTGGGCATCGCCTTCGCCGTCATGGCGCTGGCGCCGAACGCGGAGGTCGAGTTCGCCGCCATCGTCCTGTCGGGCGTGTCCTTCTACATGCTGCACAACACGCTGCAGACCAACGGCACGCAGATGGCGCCGGAAGCCCGCGGCGCCGGCATGGCGCTGTTCGCGTTGTGCCTGTTCGTCGGCCAGGCGATCGGCGTGCCCATCGCGGCACCGATCGTCGACCGCTGGGGTGCGCCACCCGTGTTCTGGGCGGCCGCGATCGTGCTGCCGCTGCTGGCCTTCTGGTTCTCTGCCGCGATCGGGCGACGCGCTCAGTTGACCGGCGAAACCCGGAACTGATAGGGCGCCTCGAGCTCCTTGCACTCTTCAGGCGTGAGCGAGATCTCGGTCGACTCGGCGGCCGACGTCAGCTGATCGAGATCGGTGGCGCCGATGATGGGCGACCCCAAGTAGGGCTTGTGCAGCAGCCAGGCGAGCGCCGCCTGGGCCGGCGTGCAACCCTTCCCGCTGGCGATCTTCTTCAGTCGCTCGACGATCTCCCAGTCGCAATCGCGATAGGTGCCGTCCTTCACGACCGTATCGTTCTTCGCGCGCTCGGTGGTGCCGCCGCCGTCCCTGCTGCGGTTGCCCGCCAGGAAGCCGCGCGCCAGCGGCGAATAGGGGATCAGACCAACGCCCTGCTCGTGGCAGAGCCGGTTCATCTCATGCTCCTCCTCGCGCTGGATCAGGTTGTAGAGATTCTGCATGGCAATCGGCCGGGCGTAGCCCTTCCAGTCGGCGATCATGATCATCTGGGCGAACTTGTAGGCCGGCATGGTCGAACCGCCGATGTACCGCACCTTGCCGGAGCGCACGATCTGGTCGAGCGAGTACATGGTCTCCTCGATCGGCGTGTGCGGGTCGAGGCGATGGACCTGGTAGACGTCGATATAGTCGGTCTGCAGGCGCTTCAGCTGGGCGTCGACCGAGGCCATCAGGTGCTTGCGGCCGGTGCCGACGTCGTTCTGGTTCTCGCTCATGCGGATGCCGACCTTGGTCGACAGCACGAAGTCCTCGCGCTTCGCCATCTTCATGAGGGTCGCGCCCATGATCTCCTCGGAGCGGCCGAAATTGTAGGTGTCGGCGGTGTCGAAGAAGGTGATGCCGACGTCGAGCGCGCGCTTGAAATAGGCAGGAGCCTCCGACTCGTCGAATTTGCCCCAGCCGCGCCGGCCCTTGGCGCCCCAGGAATTCCCGCCGAGACAGATCCGGCTGACGATCAGGCCCGATCGGCCGAGCGGTCCATACTTCATCGATACCCCCTCGAAAAACCGCGGCACCGGTCGCCTTCGACCGATGCCGCATGTCCAGGCTCCGACTGTGCGGGCTTCCTAGCCGAGCACTTCCTTGTTCACGCAGTTCGCGGCGTTGGGCTTTCCGTCGAACACGCTCAGGATGTTCTCGATGGCGGTGACGGCCATGCGGTCGCTCGCCTCCTTGGTGACACCCGCCATGTGCGGGCTGAAGATAACGTTCTCCAGGGTGAACAGCTTGTTCGCCGGATCCGGCGGCTCCTTGTCGAGCACGTCGAGACCGGCGCCGCGCAGCTTGCCGGTGCTCAACGCCTCGTAGAGCGCATCCTCGTTCACGATGCCGCCGCGCGCGGTGTTGACCAGGAAGGCGCCGGGCTTCATGAGGCCCAGTGTCTCCTTGTTGAACATGTTGATCGTTTCGGGCGCCTTCGGGCAATGCACCGACACGAAATCGACCTTGGGCAGGATCGCCTTGAGATCGGTCACCTTGGTGGCGCCAGCCTTCTGGATGTCGGCCTCGGAGATGTTCGGATCGAGGACGAAGACTTCCATGTCGAAGGCGACGCAGCGTTTCACCGTGCGCGAGCCGATGCGGCCCATGCCGACGACCAGGATGGTCTTGCCCGAGAGATCGGCCGGCAGGTCGGAGAGGCGCTGGCCCCAGCCCTTCTCGCGCACGAACCGGTCGTACTTCTTCACCAGGCGCGCCGAGGCGAGCAGCATGTACATCGCGTGCTCGGCAACCGAGACCGAGTTGGCGATACCGGTCGTCATCAGCGGGATCTTGCGCTTGTTCAGCGCCGGAATCTCGACCGCATCGAAGCCGACCCCGAGACGCGCAACCACCATCATGCCGGGCGCCGCGTCGAGCTCGGCCTGACGGAATGGGGTAGCACCGAGGGTCACGGCATTGGCATCCGCGAGCTTCGGGTGCAGCGACGGCACCGTGTCGTCGGTCAGGATCTCGTAGTCGACATCGTCGCGCGCCTTGAGGACGTCGATTCCCGCCTCCGGCATGCGGCCGACGATCAGCACCTTCTTGCGATTCTTGCCTGTTTTCGGGCCCGTATTCATCGTTTCCCCTGCGATCTTGTCATGCAAACGGGCGCGATCCTAAGGCCGGCCGACGCGGGAGGCCAGAGCCAGCAACTAGGGCAGGTAGTTCAACGGCAACCGCGTGGTGGACTTGATCTCCTCCATGGCGAACATCGAGGTCACGTCGGACAGCTCGATCTTGGCGATCAGGCGCTTGTAGAAGGCGTCGTAGGCCTCGATGTCTGGCAACGCGAGCCGGATCAGGTAGTCGATTTCGCCACTCATGCGATAGCAGTCCATGACCTCGGGGAACGAGGCGATGGCCTTGGCGAAACGGGTCAGCCACTGGGCACTGTGCTGCGCCGTGCGTACCGCCACGAAGACGGTGACGTGCGCATTGACGGCCTTGCGGTCGAGCAGCGCCACGCGCGACCGCACGATGCCCTCCTCCTGCAGGCGGTTGATGCGCCGCCAGCACGGCGTCGTCGACAGGCCGACGCGTTTGGCGACCTCGGCCAGCGGCATGTCGGCATTGTCCTGGAGGCAATCCAGAATCTTCTTGTCGAAGGAATCCAGTGTGAATTTTCCGGCCATAGACCTTCCCGAGGAATTACATGCTCAACTTTGGCGGCACCGGCGCAAAGGTAGCAAGCTGTTTCCGTCCCCGGCCGGTACAATTGCCTTCATGATCCGCCGCTTCACCGAACATCCCGCCTCGGTCAACGAGACCTACTTCCAGCACATGGGCATGGCCTTCGGCTTCGGCGCCAGGATGCTGATTGGCTCGCTCGCCTGTTTCGTGCACGGTATCCTCCCATGGGTATGCCTGACCCGCGGCAGCGACACGATCCGCACGCTCCACCACCGCATGGTGAGCCATCGCGTGGTGCGTCCGGCAAAGGACGAGGCCGCGGCCGTCGCAGCGGGCGACTAGCCGAGCCCCTCGGGCTTTCATAGCCCTAAGTCCCTCTCGTCACGGCGAACTGCCTGGCAATCCCTCCGCGCGCTGGCATCCCCTGCGCGCATTTCGTCGTGGTTCCGGCCGCCGGCGATCGCGGAAACTTCTTTAAATATACCCCGCCGCGGCGCCCCGCCCCGTCATCTTATTTATTTTCGCGCCCCCTATGGCGCTCGACGCCGGCGACCTATGTCATGAGGTGAGGGTGCCCGGGACGCCCTCCACAGAAGCGCAACCCCTTCCCGACGTGCTACGTTTTTGCGGGGAAGCGAACAGAAGCGGAGGCTGCAAATGGAAACACCGGTACGCATCAGCTATCAGGGGGGCACGCCGAGCGAAGCGCTGAATACGCTGATCTCCGAACATATCGAGACGCTCGAGAAGCTCTATGGCCGGCTGACTTCCTGCCAGGTGGTCGTGCAGGTCCCGGACCGGCATCACCGCACGAGCAGCCTCTTCAGCGTGAACATCCACATCGCCCTGCCCGGCCATATCGACGTGAACATCGACCATACGTCGCATGACGATGAGCGGTTCGCCGATCCGACCTTCGCGGTGAATGATGCGTTCCGGCGCGCCAAGCGCCAGATCAAGGAACGGGCGCGCAAGCAGCGGGGCGAGGTGAAGAACCTGCACGAGCGGGTGGACCGGACCTTGGACCGGCCCGAGCCCTAACGGCGGCGCGGCACGCCTTTTTCGTCGAGTCTTTCTCTCAGGAGAAAGACTCGATCGCCGCCCCAGAAGATTTCGCCGTCGAGGACGAAGCTCGGGACACCGAAAATGCCCGAGGCTTCAGCTTCGTCACGGAGCGAGTCGTGCCAGGCTCCCCCTCCGCCGTCGAGGAAGGCGGCAAAGCCGGGTGGTGCGCCCGCTAGTTCGAGGACAGCACCGACGGCTTCCACGCTTTCGGGATCGAGATCGCGACGCCAGAAGCGGTCGAAGGCGAGATCGTTGTAGGCGCGGAAGACGCCATGCTGCTGGGCGTAGAGCATCGCGGTGTTGATCGCGCGCGCATAGTAGATCTTCTTCGGCCCCATCAGGGTCAGGCCCTGCTTGTTGGCGAAACGCCTCGCATCCATGTAGGCGTAGCGCACGCGCCGCCAGTGATGCGGATCGCGTTGCTCGACCGAGCCCTGGAACGAGGCGATATCGAGCGTATAGGGCCGCCAGTCGAGGTCGATGTCGTAGTCGGCTTCCAGCTCATAGGCCCACGCCTTCGCGACGAAGGCGTAGGGGCTGACGTAGTCGCTCCAGAGTACGACCTTCGCGCGCTCGGTCACGGCGTGCGCCGCTCCCGACGCCACAGCCACCAGAAGACGCCGCCGACCGCGACGACCATCAGCGTCCCCACCATGAGCAGCATGGCCGAATCCTGGATCCACGCCACCGCGGGCACCGACAAAGCGAGAAACAGGCCCACCAGGCAGATGCGCCAGACCCGAGCATGGACACCCGCCACGAAGGTGCCGAGCGCCAGCAGGATCAGGAGCGCGAGGCTGGTCGCGTTGTCGTTCACCACGCCGCGCACCTCGGGCAGGAACATCAGCCACATCGCCGCCAGGAAGGCGAGCCAATGGAGTGCCTGCGTCACGATGAGCCGCAGATGATCGGCCGTCTTGTCGACCTCCCGCCACCCCGACATCACGCAGGCGAGGCCGTAGATCGGCGCCAACACCATCCAGTAGGCATAGGTCGTTGGCCCACGAAATCCGGTCAGGATGATGCCCCCGACCGCCAGGGCCAGCATCGCCACATAGGGCAGCTCGCGAACCAGCCAGTGCCGGCTGGCGCCGTCGCCGGCGGTGCTCACCGCGCGTCCTTCGCCAGCCGCTTCTCGACCACGCGCGCCCACAGGGTCGAGCCCAGCGTGAGCGCCTCGTCGTTGAAGTCGTAGCTGGGATTGTGGACCTCGCAGCCACCCTCGCCGCCACCGTTGCCGATGTTGATGAAGGCGCCCGGGACCTGCTCGAGCATGTAGGAGAAGTCCTCGGAGGCCATCACGAACGGACCTTCGCGGTTCATGTTCTCCGGTCCCACGATCTCGGCCGCCACGTCGGCGATGAACTTCACCGCGTCCTTGTCGTTCACGAGCGGCGGGAAGGCGATGCGGACGTCGGCCTTGGCGCTGCCACCCAGGGTCGCGGCGATGCCGCTGGAGATGGTTTCGATGCGCTCCTTGATCAGCGCCATCGTCTCCTTCCGGAAGGCACGGATCGTGCCGCGCAGAACGGCCTCCTGCGGGATCACGTTGTAGGCGTCGCCCGAGTGCATCTGCGTGACCGAGATCACCGCCGAATCGAGCGGCGCCACGTTGCGCGACACGACGCTCTGCAGCGCCGAGATGATCTGGGTGGCGATGATCACCGGATCGATGCCGGCCTCGGGACGCGCACCGTGCGCGCCCTTGCCGGTGATGTGGATGTCGAACAGGCCGCCGCCCGCCATCTGCGGGCCCGAGCGGATGGCGAATTTGCCGACGTCGAGCTTCGGCCTGTTGTGCATCCCGAAGATGATCTCGCAGGGAAACTTCTGGAACAGCCCGTCCTTGACCATGGCCTCGGCGCCGCCCCTGCCCTCCTCGGCCGGCTGGAAGATGAGGTGCACCGTGCCGTCGAAGTTGCGGGTCGCGGCGAGATACTTGGCGGCGCCCAGCAGCATCGCGGTATGGCCGTCATGGCCACAGGCGTGCATGCGGCCCTTGTGCGTGCTGCGGTGGTCGAAGGTGTTGAGCTCGTCCATCGGCAGCGCGTCCATGTCGGCGCGCAGGCCGATGGCACGCGGATTGTTGCCGACGCGGATGGTGCCAACGACACCTGTCTTGCCGATGCCCGTCGTGACCTCGCAGCCCCACTCCTTCAGCTTCTGCGCCACGATGGTGCTGGTCCGCTCCTCCTCGAAGCCCAGTTCCGGATGGGCGTGGATGTCGCGCCGGATGGCGGTCAACTCGGCGGCGGCGGCGGCGATCAGCGGTTCGATCTTCATGGCGGTCAGGACTCCGATAGAAAGGCGGTCATTACACGACGAAACTCCGCGCCGTGCACGTTCGGATATGCATGGCCGCCGTCCGGCAGCACATAGGCGCGCGCGCCCGGGATCAGGCGCACCAGCTCCTCGGTGAAATAGAGCGGCGTCACCGTGTCGTCACGGGCGCAGACGGCCAGGGTGCGTGCCGTCACCTTTTGCAGCTGCTCGCGCCGGTCATGGGCCACGATGGCGGCGATGCGCGACAGGACGATCTCGGGAACCGGTATGGTCTCCAGCGCCTTCGCCTCGGCGGCCACGAGGGCCGCATCGTGGTCCCGCACCCAGGCCGGTGTATTCAGCGCCAACGCGCTCGATTTCAGATAGGCCGCCGGTCCCAGCTCGCGCAGCATCAGCGAGCGCACCTCGAACAGGCGGCGGAAGAACGCGTCGGTCTTCGCCCAGGTGGCGCTCAGCACCAGCCGGTCGATCCGGCCGGGATGGTCGATCGCGAGGATCTGCCCCATCGCCCCGCCGGTCGAGTGACCGCACCAATGAACCCTGTCGTAGCCAAGCCCCTCGATGAGCTGCAGCGCATCGTCGGCCATTTGCTCGACGCTGTAGTCGATCCTCGACAGGCTGCTGCGCGCGGTGCCGCGATGATCGTGCACGACGACGGTGAAATTCTTCGCGAGCTCGGACACGTTGTCGCCCCACCAGCGGCCGTCTCCGCCAAGGCCAGCGACGAGAAACAGCGCGGGGCCGGCGCCATGGACCTCGTAATAGAGTTCGGCGCCGTCGCGCAGCTTGAACAGGGCCATTCCGTCTCCTCGGCGATTTGCTATGGTCGGCCCAGGAGGAAAGCGCACCATGAAGCGCCTGTCGATTCTTGCGTTGATCCTGATCGGAAGCTGCGCTCCAAAGGAGCAGCCATTGACCACCACGATTCCGCGGCCGGCGCCCGACGAGGCGACGCCGTCCGGGATCGCGTATCTCTGCGAGGGTCGCAAGGAAGTGGCCGTCGTCTACGCCAAGAACCGCGCCTCAGTGACGTTGGGCGACCGCACTTGGCGCATGGAATACCAGGGCGGCAACCCGGGCTTCCGCTACGCCGATTCCTCGACCGAATGGTCTGGCCCCGCCAATGCCGGCACGCTCAAGGCGCTGAGCGGCGGCTCGCCGCTGGCCACCAACTGCCAGCCGCTGCGCCGCACGACCTAGGATCACGGCCAGACCGGCATACCGTCCAGCCCCGCGGTTTCCGGCAGGCCGCAGATCAGGTTCGCATTCTGCACCGCCTGCCCGGCGGCTCCCTTGCCGAGATTGTCGACGACACCCAACGCGATCACCAGGTTGCGTTCCGGATCGGCCGCATAGCTGACGAACGCGAGGTTCGAGCCGGTCGCCCACTTGGTCTGCGGCGGCCTGTCGGTCACGCGGACGAACGGCCGCCCGGCGTAGAAGCGCCGGGCCGCGTCCAGGCACTGGCCCGTGGTGGCGCCACCACGGCAATAGATGGTGGCGAGCACGCCGCGCGTCATCGGCACCAGGTGTGGTGTGAACACCAGGCCGTCGGCGCTGCCGCCGCTCAGCCGCTCGATCGTCCTGGCCATCTCCGGCATGTGGGTGTGCTTCAGCAGGCCGTAGGGCACCAGGTTCTCGTTGCTCTCGGCATAGCCGAACCGGCTGTCGGCGCCACCCCGGCCGGCGCCGGAAATGCCGGTCTTGGCGTCGATCACGATGTTGCCGGGCTCGATCAACCCGTTGGCCAGCAGGGGCGCCAGCGCGGTCAGGGTCGCCGCGGGGAAGCAGCCCGGATTGGCGACGCGTGTCTTGCCCTCGATCTCGGCCGGCCAGACATCGGCGAGACCATACGCCCACCCTTCGACGTAGCGGTGGTCGCCGCCGATATCGACGATCTTCACGTCCTTCGGAACGCGCGCCAGCGCCTCCGCCGAGGCGCCCGTGGGCAAGGACGCGAACAGCACGTCGAGCTTCGGCAGGGTCGCCGGATCCCACTTCGCGATCACCAGATCGGCCAATTGAACGGGCAGGCCGGGGAAGCGGTCCATCAAGCGGCTGCCGGCGCTGCCCTCGCCGGCGGCGTAGACCAGATCGAAAGACGGATGGCTCGCGACCAGGCGCAACGCCTCGCCGCCGCCGAAGCCGCTGATTCCAACGATACCGACTCGAATGCTCATGACGATGTCCTCTTTGGTTCGGGCAAAAGAAAACCCCCGGAGCCGAGGGCTGCGGGGGTTCAGGAACGGGCCGGAACGTGTCCGGTCGGTGGGGCCTCAAAGTGACCCATTACCCACACCGACGAACGCAGACCGGCGCGCAGCACGAAGAGCCGCCGCTGGAATACAGGGGCGTCGGCGTCGGTCATGAAGGGTTTCGTTCCTGAACATGCTGCTCGACACTGTCGCCGCGCACGGTACGCGTCAAGGGCAATGTCCGCCAGCCGGCTGCTACTTCAACCAGAGCTTGATGGCGTAACCGACCAGCGCCGTGACCCCGACGCCGCCAGCCCACAGGCCCACGAACCACAGCCACTGACGCGGGCCCGGCATCTCAGTGATAGCCCTCGTGACCGGTCTTGCCGCGGAACACCCAGTAGGAAAAGCCGGTATAGGCCAGGATGATCGGCACGATCACAAGGACACCGGGCAGCATGAACTTCAGGCTGTCGTCGGGCGCGGCAGCATCCCAGATCGAGACCGAGGGCGGCACCACGTACGGATAGAGGCTGATGCCGAGGCCGGCGAGTCCCAGGCCGAACAGCGCGAGCGCCATCAGGAAGGGCGTGTAGTGGTGCCCGCGGCGCAGGCTCCAGAACAGCACGAACGTCACGATCGCCACCAGCAGCGGCACCTGGGCCGTGAACAGGACCTGCGGCCAGGCGAACCAGCGCATCCAGTAGGCGTCGCGCAGGAAGGGAGTCGCGGCACTCACCGCCGCCATCGCCACGATCGTCGCGATACCCAGGCGAAAGGCCAGGCGATGGCAACGCTCCTGGAGTGCCCCTTCGCTCTTCATCACCAGCCAGGTCGAACCCAGCAGCGCATAGCCGCAGACGAGACTGACGCCCACCAACAGGCTGAACGGCGTCAGCCAGTCGAACCAGCCACCGGCATAGGTGCGGTTCTGGACGGCGATTCCCTGCAGCAGCGCGCCCAGGGTGATGCCCTGCGCCAGCGCCGCGACGATCGAGCCGCCTGTGAACGCCACGTCCCAGAGAGGGCGATGCTGTGGATCGCGCCAGCGGAACTCGAAGGCCACGCCGCGGAAGACCAGCGCCAGCAGCATGGCGATGATGGGCGCATAGAGCGCCGAGAGGATCATGCCATAGGCCAGCGGGAAGGCCGCCAGCAGCCCGCCCCCGCCCATCACCAGCCACGTTTCATTGCCGTCCCACACCGGCGCCACCGAATTCATGGCGCTGTCGCGCTCGCGGCCGACCGGCAGGAGCGGAAACAGGATTCCGACGCCGAGGTCGAACCCGTCCATGACGACATAGGCCAGGATGGCGAAGGCGATGATGAAGGCGAAGAACATCGGAAGGTCGAACGGCATGATCAGGCCTCCTTGCCGGTCGTGAGCGACTCGGCCACCGCCGGGGCGGGCGTGATGCCCGCGGCCCGCACCGGCTGGTCGCGCCGCGGCCCCTCCTCGCCGCGATGCGGTGGATGGGACATGAGCTTCAGGATGTAATAGGTGCCCGCGCCGAAGGCGAAGAAGTAGACGATGACGAAGGCCATCAGCGACGCCCCGACGGCGGGGGCATCCAGCGCGGAGGCCGAATCGACTGTTCGCAGCAGGCCGTACACGGTGTAGGGCTGGCGCCCGACTTCCGTCGTCACCCATCCCGCGATGACGGCGACGAAGCCCGCCGGCCCCATCACCAGGGCGAAACGATGCAGCAGCGGCCAGTCGTAGAGGCGCTTGCGCACGCGCGCGAGCAGGCTGAACGCCGCCAGCAAAAGCATCAACATGCCCATGCCGACCATGATCCGGAACGCCCAGAACACGACGGGCACCGGCGGCCAGTCCTTGCGGTCGACCGTGTCGAGCCCCTTGAGCGGCGCATCCCACGAATGCTTGAGGATCAGCGACGAAGCCTTGGGAATCTCGAGCGCGAACAGGTTCTTGCCCGCCGCCTCGTCGGGCCAGCCGAACAGCACCAGCGGCGCACCGTCGGGGTGGCTCTGGAAGTGGCCTTCCATGGCCATGACCTTCACGGGCTGGTGTTCCAGCGTGTTCAAACCATGCTGGTCGCCGGCAAAAATCTGCAGCGGCGCCACGACGGTGATCATGCCCATCGCCATCGAGAACATCACGCGCGCGCCTTCATTGCCGCGCTCGCGCAGCAGATGCCACGCTCCGACCGCGCCCACCACGAGCGCCGTTGTGAGGTAGGCGCCGAAAACCGTGTGCACCAGCCTGTACGGGAAAGAGGGGTTGAAGATGATCGCCCACCAGTCCGCCGGCACGAACTGGCCACCCGCATTGATCGCGTAACCGGCCGGCGTCTGCATCCAGCTGTTGGCGGAAAGGATCCAGAAGGCCGAGATGAAGGTGCCGATCGCAACGGCGAGGGTCGCCGCGAAATGCAGCCCCTTGCCCACGCGGTTCATGCCGAACAGCATGACGCCGAGGAAGCCCGCCTCGAGGAAGAACGCCGTCAGCACCTCGTAGGCCATCAGCGGTCCGATCACCGGCCCCGCTTTGTCGGAGAAGACCGACCAGTTGGTGCCGAACTGATAGGACATGACGATGCCCGACACGACGCCCATGCCGAAGGCGAGCGCGAAGATCTTCAGCCAGTACTTGAAGAGGTCGAGATAGACCTGGCGACCCGTCCACAGCCACAGGCCCTCGAGCACGGCGAGATAGCTCGCTAGGCCGATCGAGAAGGACGGGAAGATGAAGTGGAACGAGACGGTGAAGGCGAACTGCAGTCTGGCGAGGAAGATGGCGTCCAGTCCCTCGAACATCACGTTCTCCCTAGACGATGCGCGACGCGTAAGCGGGCGACTTCAATGCGACGACCAGCACGTCCAGCGCCGCCACCAGTTCCGCGCGGCTTCGCGCCGCGCCCAGCGCGATGCGGATGGCGTGTTCCGGTTCGCCATCGACGCTGAAGCTGTCGCTCGTGACCACGGCAAGCCCCTGTCGCTGAACGTGCGCCGCAAATTCCGCGCGGGTCCAGGTGGCCGGCAGCTTCAGCCACACGTGGAGCCCCCTGGAGTGAGCTGCGTAGCTCTGGCCCGACAGCGCCTTGATCGCCAGCCCCTGTCTTGCCGCAGCCTCCGTCGCGACGGCCGACACGATGGCGTCGGCGGTGCCGTCAGCAAACCAGCGCGAGACCAGCGCAACCATAAGCGGCGCCGGCATCTGCGACACCGTGCGCAAGGCATTGGCAATCCTCGACGCAGCCGCACGATCAGGCGCCAGTACATGGGCGACGCGCAACCCAGGCGCCATGCACTTCGAGAGCGTCATTGCGAGATAACTGCGCTCGGGAATGAGCATCGCAATCGGCAGAGCCTTCGGGTCGAAATTTCCATAGGCGTCGTCCTCGATCAGGATCAGATCGTAACGACGAATGGCTGCCGCAAGCTCCCCGCGACGTTCTGGAGCGATCGTCGCGGTCGTCGGATTGTGAATCGTCGGCATCAGATAGACCGCCTTTGGAGCGTGCAGGCGGCAAGCTTCGGCGAGCGCCTGCGGGTCCATGCCCTCGCCGTCCGACGCCACACCGACGAGGTGCACGCCGAGCGATGCGGCGGCCGATCTGAAGCCCGGATAGGTGAGCCGGTCCGTCAGCACGACGTCGCCGGGCCGCGTCACTGCGAGCAGCAGCGCAATCAGCGCGCTCTGGGTGCCGGGGGAGATGACGAGCCGGTCCGCCTCGACCGTGGGAACGCGCCGCCGCAGCCATTCGGCGGCAATGCCGCGGTCGACCGCGCTGCCACCGGCCTGCTGGTAGCTCAGGAGATCGGAGAAACCATGATCGCGCTGCAGGGCCGTCAGCCCCCGCATGATGCGACCCTCGAGATCGGCTTCGATGGGCGATGGCGGCAGGTTCATCGACAGGTCGACATCGATGCCGGCCGCGGCACGGGCGGCCGGCCGTGTTCGGTTTTCCGCGACGAAAGTTCCTTGCCCCACCTTCGCATCGGTGAGGCCGCGGCGGCGCGCCTCGTTGTAGGCGCGCGTCACCGTCGTCAGGTCGACGTTCAAGGTCCTGGCGAGGGCCCGATGGGTCGGCAGCCGCTGCCCGCGATGCAGTCGACCTGAGGCGATGTCGCGCTCGAGCGCCTCGACAATGCCCTCGTAGACCGGCCCGCCCGTCTCGAGTGTAGGGCTCCAATCCATACAATATCGCTCCTTGTTCTTGAATGTATGGCTAATCGTATGGATATACAAGCCGACGATCGATGGAGGACCTGATGGCGGAGAAGGGCGGACTTTATCTTCTGCGGGGCATGCGCGGACGCTGCCCTGCCTGTGGCGAGGGCAAGCTGTTCCGCGCCTTCGTGAAGGTCGCCGATCGTTGCCCGGCCTGCGGCGAGGACCTGCACCATCATCGCGCCGACGACTTCCCGGCCTACCTGACGATCTTCCTGGTCGGCCATCTGGTCGTACCGCTGGCGATGTATGTCGAGATCGCCTACCAGCCGTCCTACTGGTTCCACACCGCCGTCTGGGCGCCGCTGGTGATCGTCCTGTCGATCGGCCTGCTTCAGCCAATCAAGGGCATGATCGTCGCGCTGCAGTGGCATATGGGCATGCATGGCTTCGCCGCGGCGAAGCAGGCCCGCGCCGAATACTGTTAGCCGCCCCTCTTAGCCGAAAACGTCGAAGACTTCGGCGATCGCCGATCGATCGAGGCCGGCGCGCAGGCAAGTCTGGAGCAGCACACGCGCCTTCAGCGGATTGAGGCGGCCGCCCCAGATGAGGCCGGCCTTGCGCAGGGCGATCTCCGAACTCGGGCCACCATAGGTCTGCCGCAGCAGCGGCCCGCCGCCGGCGCGCGGCGACACGACGGTCGGAATGATCTCGGCCAGTTGTCCCACCAGCGAGGCGACGCGTTCGGGAACGTGACCGCCGCCCATCGCGCCGACGACAACGCCGCGATAGCCGAGCTGGTCGCGATGATCGACCATCGCCTCGAGAATGTACCCCGGCTCGTCGAGCCCGAGCCACAGCAGCGCCACCGGCTGCTCCCGCCCCTCAGGTGCTCCGCCCAACCGCTTGCGGGCGGCTTCGACCGGCGCACGAACCGGCAGCGACAGCGGCACGACTCTCTCCTCGACCAGCACCGCGAGCGGGCCGGTCTGCGGCGAGGCGAAGGCATTGAGCCGCGTCGGATGGATCTTCAGCACGTCGGACGCCGCGTAAATCTCGTCCAGCATCACGACAACGACGCCCAGCGCCTTCGCGTGCACCTTCACCCAGCCATCGCAGGCGACGCGCACGGCAGCGAGAAGATTGCCCGGACCGTCCGGCGAGGTGAGCGCGGGATTGCGCATCGCCGCCGTCACGATGACCGGGATGTCGCGCTCGACCAGCAGGTCGAGCAGGAAGCTCGTCTCCTCCAGCGTGTCGGTGCCCTGCGTCACCACAACGCCATCGACGTCGAGGCTCATGATCTTCTGCGCGAGCGCATGGATCTGGTCGAAGGACAGCGAATGGCTGCCGACCCTCGACACCGTCTCCGCGCGAATGTCGGCGAGCCTGGCCAGCAGCGGAACGGCCGCGACGAGATCGTCGGCGCCCAGGCCCATTTGCATCGCGCCGGAAGCATCCGGTGCCGTCGCGATGGTGCCGCCGAGGGCCAGGATGTGGATGCGCGGAAGGGTCATGACAGGAGCCTCAGGGAACGAAAGAAACGCTCGGCCTCGGGCGCGCGCATCGCATCGGCCGGCGCGAGATAGCCGAGCGAGACATAGCGGCTGCCTTTCAGCAGGACGAGCTGGCGCAGCGCATTGCCAGCGGCGAGCGGGCCGACCGATTCGACCGCCGGTGCACCCTGCACCGTCTTCCAGTCGATGCCGGTCCACTTGCCCCCGGCCAGGCGCTGCGCGCGGTCGTCGAGTGCCGACTGAAGATTGAGTTTCGGTTGCCGCACGTCGACGTCGGCGGGAAAGAGTGCACTCTGCGCCACGAACGAGAGTCGCCGATACTCGAGACTGTAGGAGTGATAGACGAAGGGCGTGCCGCCGGCCGACACCGTGTCCAGCACCTTGTAGACCGGCGCGCCCGGCATCTCGACGAAGAACGACTTGTCGGCCCCTTCGACCGGAAACCAGGAAGCCGATTGCGCCGCGGCATCGGCCGCGAGCAGAATCACCGGCAGGGCGAGGAACGAGCGTCGAGAGGCGCTCATTCGGCGGCCTGCGCCGGGCCGAACTTCTCGCGCGCTTCCGCCGCGCTGTAGTAGCCGCGCGCCACATCGCGTGCGACCGCCTCGGTGCTGCGCTTCGCGGGATCGCCGAAGCCGCCGCCGCCCGGCGTCGAAACGCGCACCACGTCGCCAACACCGATCTCGATGTCCTGGTCCTTGGAGATATGCGGTGGGTGATAGGCCTTGCCGCCCTGGTCGATCTGCACCGTATTGGTGCCGCCGGCGCCGCCGCCCAGCACGCCCTGCGGACCGGTACGGCCATGGTCCATCACCATCGAGACGCGGGCCTCGCCGCGCCGCAGCTTGATGGCATAGTTGATGCCGAAGCCGCCGCGGAACTCGCCGGCGCCGCCGGACCCCTCGCGCAGGGAGAACTCCTCGAACAGTACGGGATAGAACTGCTCCAGCACCTCGACCGGCGGCATCTTGGAAATGCCGATGGTCGAGCAACCGTTGCTCAAGCCGTCGCCGCCCTGAAAGCCGCCATAGCCGCCGCCAGTGAACAGATACATGATGTAGTTGCGCTTGCGCTCCGGATCGTAGCCGCCGATGCCCAGGTTGCCGGAAGTTCCCGCGGGCGCCGCGAACAGCAGGTCGGGAATGGCCTTGGTCAGCGCCGCGAACACCGCCTCGGCGATGCGCTGGCTCACCTCGGCCGCGCAGCCCGACACCGGCCGCGGATACTTCGCATACAGGAAGGTTCCCTCGGGCTCGACGATGCGCAGCGGCTCGAAGGTACCGGCATTGATCGGCACTTCGGGAAAGACGTGCTTCACCGCAAGATAGATCGCCGACTTGGTCGTTGCGATCACGCTGTTCATCGGACCGCGGCACGGCGGGCTCGATCCGGTCATGTCGAAGGTGAGCTCGTCGCCCTTCTTCGTGATCTTCATCTTGATCGTGAGCGGCTCGTCGACGACGCCGTCGCTGTCGACCTGCGATGTGCCTTCATAGATCCCGTCGGGAATGTCGGCGATCTTGGCGCGCATCTGCCGTTCGGCACGGTGGCGCATCTCCGCGATCGCGGAACGCACCACGTCAGCGCCGTAGCGGTCGATCAGCTCCGTGAGCCGCACCTCGCCCGTGGTCAGCGCCGCGGCCTGCGCCTTGATGTCGCCAATGCGCTGATCGGCGATACGGATGTTGGACATGATGATGGACAGGATTTCCTGGTCCATCTCGCCCTTCTTGAAGAACTTCACCGGCGGCAGGCGCAATCCCTCCTGCTCCACCTCGGTGGCACTGGCGGAGAAGCCGCCCGGCACCATGCCCCCGACATCGGGCCAGTGACCGGTATTGGCCAGCCAGGCGAACAGCTCGCCCCTGTAGAAGAACGGCTTCACGAAGCGCACGTCCATCAGATGGGTGCCGCCGAGATAAGGATCGTTGACGATGAACACGTCGCCCGGATCGACCTTGCCGGCATAGTGCGTCTTCACCCGCTCGATCACGGCGCGGGTGGAAAACTGCATGGTGCCGACAAAGACCGGCAGGCCGAGCTCGCCCTGGGCGATCAGCGAGCCGTCGACGGTGTCGTAGATGCCGTCGGAGCGGTCCATGCCCTCCGAGATCACCGGCGAGAAGGCGGCGCGCACGAAGGCCAGGTCCATCTCGTTGCAGACCTGGACCAGGCCGTTCTGGATGACTGTCAAGGTGACGGGATCGAGGTTCGACATGTCCGAATCACTAGCACAGCCCATGCCTCACTGCGCTATGATGGCGTTCAAATCCCCCACTTTTCGAAGCGGAATACCCATGAACGCGCCCCTCGATGCGGACAATCTCGATTTGATGAAATTCGGCGTCGGCCAGCCGGTGCCGCGCCAGGAAGACCCGACCCTGCTGCAGGGCCAAGGCCGCTACACCGACGATCTCAACCTCCCCGGCCAGGCCTATGCCGTGATGGTCCGCAGTCAGGTGGCGCACGGGCTGCTCAAGGGCATCGACGCTGAGGAAGCGCGCGGCATGCCGGGTGTGCTCGGGATCTGGACCGGCGCGGACCTCAACGCCGCCGGTTACGGTGCGCTGAAGACGGTGATGATGGTGCCCAACCGCGACGGCTCGCAGATGAAAACGCCGACGCGATACTCGCTCGCCACCGACAAGGTGCGCTTCGTCGGCGATCCGGTGGCCTTCGTCGTCGCCGAGACCCAGGCGCAGGCCCGGGACGCGGCCGAAGCGGTCGTGCTCGACATCGAAGCGCTGCCCGCCGTGACCGAGGCGCGCGCGGCCGCACAGCCCGGCGCGCCGACCGTGTTCGACGACGTGCCGGACAATGTCTGCGCCGACTTCCAGTTCGGCGACAGTGCAAAGGTCGCCGACGCCTTCGCCAATGCCGCACACGTGACGAAGCTGCATCTCGTCAGCAATCGCATCGTCGTCTGTGCCATGGAGCCGCGCACGGCGATCGGCCACTACGACAAGGACACGGATCGCTCGACACTCTATGCCGGCTGCCAGGGCGTGTTCGGCCTGAAGAACCAGATGGCCGCCCTGCTCGGCATCAAGCCGGCGCAGATGCGCGTGGTCACCGGAAACGTCGGCGGCTCCTTCGGCATGAAGGGCTCGCCCTACCCGGAATATGCCGGTCTCTTCCATGCCTCGAAGATCCTCGACCGTCCGGTGAAGTGGACCGACGACCGGTCGGGCAGCTTCCTCAGCGACCAGCACGGGCGCGACCACGATTTCGACGCCGAGCTGGCCCTCGACAAGGACGGCACCTTCCTTGCGGTGCGCCTCAAGGGTTACGCCAATCTCGGCGCCTATCTCTCGAACGTCGGCGCGGCCATGGGCGCGCTGGGCGTCTCGCGCAATCTCCCCGCGGTCTACCGCACGCCGTTGATCGAGGTGCAGACCAAGGTGGCCTTCACCCATACCTCGCCGATCGGCGCCTATCGTGGCGCTGGCCGGCCCGAGGCCAACTATTTCATGGAACGCCTGATCACCACCGCCGCGCGCGAGATGGGGATCGACCAGATGGAGATGCGCCGCCGCAACCACATCAAACCCGAGGAGATGCCCTACAAGACCGCGTCGGGCACGGTCTACGACAGCGGCGAGTTCACCGTGCTGCTCGACAAGGCGCTGGAACTGGCAGACGTGGCGGGCTTCGCCGCCCGCAAGCAGGAGAGCGCCAGCCGCGGCAAGCTGCGCGGGCTCGGCATCGGCGACTATCTCGAAGTGACGGCGCCGCCCACGAACGAGATGGGCGGGCTGCGCTTCGAGGATAATGGTGACGTCACGATCATCACCGGCACGCTGGACTACGGCCAGGGCCACTGGTCGGCCTTCGCCCAGGTCCTCACGACGAAGCTCGGCATCCCGTTCCACCGGATCAAGCTGAAGCAGGGTGACAGCGACCTGCTGATCGCCGGCGGCGGCACCGGCGGCTCCAAGTCGATCATGGCGTCGGGCGCGGCCATCATGGAAGCCTCGGACAAGGTGATCGAGAAAGGCAAGGAGATCGCGGGCGTCGCGCTCGAAGCCTCGCCCGCCGACATCGAGTTCAAGCTGGGCCGCTTCGAGATCGTCGGCACGGACCGCGGCATCGGCATCCTGGAACTGGCGAGCAAACTGCGCAGCGGCATGAAGCTGCCCGAGGGCGTGCCCACGACGCTCGACGTCAGCCACGTCCACGAGGCGGCGCCGTCGGCCTTTCCCAACGGCACCCACGTGGCCGAGGTCGAGATCGATCCCGACACCGGCCATGTCGAGGTCGTGAAGTACACGATGGTCGGCGACTTCGGGACGGTCATCAATCCGCTGCTGGTCGAGGGCCAGAGCCATGGCGGCGTGGTCCAGGGCATCAGCCAGGCGATCTTCGAGCATGTCGTCTACAGCGAGGAAGGCCAGCCGCTGACCGGCAGCTTCACCGACTACGCGATCCCACGGGCGGGCGACGCCCCGTCCTTCAAGATCGACTATCACTCGGTGCCGGCCAAGACGAACGTGCTGGGCGCCAAGGGCTGCGGCGAGGCCGGCTGCGCGGGCTCCCTGCCCTCGGTGATGAACGCCATCTCCGACGCGCTGGGCGGCAAGCACATCAACATGCCGGCGACGCCCGAGCGCGTGTGGGAGGCGCTGAACGACTGACCGAATGGCGAGGACGCCGCCCCATTGGAGGAGCGCCGTCGATCGGCTATAGGCGGGCTTCAATGAAGCAAAAGCGTTTCTGGTTCTGGGGCGTTTTCGCGACCCTGCTCGTGGCGGTCACGGTGGCTGGGCTCGAACTGCTCAGCTCCTTCGTCGTGCCCGCGTGGCCGGCGCGCGATTTGCGGCCGATCGAGGTGTCCAATGCCGCCGTCGCGAGCACGCTCAGTGGCGCACAGTCGGTCCCGACCTATAACAGCTGGGGCCTGCGTGACCGCGAGCATCCGTCCCAGAAGCCGACCGGAGTCTCCCGCACCGTCCTGGTCGGCGACAGCTTCCTCGAAGGCGCCTTCGTCGAAAAGTCGATCGGCGCGCGACTCGAGGAAATCTGGCAGGCTGAGGGCCACCGCGACTGGGAGGTGATGAGCCTCGGCATCTCGGCAACGGGACCGCCGCAGTACTATTACCGCATCCGCAACATCGCCCTGTCGCTGCAACCCGATGCGCTCGTGCTGATGTTCTATTCCGGCAACGACTTCGTGTCGGATGCCCTGTCACCGTGGCGCATCCCGCCCCCTATCGCCGAACGCCCGCAGCCGTCATGGCTCGGGGCGGTGGCGCCCCGCCTCACCTGGCTGCTGGTCAACCGGCTCGGACTTTCCGAGTTCGGGCGGGCGAACAAGTCTGCGACCGACGAGGCGAAGGAAATAATGAAGAAGCCGCGCGCCGAGCGTCTCGACGCCATGGTCCGGCTCGTCAAGACCCACTACTACCCGGACAAAGACGAGAAGGTGATTCGCGAGATCCTGTCGCGCGGCGGCGACGCGTTCTGGGATCGACTCGAACCGCGCGACCGGGACGAGGAGTATCTCCAGGCCTGGTGGCTCGCCAGCATGGTCGATTGGGAAACCGCCACCTGGACGGTGCCGGTCACGCCGGCCGAGATCGAGCAAACGTTGAACAGGGAGCAGGTCGCTGCGACCCTGACCTGGCTGATGGGCGCCCGCGACCTGGCGCGCGAACGCGGCATCAAGTTCCTGGTCGCGCTGATACCGGTGGGCGTGGTGGATCCGGGCTACGCCGAATTCTGGAGGCCGTGGCCGCGCTACATGAGTTATCCCAGGCAGGGCGAGGCCAAGCATCGCCTGTTGCGCGCCGGGCTGGAGGCGCAGGGTGTGACAGTCGTCGACCTCGAGGACGACCTCAGGGGTGTGCGGGGAACCTACCGCGTCTCCGACGGCCATTGGACCGAACTCGGCACCGAGATCGCCGCCAAGCGCCTTGCGGCGGCGCTCGCCACGTTGCGAGAAGCTCGCTAGAGCCTCCCGCCTCCGGGGGCTCGGCGACATCGCGCGTCGGTTCCGAGCATGAGAAAGTCCGCGCGCGCCACGAGGAGGCTTTGGCCCCCTATCGCAAGGCAGGCCAGAGGCCGAACGAGGCCCTATGCCTCGACAGGCTGAAGTCGCTGCGCTAACCCGGCGCGGTGACTTCCGCGACATCTCCCGACGTCGCCATCCTGGGCTATGGTCCGGTTGGCGCGCTGCTGGCGAACCTGCTGGGCCAGGCCGGGCTGTCGGTCGCCGTGCACGAGCGCGACACGGCGATCCATGCGCTGCCGCGCGCGGTGCATTTCGACGGCGAGGTGATGCGGATCTTCCAGTCGGTCGGGCTGGCGGAGAAAATCGCCGCAAGGACGCGAACCTCGTCGAAGGGCATGCATTTCGTCAATGCCGACGGCCAAACCTTGATGGTTCGGCGCGGCATCAACGGACCAGGGCCGCACGGCTGGGCGGGCAACTGGTATTTTCACCAACCGGAGCTCGAAGAGATCCTGCGTGCCGGCGTCGCGCGCTTCCCGAACGTGACGGTCCATCTCGGTCGCGAGATCGCCGACCTGGGCGAGCTAGACGCCCGCTACATCGTCGGGTGCGACGGCGCGCGTTCGCTGGTGCGCCGCGCGATCGGCAGCCGGCAGGGCGACCTCGGCCTGCACCAGCCGTGGCTGGTGGTCGACCTGCTGTGCAATCCCGACTCGCCGCGGGTGAAGGCGCTGCCCGACCATACCGTCCAGCTCTGCGATCCGGCGCGGCCGATGACGGTCGTGCATGTCGGCGGCGTGCGGCACCGCTGGGAGATCATGCTGATGCCGGGCGACGATCCGGACCGAATGGCCGACCCGGACATATTCTGGCCGATGATGGCGCGCTGGGTCGGGCCCGACGACGCACGAATCGAGCGCGCTGCCGTGTACACCTTCCATTCTGTCGTGCAGGAGGGCTGGCGCCGGGGAAAGCTGCTGCTGGCTGGGGATGCCTGTCACCAGACGCCGCCCTTCCTCGGCCAGGGCATGTGCGCGGGGATGCGCGACGCCAGCAACCTCGCCTGGAAGCTCACCGCCGTGCTGCGCGAGGACGCCACCGAGGCGCTGCTCGACACCTACGAGAGCGAGCGCCTGCCGCATGTCCGCGCCTTCATCGAGCTCGCGGTGAAGCTCGGCGCCGTGCTCCAGGAGACCGATCCAGCTGCCGCCGCCGCGCGTGACGCGCGTTTCGCTGCCGGTGCGCAGATGTTCGACTTCCCGCAACCGCAACTCGGGCGGGGCTGCCGCACCGACGCGCCGCCGCCTGTCGGCACGATCTTCCCGCAGCCGCGTCTCGCCGACGGACGGCTGATGGACGAGGTCATCGGCCAGCGCTTCGCCATCGTGGGTGACGCCGAGATCCTCGCGGACCTTGATACCTCAGCCGCCCTGCTGCCGGGCGTTGCAGCCGACTGGCTGGCACACCACGGTTCACGCGCTGCGATTCTGCGCCCGGATCGCTACGTTTTCGCTCTCGCCGATGACCGCGCGGCTTTGGAAACACACAATCGATCCGCCATGAATTGGAGAGGATGATCCGTCGACCGTTGCAGGCTTGGCCGCGCATGCCGTCCGGCTGACGACAGTCACCATCGCCGAGCTCCACTTCATAGGCTCGTTCGATGCGGGAGGCTCGCCGGAGCCTCCCGCCAAGGAACGTCAGGCCGGTGTGAACATCGGCAGCGGCGGGCCGCCGTCGGTCGGCTTGAAAACCACCGTCACCGCCTGATCGCACTTCAGCTTGTCGAGGTCGCAGTCGACGATGTTGGTCAGCATCCGCGGGCCCTCGGCCAGGGTGACGTAGCCGATCGCATAGGGCACCGGCGCGCGGCGCATCACGCTGTAGGAATAGATCGTGCCCTTGCCCGACGCTTCGACCCATTCGGTCTTGTCGCTGAAGCAGAACGGGCAGATCGTGCGCGGATAGTGGTGCGCCTGGCCGCAGCTCGTGCACTTGCGCACCAGCAGCTTGCCCTTGCCGGCGGCGTCCCAGTAGGCCTGCGTCTCTTCGCTGACGGCGGGAGGCGGCAGCTTGCGTTCCTTGGTCTCGGCCATGGTCTACTCTCTCTCCAGAATGACGGTAGCGCTGCCGTGACGCAGGCCGAGCGAACCGCCCGTGCCGTGCGCAATCGCCAGATCGCAGTTCTTCACCTGCACCTTCGGATGCGCTTCGCCGCGCAATTGACGCACAGCCTCCAGCACCTTGGTGAGGCCGCCCCGGTTGGCGGGATGGTTATTGCACAGGCCACCGCCGTCGGTGTTGAACGGCAGCTTGCCGATACCCGAGATCAGGTTGCCGTCGGCCACGAACGCGCCGCCCTTGCCTTTCTCGCAGAAACCCAGATCTTCGAGCTGCATCAGCACCGTGATGGTGAAGCTGTCGTAGATCGAGGCGTACTTCATGTCGGACGGCTTGACGCCCGCCTCGGCAAAGGCCGCCGCGCCGGTGAAGCGCGCGCCCGAGTAGGTGAGATCGACCTTGCCGCCCATCTGCGTCTTGATGAACTCCGACGCCCCCAGCAGCTTGACCTTCGGCCGCTTGAGATTGGCCGCGATCTCGGGCGCCACGACGACGATGGCGCCGCCGCCGTCGGTGATGACGCAGCAGTCGAGACGATGCAGCGGATCGGAGATCATCGGCGAGTTCACGACCTCCTCGACCGTGACCACGTCCTTCAGCAGCGCATGCGGATTGTATTGCGCGTGATGCGAGGCCGCGACCTTGATCCAGGCGAGCTGCTCGGAGGTCGTGCCGAACTCGTACATGTGACGCATAGCGCAGTTGGCGTACATGTTCACGACCGTCGGGCCGTAGGGGAATTCGAACGGATCGTCGGGCGTCGGCGTGCCGCCGCGGCTGCGCGGCACGGTACCGGTCGCCATGCCCTCGGCGCGGGGCCGGCCGGCCAGGGTGATCAGGGCCACCTTGCACTTGCCCGAGGCGATCGCCTCGGCGGCGTGGCCGACATGGAGCACGTAGGACGAGCCGCCGGTATCGGTCGAATCGACGTGACGGACCTTCAGCCCCATGTACTCGACCATGGACATCGGGCCGAGGCCCGGCGCATCGCCGGCGCAGAAGTAGCCGTCGACGTCGTCCTTGGTCAGACCCGCATCCTCCAGCGCCCCCTTGGCGCACTGCGCATGGATCTGGGCCAGCGAGATATCCTTCGCGAGCCGCGTCGGATGCTCATAGATTCCAGCGATATAGGCCTTGCCCTTGATGCTCATCGGCGAGCCATCCCCCTTGTCGATTGTGCAGCGCACATGGTGGGGGATCGGAGCCTCACAGGAAAGTGCGCACTTTCGCAGCGAAGAACGATGGTAGGCTGTGCGAAACAAACGGGGAGCAACGCCACATGGTCTTCCGACTTCTTCTCGTAACTCTGGCGGCGGTCGTTTCCATTGCGGGTGCCGCGCAGGCCCAGGGCAAGGCCGAGCTTCTCTGGTACAGCCAGGCCGCCTTCAAGCTTACGACCCAGAGCGGCAAGGTGATCATGATCGACCCCTGGATCATGGGCGCCACGAAAATCCCGCCGGAGCTGAAGGACCTCGACAAGATCGGCAAGGTTGACCTGATCCTGGTAACCCATGGCCACGGCGATCACCTGGGCGACGCGCTGGAGATCTCCAAAAAGAACAACGTGCCGATCTGGGCGCCGGCCGGCCTCAATCAGACCCTGACCACGCTCGGCCTGATGCCCGCCAACCTCGTGCCGCGCATGAGCAAGGGCGGCACCATCGAGCCCTTCCCGGGCGTCAAGATCACCATGGTCCATGCCGACCATTCCTCGGAGATGATCCTGAAGGACCCGGCCACCGGCAAGGACACGAGCTTCGCGGCCGGCGAGCCCTGCGGCTTCATCATCGAGCTGGAGAACGGCTTCAAGATCTACCACATGGGCGATACTGGCCTGTTCGGCGACATGAAGCTGATCGGCGAATACTACAAGCCCGATCTCGTGCTGATCCCGATCGGCGGCCACTATGTGATGGATCCGAAGGCCGCCGCCTATGCCACCAAGGAGCTGATCAAGCCCAAGATGGCCTGGCCCATGCACTATGCCAGCAACCCGTTCCTCCGGGGCACGCCGGCCGAATACAAGGCGGCGATGGGCCAGACCTCGATCGAGGTGATCGAGGCCGTGCCCGGCACCAGAAAGCAGTTCTAGTCGCTTCGTTCGAGGACGGCTTCCCATACCGACTTGGGTCGATCATATCGGTCGATCACCTTCTCCTCGATGGCGAGAATGCGCCAGCCATGGGCAAACAGACGATCGAGGGCTTCCCGGTCGAAGAAGCGCTTGGGTGCGCCGTCGACGAGATAGAAATCCTTTTCGATTTCCGGATGGCCGCTGGCGCCAAAATGGTGATCGTTGGTCGAGTTGAGACGGCACAGCAGCACGCCTTCGGGCCGCAGGACCTCGTGCAGTCGTGAGGCCAGTGCGTTGGTCGCCGACCAGGTGAAGTAGTGCAGCGACAGGCTGGCAACGACGACACCGATGCTGCCCTCAGCAGGCGGAAACGGGGCGCGGATATCCTGGCAATGAACTTGAGCGGACGGCACGCGCTCCTGCGCACGTGCGACCGCTTCGGGTGACAGGTCGATCGCGACGACGCGATGCCCCGCGGCGGCGAGCGCCGCGGTGTCGCGTCCACCACCACATCCCAGCTCCAGCACTGGCTGCCCCGCTGCCCGCTCGGCAAGGAGCGGCAGCCAGCGCGCGAGCCATTGATCGCCCGCCAAGCGTCAGTCGCCCGCTACGTCCCGCGCGCCGGGCGTGCGGGCGCGGAATTCCTCCGGCGCCTCGCGGCCGGCGTCGGTGAATGCCTTCTTCACGGCGGCGACGTTGGGGCCGAAGATGCCCTTGCGGTTGTCCTTGGCCCACTGGTTCGAGTTGACGATCGTGTCGAGCGAACCCTGGAAGCGCGGCATCACGTAGCGCGCGAACAGCTCATAGGAGCGCAGGGTCTGCTCGCGCGTCGCCCATTCGTGGGCGCGGAACAGGACGCCGCCGAAGCCACCGTTGGAAAAGCCGAGGAGCCGCTCGATGCCCTTGGCGACCGTATCCGGACTGCCGACCAGGGTCGTGCCCATCTTGACGCCGTCGCGCAGCGGATCGTCGGCGCGGCCTGGCGGGCGGCCGAGCGTGTCCTCGAAATAGGTCATGGTCTCGCGGCGCTCGCCTGCATGGACCTCGCGCAATGCCTGCTCGTCGTCCTCCGTCACATGGCAGTTCACTACCACCCGCCACTTGCTGCGATCTGCCGTCTTGCCGTGCTTGGCCGCCGTCTCCTCGTAGATGCCCCACTGCTTGCCGAGCATCTCCGGTCCGCCCGGGATGCCGGCGCCGATCGACAGGACGCCCAGCCCGTGCTTGCCGGCCGCGATCATGCCCGACGGGGTGATGGTGCTGGCGCAGGCGATCGGGAAGTGCGGGTAGCTGTAGGGCGCGAGATGGAGCCGCGCCTCCTTCAGCTCGAACCAGTCGGTCTTCATGGTGACCGGCTCCTTGCATTCGAGCAGGCGCATGATCGCCTCCAGCGCCTCCTCCATGCGCGGCCGCTGGGTCGAGGGATCGATGCCCATCATGTAGGCGTCCGACGGCAGCGCGCCGGGACCGCAGCCCAGCATCGTGCGGCCACGAGACATGTGGTCGAGCTGCACGAAGCGGTTCGCGACCATCAGCGGATGGTGATAGGGCAGGCTGGTCACGCCCGAGCCGAGCCGGATGTAGCGCGTGCGCTCGATGGCGGCGGCGATGAAGACTTCCGGAGAGGCGATGGTCTCCCAGCCGGCCGAATGATGCTCGCCGATCCAGGCTTCGTCGTAACCCAGCTCGTCGATCCACTCGATCAGCTCCATGTCGCGCGCCATCGAGAGTGTAGGGTTCTCGCCGACGCGATGGAACGGCGCCAGGAAGATGCCGAACGTAAGTCCCTTGTGATTACCGGTCTGTGCCATTGAAGTCCTCCGTCACGCGCGACGGTAGCATGCGCGCGGCGTTGACCGCAGCACCGGCTTGCGCAGATCATCGCGCCATGATCGAGACTTCTCCCCTGCCGCTGGCACGCTTCAGGATCGTCGAGGTGAACGACGCGAATGTGCCTCTCTGCCTGCGTTTGGCAACATCGCTTGCGGCGAAGATCGTGGCCGATCTCGGCGCCGACGTGCTCAAGATCGAACCGCCTGAGGGCGATCCGGTGCGTCGTGCCCCGCCTTTGCTGCCGCAGGGCGGAAGCGCACTGTTCCAGTTCCTCAACACGTCGAAACGCTTCCTCACTCTCGATCTCGCGAGCGAATCCGGCCGCGCGACGCTGGCCGGTCTGGTCGAGGACGCCGACGCCGTACTATTCGAAGAGCCGGCTTCGGTCGCGTCGATGCTGCGTGCCGGAAAGGCCGCCCCCATCGAGATCGCCGCCTTCCCGGTCGAGATGGATGCCGCCCGACGGCCTGTCAGCGAACTGACGATCCAGGCGCTGGGCGGGTTGATGCACATGATCGGCGAGCCCGCACGCCAGCCGTTGAAGCTCGGCGGCCACCAGGCTTCCTATCCGGCGGGCCTCACCGCCTTCACCGGCCTCATGTCTGCGCTCGCCGCCCGCGACGCGGGCCGCCACGCGCTTTCGGTGCGGGTCTCGCTGGCCGAGGTGATGCAGTGGGTGAACTGGAAGGCCGCCTCCGGGGCCGCCGCCTCCGGCGTCTCGCCCGGCCGCGAGGGAAAGAACTCGGAGTTCCAGGTGCTTCCCTGCCGCGACGGGTATGTCGCCGTCGTCTACACCCTGACCCAATGGCCAGCGACGCGCGCTCTGGTCGGCAATCCCCGGCTCGACGATCCAAAATTCAGCACACGTGCCGGTCGGCGACAGAACATCGCCGAACTCTATGCGGCGCTCGCGCCGTGGTTCGCCGACAAGACGCGCGAGGAGATCCAGAAGACGGCGCAGGCCAGGGGCGTGCCGTTCGGTCCGATCTTCTCGCCGGCCGAGTTGCTGCGGACCGAGCAATATGTGGCACGAGGTTTCCTCGCCGATACGAGGCATCCGACGGAAGGCACGCTGCGCCTGCCGCAGCTGCCGGTGCAGTGGAACGGCCGGTCGTTCGCACCTCGCTCGGCACCGGAGCTATCGATGCCCCCTCCGTCGCGGATCACCGCGACACCTCCCCATTTAAATGGGGAGGGGAAAGAACGTCCCCTCGCCGGCATCCGCGTGCTCGACTTCGGACTGCTGACGGCCGGCGCGAACACTTCTGCGATGCTGGCTGATCTGGGTGCCGACGTGATCAAGATCGAATCCGGCGCCTATCTCGATCCGTTCCGGGTCGTCGGCAAGATCGACAATGACGACGGCTGGTGGAACCGCTCGCCGCAGTTCCGCTTCACCAACCGCAACAAGCGCGGGCTGGCGCTGAACCTGAAGGATCCCGAGGGCCAGCGCGTGATCCGCGAGTTGGCCGCGAAGTGCGACGTCGTCGTAGAGAATTTCCGCCGCGGTGTGCTCGATCGCGCGGGGCTCGGTTACAAGGATCTGAGCGCCATCAACCCGCGCCTGGTGTTCGCCGCCATTTCCAGCCAGGGCGACACGGGGCCCGAGCGCATGAACGTCTCGTTCGGCAGCACGCTCGATGCCACCTCGGGCATCGCCTCGCTCACCGGCTACGAAGGCGAGGGACCGCGCATTTCCGGCATGGACGTGAACTATCCCGACCAGATCGTGTCGCTGTTCGCGACCGGCATCGTCATTGCCGCCGTCACCGAAGCGCGCCGCACCGGCAAGGGCGCTTTCCTCGACTTCTCCCAGCGCGAGGTCGCCTCGTTCACCCTGGGCGAGGAAATCCTCGCCGCTTCGGCCGATCCCGCGCACCTGCTCGCGCCGCGCGGCAACGGCGAACCCGGCGTGGCGCAGCAGGACGCCTACCGTTGCGCCGACGGCAAATGGCTGGCCGTCACGCTCGAAGAAGCCGATTCATCGATGGAAGCCTTCTGTGCGGGCAAGGATCGAGACACCACCCTGGGGGTGCTGCTCGGCAAGGGCATTGCCGCCGCGCCCTGCCTCGATGGCAACGACCTTTTGCGCGATGCCAGATTGCAGGGCGTCACGCTGGTCCGCGACGAGAACGGCGGTCTCGTGAAGGGCCTGCCCTACCGGCTCGACGGCAAGGGCCTCGCAATTGAGCGGCCCGCCCCCGATCTCGGCCAGCACACCGACGAGGTACTGCGCGAACTGCTGGGCTACGACGAGGCCCGCTTGAAGCAATTGAACGACAGCGGCGTGACGTCGACCACGCCCACCATCGGAGAGGTTTGATCCATGCCGCGCGCCGAAGTGCACAAGTTGATGGAGCGCATGGCGATCCCCGCCATCGCCGCGCCCATGTTCCTGGTCTCCAATCCAGCGCTGACGCTGGCCTGCTGCGGCGAGGGGCTGATGGGCAGCTTCCCCGCCCATGGCACGCGCAGCCGCGAGGAGTTCCAGGCC
This sequence comes from Rhodospirillaceae bacterium, assembly GCA_009772935.1. Lineage (GTDB taxonomy): Bacteria > Pseudomonadota > Alphaproteobacteria > Reyranellales > Reyranellaceae > Reyranella. The sequence goes on from WOUR01000022.1 coordinate 52,322, forward strand.
TGGCTCGACGAGATGGTCGAGGGCATGAAGCGCCTGGAGGATGCCGGCAAGAAGCCCGCGCCCTGGGCCGTGAACCTCGTCGTCCATGCCTCGAACACGCGCTATCCCGGCGATCTGGAGCTGGTCGAGAAGTACAAGGTGCCGGTGGTGCTCACCTCGAAGGGTGCACCGGGCGATGCCATCAAGCGCATCCATGACTGGGGCGCCGTCGCCCTCCATGACATCGCCAACCGGCGTCATGCCGAGAAGGCGCTGGAAGCCGGCGTCGATGGCGTGATCGCCGTGGCGGGCGGTGCCGGCGGCCATACCGGCACCATCAATCCCTTCGCGCTGATGAACGAGGTGCGCCAGCTGGGCGACGGCTTCGCGGTGGTGCTGGCCGGCGGCCAGACGACGGGCCGCGACGTGCTGGCGGCCGAGGCGATGGGCGCAGACCTCGCCTATATCGGCACGCGCTTCATCGCGACCCAGGAGGCGATGGCGGCGCAGGCGCACAAGGACATGATCCTGGGCACGCGGGCGACCGACGTCTTCCTCACCGCCTCGATCGACGGCGCGCCCGCCAACTGGCTGACGCCCAGCCTGCTGGCCGCCGGCATCGACCTCGACGTGCTGCGCACCACCCTGCCCGGCAAGATCGTCGCGGCAGCGGAGAACAGGAAGCGCTGGAAGGACATCTACACGGCCGGTCACGGCGTCGGGAACATCGACGACGTCCCCGCCGCCGCCGACCTCGTCCGGCGCCTCGTCAGCCAGTATCGCGAGGCGAAGGCTGAAATGGCGCGCACGCTTGCCGGTCGCGCCGCGGCGTAGACGGTGGGCGCCCCCCTGCTCTAGGTTTCGGCTCCAGAGTTTCGAGGGGGTATCCGCGTGAAGACAAAGGCAGCCGTCTGTTTCGAGGCCGGCAAGAACCTCGAAATCGAGACCGTCGATCTCGAAGGGCCGAAGTTCGGCGAGGTCCTTGTCGAGATCAAGGCATCGGGCGTGTGCCACACCGACGAGTTCACGCGGTCCGGCGGCGATCCCGAGGGTCTTTTCCCCGTGATCTTTGGCCACGAGGGCGCGGGCGTGGTCGTCGATGTCGGACCCGGCATCGTGTCGCTGAAGAAGGGCGATCACGTGATCCCGCTCTACACGCCGGAATGCCGCCAGTGCAAATCCTGCGTCTCGGGCAAGACCAATCTTTGCACCTCGATCCGCGCGACGCAGGGACAGGGCGTGATGCCCGACGGCACCTCGCGCTTCTCGATCAAGGGCCAGAAGATCCATCACTACATGGGCTGCTCGACCTTCTCGAACTACACGGTGCTGCCCGAGATCGCGCTGGCGAAAATCCGCCCCGACGCGCCGTTCGACAAGGTCTGCTACATCGGCTGCGGCGTCACCACCGGCATCGGGGCGGTGATCAACACCGCCAAGGTCGAGGCCGGCGCCAATGTCGTGGTGTTCGGCCTGGGCGGCATCGGCCTCAACGTGCTGCAGGGCGCGCGCATGGTCGGCGCCAACATGATCGTCGGCGTCGATCTCAACCCGGCGCGCGAGGCGCTCGGCCGCAAGTTTGGCATGACGCACTTCGTCAATCCGAAGGACCTCGGCGACAAGGACCTGGTCGCCCATCTCGTCGAACTGACCGACGGCGGCGCGGACTACAGTTTCGAGTGCGTCGGGAGTACTAAGCTGATGCGCCAGGCGCTGGAATGCTGCCACCGCGGCTGGGGCAAGTCGGTCATCATCGGCGTGGCTGGCGCCGGCCAGGAGATCGCCACGCGCCCGTTCCAGCTGGTCACCGGCCGCACCTGGATGGGCACCGCCTTCGGCGGCGCCAAGGGCCGCCGCGACGTGCCCAAGATCGTCGACTGGTACATGGACGGCAAGATCGACATCGACTCGCTCATTACCCACACGATGCCGGTCGAGAAGATCAACGACGCGTTCGACCTGATGCACAAGGGCGAATCGATCCGCAGCGTCGTCACGTTCTAGCGCGGGAGGGAAAATTGGCCGTCAGAGCCATCGGAAACGCCACGATCGAGAAAGTCGAGGAGATCTGCGGACCGGGTTTCAAGCCCGGCCGCATGTTTCCGAAGTTCGACCAGGAAGCCTTCGACGCCCAGAAAAGCTGGATGGTGCCGGAGCACGTGCAGGAGGGCAGCGACCGGCTGATCGGCTCGGTCCATACCTGGGTCGTCAAGACACCCAGTCACACAATCCTGATCGACACCTGCCTCGGCAATCACAAGCAGCGCCACAATCCCGGCTGGAGCGGCCTCAACACGCCATTCCTCGACCGGCTCAAGGCCTGCGGCTGCCCCGCGGAATCCGTCGACTTCGTGATGTGCACGCACCTGCATGTCGACCATGTCGGCTGGAACACCAAGCTCGAGAATGGGCGCTGGGTGCCGACTTTCCCCAATGCGAAGTATCTCTTCGCCAAACGCGAATACGTGCACTGGGAGAGCGAACGCAAAGCGCAGGGTGAAGGCAAGGTTAACGACGGCTCGTTCGACGATTCGGTGCTGCCCATCGTCGAAGCCGGCAAGGCGGTGATGATCGAGAGCGACCATCAACCCGACCCGCTGCTCACCATCAGGGACTATCCCGGCCACACGCCGGGCTCGATCGCGATCAACCTGAAGGACCAGGGCAAGCAGGCCTGCTTCTCGGGCGACATCATGCATCACCCGATCCAGGTCTATCACCCCGACTGGTCGAGCCAGTTCTGCTGGGACCAGGCGATGTCGGCGGTCTCTCGCCGCAAGCTCCTGGAGGACTGTGTCGAGAGCAACGCGCTTCTCTGCCCCGCCCATTTTCCCGGCGCCAACGCGGGCTACGTCAAGCCCGAGGGCAACTCCTTCCGCATCGAGTGGGACCGGCCATGAAGCTCGAACCGCTGCTCGACGGCCTATCCTTCGGTGAAGGCCCGCGCTGGCGGGACGACCGGCTCTATTTCTCCGACTTCTACGTCCATCAGGTGCGGACCGTCGACGAGAGCGGCAAGGCCGAGACGATCGTCGAGGTGCCGGGCCGCCCCTCGGGCCTGGGCTGGCGGCCGGACGGCACGATGCTGATCGTCAGCATGACCGACCGCCGTCTGATGCGCTTCGCGGGCGGCAAGCTGACCGTAGAGGCCGAGTTGGGCGCGATCGCGACCGGCCTGTGCAACGACATGGTCGTCGATGCCAAGGGCCGCGCCTATGTCGGCAACTTCGGCTTCGATCGGCACGCCGGGGAGAAGCCGCGCGCCGCCGTGCTGGCCCGGGTCGATCCCGATGGCTCGGTTCATGCCGCCGCCGGCGAGCTGATGTTCCCCAACGGCACCGTCATCACGCCCGACGGCAGGACGATGATCATCGGCGAAACCTTCGCCAAGCGACTTACGACCTTCGACATCGCAGACGACGGCACCCTCTCCAACCGGCGCATCTGGGCGGAGACGCCGAACTGCAACCCCGACGGCATCTGTCTCGATGCCGAGGGTGGCATCTGGGTGACCGGCGCCTTCACGCACCACATGATCCGCGTCTTCGAAGGCGGTCGGGTCACGCACGACCTCGATCTGGGCGAACGCGCGGCCTATGCCTGTATGCTGGGCGGCAAGGACCGCCGCACGCTCTTTGTCGTCACCAACAGCGGAAGCGGCCCGGCCATTGCCGCCAAGAAGGACGGCCGCATCGAGACGGTGCGCGTCGACGTGCCCGGCGCCGGCCTGCCCTAGGAGGAATATGTGAAAGGTCCAGAGGACGATGCCGGGCTGGCCGGCAAGGTGGCGATCATTTCCGGGGGCGGCGCCGTCGGCGACGGCATCGGCAACGGACGCGCCGCGGCGATCCTGCTGGCCCGCGCCGGCACCCGCGTGCTGGTGGCCGACCGTGACCTCAAGCTCGCGCAACGCACCGTCGAAATGATACAGGCCGAGGGCGGCCTGCATGCCGCGGCCCATGCCGGCGACATGACGCAGGAGATCGAGTGCAAGCGGCTGGTCGATGCGGCGGTCGATCGCTGGGGACGGCTCGACTTTCTCGACAACAATATCGGTATCGGCAGCCGCGGCTCGGTCGTCGAAGAGAAGCCCGAGGAGTTTCGTCGCGTGATGCAGCTCAACGTCGAGACGATGTTCCTGCTTTCCAAGCATGCGATCCCGGCCATGATCAAGACTGCCAAGGGCGGCTCGATCGTCAACATCTCCTCGATCTCGGCACTGCGACCGCGCGGCCTCACGACCTATACGACCTCCAAGGCCGCCGTCATCGGCCTCACCCAGGCGATGGCGGTCGACCATGGCCGCGACGGCATCCGCGTCAATTGCATCTGTCCCGGGCCAGTCTATACGCCGATGGTCTATGCCCGCGGCAACGGAATGAGCGAGGCCGCGCGCACCCAACGCGCGAAAGCCTCCGTCCTCAAGACCGAGGGCACGGGCTGGGACGTCGGACACGCCGTGCGTTTCCTGCTGAGCAATCATGCCCGCTACATCACCGGCCATGTCCTCGTCGTCGATGGCGGCGTGACCTTGCAGGGCCCGGAGCGCGATTCACAGGATCACTGAACAATAGGGAGAAACAACCAAGATGGCCCGACTGCCCTACCTCGAGCCCGACCAGGTTGCGCCCGAGTATCGCGACATGCTCAAGCGCAACACCAACCTGCACAAGCTACTGGTCAACTCGCCCGACATGGCGCGAGCCTTCAGCGGGCTGGGCGGCTACATCCGCTTCAAGAGCAAGCTCGATCCCCGCCTGCGGGAACTGGCCATCCTGCAGGTCGGCTGGCTGGAGAAGTCGGAATACGAATTCACCCACCATGTGAAGATCGGCAAGGAATTCGGCGTCACTGACGACGACATCCAGGCCCTTATGGCCGAGACCGAGGGCAGGCCCTCGAAGCTCGAGCCGCTCGCGAAGGCGATCCTCAGGGGTGCGCGCGAGATGGTGAAGGACCTGGGCATGTCCGACGCCACCTTCGCCGAGATCAAGAAGGAGCTGTCCGACGAGCACATGACGGACCTGGTGCTCACCATTGCCTTCTACTGCGCCGTCGTCCGCGTGCTCGCCACGATGCAGATCGACAACGAGCCTCAGTACAAGGAAGTGCTCAAGCAATTCCCGATCCCGGGAGTGAAGTGATGCGCCTGAAAGATCGAGTCGCCATTGTCGTGGGCGCCGGACAGAGCCCCGGCGAAGGCATTGGCAACGGCCGTGCCACCGCCCTCACCTTTGCGCGCGAGGGCGCCAAGGTCCTCTGCGTCGATCACAATCTCCAGTCGGCAAAGGAAACCGTCGAGATGATCGGCGCCAACCAGGGCACGGCGGTCGCCTTCAAGGCCGACGTGACCCAGGGTGCCGACCTCAAGGCCATGGTCGACGAGACGCATGCGCGCTGGGGCCGGGTCGACATCCTGCACAACAATGTCGGCGTCTCGCTGTCGGGCGGCGATGCCGAACTGCTCGACATCACCGAGGACGCCTTCGATCGCTGCACCGCGATCAATCTCAAGAGCTGCATCTTCGCCGCCAAGCACGTGCTGCCGATCATGCGCCAGCAGCAGAGCGGCGTGATCATCAACATCTCGTCGATGGCCGTCATCACCACCTATCCCTATGTCGCCTACAAGGCGACCAAGGCAGCGATGGTGTCCTTCACCGAACAGCTGGCCTATCAGAACGCGCAATACGGCATCCGCGCCAACGTGATCCTGCCCGGGCTGATGAACACGCCCATGGCGGTCGACACGCGCGCGCGTACGTTCAAGAAGAGCCGCGCCGAGGTCGAAGCCGAACGCGATTCCAAGGTGCCGCTGCGCAAGAAAATGGGTACCGGCTGGGACGTCGCCAATGCCGCCCTCTTCCTGGCCTCCGACGAGGCGAGCTTCATCACCGGCGTCACCCTGCCGGTCGATGGCGGCGCCAGCGTGCGGCGCGGCTAGGGCACGATCCTTGCGTCGGGCGGTGCCATGAACCGACTTGCCGGCAAGACCGCCCTCATCACCGGTGCCTCCTCGGGCATCGGCCGTGCCATCGCCAAGAAATTCCACGCGGAAGGGGCGACACTTCTGCTGATGGACATCACCGAGTCCGTGGTCGAAGGCGGCGAGCCGACGCACAGGATCCTGAATGTGCCCTTCTTCCAGGGTGACGTGTCGAAGGAGGAGGATGTCGAGGAAGCGGCGCGCCGGGCTGCCCTGCCAACTGGCCGGCTCGACATCGTGGTCAACGACGCCGCCATCCGCTCGGCGAAGAAGCTCACCGACACGGGCCTGGAGGAATGGAACCGGGTGATGGAGGTGAACGTCACCGGCGTCTTCCTGATGTGCCGGGCCGCCGTGCGCCGGATGCTGACGCAGGAGATCCGCAACGAGGCGCGCGGGCGCATCGTCAACATCTCCTCGCAGCACGGCATGATTTCCTCGCCGGAGGATTTCTCCTACGGCGTCTCGAAGTCGGCGGTGGTCTACATGACCCGCCAGATCGCCTCGGACTACGGCCGCGACAGCATCATCTGCAACGCCGTGGCGCCGGGCAAGATTCTCACCGGCAAGACGGGGCGCGCGATCGAGCCCCGCTGGATCGACTATTCCCATGCCCGCACGCCGCTGCCGCGCCTCGGCCGCTCCGAGGACGTTGCCAATGCCGCCCTGTTCCTCGCCTCCGACGAGGCGACGTTCATCACCGGCGAGAATTTGATGGTCGACGGCGGCTGGATGGCGAACTGACCGGCAGCAGGCCAACCAGCACCTGAAGGAAGGCATGTACGAGTCGCGCCTTCTGCCGTTCCTTCAGGTGCACGACATGGGCGTAGGTATAGATCTCGGCATCCGCGATCGGCAGGGGCCGGATGCGCGCATCGGGAATGAACTCCGCCTCCGACACCACGCCCAAGCCAATCCCCTTGGCCACCGCCTCGCGGATCGATTCGCGACTGCCGATTTCCATGACGACCTTGGGCCGCACGTTAGCGTCCCGCATCGCCTGGTCGAAGGCGCGGCGCGTCGTCGATCCTGCTTCGCGCACGATCAGTCGTTGCCCCTCCATATCGCGCGCGCGGATGCTGCGCCGCTGCGCGAAGGGATGATCGATGGGACAGAAGGCGATGACCCGGTGGCGGCGGTAGGGAATTGCGACCAGCCGCGGATCGGGATCGACGTGGGCCAGCACCGCGACGTCGGTCCGGTAGTCGAGCAGGTCGCGCAGCGTGTCGCGCGAATTGCCAACGGTGACCGACACGTAGAGGCCGGGATGGCGGGCGTTGAAGGCCGCGAGCATGTCTGTCACGTGATATGGACCTACGGCGCCGACGCGCAGATGGCCGGTCTTGAGGCCTCGCGTCTCGTTGAGATAGTCGGCGGCCTCCTTCTCGTCGGCGAACAGGCGGCGCGTGATGTCCAGCAGGCCGCCGCCGGTCTCGGTGAGCTCAATTCGGCGGCCGCGTCGTACAAACAGCTCGACGCCAAATTCCTGCTCCAGCGACTTCACCTGTGTGGTGATGGTGGGCTGGCTCACACCCAACTCTCGCGCGGCGGCGGTGAAGCTCAACCGCTGCGCCACGGCATGGAACGAGCGGAGCTGGGTGTGCCTCATATTGATTTTCTCAATGCCAGTTTGAGAATGTTTGAATTGGATAAATGTGAGCAGCGACCGGAGGATTGTCAAAAGGACGACAAGTCCAAAGCCAGTGAGCCATGGGAGTGACGCGCGGATGTGGCGCTACCGGAATCCGGTCGACGTGAAGTTCGGCGCCGGCGTCTTCGAGACGCTGGGCAAGGTGCTGGCGGGCCGGGCCTATTGTCTCGTCACCTACGACGACGCCAATGGCGGTGGGGTCTTCGCCGAGTTCGCGCGGCGCGTCGTGGCCCAGGCCGGCGCGCCCGCGGTGACGGTGAGTAACATTGGCCCCAATCCCGATTTCACCGGCCTTACCCAGTCCTGCCAGACCTACGCATCGTCAGCCCGCCCCGTCGAGGCGATCGTGGCGCTGGGCGGCGGCTCGGTTATGGACGCCGCCAAGGTGCTGGCTGCCGCAAGGGGCGACTTCGAAACGGTGCGCCGTCACCTGGAGACCGGCAAGGACGGTGACGCGCTCGGTCGCACGCCGATCATCGCCATTCCCACGACGGCCGGCACCGGCAGCGAAGTCACCTCCTGGGCCACGGTTTGGGACACAGGCGCGATGAAGAAGTATTCGCTGGCCCGCGAGTCGCTCTATCCCGAGGCGGCGCTGGTCGATCCGCTGCTCACGCTCGGCCTGCCGCGCGCCATCACGATCAGCACCGGCCTCGATGCGCTCAGCCACGCGCTGGAAAGCACCTGGAACGTCAACGCCAACCCTGTATCGAGTTCGCTGGCCGAGGTTGCCGCACGGGAAGTGATCGAGGCCCTGCCGCTGCTGGCAGACGATCTCACGAACGAAGCGCTGCGCACGCGGCTGGCGCGCGCCAGTCTGTTCGCGGGCCTCGCCTTCTCCAACACCCGCACCGCGCTCGCCCATTCGCTGTCCTATCACCTGACCTTGCACCATGGCGTTCCGCACGGCATCGCCTGCTCGTTCAGCCTGCCGATGGTGATGCGCGCCGTCGCCGGCTGCGACGCGGCCTGCGATGCCTCATTGCGGCGCATCTTCGGCGACGACCTGGTTGCCGGCGCCGCGTGCCTCGAGACCTTCCTGAAGAAACTCGGTATCTCGCCCGATGCCACGGCACACGGCATCGCCGCCCGCGACTGGTCGCGTCTCGTCGACGACGCGCTGGCGGGCGACCGGGGACGCAACTTCATCGGACGCCGGGAGGCGCTGTTGGCCGAAATGGCCGCTTAGTCAGTCAATAAAAAGTAAACATGGAGGAAACGAATGACCAGGATGACGCGTCGCGATCTCGGGCTTTTCACCGCGGGTTCGCTGCTGGCCGGCGGAACCGTCGCCACCGCCCGGGCCCAGCAGATCCTCAAGGTCGGCCTGATCCCCTCCGAGGATTCGCGGGCAATGCTCGCCCAGAGCAAGGACATCCTCGACTCGGTCGAGAAGAATTCCGGGATGAAGGTCCAGGGCTTCGTCGCCACCGACTATAACGGCGTCATCGAGGCCCTGCGCGCCAAGCACCTCGACATCGCCTATCTCGGACCCTTCTCCTACGTGCTCGCCACCACCGTGACGCCGGTCGAGGCCTTCGCGATCGCCGAGACCGCCAAGGCCGGCCGCACCTACTATCACTCCAAGATCATCGCCCTGAAATCGAGCGGCATCAAAACCCTCGCCGATCTCAAGGGCAGGAACTTCGCCTTCGTCGATCCTGCCTCGACCTCGGGCTATGCCTTCCCGCTGGCGGGCCTGCTCAAGGCCGGCATCGAACCCAAGCGCGACTTCAAGACCGTGCTGTTCACCGGCGCGCACGATGCCAATGCGCTGGCCGTCGCCAACGGCAAGGTCGATGCCGCGACCATCGCCGACCGCATCCTCGATGCCGCCATTGCCAAGGGCCACATCAAGGCCGACCAGATCCAGGTCGTGTGGGAGTCCGCACCGATCCCGGAATCGCCGATGGTGTGGCGCAAGGACCTCTCACCTGAAACCAAGGCCAAGGTGAAGGCCGCCTTCCTGTCGATCAAGGACCTCAACTGGTCCGACCAGGGCAAGCTGAACGGCTTCAAGGAAACCAACGATCAGGCCTACGACATCGTTCGCGAGACCGCCAGGCTCGCGAACATCGATCTCAAGAAGCAGAAGTAGCCCAGGCCCGAACCAGGGAGATCGACCGATGATCGAAATCCGCGGCCTCGCCAAATCCTATGGCGACCACCAGGCGCTGCAGGATGTAAGCCTCTCGATCCGGCCCGGCGAGTTCGTCGTCGTGCTGGGACCGTCGGGTGCCGGCAAGTCTACCCTGCTGCGCTGCATAAACCGGCTGATCGAGCCGACAGCCGGGGACATTGTGGTCGACGGCACGTCGCTGTCGTCCAATCGCCGCGACCTGCGCCTGCTCCGGCGCAACGTCGCGATGATTTTCCAGCAGCACAATCTGGTCAAACGCCTGAGCGTGCTGAAGAACGTGCTGGTCGGCCGTATGGCCGATCTCTCGCCAATCCTCAGCACCCTGCAGCTCTTTCCCGAAGCCGACGTGAAGATCGCCCTGCATTGCCTGGAACAGGTTGCGATGTCCCACAAGGCCCGCAATCGCGCTGACGCGCTGTCAGGTGGCGAGCAACAACGGGTCGGCATCGCCCGCGCGCTGGCCCAGCAGCCCAAGTTCATGCTGGCCGACGAGCCGGTGGCCAGCCTCGACCCCAAGACCTCGCGCACCGTGCTCAATTACCTGAAGAAGAGCTGCAAGGACTCCAACATCGCGGTGCTCTGCAATCTCCACCAGATCGACTATGCGCTGGAGTTCGCTGAGCGGGTGGTGGGCCTGTCAGCGGGCCGGGTCGTCTATGACGGCCCGCCGGCCGGCGTCAGCGGCGACGTGATCCGCAGCATCTATCCCGGCCTCGACGATCCCAATGTGCTCGATGCCGCGCAGCGTCTCACCGAACGCCGCCGCGCCGCAGCGGAAGCCGAGATCGCCCTGGCGATGTCCGCCGCCTCCGTCGAAGAGAGGGCCTGACAGTGTCCCTGCAGTTCGTTGTCAACAGACCGCGCGGCCCGCTCGGCTGGTGGATCATGGTCCCGATCGGGGGCCTCACGGTCGCGGCCCTCTGGTGGTCGGCCGTCGGCACGCGCCTCAGCATATCGGGCTTCATCGACGGCCTGCCGTGGATCGGCGACTTCATCGGCCGCATGCTGCCGCCCAACTTCGCTTTCATGCAGAAGCTGGTGCAGCCCGCCATCGAGACCGTGCAGATCGCGCTGTGGGGCACCTTGCTCGGCATCGTGCTTGCTCTGCCGGTCTGCTTCTTCGCCGCCCGGAACCTCTCGCCCCACGCTTGGGTATTCCACGGGCTGCGTCAGGTGCTGAACGTGATGCGCGGCATCAACGAGATCATCCTGGCCCTGATCTTCGTCGCCGCGGTCGGCCTGGGTCCCTTCGCCGGTGTGCTTGCGATCGCGCTGCACGGTGCCGGCATGCTCGGCAAGTTCTTCGCCGAGGCGATCGAGGAGATCGACGAGGGCCCACTGGATGCGCTGCGCGCCGCCGGCGCAGGCTCCCTGCAGCGCATCGTGTTCGGTGTGCTGCCGCAGGTCCTGCCTGCCTGGATCGGTGTCGTGCTTTATCGCTTCGAAACCAACATCCGCGTATCGACAGTGCTGGGCATGGTCGGTGCGGGCGGCATCGGCTTCGAGCTGATCAGCTCGATGAAACTGTTCGCCTACGAGGACACGGCGGCCTGTGTCATCGTCATCCTGGTCCTGGTGCTCGCCGCCGACCTCATGTCTTCGAAACTGCGTGCCATGATCCGATAGGAGAATTCGCCAGCCGGACGGGCGCTCTCGACGGGGGCACGGCACCGCGTCATCCTCTCTGCAACGGGGTATGGGAGGAAGACAACATGCGGCTATCGATCGGACTTCTCGGTGTCGTGGCGGCGCTCGGCCTGTCGGCTGGACCTGCGCTCGCGCAGAAGAGCGGTGGCACCCTCAAGATGTACATCGCGGACAATCCGCCCAGCACCTCGATCCACGAGGAAGCGACGACCTCGACGGTCGTGCCCTTCATGGGGCTCTACAACAACCTCGTCGTGTTCGATCAGCAGATCCCGCAGAACAGCCTCGAGACCATCCGCCCGGATCTGGCCGAGAGCTGGTCGTGGAGCGAGGACGGCAAAAAGCTGACCTTCAAGCTGGTGGGCAATGCCAAGTGGCATGACGGCAAGCCCTTCACTTCCGCCGACGTGAAGTGCACCTGGGACATGCTGACGGGCAAGAGCGAGACCCAGAAGCTGCGCAAGAACCCGCGCACGTCCTGGTACTGGAACCTCAAGGAGGTGACGACCAACGGCGACCGCGAGGTGACCTTCCATCTCGGCCAGCCGCAGCCCTCGCTGCTGATCCTGCTCGCCTCGGGCTATAGCCCCGTCTATTCGTGCCACGTGCCGACGGCACAGATGCGCACCAAGCCGATCGGCACCGGTCCCTTCAAGCTCGGCGAGTTCAAGCAGAAGGAAATCGTCAAGCTCGTCCGCAATCCCGACTACTTCAAGAAGGGCAAGCCCTACCTCGACGGCATCGAGATGCCGATCGTGCCGGCCCGCGGCACCGCCATGCTGGGATTTGTGTCGGGCCGCTACGACATGACGGCGCCCTACGCCGTCACCATCCCGCTGCTCAAGGACATCAAGACGCAGGCCGCCAGCGCCGTCTGCGAGGTCGCGCCGATGAACAACAACACCAACCTGATCGTGAACAGCGCGGCGCCGCCGTTCGACAATGCCGACATCCGCCGCGCGATGCTGCTCACCATCGACCGCAAGTCGTTCATCGACATCCTCGCCCAGGGCCACGGCGAAGCCGGCGGCGTCATGGAACCGGCCCCCGGCGGCGTCTGGGGCATGCCGAAGGAGTTGTTCGACAAGATCCAGGGCTACGGGCCCGATGTCGCCAAGAACCGCGCCGAGGCGCAGGCGATCATGAAGAAAGCGGGCTACGGGCCCGACAACCGGCTGAAGCTCAAGGTCTCGACCCGAAATCACCTGCTCTATCGCGACCCGGCCGTCATCCTGATCGACCAGCTCAAGGAGATCTACATCGACGGCGAGCTCGACCTGGTCGACACCGCTTTGTGGTTCAACAAGGTTGCGCGCAAGGACTACTCCATCGGCCTCAACACGACCGGTAACGGCGTCGACGATCCCGACCAGACCTATTTCGAACACTATGCCTGCAAGTCGGAGCGCAACTATGTCGGCTACTGCAATCCCGAGATCGAGAAGCTCTTCCCGATCCAGTCGGCCGAGCGCGACATGGAAAAGCGCAAGAAGCTCGTCTGGGAGATCGACAAGCAGATCCTCGAGGAGGGCTTCCGGCCGATCGTCATGTGGAACGTCTCGGGAAGCTGCTGGCATCCCCACGTGAAGGGTTTCCGCCCGATGGTGAACAGCCTCTACAACGGCTCGCGCTTCGAGGACGTCTGGCTGGACAAGTAGCCGATCCAGCGAACGCCTCAGGATTGCCGGAAGCCGCGCCCCGTTGCGCGGCTTTCGTGCGTTGGGGCCTGACATCGCTGCGGCCCTGAGAGTAGTGTCGAAGCCAGCGGAGGTCGCGAACAACGCGGGCCCCACACGATTCTCCAGGGAGGAGCTGACATGAGCGCATCACGCCAGGTACTTACACGTCGGCATGCCCTGACGGGCGCGCTGCTGCTCGCATCGCCGGGAATCGCGACGGGCAAGGCCATGGCAGCCGACTGGCCGGAGCGCTCGATCCGCATGATCATCCCGTTCGCCGCGGGCTCCGGCGCCGACACGGTCGGCCGCACCTTCGGCGAGCAGCTCGCGAAAGCGCTGGGCCAGCCGGTCGTCATCGACAACAAGGGCGGCGCCGGCGGCCTGCTGGGCACTGCGGAGGGCGCACGTGCGCCGGCCGACGGCTATACGCTGCTGCTCACCTCGCAGGGCGCGACCGTCTTCAACATGGGTCTCTACAAGGCGCCCGGCTACGATCCGCTGAAGGATCTCATTCCGGTGTCGACGACCGGAATCCTGACCAACGTCATGGTCGTCTCGACGGCCAACCCGGCCAGGACCGTCGCCGACGTGGTCGCCCAGGCACGCGCCAGGCCGGGCGAACTCACCTACGGGTCGAGCGGCGTCGGCAGCAGCCTTCACATGTCGGGCGTGATCCTGGAGCAGCGCACCGGCGTCAAACTGCAGCACGTGCCCTATCGCGGCGCGCCGGCCGCGGTGCTCGCCGTCATCAATGGCGAGGTCACCACGGGCTTCTTCAATGCGCCCACGGTGGTCGGCCAGATCAAGGCCGGCAAGCTGAAGGCGCTGGCCGTCACCACGAAAGATCGCTCCGTCATCCTGCCCGACGTGCCGACCATGATGGAGGCGGGCATCCCGGACTACGTCGTCGCGACCTGGCTGGGCTTTGCCGTGCCGACCGGCACCCCCGCGCCGATCGTGGCCCGCCTCAACGCCGAGATCGGCCGCATCGCCCAGATGCCGGACGTGAAGGAGAAGCTCCTGGTCCAGGGCTTCGAGGTCCTGCGCCCCGACACCCCCGCCGCCGCCCGCAAGCTGATCCAGGAAGATCAGGCACTCTGGCTGCCCATCATCAAGGCGTCGGGCGCAACGGCGGAGTAGTCAGTCCGCGGCCGCCAATTCGTTGCGCGGCACTCCGGCGATCTCCTGGATCAGCTTCTTGGTCATCGACCTGCCGAAGGCTGCGTGATTCTCGGCGACGATGGTGAAGGCTCCCGGTCCACCGATGACGTTGTCCCGAAAGTACTTCTCGAGTCCGCCTGGTGGATTGGTGTGCTCGGGACGGAAGGCCTCCTCGAGCGGCGTCAGGATCACCAGCGCGTTGATCGTGATGTTGTTCGCCACGGCATCGTCGCGCGCGGCGGTGATCGGGCGGCCGCCGATGTTGTTGCCATCACCCGACACGTCGATGACCCGCCGGTCCGAGACGAACGGCGCACGGTCGAACTGTCCCACGGCGAAGTCGATCGCAGCACTGATCGAGGTGCTGCCAGCAAAGGACCGCGAAGTCTCCATCAGCTTATCCCCGAAATCGCGCGCCGTGGCGCCGTCGGCGATCACCACCCAGTCAATGACGACTTTCTGCATGTTGGCCGACGCCCACTCGACGAAGCATACGGCGATACGCCGGTTGGGTCCTGACGTGATGGCCCGCACCACGTCGGGATGGGTGATGGCGGCGGCCGCGCCCTCGCGCTGAAGCCGGAACTTGGGATCGGTCACGCTGCGCGAGACGTCGGCGGCCAGCACCAGCAGCATGTCTACCGGTTCCGCAGCCCGTGCCGCCGGGGAGACGAACGCCATGACCAGCAACGCAACAAGCAACTTCATTGCACGGCTCCTCGTTTACCCGGTTCGCCGGAGTATAGGGCGCCTGTTCTCAACTGCGATCCGCGTCAGCGGCTCCCGCAATATCTCCCGCCGCCGGCATCATTACGGAAAGTTCCTTCCGCTAGGGCCCTTTGGCACGCGACAAACTTGTTATTGCGACTTACTTGCATATATGGAATTCAATGCTGCGCTGCACTATAACCACTCCCCCGGGATTCGCCGGCCCTGTTGCGTAGGAGCGTTTGCGTGAGCGCGTTGAGAAACGAGACCGTGCTGTCGGTGCATCACTGGACCGATGAGTTGTTCAGCTTCCGGACCACCCGCGACAAGGGGTTCCGCTTCGCCAGCGGCCAGTTCACGATGATCGGCCTCAAGGTCGAGGGCAAGCCGGTGCTGCGGGCCTACTCGATCGCCAGTCCCCATTACGTGGACGAGCTGGAGTTCTTCTCCATCAAGGTGCCCGACGGCAAGCTCACCTCGCATCTCAAGAACCTGATGCCGGGCGATCCCGTGCTGGTCGGCGCCAAGGCCGTCGGCACGCTGCTGCTCGACAGCCTGACCCCCGGCCGCAACCTCTACCTGCTGGGCACCGGCACCGGCCTCGCCCCCTTCCTGTCGATCGTGCGCGATCCGGACGTCTACGAGCGCTTCGAGAAGGTCATCCTGGTCCATGGCTGCCGCCATGTCCGCGACCTCGCCTACCGTTCGGCGCTGGCCGACGAGCTGCCGGCCGACGAGATCCTGGGCGACATGGTGCGCGACAAGCTCGTCTACTATCCGACCGTGACCCGCGAGCCCTTCAAGTATCGCGGCCGCATCTCGCACCTGATCGAGAACGGCACCCTGGCCAACGACGTCGGCCTGCCGCCGATGTCGCGCGAGCACGACCGGTTCATGCTGTGCGGCAGCGTCCAGATGCTGGCCGACATCCGCGCCCTGCTCGAAGGCATGGGCCTCACCGAGGGCAGCACCACGACACCCGGCGAGTTCGTCGTCGAAAAGGCCTTCGTCGAGTAGCCTCCGCTGCTTTGGCACGACCGCGTCGAAGCGCCGTGGCTCATCTGGGGCCCGATCACCGGGGAAGCTTGCGCCTCCAAGTCGATCGCATGCTCGTTCCGACCCTGCGCCCCGCTTACGGCATCAAGCTGCATAGCCGAAATAACCGCAACAGACGAAACAACTGGAATGACCGGCCCGCCGGGCGATTCCCCGGTTTGCTGCGTGAGCTAGTCTGGCGGTAGGCTCGGCAAGCCACGCCCGAAGCGTACCCGCAATCGCAAGCGCCTCTCGATCAGCGCTTACCGTCACTGGAGGACGGCTTCTGTGGCGCGGCCGTCGTGGAGGGAGCGGTTATCGCCGAGGGAGTGCCGGTTATCGTGACGGTAAAACCACTCCCCTTCGGCTCCGAGGGGGCGGTCGTCGCCCCGATATCGCCGTTGAGGGTAATGGGATAGCCACTTGCCTTCGGTGCCTGAGGGGCCGTCACAGGCGCCGTCGCCGGGGGTGTCCCGGGTGCGGCAACGGGAGCCGAAGGCGCACCGGGGCCGAGGGTGCCCTGCGCCATCGCCGATTCCGGAACCAACAGGGCGCTCGCGGCCATCGCGGTCAATGTGCCCAAGCCCGACATCCTGGAGGTAGGACCGCGATCTAAACGATGCGGATCACGGCTGACCGGATCATCAGTGGTCAATGATTTCCTCCATCATGAACTGAGTATTCTGACCACGCCATCATGTCCGGAAGGACGCCTCCACTCGAATACGCGCGTGAACGCCCCAAGACACGGAAAAGGCTAACATCATGACGCTCGACCGTAAACGGCCGGACCGAGTAGTCTGACAATCCGAGAGCATCAGCATGCGGCCCCTATCGGACGAGTTGAGCGAACCGCAAGTCTGTCCTCCTGATCCGAACCGGGTCGCAAGTCCCGACGATGCGATTGGGGCAACCTCGTATGTCGAACGCGGAAACGCACTGCAGAAGCTCAACCGATATGAGGAGGCCCTGGCCTGCTACGATCAGGCGATCGCGCTCGATCCCGACTCGGCAGACGCCTTCAACGATCACGGAACTGCGCTCCAACACCTGCAACGCTTCGATGAGGCGCTCGCGAGCCACGAACGAGCGGCGACGCTGAGGCCGGATGACGCGCACGCGTACTACAACCAGGGCACCGCCTTGCTGAATCTCGGACGGCACGAGGAAGCCCTGGCCCGATATGACCAGGCGCTCTCGTTCGCTCCCCAATATGCCGACGCCCACATGAACCGTGGCCTCGCGCTGCAGCGCCTCCAGCGATACGAAGAATCCCTCTCAAGTTACGACACAGTGATCACGCTGAATCCGTGTTGCTCCGACGCCCACAACGACCGCGGCGTCGCGCTACAAAGACTTCAACGCCATGAGGAGGCACTGGCGAGTTACGGAACCGCCGCGGCGTTGAACCCCAAGCGCGCGGATGCCCGTTTCAACCAAGGCAATGCGTTGCTGGCTCTCGAACGATGCGCAGAGGCTCTCACGCACTATGACCTGGCGCTTTCGCTGGAGCCCCACCTTGTGGAAGCCCACTCCAACCGCGGCAATGCCTTGCTGAACCTCCATCGAAACAGCGAAGCCCTCGCAAGCTACGAGAGAGCGGCGCTGCTGCGACCCGAGTATGCCGACGCCTTCTACAACCAGGGCGTCGCGCTGATGGGCCTCGATCGGTACGTCGAGGCCCTCGCACGATTCGATCGGGCAATCGTCCTGAACCCCCATCATTCCGACGCCCACACAAACCGGGGCAACGCGCTGCGATATCTTCAGCGCTACGAAGAGGCCCGCGCGAGCTACGACCGTTCCATCAGCTTGCAATCAAGCAATGCTCGAGCTCGCTTTTGCAAGGCACAGCTGGAACTGAGCCTCGGAAAGCTCCATAATGGGTGGCCTTTGTACGAGGCGCGCTGGGACCTCGAAGAGGTACGCTCCCAAAGGCGGGAATTCTCCCAAGCGTCATGGCAGGGTTCGGAGCCTCCAAAGGGCAGGACGATCCTTTTGCATTCCGAGCAAGGCCTGGGAGACACGATCCAGTTCAGCCGCTATGTCCCGCTTATTGCCGAGCGTCGGTTCGAGGTCGTGTTCGAGGCCCCGCGCTCCATCACCCGTCTGCTGGCGGGATTGAGGAGCGGCGCCACGATCGTCGCCAGCGGAGATCGCCTGCCCGCCTTTGATCTCCATTGTCCGCTGCTGAGCGTCCCTGGCCTGATGAGAACCACAGTGGAGACCATCCCGGCGCGCGTGCCTTATCTGGCAGCCGAAGCGAAGCTGGTCGCGCAATGGCGCGAGCGCTTGCCGTCCGGCGACCTTCGGATCGGTATCGTCTGGCAAGGCAATCCCTCAGGCGCCATCGATCGCGGACGTTCGGCCCCGTTGGCCAGCTTCGCACCGCTGGCCCGCCTGCCCGGGGTCCGCCTGGTCAGCCTGCAGAAACACCACGGCCTCGAGCAACTCGACCGATTGCCGCCGGGCATGACCGTCGAGTCGTTGGGTCCCGATTTCGACGCCGGCGCCGATGCATTCGTCGACGCAGCGGCGGTGATCATGAGCCTCGACCTCGTGATCAGTACGGACACTGCGATCGTTCATCTTGCCGGGGCGCTGGGCCGCCCCGTCTGGGTGGCGCTCAAGGCCGCTCCCCATTGGACATGGATGATGGATCGCGACGACAGTCCCTGGTATCCGTCGGCCCGCCTGTTTCGGCAGACCAGCGATGGCGATTGGCGGGACGTTTTCGAGCGGATGGCGGCCAAACTAACCAACCTGGGGCAGAAAGGATCGAGCTGAAGATCTCCGTGTCGCCGGGAGAGCTGATCAGCACGATTGCCATCCTCGAACGCGCGCCCAGCACCACGACGCCCGGCGAGTTCGTCGCAGAAAAGGCCTTCGTCGGGTAGTCGGTTCCGCCTCGCGAGCCCCTTCAAGTAGCGTGCGAGGGTCGCCGGCGGCTAGGATGCCGGCGAGAAATGCAGGCTGTCAGGCTCGGGAAGAGGATTGAAAGTGACACTACCGCTCGAGGGAGTTCGCGTCATCGAAGTGGGCCAGGCGCTGGCCGGTCCGCTGGCCGGGGTGATCCTGGCCGACATGGGCGCGGACGTGATCAAGATCGAGAAGCCGGATGGCGGCGACGATGCCCGGATCTGGGGCCCTCCCTTCGGCCCCGACGGCAAGACATCCCTCTACTTCTATTCGCAGAACCGCAACAAGCGATCGGTCGTGCTCGACCTCAAGCTCGCGGAAGACGTCGACAAGCTCCACAAACTCTGCGAGACGGCCGACATCCTGATCCAGAACCTGCGGCCCGGTGTGGTCGACGAGGTGGGCATCGGTCCCGAGACGATGCTCGCGCGCCATCCGCGCCTGATCTACTGCTCGATCTGGGCCTTCGGCTACCAGGGTCCGCTGCGCATGAAGCCGGCCTTCGATCCGCTGCTGCAGGCCTATGGCGGCATGATGAGCGTGACCGGCCGGCCGGAGGATCCGCCGACCTTCTGCGGCGCCTCGATCAACGACAAGGCAACCGGCATGTTCTGCACCATCGGCGCGCTGGCCGCGCTGCGGCTGCGCGACAAGACCGGCAAGGGCTGCCTGGTCGATACCTCGCTGTTCGACTCCGCGGTCCATTGGGTCGAGGGCCAGGTGAACGGCTATCTCGCCAACGGCACCGTCTCCAAGCGGCACGGCACGGGCAGCCCGGTGATCGTGCCCTACCAGACCTTCGACACGGCCGACCATCCGATCTGCCTGGCGCCCGGCAACGACCGGCTGTGGGCGCGCTGCACCAAGGTGCTGGGCCGTGATGAATGGGCCACCGATCCGAAGTTCGCCAAGAGCGCGCAGCGGGTGGCCAACAAGGCCGAACTGCTGCCGATGATCGCCGAGGCGCTGAAGGCCAAGCCGCGCGCCGAATGGCTGGAAGCCATGGAGAAGGCCGGCGTGCCCTGCGCCGCTGTAAACGATATCGGCGAGTTGGCGCGCACCGAGCAGATGGAGGCGTCGAAGCTCATCCAGCAACTGCCGGGCGGACCGAAGGTGGTCGGCCTGCCGATCGCGTTCGACCATGTACGGCCACATTCTCCGCGCTCGGCGCCGACCTTGGGCGAACATACCGACGAAGTGCTCGGAAGCCTGACGAAGTGACGGCCTCGCCCGCCCTTCTCGCCCCTTGGCGCATCGGCGTCGATGTCGGCGGCACCTTCACCGACATGGTGCTGCGCGACGCCGCGGGCGCCGTGCGCATCTTCAAGTCGCCGTCTGTGCCGGCTGATCCCAGCGAGGGCGTGCTGGGGGTGCTGCGGCTGGCGGCGAAGCAGCTCGGCATCACGCTGACCGCCCTGCTGCGCGACTGTGCGCTGTTCGTGCACGGCTCGACCGTGGCGACCAATACGATCCTGGAGAAGAAGGGCGCCAGGGTCGGGATGCTGACGACCGAGGGCTTCCGCGATTCGCTGGAGATCCGTCGCGGCATTCGCGAGAACCAGTGGGACCATCGCGCGCCGTTTCCGCAGGTGCTGGTGCCGCGCTACCTGCGTCTCCCGGTACGCGGCCGCATCGGCGCCGACGGCACGGAATTGGCGCCGCTGAGCCCCGAGGATGTGGATGCCGCCGCCAGGGTCTTTGCCGAGGAAGGCGTGGAATCGGTCGCGGTCTGCCTGTTCAACGCGTTTCTCGATGGCAGCCACGAACGCGCCGTGGGTGGCCGGCTCGCCAAGGCATGGAACGGCAAGTGGGTCTCGCTGTCGAGCGAGGTCATGCCGACGATGGGCGAATACGAACGCGGTTCGACCGCCGTCGTGAACGCCTATGTCGCGCCCAAGGTGACGAGCTACCTGCGTGCCCTCGACGAACAGCTGCGCCAGTTCGGCCTGCCGCGTTCGCTGCTGCTGCTGCAGAGCAACGGCGGCGCGGTCTCCGTCGACCAGGTGGCGGCGCGACCGGTGATGCTGGTCCTATCCGGCCCGGCGGCCGGCGTCGGCGCGCTCAAGGGCTGCGCGGCGCCGGGTGAGAAAGCCAACCTGATCTCGATGGAGATCGGCGGCACGAGCTGCGACGTGATGGTGATGGCGCACGGCGACGTGCCGGTCACCGACGAACTCACGATCGACGGCTATCACCTCACGACGCCCTCGGTGGAGATCCATACGGTCGGTGCCGGCGGCGGCACGATCGCCTGGGTCGACGATGCCGGCCTCCTGCATGCGGGCCCGCAGGGTGCCGGTGCACGGCCCGGTCCCGCGGCCTACGGGCTGGGCGGCGAGAACCCGACCGTCACCGACGCGCAGCTCGTGCTGGGCCGCCTGCGCCCCGGCCCGCTGGCCGGTGGCGCCGTGACGCTCGACGCCAGCCTCGCCCGCAAGGCCATCGAGACCAAGCTCGCCAAGCCGCTCGGCCTCTCGGTCGAGGATGCGGCCGCCGGCGTCATCCGCCTGCTGGAGCAGAACCTGCTGCACGCCGTGGAGCGGCTCAGCATCGAGCGCGGCCATAATCCCGCGACCTTCACGCTGGTCGCCGCGGGCGGCGCCGGACCGATGCACGGCACCGCGGTCGCCCGCGCGTTGGGATGCCGCCGCGCCCTGCTGCCGCGTGCCGCCGGTGCGTTCTGCGCCATGGGCATGCTGCAGTCCGACGTGCGACAGGACTATCTGCAGGTCTTTCTCGCAGACCTCGAAAGGGTCGAGATCGCGACGCTCGAAGCGAGCTTCGCGCAGCTCGAGACGCGCGCCCGCGAAGCCCTGGCGCGCGACGGGTTCGGCGACAGAGAGATCGTGATCGAGCGCCAACTCGACCTGCGCTACGACGGCCAGCAATGGCCGGTCCGCGCGCCGCTTTCGGCCACAGGCTTCGATGCCTCGGCGGCGCGCCAGGCGTTTGAAGCCGAGCACCAGCGGTTGTTCGGGCACATCCAGCCCGGCGGCCGCATCGATATCACCGCCTTGCGCGTCGTGGGCCGAGGCCGGCTCGACTGGACGCCGCCTGCCGCCCGTTCGGCCCAGATCGATGCGCCCAGACCGCGCGAAACCCGCAAGGTCTGGATCGATCCGGCGACCGGCTGGCTCGACGTGCCGATCTACGACGGCGCCGACCTGCGGCCCGGCTGCCGCCTTGACGGACCGTTGCTGATCGAAGAGCGCACGACCACCGCCTTCGTCGGCCCCCGCGACGTCCTCGAAGTCGACGAGCGCGACGATTTCCTCGTGCATGTCGGCGCCAATGCCGCGTAGCTCTCACCCACACCGCCTCATCCTGAGGAGCGCGCCACAGGCGTGCGTCTCGAAGGATGGGCAACAGGCAAAGTGCTCGTGCCGCCCCTTCGAGACGGCCGCTGCGCGGCCTCCTCAGGGTGAGGTAAACGACTGGAGGATCAGCCCATGAACCTCGATCCCGTCACCCTCGCGCTGGTGCAGAACCGGCTCGACCATATCTCGCATCAGATGGGCTGGGTGATGACGCGCACCGCGCGCTCGCCGATCTTCAGCCAGAGCCACGATTTCTCGTGCTTCATCGCCGACGCGCGCGGGACACTGATCAGCCAGGCCGACGGCATCCCGATCCATACCGGCGGCGGCGGCTTCGCCGTACGCGCCATCCTGCGCGACTTCAAGGATGCCATTGCGCCCGAGGACGTGTTCCTGCTGAACGATCCTTACACGGCAGGCGGCAACCACCTGCCCGACTGGGTGATCACGCGGCCGGTGTTCGTCGGCGGCAAGCTGGTGGCCTTCGCCTGCAACCGCGCCCATCAGGCCGATATCGGCGGCGGGGCGGCGGGCACCTACAATTCCGCCGCGACCGAGATCTTCCACGAAGGCATCCGCCTGCCCGTGCTGAAGCTGATCGAGGCCGGCAAGGTGCGCGACGACCTGTGGCGCCTGCTGATGCTGAACACGCGCCTGCCCGAGGCGCTCGACGGCGACCTGCGCGCCATGATCGGCTCGACGCGCATAGGTGCGGAGCGCCTGGCCTTGCTGGTCGAGGAGTTGGGCGTCGACCGCGCCGACGAATTCTTCGAAGGCGTGCTCGACCATGCCGACCGCCGCTTCCAGACCTGCATCGATCGCCTGCAGCAGGGCGTATGGAAAGGCGAGGAGCCGATCGACAACGACTGCTTCGAGCCGATCGATGCCAAGATCGCCGTCGCGATCACGGTGAAGGACCGCAGGCTGGTCGTGGATTTCACCGGCACCTCGCCGCAGGTGCGTGGCTTCAAGAACAGTTCGGTCGCCAATTCGACCTCGGCGGTGTTCATGTCGCTGGCCTCGTTCTTCGAGCCAGACCTGCCGAAGAACGAAGGCGCCTTCCGCAGCGTAGAGATTCGACTGCCCGAAGGCACGCTGGTGAACGCGCGCATGCCGGCGCCGATGACCATGAACACGGTATTCGTGGCCCATGAGATCATTCATGCGATGTGGAAGGCGCTGGCGCAGGCGCTTCCCGGACGCGCCTCGGCAGGATGGTCGAAAGCCGTGCATGCCGTCACGGCGGGCCTGCGCGACGATGGTGGACGCTACGTGATGTACCAGTGGGCCGGCGCGCCGGCCGGTGGTGGCGTCGAGGGTCGCGACGGCTTCCACCTGATCGGTCATCTCATCACCCTGGGCGGCCTCACGCTGCCCAATCTCGAGACCTACGAGCAACTCTACCCGGCGCGCTTCCATCGCCAGGAGCTGCGCCGGGACACCGCGGGCGTCGGCCGTTTCCGCGGTGGCGCCGGCTGCGACTACGAAGTCGAGATCTTCACCCCAGCCGACTACGCTTTCCGCGGCGAGGGCGCCGGTGCGCCGTCAAGCTTCGGCGTCGCGGGCGGTCGGGCCGGCGCCGGGGGCGAGGTCGTGCTCACCCTGAGCGATGGCACGCGCATCCAGGCGCCGAAATACGGCGTGGAACGCCATGGCCCAGGAACCTATCGCGCACTGTCGCCCGGTGGTGGCGGCTACGGCGATCCGAAGACTCGAGATCCGGAGCGGGTGCTGCGCGACGTGCGCGACGGCATCGTGAGCGTCGAGAGCGCGGAGCGGGACTATGGCGTCGTGATCGGCGCCGATGGCCGCAGCATCGATACGGCACGCACGGCGACGTTGCGCAATTCCTTGCCCTGAAAACGCCATCTGCCGTTCGGCTGGCGATGGCAGGCATCGCACCCGTCTTGCCGCGGCGCGAACACCCGACTTAGTTTCCTCCCCGACAATGAAAACATCCAGGGAAGGACTTCAGATGATCCAGCGCCGTAGTTTCGTAGCCGGCACCGCCGCGGCCCTCACCCTGCCCTCGATCGCCTTCGGGCAGAGCGGCCAGATCCGCCTCGTCGTGCCCTACGGTCCCGGCGGCTCGACCGACACGGCTGGCCGCGTCCTGGCCGAGCGCATGGCGGCCGACACCGGCAAGAACATCGTGGTCGAGAACCGTCCGGGCGGCGGCACGATGGTCGGCATGGTGAACGTCGCCAAGAGCAAGCCCGACGGCACCAGCCTGATGGTCCTGACCACCACGGCGGCGCTGCAGCCGGCGTTCGACATCCCGATGCCGATCGACCCGCAGAAGGACCTCGCGCCCGTCGCACAGCTCGCCGACATCCCCTGCGTGCTCGCGGTCAATGCCAACAACCCGGCCAAGACCTTTGCCGAGTTCATCGAATGGGTGAAGGCGCAGCCCGGTCCCGTGCACTACTCGACCTCCAGCTCCGGCGGCCTGCCGCATCTCTGGGGCGAGGTGATCGCCACGCGCACCAATGGGAAGCTCCAGCACATTCCCTACAAGGCCGCCGCCGAGGCGCTGCGCGACGCGGTCGCGGGCCACGTCCCAGCCTTCGTCGACGTGACCACGCCGGTCGACGCGCAGATTCGCGCGGGCACGATGCGCGGCCTGCTGTGCGGCGCCAAGAGCCGCGTGCCCAACATCCCAACCGTCCCTGTGGCGAGCGAACTCGGCATGCCGGAGCTCGAGGCTGCCGTCTATTTCGGCGTGGCAACGACGGCCGGCACGCCGCGCGATACGATCCAGGAGCTCAACGCCGCCGTGAATGCCGCACTGAAGGCTGAGGCGGTGCGCGAAAGACTGACGTCGCTCGGCTTCATCCCGACCGGCGGCACTCCCGAAGCCTACGCCAAGCGCCTGGCCGACGAGACCGTGCGCTGGCGCAAGGTGATCAAGGACGCGAAAATCCCGGCGCCGACCTGATCAAGAGTCCGGAACGCCTGGTTAGAATGAGCCGGTGAACTCGAACTCGATCGAGTTCCTCACATTGTCGATCTTCCAGGAGCTGAGGCGGCGCAGGAAGCTCTGCCCCAGCAGGGCCCGGCTCCGTGCCGGGCTGACCGAAGCCATAACATTCTCCATCGTGCGTTCGCCGATCCTGATCGAGCGCAGGCGCACGATGCGCTGCTGAAGGCCGCTGCCGTCGGCCAGGGTGAAGCGCCGTTGTCCGAGCGAATCGGCTTCGGTGAGCGTGCCGTTGCGCATCATCTCCTCGGCGAGCTCTTCCGGAATCTGGACGTTGGCCGCACCGGAATCGACGATGAAGTACGCCGTCGAAGTGCCGTTCACGGTGGCCGGCAGCACGAACACGCCGCCCATCCTCTGGAACTGCGCGGTCGCCCGCGCCAAGGCCGCGTCCGTGAGCGCATTGGCGCTCGGCTTGCCCGACGCAGCATCGCCACCGCACGGCGTCCAGCCCGGAAGCGCGCCCTCGACCGGCCCGTAGCAATAGTTCGAGGCCGACAGCAGTTTCGAATAGGTGTCGCGTTGCTCGCAGGCGGCAATCGCTTCCAGGGCGGGCGTGGCCGGCGCGCGGCAGGCCGCATTGCTCCTCTGCCACCGTGCAATGAACTGCGGCGCCTCCTGGGGCTGCGCCTGCGCTGCCGCAGCTTCCAAGAAGAGCGTCGCGGCGAACGTCGCCAGGAAGAGTGTTGATTTCATCGCTCCCACCCCAATCAGGATTGCGGCCGGTTGGACTCTCCCGCGCTCAACATGTACGAAGTCTATACCATCGCCCACCAAACGGTCGGCCTGCGATGGCTGAGAGATGTGTGTGCTCCCGCCCGCGTACCGAGGCGACAGCATCTAGACCGGCCCAAGTTGCCGGTCTCGTTCCCGAGCTTCCTCGTTTTGTCGCACGTCGGCTGTGCAATCCTGCGCGCGCCGAGCTGACAGGGGCCGCACGGTCCCGGAAGGATATTCCAATGGCAATGCCAAAGAACATTTCCACACTGATCTGGAGCGCCGTCGGCGGCGCCGTGCTCTGCGCGGTCGTCGGATTCACCTGGGGCGGCTGGGTCACCGGCGGGACGGCGCGCAAGGAGGCCTCCTCGGCCGTCCGTGACGCCGTCGTCGTCGCCCTGGCGCCGATTTGCGTCGACCGCTTCAGCCGCCAGCCCGACGCGGCGACGAAGATTACAGAGCTCAGCAAGGCCAGCACCTGGGACCGTGGCAACGTGATCGCCAAGAGCGGCTTCGCCACGATGCCGGGCGCCAAGGACGCTGATTCCGACGTGGCCCGCGCCTGCGCCGAAATCCTGGCAAACCCGCCCACGCCCAAATCATGAAAAATCGAAGTCCGGAGACCGTCGGCTCTACGCCGTGACGAGCGCCTGAAGCACCAACGGCGCGGTCGGGAAGCCGCCCATCGCGCCCCTGCAAGTTTCGGTCTAGCGATCCTTTGCCATCTCCGCCTTCTCGAGCGCGGCCGCGGGATCCTGCGTCAGGTCGGCGTGCAGGAACTCGCGTGTCTCGGGAATCGCGAGATGGAGGTTGTCGAGGTCGTGAACCTGCACATCGAGCGAGGCCGCCTTGGCGCCCAGCACGTGCCCGCCGCTCTTGCGATCCTCGGTGAGGAAATGCAGGTGCCATCCCGCCACGCCGATCGTGCGTGAATAGGCCGGCGTCCAGAAGCCCAGCATCGTTCCCCTGACATCCTTCCGCCGGAACTCGGCCTGGGCGTCGGTCGCCTTGTCGAGATGCACGCCCGGTTCGACCTTGCAGGCGACCCGCCAGTAGACCTCCTCGAAATGACCGTCGAGGCGCACGGCGAAGAAAAGATTGTCCGAGCGGCGCAGCCCGTCGAGTGCGGCGATGAGGGACGACATGGACTCGATGTTTGTGATCCTGCCACGATGCTGCGGGTGGAAATTCGTGAGCGTCGCGAACGGTACCGAGGCGTCGTCGGAGGGCGCGGTGATGCTGCCGTCCGCGTGCGCCTGATAGAACCTGCCATCGAGAACGACCATCTCGCCATCGAGGCCTTCGAAGGTGCCGAGGCCGAAGTCGCCATGCGGCCTGAGTCCGCCCACGGTGACCGCCTTATCGTAGACGCCCTGCACCAGCGCGCCGGTGGTCGAGACCTGAAACAGGGTCGAGTGATCGAGGCCCAGGGCATCGGACAACGCCCTCGACACGAAATGGCGCAGCGGTTCGCCAGTCTTCTCACAGTGCGCCAGAAGCGCGTCCATGAGGGATTGATACACTTCGGTCGTTAGCCTCGGCATTGCGCCATCCCTCCATCGCGGGCGACAAGGGCCGCCCGGACGGGCATGATCGCCCGGACACGGCCTGGAATCGAGAGCGGAGCGAGACGATGAGCGACCCGAAGAATGGCGCGCACCTTCTGGTGCGCAACCTCGAGGCCCAGGGCGTCGAGTACATATTCGGCATTCCCGGCGCCAAGATCGATCCCGTCTTCGACGCGCTGGTCAACTCGAAGGTTAAACTGGTCGTCTGCCGGCACGAGCAGAACGCGACCTTCATTGCGGGGGGATTGGGCCGGCTGACCGGCAAGGCCGGCGTCGTGCTCGTGACCTCGGGCCCCGGCGTTTCCAACCTGGCCACCGGCCTCGCCACCGCCAACACCGAAGGCGATCCCGTGGTGGCGCTGGGCGGCGCCGTGCCGATCGCCGACCGTCTGAAGCAGGCCCATCAGAGCATGGACACGGTGGCGCTGCTGCGGCCCGTCACCAAGTACGCCGCCGAGGTCGATTCGCCGTCGGCGATCTCCGAAGCGACCGCCGCCGCCTTCCGCGCCGCCGAGTCCGGCCGGCCGGGCACAGCCTTTCTCGGACTGCCCAAGGACGTGATGAAGGCACCCGCTCCCGGCCCGGTCCTGACCCCGGCCGTGGTGCCGCGGCCGGGGGCCGCCAACAGCGAATCGATTGCCGAAGCCGCCAGAATGATCGACGCGGCCGAACGGCCGGTGATACTGCTCGGCATGCTGGCGAGCCAGCGTCCCGTCGCCGAAGCGGTGCGCGTGCTGCTCGCGCGGACCCGGCTGGCGGTCGCCGGCACCTATCAGGCCGCGGGCGTCGTGCCGCGGGACCGGCTCGACTGCTTCGGCGGACGGGTCGGCCTGTTCCATAACCAGCCGGCCGACCGCCTGCTTGACCAGGCGGACGTCGTGATCACGATCGGCTTCGATCCCGTGGAGTACGACCCCGGGCTCTGGAACGCCGGGCGCAAGCGCTCGCTGATCCATATCGACTGCATCCCGGCCGACTACGACCAGTGCTACCGACCGCATATCGAGCTGATGGGCGACAGCGCCACCACCCTGCGCGCGCTCTCGGCGCTGTTGCAGCCGAAGGAACACCCGACGCAGGCGGCATTGCTGGCCGAGATCCACAACGAGCGGACGGCGGTGGCGACAGAGGCGGCCCGGCGTACCGGCACACCAGTCCATCCGCTGCGCCTGGTCTACGAGTTGCAGAAGCTGATCGACGAGGATGTGACGCTCTGCTCCGACATGGGCTCCTTCCACATCTGGATGGCGCGGCATCTCATCAGCCACCGGCCGCGGCAGATCCTGATCAGCAATGGGCAACAGACCCTGGGCGTCGCGCTGCCGTGGGGCATCGCGGCCTGTCTTGCCGAACCCGGCCGCAAGGTTCTGTCGGTGTCGGGCGATGGCGGCTTCCTGTTCTCGGCCGTCGAACTCGAGACGGCCGTGCGCCTCAGATGCAACTTCGTGCATCTCGTCTGGATCGACGGCAGCTACAATATGGTCGGCATCCAACAGGTCGCCGCCTATGGCCGCGACTCAGGCGTGCATTTTGGTCCGGTGGACCTGGTGAAGTTCGCGGAGTCGATGGGAGCGCAGGGCCTGATGATCAAGGATGCCGACGAGGTCGGCCCGGTACTGCGCAAGGCAATGTCAATGGAGGGTCCAGTGTTGGTTGGCGTGCACGTCGACTATCGCGACAATCCAAGCCTGATGGCCGCGATGCATGAGGACGTCATCATCTGACGTCGCTCCCGGTGACGGTCCGCGATCAGCGCAGACCGTAGGACCGGCGGCCGGCTGACGTCAGGTCGACCGCCCAGGCGCCGAGCAGGCAGAGGAACGCCAGGATCGCGCCAAGCGTGCGGACGTGGTTCCATAGCGTCCATGGCCCGGAAAAGTCCTTCCAGTAGCTCGCGGCATTGGCGTCCGCGCCTGCCACCGTGGCCAGAGTCTCGTTAAGCGGCACGTTGACCTGCAGGGTGACGCCGATCACCGCGGCGGCATGGATCAGCGCGGCGAGACCGGCGAGGCGTGCCGCGCCGCGATGGCCGGCCGAACGGGCGCCCAGCGCCGCCAGCAGCGGCAGGATCAGGGCGCCGAAGAAGACGATGGCGAAAATCGGGCTGCGCACGACGGTGTTCATGCCGTGCATCGAATTCACGGCCGACATGGCACCGCCCAGATCGAGCCCCGGCATGACGATGGTCGAGAAGGAATAGAAAATGCCCGCGCTCAGTGCGGTACACAGCAAGGCGAGGACGAAGAAGACGTGGCGCATCCCTGAAACTCCGCTGACCCACCCTACGAAGCTGCAGCCCTAGCCGAGGCCGTTGCCGCCGTAAAGCCACTCGAGCGCATCGAGCCACTGATCCTGCGTCCGGGCGCCCATCATGGCGTTGCGCAACGCCGCATGCGGGCCGCCCGGATGATAGACGTGATCGCCCATCGCACGGGACATTAGCTGCGTCCTTGCCGTGCGCAGGACGCGTCGGTCGCGATAGGTGACGAGACCGGTCTCGGTGGAATCGCTGCGGGACAGCGAATCGGCGAGGCAGACGGCATCCTCCATCGCCATGCAGCCTCCCTGTGACATGTACTGCAGCATAGGGTGTGCAGCGTCCCCCAGCAGCGCCACCCGCCCATCGACCCAGCGATCGACCGGATCACGGTCACAGAGAACCCACATGTGCCAGTTTCGGCCACGGTCTATGACATTCTGTGCCCGTTCGCAGACATGCACGAAGCCCTTGCGCACCTCTTCCGTTTCGACCGGCCGGCCGGCGACGGGTTCGGGCGCATGGTTGTGATAGGTCACGACGAGATTGAAGAGCTTCCAGTCCGACAACGGGTAATGAACGATATGGCACTTTGGCCCGGCCCACAGCGTAGCGGCGTTCCAGCGCAGATCCTCGGGCATCTGGTCGGTCGGAATCACCGAGCGGTAGGTCGTGTGTCCCGAAACGCGCGGCGGCCCGTCGTTGGTCACCTGCGTGCGCACGTTCGACCACAGCCCGTCGGCGCCGATCAGGGCGCGGCCCCTGACCATCTCGCCGTTGCGCAGCCGGGCGGTGACCGATGAGCCATCCTGATCGTAGCCGGTGACTTCGGCGCTGGTGCGCAGGTCGATCAGAGGATGATCCTCGCACCCTTTGAGCAGCACGCCATGCAGATCGCCGCGATGGACGACGGCGTAGGGGTTGCCGAAGCGGGCGCGGAACCTGTCGCCGAGATCGATATGGCAGATTTCGCCGTCGGCCAGCGCATCCATCAGCCTCAGCCGGTCGATATAGACCGCCATGCCGCGCGCCGCCTCACCGACACCGAGCCGGTCGAAGCAGTGGAAGGCGTTGGGCCCGAGCTGGATGCCGGCGCCGATCTCGCCAAGGCGGCTCGCTTTCTCCAGCACCTGCGAGGCAATGCCCTTCTGGGCGAGCGCCAGAGCCGCTGCCAGTCCGCCGATGCCGCCGCCGGCGATGAGGATCCTATCTGGGACCACCGATGACCTTGTCGTCATGCAACCGGGCGATCTCGTGCCCGGGCAGCCCCAGGATACTCGAAAGAATCTCGTCCGTATGCTGGCCCAGGACGGGGGCCGGCAATGGCGGCTGCCGCGGGACGGCGCCGAACTGCATCGGCGAGGCGGCAACCGGATAGCGGCCGATGCCCGGCTGATCCAATATGGCGAACATCGGATTGTCGAGCACGTTCGTCCTGTCGGCCGCCAGTTCGCGGAAAGTCTGGTAGGGCGCCCAGAGGGCACCGGCCTTCTTCAGGGCGGCCGAGACCTCTGCCGCATCGTGGGCGGCTACCCAAGGCTCGATCACCGCAATGAGCTGCTGACGGGCGTTCCAGCGTCCGGCATCGCTCTTGAGATCGACCCCCGTCTCGATCTCGATCCTTCTGAAGGTGTCGGCGAACCCGCCCGCCGCGGCCAGTGCATCAACATGGCGATCCGAGAAGATGCAGATCATCACGAAGCGGCCATCCTTCGTACGGAAGTCGCGGCCGAAGGTGCCGAAGATCTCGTTGCCGAAGCGCGGCCGGTCGACATCGTTCACGACGGCTTCGCCGATGTAACCCAGCGCCGAGGTGGTCGCGAGCGCCATGTCCTGCAGCGGCAGCACGATCTTCTGACCTTGGCCCGTCATGCGGCGATGGCGCTCGGCGGCCAGCAGCGAGAGCGCGCCGGCATAAGCAGCGGCGAGATCCCAGGGCGGGCAGACCGCGTTCACCGGTCCTTCATGGCCGACCGGGCCGGTGACCATTGGGAAGCCGGTGATGGCGTTCACCGTGTAGTCGACATGGGCCGAACCATCGCGTGCGCCAATGATGTTGAGCGCGATCAGGTCGGGGCGCTTCTTCGCCAGCTCTTCGTAGGCGAGCCAGCCGCGCGCCGGCATGTTGGTGGTGAAGATGCCGGCACCCTCGCCCGGCGCGGTGATCAGCGCCGTGAGCAGCTCGCGGCCCTGGGGATTGCGCAGATCGACGGCGATCGAACGTTTGCCCTTGTTGAGGCCGGCCCAGTAGATCGACCGCCCATTCTCCGTGACCGGCCAGCGTTCATTGTCGAGTCCGCCTTTGATGTCGTCGAAGCGGATCACGTCGGCGCCCATCTGGGCGAGCGTCATGCCCCCCAGCGGCGCGGCGATGAACGCCGAGCCCTCGACGATGCGGAGGCCCGCGAGAATGCCTGTCATGTACGTTTCCCGTGTCTATTGTTTTTCTTCTTACTTCCGGCCGAGCGTGTGCTCCCGCTTCTCGAGCCACCAGCCGTATTCCGGCGTCCACAGGTCGAAGTCGGGATCGCAGCCCAGCGCCTGCGCGGCGTGCAACGCCCAGAACGGCTCGTAGAGGGCCTGCCGGCCGATCGCGATCAGGTCGGCGTCGCCCGACTGCAGGATCGCCTCGGCCTGCGGCCCGTCGAGAATCAGGCCGACGGCCATGGTCGCGATGCCCGCCTGCTTCTTCACGGCAGACGCGAACGGCACCTGGAATCCGAGGCCGCGCTTTACCCCGGCGGCCGTGGCCGCCCCCGCGATGCCGCCGGAGGAACAGTCGATCACGTCGACACCGATCGCCTTGAGCTCTTGGGCAAAGGCCACCGTGTCGTCGACGTCCCAGCCTCCGCCGCCATCTACGGCCGAGACACGCACGAACAGCGGCTTGTGCTCCGGCCATGCCTGGCGCACGGCGCGCGCCACATCGAGCGGGAAGCGCATGCGGCCGGCGCGGTCGCCGCCATACTGATCGCTGCGTGTGTTGCTGATCGGCGAAAGGAACTGCGCCAGCAGGTAGCCATGCGCCCCATGCACCTCCAGCACGTCGTAGCCCGCGGCATCGGCACGCTTCGCGGCGGCCGCGAACTTCTGCACCAGCTCCTCGATCTCGGCGACCGAGAGAGCGCGCGGCTTGAGCCAGCCTTCGGCCGCCGCGAGGTCGGTCGGGCCGACCACTTCCCATTTCTGCCAGCCGGCACCTTCCGGCCCGAACTGGCCGCGCTTGTCGAAGGTGCGCGGCGTCGAGCCCTTGCGACCCGAATGGGTGATCTGGGTCGCCGAGAGCACGCCCTCGCCGCGGATGAAATCGGTCAGCCGCTTGTGGCTCGCGATCTGTCCGTCGTCCCACAGGCCGAGATCGCCCTGGGTGACGCGACCGCGCGGTTCCACGGCGCAGTTCTCGGTGAACACGGTGCCGAATTTGCCCAGTGCGAACTTGCCGAGATGGACGAGGTGGAAGTCGTTCACCAGCCCGTCCGTCGCGCGGAACTGGACCATGGGGGAGACGACGCTGCGATTGGGCGCGGTGACGCCGCGCATCTTGAGCGGCGAGAAGAGAAGCGGTTTCTGCAAAGGTCAGTCCCCCGGGTGGGATGGCTTTCGGAAAGCCGAAAATAGACCGGCACGGCCGGGCCAGCCTATCCTTCGCGTCATGTTTGACCTCGTCATCCGAAACGGAACCGTGATCGATGGCTCCGGCGCCCCGCGCCGGATCGCCGATGTTGCAGTGCAAGGCGGCCGGATTGCCGCCGTTGGCCCCCAGCTGGGTGCCGGCAAACGCGAGGTCGATGCCGAGGGACTGATCGTCGCCCCGGGCTTCGTCGACATCCACACCCACTATGACGGCCAGGCGACGTGGGATCCGTTCGTCACGCCCTCTTCGTGGCACGGCGTCACGACGACGGTGTTCGGCAATTGCGGCGTCGGCTTCGCGCCGGTGCGGCCGGGCGCCTCTGGCTATCTCATCAACCTGATGGAAGGCGTCGAGGACATTCCCGGTAC
This sequence comes from Rhodospirillaceae bacterium, assembly GCA_009772935.1. Lineage (GTDB taxonomy): Bacteria > Pseudomonadota > Alphaproteobacteria > Reyranellales > Reyranellaceae > Reyranella. The sequence goes on from WOUR01000022.1 coordinate 86,068, forward strand.
CGTCCTCAGCGAGGGCGTGAAGTTCAACTGGGAATCCTTCCCAGACTATCTAGACGCGCTGGCCTCGATGCAGCGCGCCGTCGACGTGGCGGCCCAGCTGCCGCACGGCGCGCTGCGCTTCTACGTGATGGGTGATCGCGGCGCCGACCACGCCGAGGTGCCGACCGAGCGTGAGATCGAGGAGATGGCCCGCCTTACCGAGGAGGCGCTGCACGCCGGCGCGATGGGCTTCACCACCTCTCGCACCACCAAGCACAAGGCGCGCGACGGCCGGTTCACGCCCTCGCTCAGCGCCCGCGAGGCCGAGCTGCTGGGCATTGCCCAGGGCATGAAGCGCGCCGGCCGCGGTGTGCTGCAGGTCAATTCGGATTTCGGCCCGGGCGAGTTCGAGGCGCTGGACGCGGCCGCAAAGCTGGCGGGCCGCCCGCTCTCCTGCCTGCTGGTGCAGGTCGATGCCCAGCCCAAGCTGTGGCGCGAGACGCTCGACCAGATCAATGCCGTGCGCCGCAGCGGCCGCGTTGCCAATGCGCAGGTGGGCTCCCGGCCGATCGGCGTCATCATGGGACTCGAAACAACCGCGCATCCCTTTGCCGGCCATCGCGCCTGGCTCGACATGCGCAAGCTGTCGCCGGAGGAACGCTACCATCGGCTCGTCTCCGACGCCGGCCTGCGCCGGATGCTGACGGAAGGCAATCAGGAACCCAATCCGCGCGCCTTCATGGCCGAGGCTTTCCACCGCATGTTCCCGATCGGCGAGCGGCCGGACTATGAACCGGACAGCAAGGACTCGATTGCCGCAATCGCCCAGCGCACCGGACGCACCCCGCAGGCGGTGGCGCTCGAAGAGATGATGTCACGCGGCGGCAAGGGCCTCCTGATGCTGCCCTTCGAGAACTATGCCTATGGCAGCCTCGACGTGGTGCACGAGATGATCACCGATCCCGCGTCGGTCCTCGGCATCGCCGACGGCGGCGCCCATGTCGGCGTGATCTGCGACGCCTCCTCGCCGACGTCGCTGCTGACGCTGTGGGGCCGCGACCGCACGCGCGGACCGAAGCTCGATCTCGAATTCCTGATCGCCAAGCAGACGCACGGTACGGCCGAGGCCTACGGGCTGATGGACCGCGGCCTGCTGGCGCCCGGCCACAAGGCCGACATCAACGTGATCGACTTCGATGCCCTCACCTTGAAGCGCCCCGAAGTGGCCTACGACCTGCCGACCGGCGGCCGCCGCCTGATCCAGCGCGCCTCGGGCTATCGGCACACGTTCAACGCCGGCGTCGAGACGCTGCGGAATGACGAGCTGACCGGCGAACGTCCGGGCCGCCTGGTGCGGGGCGCGCAGATGGCGCGCTAGACTTGACGATGTGGTTCCTTGGGGACCACACGGTCTGAGCAAACGCGATTGACAGCTGTCTTTTGCAGGCCGCCTCGAATGCGCTGGACCGCTCGATCCAGTGGAACGATCAGCGGGCAATGCATAGCCAGCGTCCTTGCTCAGGATATCCAGGTGCCGGCATCACCATTGGCCCGGCGCTCACCTTCGGCTATATCGCGGCGCGGCACGCGGCCGCAGAAGCCGCCCGCTAGGCCCCTCCGGCA
>WOUR01000023.1 GCA_009772935.1 Rhodospirillaceae bacterium
GGGGCGGAGGTCTGCGAAGGAGCCGCCGGGCGCGACGCCAGGGCCGGGTTGCGAGACGCCCAAGGATTGAAAGCCGGACCGGTGTCCGGACCCGGGCCAGCTGGATCAACGGCCGGAGTGGTGGGAGGCGACGCGTATTGCGGGAGCGGTCCGCCCGTCAGGCCGGCGCCCGAATAGGGGTTGAAGGCGGTGACGTTCTGCCCGTGGGCCGCGAACGACGCCACGCCGACGCCGATCACGGCGAGGGCAAGGCTGCGCGCAGCGACCGAACAGGGGGGCATAACCGATTGCCTTTCCAAGGGATTTGGCAAATCGACCATAACGAATGGTCGCTCCCCGCTCAACCGCTCGCGGCAATGCAGCGGAGGACGAGCCGGCCCTGGATCAGGCCTTGGACAGAATCTCGACCATCGGGTCGCGCAGGCCGAAGTTGCTGGCCAGGAGGGATGGGCCGCCGAGTTCGTAAGGCTGGCCCTCGATGTCGCCGACCAGGCCGCCGGCCTCGCGCACCATCAGGATGCCGGCCGCGACGTCCCACGGCGCCAGGCCGAACTCGAAGAAGGCGTCGTAGCGGCCGGCCGCCACGAAGGCGAGGTCGAGCGCCGCGGCGCCCCAGCGGCGGACGCCGGCCGTGCGCTCGGTGACCGCCGCCAGCTTGGCGTGATAGGAGGCATGGTTGCTCTTGCCGATATGCGGAATGCCGGTGCCGATCAGGCCGCGCGCCGGATCCTTGCGACCCGAGACGCGCAGGCGACGCGACCGGGCGTTCGGCGTGTCGATATAGGCGCCGTTGCCCTTTTCGGCCCAGAACAGCTCGTCGGAGATCGGCTGGTAGATGACGCCAGCGACTATTTCCTTTTCGCGCTCCAGCGCGATGGAGATGGCGAAGTGCGGCACGCCGTGCAGGAAGTTGGTCGTGCCGTCGAGCGGATCGACAATCCAGCGATTGCGCCCATCGCCCTTGGTCTCGCCGCCTTCCTCTCCCAGGAAGCCATAGTCGGGACGGACACGCGACAGCTCGGCGCGAAGCGTGCGCTCGGCCTTGATGTCGGCGTGACTGACGAAGTCGCCAGGCCCCTTCTCCGAGATCTGCAGATGCTCGACCTCGCCGAAGTCGCGCTTGAGATTCTTGGCCGCGGCAAAGGCGGCACGGATCATGACGGTGACCGTGGCCGAGCGCTGTGCCAGAGACTTCCGTTCGGGCGGGCCCGAACGCTCGCGCGCCTCGCCCATCGGCGCACGGCCGACACGGGCGACGGGGGTCTCACGGGGGGGACGATTGGTGGGGAGGGCCACGGTGCGCGCCTAGTCCTTGGCGCGTTCCATATAGGTGCCCTCTTCGGTGTTGATCACCAGCCGGGTGCCCACGCCGATGTGCGGAGGCACCATCACGCGGATGCCGCCCTCGACGATCGCGGGCTTGTAGGAAGAGGAGGCGGTCTGGCCTTTCACCACGGCGTCGGCTTCGACGACGGCGAGGATGACGGTCTTCGGCAGCTCGGCGCCGACCGGAGTGCCCTCGTAGAGCGAGACGGTCACTTCCATGCCGTCCTGCAGCCAGCGCGACTGGTCCTCGTCGAGGACGTCGGCACCGACCACGAGTTGCTCGAAGGTCTCCTTGTCCATGAACGTGAAGCCGTTCTCGTCCTTGAACAGGTAGGTGCACTCGCGCTCGTCGATATGGACGCGCTCGATGGTCTCGCCAGAGCGAAAGCGCTCCTGCAGCTTGTTGCCCTCACGCAAGGCCTTGGCCTCGATGGCGACGAAGGCCCCACCCTTGCCGGGGCTGATGTGCTGCACCTTGGAGGCGACCCAGAGCTTGCCGTTGTACTCGATGACGTTGCCGGCTCGGATGGAATTGACTTGGACTTTCATGGGCTTACCCGGCCTTACCGCTGTCTCGAATGAATGGAATTCGGCCTCGCCCGCAGCAGCGGTTCGAGGCCGGCGCGGCCTTCTATCAAAGGCAGCCCGGGGTCGCAACCGGGCCCGCCGGGACCTTTCGGGGCTATTTCAGGCCCAGTTCGACCTGTTTCTTCTTTGGCAGGGCCGCCGCGATGACGGCATGCGCCTGCTTCAAGTAGGCCCGGGTCTCGGCGGCGGTCAGCACCGTGGGATCCTCCAGCGCCACCCATTTCGCACGGGCGAGATAGGGCGCGGGCCGGAACCCCTCGGCATGCGAGAGGGCCTCGAAATGCTCGGGCGGGCACTTGAAGCAGAGGCGCGCGACGGAATGGCCAGGCGGGCCGATCAGGCAGAACATCTTGCCGCCGACCTTGAACACGGTGACGCCCTCCCACTGCACGGTCCGCGTCGCGGCCGGCAGCTTGCGGCAGAAGGCGTCGATCTGCTCGGGCGTCATGACGACACCCTACACGGCGCGCCGCGCGCGTGCGATGGTGCGGCATGAACGAGTGGCGTCCCGACAGGCTTGCGCGGCGCCTGCCGCATCTTCAGGCGCGTGGCCGCATCCAGGCCGCAATGCGGCAGTGGTTCGCCTCCGAAGGCTTCGTCGAGGTCGAGACGCCGATCCTGCAGGCTGCCCCCGGCGCCGAGGTTCACCTCACGGGCTTCGCGACGGAGTGGGAGCTGCCCGACGGCGAAAGCCAGGAGCGTTGGCTGCACAGCTCGCCAGAGTTCGCGATGAAGAAGCTGCTGGCCGGCGGGATGACGAAGATCTTCCAGTTCGCGCGCGTCTTCCGCAACGCCGAAGGCTCGGCCCTGCATCATCCAGAGTTCACGATGCTGGAATGGTATCGCGCCGGCACCGGCTACGAGACGATCATGGCCGACTGCAGGGCGCTGCTTGCCTCGACCGGGGTCGAAGAGCTGCGCTGGGCCGGCCATGCCTGCGATCCCACGGCCGAACCCGAGCGCCTCACCGTGGCGGAGGCCTTCGTTCGCCATGCCGGCGTCGATCTGTTCGCGACCCTCGGCAATGCCGAGGTGCTGTCTGCCGCCTCGGGCATTGCCATGCATGCCGGAGACAGCTGGGAAGACGTTTTCTTCCGCATCATGTTCGAGAAGATCGAGCCGCGGCTCGGCATGGGCCGGCCGACCATCCTCTGCGAATATCCGATCTCGATGGCGGCCCTCGCCCGCGCCAAGCCCGGCGATCCCAGGGTGGCCGAGCGTTTCGAGCTCTATGTCTGCGGCGTCGAACTCGCCAATGCCTTCGGCGAGCTCACCGATCCGGACATCCAGCGTGAACGCCTGGTGGCGGACATGGACCTGAAGGAGGAGCTGTACGGCGTACGCTGGCCGGTCGACGACGATTTCCTGGCGGCTCTCGACCACGGCCTGCCGGACTGCTCCGGCATTGCGCTGGGATTTGATCGCCTCGTGATGCTGGCGAGCGGCGCCTCGCACATCGAGGAGGTGCTATGGCTCCCCGTTCGCTGATCCGTGCGCGGCAAAGAGTTCGTTGAACGCGCGCACCGCCGCTTCCGGCCCCTCCCTGTAATCCCATACGCCGCCGCCCACGGCCAGGAAATCGGCGCCCGCCGCGACCAGGGGCCTGCAATTGTCGACGGTGATGCCGCCGATCGCCACGCAGGGCACTTCCATCAGGCTGCTCCACCATTCGACGATCTCCACGTCGGAAGGTGTCGTCATCGGCTTGGTGGCAGAGGAGAAGAACGCACCGAAGGCCACGTAGTCTGCGCCGGCCTCGGCCGCTTCCATCGCGAGGTGGCGCGAGGCCTTGCAGGTGACGCCGATCTGGCGGTCGGGCCCGACGATCCGGCGTGCCTCGGCGCAGGACATGTCCTCCTGGCCGACATGGACGCCGTCGCAGTCGAGCTTCACGGCGAGGTCGGGCCGATCGTTCAGGATGAAGGCGACGCCGCGCTGCTGGCAGATCGGCCGCAGCGTGTCGGCGGCCTGCGCAATCGCCTCGTCCGGAACATCCTTCAGCCGCAGCTGGAAGGCTGCGACGTCGCCGCCGTCCAGGGCGGCACGCAGTTCGTCGGCGAAGATCGAGGGATGCTCGATGCGGGGCGGGGAGATGAGATAGAGACGGGTCACGGGCTGCCTGATTTTGCCCGTGGTGTAGGCGGAAGCCGGCGCCCCGTCGAGGCCGGTGGCGAAAATGCCGCCATTGTCTTCGTACAGCGGCCGGGGCTAACTGGCGAAAGCCTTCTCGCCAGGACACATGACCAAAGTCAGGAAAACAGTCGCCCTCGTGCTGGTGTCGACCGCCGTCGGCCTCCTCGCCGGCATCGCCATCGCCAGCTACCTGACCGTTCCGCGCATTCCGCTGCTGTCGGAAGGCGACCTTCTCCTGGTCTTCGATCCCGAGATCGGCGCGCGGGCCAATCCCAGTTCCCATGCAAGGCGCATCTACCCCGCGGTCCGGGATCGGCAGACCTTCGCCTTCGACATCTACACCGACGATCGCGGCGCACGGGTCGACGGGCCGGGGCAGCGGAGCCCCGAGCAGGTCGACGTCATGGTGGTCGGCGATTCCTTCACCTGGGGCTATGCGCTGGCCAACGAGGAGACCTGGGCCAGCCACCTTTCGCGCGAACTCGAGGCCAGCGTCTCCAACTTCGCGATGGCGGCCTACGGCACGACCCAGTCGCTGCAGATCCTGCGGCGCAACGGCGATCTCGCGCCGAAGCTCGTGGTGTACGGGATCATTGCGCATCATTTCGAGCGCAACGTCATGCCGTGCCTGCCGTCCTACTATCCGTTCTGCTTCAACGCCTCGCATGTCGCCTGGAACGAGGCGGGAGAACCGCGGATCGGACAGCCCGAGAGCAACGGCGTGCGCCGGTTCCAGCGGCACCTGGCCGGAGATTTCACCGATCCGCTCAGCTGGCTGGACCATGGCATCGACGTGATTCGTGGACGGATCGAATACGCCCGTGCGACCTACAGCACGCCGAGCGACGAGAAGAAGGAGGAGGCGCTGGCCTTCCTGCTGCGCGAGATGGAACGGTCGGCATCCGCGATCGGGGCCAAGCTGCTCGTGGTCTATCTGCCGACGAACTACTACTCGGCGCCCCAGGGCCTTCAGCGCGTCATCGGCGACATCCGGCTGCTCGACCTGACGGAGGCCTTCCAGCGGGAGAGGGACAAGGGCGCGAACCTCTACATCGTGGGCGACGGGCATCCAAACCAGGCCGCCCACGCGCTGATATCGCGGGAGATCACGAAGTATGTCCGTGAGAACGGCCTGCTCGAGGTCACGGCCTCGCGCTGACAGCCCGGTCGAAGCTCAGCCGCTCCGCCGCTGCTGGCGCGAGCCGGGAGCGCAGGCCGTGGATGTCGCCCAGCACCCACAGGTCGCGCACGAGCGGGCCGTCGAAGGTGAAGATGGGGGCCCCGTACCACCAGACGCGGGCGTTCGTCGGTGGTTCGCCAAAGAGCGTCCGACGGTGGATGCCGTGGAAGCGCAGCTTGCCCGACACGCGATCGCCTTCTTCGATCAGTTCGAGGATATCGGAGGTGTAGTCCTCGAGCGTATTCGTCAGCCAGCTCACGTAGTCGCTGAATTGCTGGTGGCCCACCAGCACGGGACCGAGCGAGCCGCGAAAGGTGAAGTCGGGATGGAATATCCGGGGAACGAGCGTCAGATCGGCCTTGTCCCACAGGTCCTTGTAGAATACCCGCACGAGGTTCTTCTGCGCACTCAGGCGGGAGGGTGTCAGGTCGACTTCCGCCTCATCGGGCAACCCGGGCTGCTTCTGCCGATCTTTCATCGAACCTCTCTCCCAGCTACTACCGATAGTGGACGTCCGGCTTAACGCCCAAAACAAAAAAAAGGGGCGCTGGTTGCCCAGCGCCCCTTACGATTCGGCTGACGGCCGTCCTTACATCTTGCCCTGGTAGATCGAGATGATCTTGTCGAGCATGTCGATCGCCTCGGCGCGCGGGCGCTGGAAGGTGTTGCGGCCGATGATCGAGCCATTGGCGCCGCCGTCGCGCAGGCTGCGGATCTCGGTGAACAGGCCCTCGAGGTCCTTCGCCTCGCCGCCCGAGAAGACGACGATGCGGCGGCCGTTGAAGGTCGCCTGCATCACGTGCTTGATGCGTGCCGCCATCGTCGAGATGTCGACGTTGGCCTTCTCGTAGGCGGCCTTGGCTTCGGGCTGCCACAGCACGTTGGTCGGCGGCTTCACCTTGATGATGTGGGCGCCGAGCAGGGCCGCGATGTGGGCGGCGTAGGCGCAGACGTCCAGCGCCGTCTCACCGGCCTTGTCGAGCTTGCCGCCGCGCGGATAGGACCACATGACGACGGCGAGGCCGACCGACTTGGCCTCCTCCGACATCTCGCGGATCTCTTCCATCATCTCGTACTGGTCTTCCGAACCCGGATAGATCGTGAAGCCGATCGCCGAGCAGCCGAGCCGCAGCGCGTCGGCCACCGTGGCGGTCACGGCCTGGTCCTTGTTGGTCGACAGCGAGTTGGCCGAGTTCACCTTGAGGATGGTCGGAATGGCGCCCGCGAACGTGTCGGCGCCGGCTTCGAGCGGGCCGAGCGGGGCGGCATAGGCGTTCAGGCCGGCGTCGATGGCCAGCTGGTAGTGATAGTGCGGATCGTAGGCGTCCGGGTTCGGCGCGAAGGAGCGGGCCGGACCATGCTCGAAGCCCTGGTCCACGGGGAGGATCACCATCTTGCCCGTGCCGCCCAGCCGGCCGTGCATCAGGATGCGGGCCAGGTTGGCCTTGGTGCCGGGGCAATCGCTCTCGTAGTTGTCGAGGATCTTCTTGACGGTGCGGGTGATCTTCACGGCCGGTCTCCCAATTTTGCGGTCGCGCGGTGATAGCGGCGCGGGAGGAGCGGTTCAAGCCCCGGCCGGCTCCCGGGAGGCCCGTTACCTGCGACGTCATTGACCTCGGGCGGGGGGTGGGGACAGGCTGTCACCCCCTCTGGGCCACGATGCGACTGGCGAAACGCAGAAAAAGGAAAAATCGGTGCCGTCCCCCCAATTGCCCGCTCGACCCGCGTCGTTCGCAGCGCGCCTGCCCTTCTATTTCGGCTGGGTGATCATCGCGATCGCCTTCCTGACCGTGGCGGTCAGCGTGACCACCCGTACGGCCTTCTCGCTGATGTTCCCGCCGATCGTCGACGAGTTCGGCTGGGATCGCGGCCTGGCGGCGGGCGCATTCTCCTTCGGCTTCCTGGTATCAGCGGTGATCAGCCCGGTGGTCGGCCGGACCATGGACCGCCGCGGGCCGCGCTTCGTGATCGAGATCGGGGTCGTTCTGACGGCGGCGGGCCTGCTGGGCGCCACCATCATCGACTCGCCGTGGCAGCTCTATGCGACGCTCGGTGTCCTGGTCGGAGCGGGGGCGAACTGCATGAGCTTTTCCGTGCAGTCGCAATACCTCCCCAACTGGTTCGCGCGCCGCCGCGCGCTGGCCACCGGTCTTGCCTTCTCCGGGGTCGGCGTGGGCGCGATCCTGATCCTGCCCTGGCTGCAGACGATCATCCTGAAGGACGGCTGGCGCAGCGCCTGCTGGGCGCTGGGCCTGATGACCCTGTTCGTGCTGCTGCCGATTAATCTCCTGGTGACCAAGCGGCCGCAGGATCTCGGCCTGCAGCCCGACGGGGCGAAGGAAGCGGGCACTGCGGCGGCGCGTCGTGCCGCGGCCATCGTCGACCCGCACTGGACCGCCATCGAATGGACCGTGCCCCGCGCCGTCCGCACCCATCGCTTCTGGTGGCTCTGCGCCGGATTCTTCAGCACCGGCTATGCCTGGTACGCGGTGCAGGTGCACCAGACCAAGTACCTGGTCGAGATCGGTTTCGGCCCGATGGAGGCGGCCTGGGCATTGGGTCTGGTGGCGATGGTGGGTATTCCCGGCCAGATCCTGCTGGGCGCGCTGTCGGACCGGATTGGCCGCGAGATCGTCTGGACGATCGCGGGCTCGGGCTTCGTGATCTGCTACGCGGCGCTGCTGGCGCTCGGGGCCGTCCCGTCGCAGCCGCTGCTCTATCTCATGGTCCTGTCGCAGGGCGCGCTTGGCTATGCCTTCACCAGCCTGATGGGATCGGTGGTGGCCGAGATCTTCGAGGGCCCGCACTTCGGCTCGATCTTCAGCATCATCATGGTCTCGCTGCTGGCCGGCGGCGCCGCCGGCCCGTGGATCACCGGCGTGCTCTACGACTACGAGGGCGCCTATCGCCTGGCCTTCATCGTGGCGCTGGCGTTCAGCGTCCTGGGCGCCGCTTCGATCTGGTTCGCTTCGCCCGGCAAGGTCCGCATGGTTGCCGGGCGTGCGAAGGTCTGATGTCTATTCATTGAGTCCCTTGCCAGGATACGGATGCGTCGCGATCCAGTGCTTCGCGATGTCGACGCGCTTGGTGACCCAGACGCCCTGGTGCTTCTGGACGTAGTCGAGGAAGCGCCAGAGGCCGGCCATGCGCGCAGGGTGGCCGATCAGGCGCTGGTGCAGGCCGACCGACATCATCTTGGGCTGCGTCGAGCCTTCCTTGTAGAGGACGTCGAAAGCGTCCTTCACCAGGCCGAACCATTGATCCGAATGGACCATGCCGGCGGCGTACTTGCCGTCGTTGTTGGTCAGCGAATAGGGGACGATGAGGTGCGGCTTGCCCTCGACGGTCTGCCAGAAGGGCAGCTCCTCGCCGTAATAGTCGCTGTCGTAGGTGAAGCCGCCTTCCTCGATCAGCAGGCGGCGCGTGTTCACGCTCGGTCCATAGCGGCAGTACCAGCCGGCGGGCCGCTCGCCGACCGTCTGCTCCAGCGACTTGATGGCCTTCCAGATGTGCTCGCGTTCCTCCTCTTCGGAGAGCTGGAAGTGGCGCACCCAGCGCCAGCCGTGGCAGCACACGTCCCAACCGGCGGCGCGGATCGCCTCGGCGGCGGGCAGGTTTCGCTCCAACGCCAGCGCGCAGCCGAAGACGGTGAGCGGCATGCCGCGCTCCAGAAAGGCGCGATGGATGCGCCAGAAGCCGACCCGGCTGCCATACTCGAACATGCCTTCGCCGGCGAGGTCTCGGCCCTTGAGGCCGATCGAGGAGGTGCTCGATTCGGTTAGGCCGGTCTCGGTGTAGCCCTCACCGTCCTGCACCGAGGGCTCCGAGCCTTCCTCGAAGTTGACGACGAAATTGATCGCGAGGCGCGCGCCGCCCGGCCATTTCGGATCCGGCGGGTTGGCGCCATAGCCGATCAGGTCGCGTTTCGGTTGCCAGCTCATGCGGGTCTCCTCACCAGTTCGGCGCCCATCTGGCGGGCGATGTCGGCAATCTTGTCGTTCCAGGTGCGCATCGACAGGGTGCGTACCCCGGCGCGCAGGCAGGCGAGCGCATAACCCGGCGCGTCGCCGCAATCGACGATCAGCGTGAAGGCCACGTCCGGAAACTCTTCTCGTGCACGTTCCTGCAGGGCGCCGAGATATCCCGCGCCATAGAACGAGGCGGCATCCTCAGGCGTCAGCAAGACCGGCGCCGTACCCGAGGCGCGCGCGGCCAGCAGCGCCGCCTCGGTCTGCTTCCAGTCGCGTACCACGATGATCTCGTCCGCCATGACGCACGATACTACTCATTCAGCCCCTTCCCCGGATAGGGATGGGTCTTGATCCAGTGGCGGGCAATGTCGAGGCGACGGGTCACCCAGACGCCTTCGTGCTTCTGGATGTGATCGAGCAATCGTTGAAGACCCACGGCGCGCGCGGGATGACCGATCAGGCGCATGTGCAGGCCGATCGACATCATCTTGGGCTGCGTCGCGCCCTCGCGGTAGAGCATGTCGAAGGCGTCGCGCACGAACGAGAACCACTGTTCCGACGTGCCGATCGACGCGCCGAACTGGCCGTCATTGTTAGTGACGGAATAGGGCACGACGAGCTGCGGCTTGCCGTCCACGGTGACCCAGAAGGGTAGCTCCTCGCCGTAATAGTCGCTGTCGTAGAGGAAGCCACCTTCCTCCACCACGAGGCGGCGCGTGTTCACGCCCGGCCCATAGCGGCAGTACCAGCCGAGCGGCCGTTCGCCGGTCATCTTCTGGATGGCGGCGATCGCCTTGCGGATGTGCTCGCGCTCGGTCGCCTCGTCGAGCTCGTAGTGCTTGATCCAGCGCCAGCCGTGCGAGCAGACGTCGAACCCAGATTTTGCAATGGCGGCCGAGGCTGCGGGGTTGCGTTCCATCGCCAGCCCGCAGCCGAAGATCGTCATGGGCAGGCCGCGCTCCTGGAAGAGACGCATCAGCCGCCAGAAGCCGACCCGGCTGCCATACTCGAACAGACCTTCCGCCGCGAGGTCGCGTCCCTGGATCGACTGACCCATGCGGCTCGCGTCGCTGAGGCCAATCTCGGTATGGCCTTCGCCGTCCTGGATGGAGGGCTCCGATCCCTCCTCGTAGTTCATGACGAAGTTTACGGCGATGCGCGCCCCGTTGGGCCATTTCGGATCGGGAGGGGTGGCGCCATAGCCGATGAAATCGCGGCGGACCTCGTAGGGCATCGTCATTGGCTCCGGATCAGGGAATGCGCACGGTGAAGGGCGACACCGGCACGAACTCTTCGTCGCCCTTGCCGCCGTCGCGCCACATGAAGACGGCGAAGCGGCCGGGCCGGTCGAGCACGGTGAGCCCGTGATGCCAGGTGTCGGGCCGGTAGGTGACGCCCTGCTTGCCGGTGGCGATGAAGGCCTTCATGCCGCTCGCGTCGGGACCGCCGGCGGTGGCATGCGGCGCCACGACGATCAGCCAGCGCTCGACGTCGAGGGGCACGAAGGTCTGGGAGGAAAATTCGTGGCGCTCCAGATAGTCGCTGCGCAGCGGCCGGTCGGCCGTCTCGGCCTTCAGGCTGACCGACAGGCTCGCATGAGCCGTCGGGCGCAGGTTGCCCAGCGCGTCCTCGTAGTAGGTACGGCCGGGAACGTCCGGCAGGTCGATGACGTCGCCGAACGGGGCGAAGGCTTCTTTCGTAAGGGGCTGGGGGATCAGTTCCATCGGCCGGGTCCTCGTCACTCGCGCATGCGGCGGGTCAGTCCCACCGTCCATTCCATCACCAGCATCAGCAGGAAGGCGGCCGTAATCAACACGCCCGACACGGCCGCGATGCGCGGGTCGAGCGTCGATTCCATCATGCCCCACATGCGGATGGGCAGCATGTCGGTGCGCGCGGTCGACAGGAACAGCGACACCGGCACATTGTCGATCGAGGCCATGAAGGCCAGGAACGCGCCGGCGAAGATGCCGGGCGCGATCAGCGGCAGGGTCACGCGGCGCATCGTGTAGAGCCAGCTGGCCCCCAGGCTCTGCGAGGAATCGTTCAGCGCCGGGTCGAGCTGGGAGATGCTGGCGGACGTCGTGCGGATGATGAAGGGCACGGTCACGATCATGTGGCCGGCGATGATCAGGTTCAGCGACGGCCGGAAGCCGATCAGCGTGAAGTACATCAGCGCCGCCAGGCCGAAGGTGAGGCCGGGCAGGACCAGCGGCGACATGAAGAGCCCGTCGGCGACGCGCGCGAGCTGGTGGCGGTTGCGCGCCAGGCCGAGCGACGCCATGCTGCCGAACAGGATGCCGAAACCGGTCGACCAGGCGGCCACCTCGAGCGAGTTGTAGACCGCGCGGTGGATCTGCCGCGATTTCGAGGCGTCGAACAGCGCCTCGTACCATTGCAGCGAGAAGCCGGTCGGCGGGAACTTGAGCGACCGTCCCTCGGTGAACGACGTCATCAGCACGATCACCACCGGCGCCACGATGATCAGCAGCGCCAGCGCGGCCAGGCCGCCGATCACGAGCGTGTAGGAGAGGTCGGCCAGACTGCGGCGCCTACCCATGGACATAGCCTCCGGAGCGGCGGCCGAGATAGGACAGCGCGCTCACGACCGTCAGCACCGAGACCAGCAGCGTGAGGGAGACCACGGCGGCGAAGGGCCAGTTGAACACGACCAGCGACTGTTGCCAGATCAGCAGCGGCAGATAGATCAGGCGGACGCCGCCGATCACGGTCTGCGAGATGAAGGCGGTGGTGGAACTGGCGAACACCAGCAGGCAGCCTGCGACGAGGCCCGGCATGCTGAGCGGCACGATCACCTTGAACAGGGTGCGCCAGCGCGAGGCGCCCAGCGCAGACGAAGCGTCGCGCAGGTTCGGGTCGAGGCGCGACATCACGCTGATCAGCGGCAGCAGCATCAGCGGCATCTCGATCTGGGTGAGCGAGATCACGAGGCCGAGTTCGGTCTGCAGCAGGCGCAGCGGCTCGGAGATGATGCCCAACTGCATCAGCAGCGTGTTCACCACGCCCTCGCGGCCCAGCACGACGATCCAGGCGAAGGTGCGGACCACCACGGAGAGCAGCAGCGGCATCACGATGATGAAGATCAGCACCTTCTGCAGGCGCGGCGAGGCGTCGAGATAGATCAGGGCCAGCGGATAGCCGATCACGATGGTGGCGCACACCGTCTTGAGGCCGAGCAGCATCGTGTCGGCGATCACCTTGTAGCTGAAGGGATCGCCGAGGAACTTGGCCCACTGGCCGAAGCCCGGTTGCGTGATCTTGTCGTCGTTGAAGAAGCTGACGCCGACCAGCATGAGGAGCGGCGCCAGGAAGATCGATGCAAAGGCCAGCGCGAGCGGCAGCGCGAGCTGCCACTCCGCCAGCTTCCTCACTTGGCCATTTCCTTGTTGAACTTCTCGATCCAGCCGGCGCGCAGCGGATTGATCTTCGCCCAGTCGTGCCGGACGTAGCTCGACATCTCGTCGAGGTTCTTCATCGGCAGGTAGTCGGGCAGCGGCACGTCCTTGTTCACCGGAATGAAGTTGTACGGCGGCTTTGTCAGCGCCTCCTGCACCTCCTTGCCCGCGACGATGTCGAGGTACTTGTAGGCGTTCTCGACCTCCGCGGCGCCCTTGGCGATGTGCAGGGTCGTGAGGAACGTGATGGCGCCGGTGTCGGGCTTCACGAACTCGATGTCGACTCCGCGGCCCTTCAGGGTCGCGACGGTCTGGGTGTTGGTATAGATCACATCGCACTGGCCCTGCTGGAATAGGCCGGGCATGGCGGCCGGCTGGCCGACGGCGGCGATCTTCGGCAGCACCTTCTTCAGCTCGACGAGCGCCGGCTCGATGTTGGTCTCGGAACCACCGAACACCTTGGCGATCTCGATCAGCGACACCGTGCCGAACGTGGTCTGGAACCCCGTGATGCCGAGCCGGGACACCCAGGGATCGGTGAACAGGTCCTTCCAGCCCTTCGGCGCGGGGACCTTCTTGGGATTGTAGGCGATGCCCACGACCTGCGCGTTGACGCCGATGCCCCACTCGTCGACCAGGCCGGCCGGCAGCTTGGAGGCATTGCTGATCTTCTTGATGTCGATCTTGTCGAACAGCCCATCCTGGATCGCGGTGATGCGCGGGCCGGGATCGAGCACGAAGGCGTCGAACGGCGGCGCGCCGCGCGCGGCCTTGGCCTTGGCGACCTGGTCGACGGCAAACAGCGGCTGCAGTTCGAGGTCGACGCTGTCCTTCTTCTTCAGGGCCGGCGCCACGATCGCGCGGAACGCCTCCTCCCAGGTGCCGGGATAGATGGCGGCGGCGACGCTGCCCTTGGCATGCGCGATCGAGGGAAGGAAGGCGGCGCCGCCGAGGGCGGTGGCACCGGCGAGCAGGCGTCTGCGGCTGAACATGGAAGGATCTCCGTGGTTGTCAGGTGGAACGCGGAAACAGGGTGGGACGCGCATCGTTGGCCAAGGTGCAGTAAGCGCGGGCCGCATCGTTCGAAACCGCGCGGCGCGGCTCGATGATCTTCAGGAAGGTCCCGTCGGTCGCGCGGGCCTCGTGGACGAGCTGGGCGCCGATGGGCAGCGCCAGCCCCGGCTCGACCTTCCAGGCGTTCGGGCCGGGGACCGCCGACAGCGCCAGTTGCTCGGGCCGTACCGACATCAGCACGGGCGCGCCGAGGCCAAGGCCGTTGGGCGCCGCGAGGGTGACGCTGGCGCCGGCGTCCAGAGTCACGGTGGCCATGCCGTTCTGCAAGGAGGCGATTGTCCCGTTCATCAGGTTGGTGGTGCCGATGAAGCCGTTCACGAACAGCGTCTGTGGTTCATCGTAGATCGCCACCGGCGTGCCGAACTGCTCGACCCTGCCCTTGTTCATGACGGCGATGCGGTCGGCGACGCTCATCGCCTCGTCCTGGTCGTGGGTCACGAGGATGGTCGTGAGGCCGAGCGTCCGCTGCAGGCGCTTGATCTCGATCTGCATGTCGAGACGCAGGTTGCGGTCGAGCGCGGCGAAGGGTTCGTCGAGCAGCAGGATCGAGGGTTCGATCGCCAGCGCGCGCGCCAGCGCAACCCGCTGCTGCTGGCCGCCGGAGAGCTGGCGCGGCAGGCGCTCCTTGAAGCCGCCGAGCTGGACGGTCTCGAGGAAGCGCGACACCCGGGCCTGGACGTCCGGCCCCTTGAGGCCGCGGGCGCGCAGGCCGTAGGCCACGTTCTCCGCCACCGTCATGTGCGGGAAGAGCGCGTAGTTCTGGAAGACGATGCCGATGTTGCGCTGGTTGGGCGGCAGGTGGTCGATGGTGGCGCCGTCGACGCGCACGCGCCCCGCGGCCTGCCGCACGAAGCCGGCGATGACCCTGAGAAGGGTGGTCTTGCCGCAGCCCGAGGGACCGAGAAGCGCTACGACCTCGCCGGGTTCGATGGCGAGCGTCACGCCGTCGACGGCGGTCGACGTTCCATAGCGGACGCTCAGATCCTCGACATCCAGCGCGCGCGCTGCGTTGGCCTTCACTGCTTGCTGCAACTGTTCCGCCTCCCTGCCACTGCAAACGCAAGGGGCATGCCAACCACCTCTCGTTGCCGCCTCATGCCGGGAACTGCTCGCGCCACGATTGCGCGACGGCGTCGCGTCGCGCGATCCACACTTTGTCGCCGTAGGATTGGAGGAGCGCGAGCACCCGCTTGAAGGCGGCGAAGCGACCCGGACGGCCGGCGATGCGCAGGTGCCAGCCGATGTTCAGCAGCTTCGGATGGCCGGCTTCGCCTTCCTCCAGCAGCATGTCGATGGCGTCGCGCACATAGTCGACCATCTCGCCGGCGCGCACGAAGCCGTTGGGATGGAAGAACTTCATGTCGTTGCTGTCGAGCGCGTAGGGCAGCACCAGGAGCGGGTGCCGTGCGTCCGTCCGGTCCCAGTAGGGAAGGTCGTCGTCGAAGCCGTTGCTGGCATAGCCGAAGCCCAGCTCCCGCAGGATCGATCGCGTCTCGGGACTTTCGCTGCCGCGGCAGAAGAATCCTGTAGGCCGCTGGCCTGTCGCGCTTTTCATGACGTCGATGCAGCGCCGCACATCGTCCAGTTCGCTCACCCTGTCGGTGTATTCGGCATGCGGACGCCAGAGCCAGCCATGACATGCCGCCTCGTGTCCGGCCTCGACGATCCGGCGGGCGAGTTGGGGCAGGCGCTCGACGGCACGGCCGCACATGTAGAAGGTCGCCGGCACGCGGTGCTGGTCCAGCGCCGCCAGCATGCGCCAGATGCCTGCGCGCATGCCGTAGGCGAAGATCTGCTCGTTGCCCTGGTCCCAGCGTCCCGGCGGCACCACGCTCACGACCTCGGAGATCTTCTCGGCCTGGGGATCGCCGTCGCTGACGGCGAACTCCGCGCCCTCCTCGAAATTGACCACCATCGAGACCGCCAGGTGGGCACCGCCGGGCAGCTTCCAGGCCGGCGGCCTTCCGCCGTAACCCACCAGGTCGCGTGTCTGGCTCACACCTTGCATGTCGTCCTCCAACAGGATGTGCACATTTCTTGACGTTATGTGCACATAATTTTACCAACCGCCGGCAGGCCCATGACTGAACTCCACCGCGACCTCGATCCCGAAACCACCCTGGCCGGCCAGTGGTTCGAGCACTTGCGCACGCACTCCAAAGCCCGCCTCGGCGTCACCCGCGCGTCCTACGGCGAGGGCGAGCAGATGGCGCACGACCTGATGCAAGGCATCGGCCAGTCGATGGGGCTGGAGATGCGCACCGACGCCGCCGGCAACCTCTACCTGACCCTGCCCGGGCAGGATCGCTCGCTGCCCGTCCTCATGACCGGCTCGCATCTCGATTCGGTGCCGGAGGGCGGCAACTACGACGGCGCTGCAGGTGTGGTCGCCGGCATGGCCATGCTGGCGCGCTGGCGTCGCGCGGGGCGAACGCCCAAGCGCGACATCACCGTGATGGGCGTGCGGGCGGAGGAACTGTCGTGGTTTCCCGCGCCCTATATCGGCAGTCGCGCTGCCTTCGGCCTTCTGGAGCCGGAGGCGCTCGACGCCTGCCGGCGTCCCGACACGGGGCGGACGCTGGCCGAGCACATGAGAGAGGCGGGGTTCGCACCCGATCGCATTCGCGCGCGCGAACGCCAGCTCGATCCCGCGCGCATCGCCTGCTTCCTCGAACTCCATATCGAGCAGGGACCGGTTCTGGTCCAACGCGCCTTGCCGGTCGGGATCGTGACCGGTATCCGCGGCAACCTGCGCTATCGCGATCCGCACATCGTCGGCCGCTACGGCCATGCCGGCGCGGAGCCGCGGCTGTCGCGCAACGACGCCGTGATGGCCGGCGTCGAGTTCGTGTCGCGCCTCGAGGCCTTGTGGCTGGAGCACGAGGCGGCGGGCAAGGACCTGGTCTGCACGGTCGGCCAGTTCCATACCGATACCGAAGTGCACACGATGACCAAGATCCCGGGCGAACTGTGGTTCTCGATGGACATCCGCAGCGAGGACAACGAGGTGCTGCTCGCCATTGACCGGCGGCTGCGCGGGATCGCCGAGGAGATCGGCGCGCGTCGCGGAGTCACGATCGATCTCGGAGCCTTCACCAACGCCAAGCCGGGCCCGATCGACCGCGGGCACCGCGCGCGGCTGGAGCGGCTGGCGAAAGAACTTGGCATCGAGGCGCTGCCGATGGCGAGCGGCGCGGGACACGATGCGGCGGTGTTCGGCATCATGGGTGTGCCCACGGCGATGATCTTCATCCGCAACGAGCATGGCAGCCACAATCCCGACGAGGCGATGGACCTCGCCGACTTCGCGCAGGGCCTCAGGCTGCTGGTCGCCGCGGTGGAGGAGATCGATGCCGCGTAAGCCAAGGAAGGGCGACGTCGCCGCCGACGAGGCGGTCTATGGCGCGATCCGGCGGGCGATGCACATGGGCCGCCTCGCACCCGGCACCAAGCTGCAGGAGCCGGCGCTGGCGCGCGTGCTGGGCGTCAGCCGCGAGCGCGTGCGCAAGGCACTGCATCGTCTGGTCCACGAGGGCTGGCTGACCGCCGTCCCCAACCGCGGCACCTTCGTGCCCACGCTCACGGTCGAGGAGATGCGCCAGATCTACGACGTGCGCTCGATGCTGGAGGCGGCGATCGTGCGCCGCCTCAGCGAGGGCCATGGCGCGGCGGCGGCTAAGCGTCTCAAGGCGCATGTTGCGGAAGAGAAAGCCGCGACCCGGCGCGACGATCGCGGGCGTCTTTTCGAGCTTTCGGGCGAGTTCCATGTCCTGCTGGCCGAACTCTGCGGTAACGACGAGCTGACGCGGCTGCTGCGCGGCCTGCTGACGCGCTCGACCATGCATTTCTCGCTGGCCGCGCCTCGGCAACTCACGAACTGCGCCGGCCCGCACGACCACGGCGACATCGCCGACGCCATCTTGGGCGGGAAGCCCGACAAGGCGGCGAAGCTGATGCTCGGCCATCTCGCCGGCCTGGTGACCCTGCAGGCCGCACGCCCGCCGCAGCATGAGCCCGTGGATCTCCCGGAAGCGTTTCGCGGGATCAAGGCGCGGCGAAACGAATAGCAAACGAAGACGGGGCAAACGAAAACGGGCGCCCCGAGGGGGCGCCCGTCATGTCTTCGCGGAGCGGCTGGATCAGCCGAGCTTGCCCATCGCGACGGCGGTGTCGGCCATGCGGTTGGAGAAGCCCCACTCGTTGTCGTACCAGCTCATGACGCGCACCAGCGTACCTTCCATGACCTTGGTCTGGTCCATGTGGAAGGTCGACGAGTGCGGGTCATGATTGAAGTCGATCGAGACGTTCGGCTGGTCGGTCCAGCCCAGGATGCCCTTGAGCTGGTTGGCGGCGGCGCGCTTCACGGCCTCGTTGATCTCTTCCTTGGTCGTCTTCTTCTTGGCGACGAACTTGAAGTCGATGACCGAGACGTTCGGCGTTGGCACGCGGATCGACACGCCGTCGAGCTTGCCGTTCAGCTCCGGCAGCACGAGGCCGACGGCCTTGGCGGCGCCCGTCGAGGTCGGGATCATCGACAGCGCGGCGGCGCGGCCGCGGTACATGTCCTTGTGCATCGTGTCGAGCGTCGGCTGGTCACCCGTATAGGCATGGATGGTCGTCATGAAGCCGTGGTCGATGCCGACCGCGTCGTTCAGGACCATGGCGACCGGGGCCAGGCAGTTCGTCGTGCACGAGGCGTTCGAGACGACGATATGATCCTTCGTGAGCTTGTCGTGGTTCACACCGTAGACGACCGTGAGGTCCGCGCCGTCGGCGGGTGCCGAAACCAGCACGCGCTTGGCGCCGGCGGTCAGATGGGCCGAGGCCTTGTCCTTCGCGGTGAAGATGCCGGTGCACTCGAGCGCGATGTCGACGCCCATCGCCTTGTGCGGCAGCTTCGAGGGATCGCGCTCGGCGGTCACCTTGATCGGGCCGCGGCCGACGTCGATCGTGTCGCCGGCGACCTTCACGTCGCCGTTGAACTTGCCGTGCACCGAATCGAAGCGGAACAGGTGGGCATTGGTCTCGACCGGGCCGAGATCGTTGATCGCCACGACCTCGATGTCCTTGCGACCCGATTCCATGATGGCGCGCAGCACATTGCGGCCGATGCGGCCGAAGCCGTTGATTGCAACACGAACAGCCATCTTCTTCCCTCCGTTATTGCGCCAGCCGGCGCGCCGCTTGTGCGATCGCTTCGGCCGTAATGCCGAAATGCTTGTAGAGTTCCGGGGCCTTGGCCGATGCGCCGAAGCCCTTCATGCCCACGAACGCGCCCTTCGATCCGAGCCAGCGCTCCCAGCCGAATCCGGTCGCCGCCTCGCAGGCGACGCGGATCGTGCCGTCGCCGCCCATCACCTTTGCTCGATAGGTGTCGTCCTGCGCCGCGAACAACTCCCATGACGGCATCGAGACGACCGCGGCCGCGAGCCCGTCCTTGGCGAGCAGGTCGCGCGCGGCGAGGGCGAGCTGCACTTCGGAGCCCGACGCGATCAGACGGATCGGAGCTGCCTCGTCGCCGGCTAGTATGTAGGCGCCCTTGGCGCACAGGTTCTCGTCACCGGCGCCGCGTACGGTCGGCAGGTTCTGGCGGGTGAGCGCCAGGACGCTCGGTACGTACTTGGCTTCCAGCGCAATCTGCCAGCATTCGGCCGTCTCGATGGCGTCGGCGGGACGCAGCACCTGCAGATTGGGGATGGCGCGCAGGGCCGGTAGGTGCTCGACCGGCTGGTGCGTCGGGCCGTCTTCGCCGAGGCCGATCGAATCGTGCGTCATCACATAGATGACCCGCACGCCCATCAGCGCCGAGAGGCGGATCGACGGCCGGCAATAGTCGGTGAACACCATGAAGGTGCCGCCGTAGGGAATGACGCCGCCGTGCAGTGCCATGCCGTTCATCGCGGCGGCCATGGCATGCTCGCGGATGCCGTAATAGATGTAACGGCCGGCGGTATCGGCGCGCGAGGCGCCCTTCAGCGTTGCGGTTTTCGTATTGTTCGAACCGGTCAGGTCGGCCGAGCCGCCGATCGTGTCGGGCAGCACCGGGTTGATGACCTCGAGCGCCTCCTGGCTCGACTTGCGGGTGGCCCAGGACGGCTTCTCGGCCGCGATCTTCGCCTTGAACGCGGCAATCGCCTCGCCGACAGCGAGCGGAATGTCGCCCTTCTGGCGGCGGTCGAACTCGGCGCGATCCTCGGGCGCCATGGCGGCGAGGTTCTTGTTCCACTTGCGGCGGGCCGACTTGCCACGGGCGCCGATCTTGCGCCAGGCCGAGAACACCGCCTCGGGAATGTCGAACGGTTCGTGGTTCCAGCCGAGCTTGGCGCGGGCGCCGGCGATCTCGTCCTTGCCCAGCGGCGAGCCGTGCGTGGCGGCGGTGCCGGCCTTGGTCGGCGCGCCGTAGCCGATCACCGTCTTGCAGGCGATCAGCGAGGGCTTGTCGGTGACATTGCGGGCCTTGCGGATGGCGCGCGTAACGGCCTCGGCATCATGGCCGTCGACGGCCTGCACGTGCCAGCCGGCGGCGGCAAAGCGCTTCTTGTGATCCTCCGACGTCGACAGCGAGGTCGGGCCGTCGATCGAGATGCCGTTGTCGTCGAACAGCACGATCAGGCGGCCGAGGCCGAGATGGCCGGCCAGCGTGATGGCTTCCTGGCCGACGCCTTCCATCAGGCAGCCGTCGCCGGCGATCACATAGGTGTAGTGGTCGACGACGTCGCGGCCGAACCGCTCGGCGAGGATGCGCTCGGCGAGGGCGAAACCGACCGAATTGCCGAGGCCCTGCCCCAGCGGACCTGTGGTCGTCTCGATGCCGCTCGCGTGACCGTATTCGGGATGGCCCGCGGTGCGGGCGCCCAGTTGGCGGAACTTCTTCAGCTCGTCGAGAGTCATGTCGGCATAGCCGGTGAGATGCAGCAGCGAGTAGAGCAGCATCGAACCGTGACCGGCCGACAGGATGAACCGGTCGCGATCGGGCCAGTTGGGCTCCGAGGCATCGAACTTCAGGAACTTGGAGAACAGGACCGTGGCCACGTCGGCCATGCCCATCGGCATGCCGGGATGGCCCGAATCCGCCAGCTGCACGGCGTCCATGGCCAAGGCCCTGATGGCGTTCGCCATGTCGCGCGGGGCAGCGGTTTGATCGGTCATTTTATGCTTGTGCCGTATGGGTTTTCGGATGGCGCGCAACATGACGACCACCCCTTGGCCCGTCAATGCGCAAAAACTCGCGCAAAGCCAACATCTTGCGGGCATTTGCCCTCCACAGGGCCCAGATGTTGACCGCTCACAGGCACAACACTTAATCTCGTCCAATGGAGCAGATTCAGCCGGGTGACCAACGGCGATCCGCTGTCGGGGGAATGATGTCCAAGGCAGCCAGCGTAACGGACCGAGTCGACAGCGCGCTAAGCCGGCTCGAGTCGATGGTCGACGAGCGTCTGCGCGTCGAGCGGGAGCGTTCTGACGCCCTCGCCGCCCGTCTCGCCAAGGTCGAGAGCGAACACGAAGAGCTGAAGCGGGTCGCGACCGAGGTCGAAGGCCGTCTCGAGCGGGCGATGGAATACATCCGTTCGCTGCTGGCGGCCGATCAGTCCTGAAGGATCTTCTTCTTTCCCCAGCCCCGGCGTGCGTCGCGGGATGTGACGTGGCACACTGCAGGCCCCCTCAGACGCCAAACAAGGCGCAATAAACAGGAGAAGCGGAAAATGCCGCAGGTTTCGGTTCAGATCGCCGGTCGTACCTACGAGCTTGCATGCGGCGAAGGCGAGGAAGCGCGCGTCCAGGAACTGGCCGCCTATGTCGACGGCAAGGTGAGCGATCTCCGCCGCCAGCTCCCCGGCACGCCGGAATTCAAGCTCCTGGTGTTCGCTTCGCTGCTGCTGGCCGAGGAAAGCCGCGAGGCGCGCGGTGTCGCCAAAGCCGCGGAGAATGCGCGCGTCACGGCAACGGACAGCGCGGATACCCTGGCCACCGCGCTCGAGGAGCTGATCACCGCCCGCGTCGACAAGATGTCGAAGAAGGTGTCGGGAGCCGCCTAGCGGGCCGTCGAAGAAGTCGGAGTCATGGCGAATAAACGAAACAAGCGAAATAAACGAAACAAATGAAACGGATGTCGCACCCCTGAATTCTGTGCAGTGATGGCCGTTGGCGCAACAATGTTGCGCGCGGGGGGGGCTGAAAGGCCTGTTGGGCAGCCTACCAGGCGGATCCCGGCATCCCGAGCTAGCCAGGGATCTGCATCAGTATGGTGGCCTCTCATTGCGACGGGTGCCCCAAGTCCCTACATTGGACTCGGGGCGGAATTCTGCGCGGTGCGTGGCCCGCTTAAAACCCCGGGGCCAATAAGAACTCCTGGGAGTTGTTCCTGGCTCTGACCTTGGTCTAGGCTACACGACGCCCACCTGCTTACGCAGGCCTTGGAGGTTCTACGAGCCACGGCCCAT
This sequence comes from Rhodospirillaceae bacterium, assembly GCA_009772935.1. Taxonomy (GTDB): domain Bacteria; phylum Pseudomonadota; class Alphaproteobacteria; order Reyranellales; family Reyranellaceae; genus Reyranella. The sequence goes on from WOUR01000023.1 coordinate 22,133, forward strand.
CGTGGAGCCGCCCCACTTTGCTTCTCTTGCCGGCATGACCCTGACCGAACGCAAACGGGCGCTTCGCGCCGCCATGCAGATCCGACGGCAAGGCCTTGGCGAGGACGAGCGCCGCACCGCGGCCGCCGGGCTCCTCGAGATCTACCAGCTCGAACGCCCTGCCGGGTCACCCGCCGTGGTCTCGGGCTTCTGGCCGATCCAGGACGAGATCGATATCCGGCCCCTGATGGCCCATCTGCACGGGGAGGGATGCCGGTTGGCCCTGCCGGTCGTGAAGGGCCGAGGCCAGCGGCTGTTGTTTCGCGCCTGGCAACCCGGCGATCCTCTGGAAGCCGGCGTTTTTGGCACGCTGCAGCCCTCGGACCGTTGCGAGACGCTCGAGCCCGACGCTCTGCTGGTGCCATTGCTGGCCTGCGATGAAGAGGGCTGGCGGCTCGGCTACGGTGGCGGCTTCTACGATCGCACGCTCGAAGACCTGCGCCGGCGGCGCAAGGTGACGGCGATCGGCGTCGGCTTCGATCGTCAGCTCGTTCCGGACGTTCCCCATGGCGCCGAAGACCAGCGACTCGATTGGCTGTTGACCGACCGTCGCGCTTGCGCCTTTGTCTGACGCATGAAAATCATGTTCTGCGGCGACATCGTCGGCCGCGCAGGCCGCGACGCGGTCGTCAGGGAAGTGCCGCGGCTGCGTCGCGAACTCGGGCTCGATTTCGTCGTGGTGAACGGCGAGAACGCAGCGGCCGGTTTCGGCATCACCGCCAAGATCTGCGCCGAGTTGCACGAGGCGGGCGTCGACTGCATCACCACCGGCAACCATGCCTGGGACCAGCGCGAGATCATCCCCTACATCGCGCAGGATAAACGCCTGCTGCGGCCGATCAATTTTCCGCCCGGTACGCCTGGATGGGGCGCCAACCTGTTCCAGACGCCACGCGGCCAGAAGATCGTGGTGATCAACGTCATGTGCCGCCTGTTCATGGACGCGCTCGACGATCCGTTTCGCGCGCTCGACGCCGAACTGTCGAAGTTTGGACTGGGGGGCTCTGCCAACCTGATCCTGGTCGACGTCCACGGCGAGGCCACCAGCGAGAAGCAGTCGATCGGTCACTATTGCGACGGCCGAGTGTCGGCCGTGCTGGGTACCCACAGCCATGTTCCCACGGCCGATGGCTGGGTCCTGCCGGGCGGTACCGCCTACCAGACCGATGTTGGCATGTGCGGCGACTATGACAGCGTGATCGGCATGAAGAAGGAGGTCGCGATGCAGCGGTTCATCCGGAAAATGCCGGGCGAGCGCCTGTCGCCGGCCGAGGGCGAGGGGACTTTGTGCGCGGCGGTTGTCGAAACAGACGACCGGACCGGTCTCGCCAGGTCGATCCGGCCGGTCAGGGTCGGGGGGCGGCTCGCCCCCACTGCATGAACTTCCAGCATCTAGTAGCCTAGTGCCGACCTGCACCCCTATTAGCGGTGCCCGGAAGAGGGTCGTTGACGGCCTGGGGAAAAACCGGCATCCTTTTGATGTTAAACGGTTTTTCGCCGGATTGGCGTACTGTCTTCAAGGTTAGAGGGGGCGTCGGAATCAAGGTTCCGACGTTATTTAGCGGGGGCTTCGGCCCCCGCCTTTTTTTGCCCCAGCGGCCGGTTCGGGCGTCTCCAGCCTGCCAAAGCCCACGAGAAGTGGTATAGCCGCCTCTTCCGGTTACCTAATCTGGTTGTTGGCGATGGCGGGGCATTCCCAGTTCAAGAACATCATGCACCGCAAAGGGCGTCAGGACGCCGTGCGGGCCAAGATCTTCACCAAGTTGATCCGCGAGATCACGACGGCGGCTCGGTTGGGTGCGGCCGATCCGGCGTCCAATCCGCGTCTGCGGGCGGCGGTGATCGCCGCGCGCGACGCCAACATGACCCGCGACACGATCGATCGCGCGATCAAGCGCGGCTCGGGGCCGGATGCGGACGCGAACTACGACGAGGTTCGCTACGAAGGCTACGGTCCGGCCGGCGTCGCCGTGATTGTCGAGGCGCTGACCAACAACCGCAACCGCACGGCGGGCGAGGTCAGGTCGATCTTCTCGAAGCACGGCGGAAATCTGGGTGAATCCAACAGCGTGTCGTTCATGTTCGACCGGCTGGGCGAGTTCCGCTTCCCCTTGTCCGTCGGCAGCGCCGACGAGGTGCTCGAGAAGGCGATCGAGGCCGGCGCCGACGACGTGGTGAGCGGCGAGGGCGAGGGGGCGGTCCACGAGATCTATTGCGCGCAGGACAGTTTCAACGTCGTGCGCGAGGCGCTCGAGAAGTCGCTGGGGCAACCGAGCGTCGCCAAGCTCACCTGGCGTCCCAAGACCGGAGCACCGATCGAAGGCGAGACGGTGCAGACACTGCTCGACCTCATCTCGGCACTCGAAGACAACGACGACGTCCAGAACGTCTACGCCAACTTCGAGGTGTCTGACGACGCCCTGGCGAAGTTCGCGGCCTGAGCCGGGCAGGATGAGACTGATCGGCCTCGATCCCGGCCTGCGGTTGACTGGCTGGGGCGTGATCGAGGTCGAGGGCAACCGGCTGCGCCATGTGGCGCACGGTGTCGTCAAGGTCGCGACGGCGGGCACGCTGGCCGAGCGGCTGAAGGAACTGTTCGAGGGCGTCGCAGGCGTCGTCGAAGCGCAGCGGCCGGTCGAGGCCGCGGTCGAGGAGACCTTCGTGAACGTCAACCCGGGTTCCACTTTGAAGCTCGGTCAGGCGCGCGGCGTCGTCATGCTGGCGCCGGCCCGCGCCGGCCTGCCCGTGTTCGAATACTCGACGAACCTCGTGAAGAAGTCGGTCGTCGGAACCGGTCACGCCGACAAGAACCAGATCGCCATGATGGTCGGACGGCTGCTGCCGGGCGTCGAGGCCAAACAGGACGCCGCCGATGCGCTGGCGGTCGCGATCTGCCACGCCCATCACCGCGCCACGGCGCGACGCATCGAGGCCGCGCTGTGATCGCCAAGCTGAAGGGCCTCGTCGACTCGGTCGACACCGACAGCGCCGTCATCGACGTGGGCGGTGTCGGCTATCTCGTCTCGGCCTCCACTCGCACGTTGCGCGATCTCTCCGTGGGCGGAGCGGCGACCATGCTGGTCGAGACCATCGTGCGCGAGGACGCGATTGCGCTCTACGGCTTCCTGGAGACGGGGGAGCGCGACTGGTTCCGCATCCTGACGACCGTGCAGGGAGTCGGTGCCCGCGTGGCGCTGTCGATCCTGTCGACCCTGTCGCCCGACGAGATCGCCCGCGCGATCGCGGCGCAGGATCGCGCGACCCTGAGCCGTCCGCCCGGTGTCGGGCCGAAGCTTGCCGCGCGCCTCGCCACCGAACTGAAGGACAAGGCGGCCGCGTTCGGCATAGCCCCCGCGCCTGCGGCGGCAAGCCGACCTGGCGCGCCGTCGAGCACGCCCGGTTCGATCAACGAGGACGCGGTCTCAGCCCTGGTCAATCTCGGCTACAAGCGCGTCGAGGCCTTCGGCGCCGTCGCCCGCGTCACGCAGCGACTCGGCGCCGAAGCCCCGCTTGATGCCGTGATCCGCGCCGGCCTGCAGGAGCTTGCGCGATGAATGCTGCGCCCGATCGGCTGGTGACGGCCAAGCGCTCCGAGGAAGATGCCGCCGAGCTGGCGCTGCGCCCGCAGACGCTCGACGACTTCATCGGCCAGAAGCAGGTCCGCGAGAATCTCAAGATCTTCATCGCCGCCGCCAAGGGGCGCGGCGAGGCGCTCGATCACGTCCTGCTGCATGGGCCCCCGGGCCTCGGCAAGACGACGATGGCGCAGATCGTGGCGCGCGAGATGGGTGTGGGTTTCCGCGCAACCTCCGGCCCGGTCATCCAGAAGGCGGGCGACCTGGCCGCGCAGCTCACGAATTTACAGGCGCACGATGTGCTGTTCATCGACGAGATCCACCGTCTCAATCCTGCAATCGAGGAGGTTCTCTATCCCGCGATGGAGGATTTCCAGCTCGACCTGATGATCGGCGAGGGGCCAGCCGCGCGCTCGGTCCGTATCGAGCTGCCGCCTTTCACCCTGGTCGGCGCCACGACGCGATCCGGCCTCATGACCCGGCCATTGCGCGAGCGTTTCGGCATCCCGCTGCGCATGGTGTTCTACACACCTGCGGAGCTCGAGACGATCGTGCAGCGCGCCGCCCGCGTCCTCAAGATGTCGCTTGCGCCCGATGGCAGCGCCGAAATCGCAAAAAGGTCACGCGGCACACCGCGCGTCGCCAATCGGCTGCTGCGCAGGGTCCGCGACTTCGCGGCTGTCGCCGGAGATGCCGCCGTGGATGCCCGGGTCGCCGACGCGGCACTGACGCGGCTGGAAGTCGACGGGCGGGGGCTCGACGCCATGGACCGCCGCTACCTCGCCTGCATCGCCGAGAACTACGGCGGCGGACCGGTGGGTGCCGAGACGCTCGCGGCGGCCCTGGCGGAACAGCGCGACGTCATCGAGGACGTGATCGAGCCCTATCTGATGCAGCTCGGCCTGCTGATGCGCACACCGCGCGGCCGCCTGCTGTCGGAGGGGGGCTATCGCCATCTCGGCCTGGCGATGCCCAAGGGGCAGAAGCAGCAGCTGGACCTTCTGGCCGCGGGTGACCCGCCGGAGGACGCGTGAACCCGGCGCCGACCTCGGGCCGTCTCGACGACGGCAGCCACGTGTTGCCGCTGCGCGTCTACTACGAGGACACCGATGCGGCGGGCATTGTCTACTACGCAAACTGGTTGCGTTTCCTCGAACGCGGCCGGACGGAACTGCTGCGGCTGCTGGGACAGCAGCACACGGCGCTGCGCGAGGAGCGCGGCGTCAACTGGGTCGTGCGCCGCTGCGCCATCGACTACCTCAAGCCTGCGCGGCTCGACGATACGATCGAGATCGTCACCAGTTGCGGTGAGTTGCGCGGCGCCTCGCTCGACATGCTTCAGCATGCGCGCCGCAATGAAGAGATCCTGGTTCGAGCCGAACTCGTCGTCGCCTGCATGGGCGAAGGCGGTCGGCCTGTCCGATTGCCGCCGCTCGTGCGGACTGCCCTGGCCCAGGTAGGCGTGAGCGGATCGCCCCGCTCACGCCATATTCGGATACAACCCTCTTGAACCAACGGAGAACATAAATGGACGCGCTAGCGCAGGTCGCCGGAGCCCCCCTCGGCGGCGGCACGGGGACAATTGACATGTCCGTATACGGCCTGTTCATGCAGGCCGACTGGGTCGTGAAGGCCATCATGATCCTGCTCATGCTGGCCTCGTTCTGGTCGTGGGCGATCATTTTCGAGAAGGTTCTCCGACTTCGCTCCCTGAAGCGCAGCGCTCAGGCCTTCGAGGACACGTTCTGGTCCGGCGTGTCTCTGGAAGACCTCTACGACCGCGTCGGCGCCAAGCCCGACGATCCGATGTCGAGCATTTTCTCGGCCGCGATGCGCGAATGGCGCCGGTCCGTCTCCAAGGGCCTCGCCTCCAGCGCCACGGCGCGCGCAGCCCTGCGCCAGCGCATCGAGCAGGTGATGGGTGTCACCATCCAGCGCGAGATGGAGGCGATCGAGAAGCGGCTCGGCTTCCTGGCCACGGTTGGCGCCAACGCCACATTCGTCGGCCTGTTCGGCACCGTCTGGGGCATCATGAACAGCTTCAGCCACATCGCGCAGTCGAAGAACACTTCGCTGGCGGTGGTGGCGCCCGGCATCTCCGAGGCTCTGTTCGCCACCGCGATCGGTCTGGTCGCGGCCATTCCTGCGGCGGCCGCCTACAACATCCTGTCGGGTCAGGTCTCGCGCTACGCCCAGCAGCTCGAGGCGTTTGCCGGTGAGTTCATCACCATCCTGTCGCGTCAGCTCGAGGAACAGGTCTGATGTCGGGCGTCATTCCGGCACCCGGCGCCAATTCGTCGGGCAGCAAGTTCAAGCGGCGGAGCTACACGCCGATTGCCGACATCAACGTGACGCCGCTGGTCGACGTCATGCTGGTGTTGCTGATCATCTTCATGGTGACGGCGCCGCTGCTTCAGGTCGGCGTGCCGGTCGACCTGCCGAAGACCAGCGCCCAGCAGGTCGGTGGCAAGGACGAACCGATGGTGGTGTCGGTGAACTCGCAGGGCGAGGTGTTCCTCGGCGAAACCAAGTACGACATCGCCGAACTCGGCGCCAAGCTGAAGGCGGTGCACGAGGAGAAACCCGACCAGCGCGTCTTCATGCGGGGCGACAAGAGCGTCGACTACGGAAAGATGATGGAGGTCATGGGCGTCGTGATCGACAGCGGCTTCCGCCAACTCGGCCTGCTCGGCGAACAGGCGCAGGCCCTCGGACGAGGCGGCGGCACCGTCACGCCCGCCACACCGGGGCAGACCGCCCCCCGCGCTCCGCAACCACAGCAGCCGCCCGCGGCGCCAACGCCCCGGCGCTGAGACAACGGACACGAAGAGGACGATGGCTCGCCGTCACCCCGCCAGCATCGAGATGCGCACACCGGCTATCGCGTCGGCGATGGTGCACGTCTTCGTGCTCGGGGCGGCGGTGCTCAACCTCGACTTCTTCGGCCGCACGCCGCCGATGGAACCCGAGCCAGTGATGGTCGAGTTCGAGGCGATCGACAAGAAGGCAGGTGCCCCCACCGTGGCCAATCTGCCGCCGCAGCCCAAGGACGCGCCGATCGCCCAGGAGACGACCAAGGCGCCCCCGGTGCAGTCGGCCGAGCCGCCGCCGTCGCCGCCCACGCCGAAGCCGCCGGAGGTTGCCGAGCCGCCCAAGCCGCCACCGCCGCCCAAGCCGGAGGAGAAGCCCAAGACCGAGGCTGCCAAGCCGGTCGAGGATCTCGTGGCGCTGAAGCCCAAGGAGCCGGAGAAGCCGAAGGTCGAGAAACCGCCGGAGCCGCCCAAGCCCACGCCCGAGGCGAAGAAGCCCGAGCCGCCCAAGCTTCCACCGCCGAAGCCTGCCCCGCCCAAGCAGAGCGTCGATTCGATGATCGACGACATCCTGAAGAACAAGCAGTCGACGCAGAAGATCCAGACGCCCGAGCAGTCTCCCAAGCCCGTGCAGCAGGTCACGCGCCAGGCGCCGGCCGCGCCGAACCTGGCCGCCGTCGTCACGGCGAGCGAGATCGAGGGCGTGCGTCAGAAGATCCGGCCGTGCTGGAACACGCAGGGCGGATCCCGTGACCAAGCCATGATCATTACGCTGACCGTCGAGATGAACCAGAACGGCACCCCGGTGAAGGCGGCTTTGCGCGATACGGGGCGCTATAATAGCGACCCGGTGTTCCGTGCCGCGGCCGACGCCGCGCATCGCGCCATCATGAATCCGCGTTGCCAGCCTTGGCCGCTTTCTCCAGAGAAGTTCGCGAGCTGGCGAACCATCACCTTCAATTTCGATCCACGTGACTACTGAGACCCCTCCACCCTAATAGAAACCTTGAGATGAAGAGGTCCGACATGATGCTTCCCCGACGGACGACCCTGCTGGGCGGTGCAGCCCTCGCCACCCTTGGTGTTGCAGGCACGGCACGCGCCCAGCTCACCATCGATATGACGCGGCCGAGCTTCGAGCCCGTGCCGATCGCCATCGTCGACTTCAAGGGTGATGCGGTGGGCGCCCAGATGGCGGGCGTAATCCGCAATAACCTGCAGAATTGCGGCCTGTTCCGGGTCATTCCTTCCAGCGCCTATATCCAGAAGGACGTCGACGCGACTTCGCCGCCGCGTTTCCAGGACTGGCGCAGCGTCGGCGCGGCCGGCCTCGTCGTCGGCCAGGTTACGTCGGTCGGTGGCAGCATCAAGGTCGACTTCCGGCTGTGGGACGTCGTCACGAGCCAGCAGGCAACCGGCCTGTCCTTCACCAGCCAGCCGAGCAACTGGCGGCGTCTCGCGCACATCATCTCCGACGCGATCTACAAGCGCGTGACCGGCGAGGAAGGCTATTTCGATACCCGCGTCGCCTACGTTTCCGAGACCGGCCCGGGCAACAACCGGACCAAGCGCATCGCCATCATGGACCAGGACGGCGCCAACAACCGCTACCTGACCGACGGCAAGACGATCGCTCTGACACCGCGCTTCTCGCCGACGCTGCAGGAGATCGTCTACATGGCCTATGGCGAGAACAACGGGCCGCCGCGGGTGTATCTGCAGAACGTAGACAGCGGCCGCCGGGAGCTGCTCGGCAACTTCCCGGGCATGAGCTTCGCGCCGCGCTTCTCGCCCGACGGCACCAAGGTGGTCATGAGCATCGCGGAGAACGGCCGCACCAACATCTACGAGATGGACGTGCGCGGCCGGCAGCTCCGCCGCCTGACCAACTCGCCGGCCATCGACACCTCGCCGTGCTTCTCGGCCGACGGTTCGCAGATCGTGTTCAACTCCGACCGCGGTGGCGCCCAGCAGCTCTACGTGATGAGTGCCGGCGGGGGCGGCGAGCGGCGCATCAGCTTCGGTGACGGACGCTACGCGACGCCGGTCTGGTCGCCGCGCGGCGACTTCATCGCTTTCACCAAGATCGGATCGGGCGGCTTCGGCATCGGCGTGATGCGGTCGGACGGCAGTGGCGAACGCATGCTGGCGAGCGGCTTCCTCGTCGAAGGTCCGACCTGGGCACCCAACGGACGCGTACTGATGTTCTTCCGCCAGCAACCCAGCTCGGGCGGACGCGCCGGTTCAGCGTCACTGCATCAGATCGACATCACCGGTCGCTTCGAGCGGCAGGTCCCGACGCCGACCGATGCGTCGGATCCGGCGTGGTCGCCCTTGATTCCGCAGTAGCGAAATATATGATCTTTTTTGTCGACCCGTGCGTACCCCTCGCCCGGGTCGATTCCGTCAGGGAGTGGATCGAAAGATGAGCATGATTAAGGCTTTGTCGGCCCTTGCGGCGATGTTCCTCATCGCAGCCTGCAGCAACAACGACACGCAGACGGCGTCGGCGGCCACCACAACCGTGACGCCTGGATCGGTCGGCGACTTCCGGCAGAACGTCGGCGACCGCGTCTTTTTCGACACCGATTCTTCTACCGTGCGCGAGGATGGCCGCCAGACCCTGAATCGTCAGGCCGAGTGGCTGAAGAAGTACGGCAATTATCAGATCACCATCGAAGGCCACTGCGACGAGCGCGGCACGCGCGAGTACAACCTGGCACTGGGCGAGCGCCGCGCCAATGCCGCACGCCAGTACCTGATCGCCCAGGGCATCCCTGCGGCACGCCTCAAGACGGTCAGCTATGGCAAGGAGCGTCCCGATCCGGTCGGCTCCGACGAAGCGGCCTGGGCGCGCAACCGCCGTGCTGTGACGGCCCTGGAGTAGACCTCCTCGAAACGAGGCGAGTAGAGGAAACGCCGGTCGCCATGCGACCGGCGTTTTCATTTGGAGGCAGGACGGTCATGCCTGAAAATGGCCGCGTTTGATGTGAACAAAGCGTTGGCCATGAAGATCCTTCCCTCCCGGCTCATCCTCCTCATTGCCCTTGCCTTGCCCACGGCGGCCGCGGCGCAGCGTGGGGGAGACGCTGTCTACATCGAAGACAGGTTCAATCAGCTCCAGCAGTCGCTCACGATGATGACTGGCCAGATCGAGCAGCTGCAGAATCGCAACGCGAGGCTGCAGCAGCAAATGGAGAAGATGCAGGCTGACTACGAGTACCGCATCGAGCAGCTCGAGAAGGGCGGGGCCGGCCGCCCCGGAGGCGCCGCGCCGCGGCCCGGAGCGCAGGCTGCGACGCCTTCGCCGACGCCTCCCGCAGGCAGCGCCGCCAGTGCGGATCAACTCTACGACGAGGCCATCAAGAAGCTGCAGGAAGGTGACTACGTCGCCGCCGAACGGGGCTTCAAGACCTTCATTCAGCGCAACCCGCAGAACAAGCTGGCCGGCAATGCGCAATACTGGCTGGGCGAAACCTACTACGCTCGTCGTGACTACAACAGCGCCCTCACGGCTTTTGCCGAGGGTTACAAGGTCTACAAGACGAGCCCGAAGGGGCCCGACAACCTCCTGAAGCTCGGCATCACGATGGCCGTGCTGGGCCGCAAGCCCGATGCCTGCGCCGTGTTCGCCCGCTTCAGCCAGGACTATCCGCGGGCGACCGACCTGCAGAAGCGCCGGATCGAGCAGGAGCGGCACAAGAACGGCTGCGCGTGACTGATCCCGCCGAGCCGCATCCCGTCGATGGAGCGTCTTTCGCGCGCCTGATGGCGCCGTTCGGACCTTTTGAGGCACGTCCGGAGTTGGCTGTGGCCGTTTCCGGCGGCCGCGATTCGCTCAGCCTCACCCTGCTGGCGCAAGAATGGTCGACCGGGCAGGGCGGCCGGATCCTGGCGCTGATCGTCGATCACGGCCTGCGACCTGAGGCGGCGCGGGAAGCCTTGATTACGGCGAACCTGCTGCAAGGCCGCGGTATCGAGAGCTTCGTCCTGCGCTGGGCGGGCGCCAAACCGCAGGCCGGCCTCCAGGAAGCGGCGCGCGCCGCCCGTTACCAGCTGCTGCGCGACGCTTGCCGCGAACGCGGCATCCTCCACCTTCTTGTGGCTCACCATGCCGACGACCAGGCCGAGACGGTCGCGATGCGTGCGGCGCGCGCCAGCGGTCCGGACGGGTTGGCCGGCATGGCGGCCCTCGTCGAGTGGCCCGAGGTTCGTCTCCTGCGCCCGCTGCTCTCCGTGCCGCGGGCACGCCTGTCGGCTACGCTCGTGTCGCGCGGCATCGCTTGGATCGACGATCCGTCCAATGTCGACCCACGCTTCGAGCGGGCTCGGCTGCGCCTCGCGGGGCCGATCGAGGCAGGACCTCCGGATGCAGACCGTTTGCGCGCCGACCAGGAGGTCAAGGCCGCCCGGGCGGGGGCCGCGCTTCTCGAGTCGCGGGAGGACGAGAGCGTCGCGATCGACCGTACCGCCCTCGAGCGGCTGCCGTTCGACATACGTGTCCGTCTGGTGAGTCGTGTCGTGCAGGCTCTGGGAGGCGGCCATCATCCGCCGCGGCGGGACCAGCTCGACCGGGCCCTCGCCCGGATGTCCGGAGCGCCGGACCGTGGCAAATCGGGCCGGGGAGCGGATTTCACCCTGTCAGGGTGCCAATTCGCCCTGCGTCAGGCTGTCGGCTCGCGCCAGCTTGAGTGGATTGTCCGGCCTGAAAATGGCAGGAAAGGAAGGCAGCCCTTGATTCCCGCTGTATTTTTCGCTTGCGACCCGGCGGCCGCAACCCATGTTTGGTCGTAGCCCTCTTTAACGGAAGCCATCAGTGAACCCGTTCAATCGTAACGCTGCCTTGTGGATCGTCATCGTCCTGCTGCTCGCGCTGCTCTACAGCGTCTTCCAGGGCGGGGCGACCCGGACTCCCGGCAACACGATCTCCTATTCCGAGTTCGTCCGGGCGGTTGAACAGCGGCAGATCCAGGATGTCCGCATCCAGGGCAACACGATCAGCGGCACCTTCCGTGAGCCGCGCAACGGGGTGCAGAAGTTCTCGACCTACGCGCCGAGCACTCCTCCCGACGACCAGCTGATGCCGATGCTCATCAAGAACGTCGACCGCGTCGACGCGGGTCCCGTGGAAGAGGGCGTCAACCTCGGCAGCATCTTCGTGAGCTGGCTGCCCGTCCTCGTGCTGGTCGGCGTCTACATCTTCTTCCTGCGCCAGATGCAGAGCGGCACCGGCCGCGCCATGGGCTTCGGCAAGTCGAAGGCGCGCCTGCTGACCGAGAAGCATGGCCGCGTCACCTTCGACGACGTCGCCGGCATCGACGAGGCCAAGGGCGAGTTGGAAGAGATCGTCGACTTCCTGAAGGATCCGCAGAAGTTCCAGCGCCTGGGCGGCAAGATTCCCAAGGGCTGCTTGCTGGTCGGTCCTCCGGGTACCGGCAAGACCCTGCTGGCACGCGCCATTGCCGGCGAAGCCAATGTCCCGTTCTTCACCATCTCGGGCTCCGACTTCGTCGAGATGTTCGTCGGCGTCGGCGCCAGCCGCGTGCGCGACATGTTCGAGCAGGCCAAGAAGAATGCGCCCTGCATCGTGTTCATCGATGAAATTGACGCCGTCGGCCGCCATCGTGGCGCCGGCCTGGGCGGCGGGAATGACGAGCGCGAGCAGACGCTGAACCAGCTGCTGGTCGAGATGGACGGCTTCGAGGCCAACGAGGGCGTCATCCTCATCGCCGCCACCAACCGCCCCGACGTGCTCGATCCCGCGCTGCTGCGTCCCGGCCGCTTCGACCGGCAGGTCGTGGTGCCGAACCCGGACGTCGGCGGCCGCGAGAAGATCCTCAAGGTCCACATGCGCAAGGTGCCGCTGGCGCCGGACGTCGATCCGAGGGTACTGGCCCGCGGTACGCCGGGTTTCTCCGGTGCCGATCTGGCCAACCTCGTGAACGAGGCCGCCCTGCGCGCCGCGCGGGTCGGCAAGCGCCTCGTGACCATGGGCGATTTCGAATACGCCAAGGACAAGGTTCTGATGGGCACCGAGCGTCGCTCGATGGCCATGACGGACGAGGAGAAGACGCTCACGGCCTACCATGAGGCGGGCCACGCGCTGGTCGCCATGCATGTTCCCAAGAGCGATCCGCTGCACAAAGTGACGATCATCCCGCGGGGGCGCGCGCTGGGCGTGACCATGCAGCTCCCCGAGCGTGATCACCTGAGCCACACCAAGCAGTATCTTGAGTCGCGGCTGGCGATCATGTTCGGCGGCCGCCTTGCCGAGGAGCTGGTGTTCGGGCCGGAGAACGTGACGACGGGCGCCGCCAGCGACATCCAGGTCGCGACCCAGACGGCGCGCGGCATGATCACCGCCTACGGTATGTCCGAGAAGCTCGGCCGGGTGCGTTATCAGGCGAACGAGCAGGAGGTTTTCCTGGGCCACGCCGTCACGCAGACGCAGAACGTCTCCGAGGCGACATCGCAGCTCATCGACCAGGAGGTTCGCCGCCTGATCGAGGAAGCCGAAGGCCGTGCCCGCACGATCCTGACCGAACGTCTTGAGGATCTGCATACCATCGCCAGGGCGCTGCTCGAGTACGAGACATTGAGCAACGACGAGATCGGCACGATCCTGCGCGGCGAGAAGGTCGTGCGCGACGACACCGGTGGCGCGGGTACGTCCGATCGCCGGCGGCGCGCCTCGGTTCCGACCACCACCGGCCCCGCACCGGGCGCCAGCCCCGAGCCTCAGCCGGGCGTTTGACCGCGAGCTTCGCGGGCCTCGCGCTCGATCGCCCTCTCGTGATGGCGATCGTGAACGTGACGCCTGACTCCTTTTCCGACGGCGGTGAACGCCTCGACCCGGCGCGGGCCATCGACGATGGCCTGCGCTTCGTAGCGGAAGGGGCCGACATCCTGGATGTCGGCGGTGAGTCCACACGCCCTGGTTCGACGTCCGTATCTCCCGAGGAGGAACGCCAGCGGATTCTTCCCGTGGTGGAGGGCCTCGTCCGACAGGGGGCCGTCGTCTCGCTCGACACCCGTCGCGCCCTCGTCGCCGAAGCGGGCCTGGCGGCCGGCGCCCGGATCGTGAACGACGTGTCGGCGCTGGGTGACGACCCGGCCTTGCTACCCCTGGTGGTGCGGCGCAAAGCGGCGGTTGTCCTGATGCACCGGCGGGGCGGGCCGGAGGAGCGCTATGCCGGTCCGGCCTATGACGACGTCGTCGAGGATGTCCGACGGTTCCTGCTTGATCGCGCCGCGGCCTGCCAGGCGGCCGGCGTCGAACGACAGAGTATCGCCCTCGATCCCGGTCTCGGCTTCGGCAAGAAGGTCGAGGAGGAACTGGCCCTGATCGCGGGGACGACGCGCCTGGCGGAGGCGGGTTACCCGGTGTTGATCGGTTGCTCGCGCAAGAGCTTCATCGGCCGGCTAACGGGCGTCGAAAGGCCCGCGGATCGCGATCCGGCATCCGCCTGGTTGGCGGTGGAGGCCCTGCGCCGTGGCGCATCGATCGTCCGCGTCCACAACGTCGTCGCAACGCGGCAGGCTCTCGCGGTCTTCGAGGCGATGCGGTAAAACGCCTGTCATGGCTCGTTCACTTTTCGGCACAGATGGCGTTCGCGGGCGTGCGAACACCGCCCCCATGACCGCCGAAATCGCGATGCGTATCGGCATGGCGGCGGGACAGGTGTTTCACCGGGGGGCCCATCGCAACCGCGCCGTCATCGGCAAGGATACGCGCCTGTCGGGCTACATGCTGGAGCAGGCGCTGACGGCCGGCTTTCTCTCGGTGGGTGTCGATGTGTTCCTGCTGGGGCCGATTCCGACTCCCGCGGTCGGCTTCCTCACGCGGTCGATGCGCGCCGACGTCGGCGTGATGATCTCCGCCTCGCACAATCCCTACGAGGACAACGGGATCAAGCTGTTCGGTCCGGACGGCTTCAAGCTGTCCGATTCGGTCGAGATCGAAATACAGGCGCTGGTGATGTCACCTTCGGACCTGGTTCTCGCCGATTCAGCCGCAATCGGCCGCGCGCAGCGGCTGGACGACGTGCAGGGCCGCTATATCGAGGCGGTCAAGGCGTCGGCACCGCGCGGCCTCGATCTCAGCGATCTCAAGGTCGTCATCGATTGCGCCAACGGGGCTGCCTACAAGGTGGCACCGACAGTGCTCAGCGAGCTTGGCGCCGAGGTCATTCGCGTCGGCGTCTCTCCGGACGGCTTCAACATCAACGGCAATTGCGGCTCGACGCATCCCGGCGTGCTGCAGGAGCAGGTCGTCGCGCATCACGCCCATATCGGGATCGGACTGGATGGCGACGCCGACCGCGTCATCATCGTCGATGAGACGGGCGCGGTTATCGACGGCGACCAGCTCATGGCGACCATTGCCGACCAGTGGACGCAGAACGGCCTGTTGTCGGGCGGCGGCGTCGTTGCAACGGTCATGTCCAATCTCGGCCTGGAGCGCTATCTCGACGCGCGGCGGCTGAAGCTGGTGCGTACGCAGGTCGGCGACCGTTACGTTCTCGAGCGCATGCGTGCCGACGGCTACAATCTGGGCGGCGAGCAGTCCGGCCACATCATCATGACCGACCACGCCACCACCGGCGACGGGCTGATGGCGGCGCTGCAGGCGCTGTCCGTCCTGATCCGTACCGGCCGGCCGGCGAGCGAGCTCTTCCGGGCTTTCGAGCCCGTGCCACAGCTGCTGAAGAACGTGCGCGTCGCCGACGCCACTCAGGCCCTGCACGCCGCATCCGTGGTCAAGGCGATCGCCTCGGCCGAGGCGAGGCTCGGCAAGAGCGGGCGGATCCTCGTGCGAAAGTCTGGCACCGAACCGTTGATCCGCGTGATGGCCGAAGGGGACGATAGCGACCTCGTGCACAGCGTCGTCGACCAGATCATCGAGGCGATTCCCCGGCAGGCGGCATGAAGGGCCGGGTGCTGATCGTCGCCGGCTCGGACTCGGGGGGTGGCGCGGGTATACAGGCCGACATCAAGGCGGTCACGGCAATGAACGGCTTTGCCGCCACCGCCATCACTGCGCTGACTGCCCAGAACACCGAGGGCGTGCATGGGGTGGTCGGCGTCGAACCGGCCTTCATCGCCCAGCAGATCGAAATCGTCCTGAGCGACATCGGTGCCGACGCCGTGAAGACCGGCATGCTGCACAGTGCCGACGTGATCGAGGTGGTGGCTGCTGGCATCGAGAGGCATGCGGCGGGCGTGCCGCTGGTCGTCGACCCCGTGATGGTCGCCAAAGGCGGACACCGGCTCTTGCTGACGGAGGCTGAGGCCGCGCTGCGCGATCGGCTGTTGCCGATGGCGGCGCTCATCACGCCCAATCTGCCGGAGGCGGAGGTGCTGGTGGGATTTCCGGTGAGAATCGAAGCCGACATGAAGCGCGCCGCGGAGCGGCTGGCCGCGCTGGGCGCCGGCGCGGTGCTGATGAAGGGCGGCCATCTCGAGGGCGACCGCGTGGTCGACCTGCTGTTCCACGACGGAAAGTTCGACCGTTTCGAGGATGCCCGGATCGTGAGCCGCAGTACCCACGGCACCGGCTGCACGCTCGCGTCTGCCATTGCGGCAGGGCTCGCCCAGAAGATGACCTTGCGCGACTCCGTTGAGCGGGCGCGCGACTACGTCCGCAAGGCCATCGAGACCGCGCCCGGTTTCGGGCGCGGCCATGGCCCACTCAATCACGCCGTGACCGTCAGATGAGGCCGGCGCCCTCGGCGACCGGCGGTCGGCTGGTCCACTTGCCGGCTTCCGACATGACGATGAAGTTCAGAAGCTCGCGATTGAAGGCGTCGGGCTCCTCGAGGTTCACCGTGTGGCCTGTCTTGGCGAACATCGCCAGGCCGGCATTGGGCAGCACGCGCTTCAGGTAGAGGCTGGGCTGAAGGCACGGATCGTCCTCGTCGCCGCAGATGATCAGCGTCGGCAGGCTGAGAATCTTCCACTCCTCCTCGAAGTCGTAGAGCGACGGACGCTTGCCTTGGTAGTTCTCCATGGTGTTGGCGGCGCCGACATCGGGATGCTCGGAAAGGTGCGTCGTGAATTCGGCGAAGCCGCGCGGATCCTTCGTCTTGAAGCGCGAGCGGGTGGGGTTGGTCGACAGGCTCTCTGCATACTTCGCCATCCCGTCCTTGCGGATCAATCCGGCCGTGGTCACGGCATCCTTCTTGAATTGCTCGTGCCCCTCCCGGCCGGCGCCGGAGCCCACGCCCGCGAGCGTCAGCGACAGCGCACGGTCGGCATGGCATCTGCCGAAATGCGCCGTCGCGAACGCACCCTGCGAGAGCCCGACGATGTGCGCCTTCGTAATCCCGAGATGGTCGAGTATGCGCCTGGCGTCGTCGACGGCGAATTGCTGGCCATACATGTCGCCGGACGCAGGTACGTCGGAACCCGGGTAGCCGCGGAAGGAGTAGGTGATGCAGCGATGGCGCCGGGCGAAGAAGTGCATCTGTGGCTCCCAGGCGCGCCAGTCGCCGCAATATTCATGCACGAACAGGATCGGCGTGCCGCTGCCGGCCTCCTCGTAGTAGAGATTCACCCCGTCGGGCGTGGTGGCGTGCGGCATGGCGCTGCTCCTCATCAGCTTGAAAGTAGTGGCCGATAGGCTAGCATCGCCCTCATGGCAAAGCATCGCGTCTACACGACGAGCTTCGCGAGCGTTTACCCGCTCTACGTCACTAAGGCGGAGAAGAAGGGGCGAACCAAGGCAGAGGTCGACCAGATCATCGGCTGGCTGACGGGCTACAGCGCCAAGGCGCTGGAGACGCAGATAAGAAAGAAGACCGACTTCGAGACCTTTTTCGCCAAGGCCCCGAAGCCCAATCCGTCCCGCGACCTCATCAAGGGCGTGGTCTGCGGTGTGCGTGTCGAAGAGGTCGAGGAGCCGATCATGCGCGAGATCCGCTACCTCGACAAACTCATCGATGAACTCGCTAAGGGCAAGGCGATGGAGAAGATTCTGCGGAAGGAATGACGCACTCGTGTGTCGGCCTTCCCTAAAGCCACCTCGCCCTGAGGAGCGGTCCGCAGGACCGCGTCTCGAAGGGTGGGCACACGCACCACATCCGTTGCCCATCCTTCGAGACGGCCGCTGCGCGGCCTCCTCAGGATGAGGTAATCTCCGGAGGTGGAAAATCCCTACACGCCGAACCGCTCCAGCCGTTCCAGCACCGTCGGAATCCTGTCGTCGGTGACATTGGCGAAGGCCAGGCGGATGAACCGCTCCTGGCCGGCGCCGAACATGTCGCCGGGGATGGTGAGCAGGTTTTCTTCGTCGGCCATGCGCTTTGAGACCTCGGTGGAAGTGGTGCCGGGGAAGGGATGCTCCACATAGGCGAAGTAGGCGCCGATGCTGACGAGGCGCCAGCGGTTGGAGCGTTCGAGGCCTCGTCCCAGCAGGTCGGCGCGCACCTTGAGGTCCGCGGTGTTGTTCCGGGCCCACGGCAGCAGCTTGCGTAGGCCGTAGAGCGCGGCCTCCTGGCCGAGCCGCGGCGGGCAGATGGAGACGCAGTCCATCGCCTTCTCGATCTCGGCCATCAGTTCGCTGCCGGCAGTGACGGCGCCGACCCGGTAGCCGGTCAGCGCGAAGACCTTGGAGAAGCTGTAAAGGTGCACAAGCGTGCCACGCCAGTCCGGCCGGCTGAAGAGATCGTGCGGACGCTCCCCTTCGGGGAGGAAATCCTTGTAGGTCTCGTCGAGCAGCAAGGCGATCCCGTGCTTCTTCGCGAGTTCGTAGAAGGCGTGGATCGTCGCGGGCGGATAGACCGCGCCCGTCGGATTATTCGGCGAGATCAGGATGATCGCGCGCGTGCGCGGTCCGATCAGCTTCTCGGCATCCTCCGCGCTGGGCACCGCGCCGGAACCCGGTCGGAAGTCGAGCGGCACCGGCTCGACCCCCTGCATGCGCATCCACATGTCGTGATTGAAGTAGTGCGGCCGGGGCACGATCACCTGGTCACCCGCCTTGGCGAGGCTCATCAGGGCGAGACAGAAGGCCTGGTTGCATCCCGACGTGATGCCGACCTCGCCCGGCGTGATCGGCGCGCCATAGAATTCGGAGAGATGGCCCGCATAGGCCTCGCGCAGAACCGGCAGGCCGAGGATCGGCGTGTAGCCGTGTATCGTGGGATCGAGCAGGCGCTCGCCCAGATGCTTTCGCAACTCGAGCGCCGGCGGGTAGCCCGGCACCGCCTGGCTGAGATCGATCAGCGGCCGGTCTGCCGGAAAAGTGCGTCCCAGCACCCAGCGCTTGGTCTCGCCGATGGGCGAGGGGGCGACGGCGGCGAGCCAGGGATTTGTCATCGGAACGGTATTCATGAGGAGGCGGACGCTTCTTTCAAATCTGCTGCCGGGAGAACCGGCGGTGGAACTCGATCAGGACGCAATTCACAGAAAATTCCCGCAGGAATTGCAGATCCCTTTCCGGCTCTGGGCGGCGGAGCATCCAAGTCTCGCTGCGGTCTGTCAAATTCCGCTCGAATCCGAATCCCATGTCAAAATGCATTGCTTGCCCGGTGTCTTGTGCATAGCATCGCCTCAAGGCTCCGTTTGAGAGCCAGTGCCCCAAGCGTCAGCGCGGGCTGGGATAAATCTGCCGGTCGAAATCGGCTCTGAGGAGGAAACATGGTCTCGATGAAGGTTAATCGTCGTCGATTCGTCGCCGGCACCGCTGCGGCTTCCGCGGCATTCGTGGCGGCGCCGTTCGTTCGCAGCGCGAATGCCGCGGGCAAGCTTTCGGTCGGTTTCTGGGATCACTGGGTACCGGGCGCCAACAAGGCGACTGAGGCTCTCGTGAAGGAGTGGGCCGAGAAGAACAAGGTCGAAGTCTCGATGGACTTCATCACCTCGCAGGGCAACAAGCTGCTACTGACTACCGCTGCGGAATCACAAGCGAAGTCCGGTCACGACGTGCTTGCCTTCTCGACCTGGCTCCCCGCGCGCTACTCCGAGCAGCTCGTGGCGATGAACGACGTCATGGAGCCGCTCATCAAGGAGAACGGCAAGGTCAACGATACCGTCGAATACCTCGGCAAGCTGAACGGCAAATGGCTCGCCGTGCCGGCCACGGTGGGCAGTCAGATCAAGGGCCCGTGCTCGCGTATCGATCTCCTGAAGAAGCATGCAGGCATCGACATCCAGGCGATGTACCCGGTAGGCCAGGCGCCCAAGGCGGACGCCTGGAACCTCGACAACTTCGTCAAGGCGGCGGAGGCCTGCCAGAAGGGCGGTAACCCGTTCGGCATCGGGCTCGGCACGACGTCGGACAGTGTCGACAGCGCCGGCGCGCTGTTCCATGCCTTCGGTGCTCAGCTCGTCAACGCCAAGGGCGACATCGTCGTGAAGAACGACCAGGTCCGCCAGGTGCTCGATTACTACAAGAAGCTGATGCAGTTCCTGCCGGCGGACGTGCCCTCCTGGGACGATGCATCGAACAACAAGTTCCTGGTGTCTGGCCAGGGCTCGCTGATCATGAATCCGCCCAGCGCCTGGGCTGTCGCCAAGCGTGATGCGCCGCAGGTCGCCGAGCAGCTCTGGACGCACGGCTTCCCGATGGGGCCCAAGGGCCGCTACGCGCCGTTCCTGCCATTCTTCTGGGGCATTTGGAACTTCAGCAAGAACCAGTCGGCGGCCAAGAGTCTGATCACGTATCTGTCGCAGGCCAGTTCCGCCGAGAAGATGACCAACGCGTCGCAGGGCTACGACCTGCCGGCGTTCGAGAAGCTCACCACCTTCAAGGTGTGGGCGGAAGAGTCGCCGCCCAAGGGCACGCTCTACCACTACCCGAACCCACACAACCACCAGACCCTCTCGATCGCCGCGGCACCCGCGCCGCACAAGATCGCCGAGCAGATCTACACCCAGGCCATCATGACCCAGATGGTCGTGCGCTATGCCAAAGGCGAGGCCATGGACAAGACACTGGACTGGGCGGCCAAGGAGCTTGAGGGCTTCACCCGCAACTGACGCGAAGACCTGCCGATCCTCGAGAGGGGATCGGCGGGCGGTTCCGCTATCGACCCCAAACCGGTCAGCTGGACCGGCTCGGGAAGCGCGCGGGGGCGGTCCTGCCATGGGCGGGACGGTCCGCCGCTCGCGCTTCGCCGGTACTGTTCCAGATGTTCTCGTAGCCTGTTTCACTTGGCGTTTCCCGCATGGCCCGACAGGGCCTGGAGTACCCGATGGCAGACATTGCAGCCCGCAATCCGGCCGGGCATCCGACACAGCAGCGCAGCAGCCTGCACAAGCTCATGCAGCGCAAGTCGACCATCGCCTTCCTGATGGCGCTGCCGCTGATCCTCCTGATCACGATCCTAGTCGCCTATCCGGCGGGCTACGCGGTCTACCTCGCGACGCTCAACAAAGGCATGACCCGCTTTGTGGGTTTCGGAAACTTCGAGTTCCTGTTCGGACGCGACACGTTCTGGCTGGTCGTCTACCAATCCTGCCTGTTCGCCATCACGGCGGTGATCTTCAAGGCGATCATTGGCTTCGTGGTCGCTCACTTCGTCCACAACATTCCCGCGAAGGGCCAGCGCAAGTGGCGCGGCATGCTGCTGGTACCGTGGGTCATTCCGCCGGCGATGAGCACGCTCGCGTGGCTGTGGCTGTTCGATCCATCCTACAGCGCCCTCAACTGGGTCCTGGAGGGTGTCGGGCTGTCGGGAATTCCCTGGACCGGCGAGGCCGGCTGGGCGCGCTTCTCGGTCATTCTGGTCAACGTCTGGATCGGGTCGCCGTTCTTCATGATCATGTACCTGGCGGCGCTGAAGTCGGTGCCGGAACAACTCTACGAGGCGGCCTCGATCGATGGCGCCACCTGGTGGCAGCGCATCTGGTACGTGACCCTTCCGATGATGCGCAACATCATCGCGATCACCGCCTTGTTCTCGCTGATCGTCACCTTCGCGAACTTCGACATCGTGCGCGTGCTGACGGCGGGCGGACCGCTGAACAGCACGCACATCTTCGGCACCTGGGCCTTCCGCGTCGGCATCGAGGGCGGCGACATCCCGCTCGGCGCCGCCGTCTCGCTCTTCATGGTGCCGATCCTGGCCGTCGCCGCGACCTTCATCCTGCGCGACATCACCAAGCGGGGGAGTGAAGTCTGATGGCAAACGCATCGATCGCCGGCGAGGCGCCGGGCCGCCCCAAGTACGGCAGCATGAGCCGCGACCGCACCTGGGCGCTGCGCTGGTCGTATTTCTTCCTCGTGCTGTTTGCCATCTTCTTCCTGATGCCGCCCATCTACATGCTGATCACCTCGCTGAAGACCAGCGCGGAGATCTCGGCCGCGACAAACCCGTGGTGGATCAGCAATCCGACGCTGCAGAACTACATCGACTTGCTGTCGCAGAATCACTTCCTGGTGTTCTTCCGGAACTCGGCGATCGTGTCGATCTGCGTCGTCATCCTGACCATGATGATCAGCGTGATCGCCGCCTTCGCGCTCGCTCGCATGAAGTTCTGGGGATCGGCCACGTTGGCGACCGGCGTGTTCCTCACCTACCTGATCCCGGAAACGCTGCTGTTCATCCCGCTGTTCAAGATGTTCTCCTGGGTGAACGAGGTGTTCGGCATCCAGCTGATGAATCACTGGTGGACGATGATCATCCTCTACCCGACGCTGACGGTGCCGTTCGCCACCTGGATCATGATCGGCTATTTCGCGTCGATCCCGAAGGAACTGGATGAGGCGGCGCTGATCGACGGCGCCACCTGGATGCAGACACTCACCAAGATCTTCATTCCGGTGGCCCTGCCCGGGATCATCGCGGCGACGATCTTCACCTTCACCGTGGCCTGGGCTCAGTTCCTCTATCCGCTGGCCTTCACCACCTCGACCAGCGAGCTGGTGCTGCCGGTGGGCATCATCACGACGCTGATCAAGGGCGACGTCTTCAACTGGGGGCAGATCATGACCGGCGCGCTGCTCGGCGCGGCGCCTCCGCTCATCATCTATGCCTTCCTCATGGACTACTACATTGCGGGTCTGACCGCGGGCGCGACAAAGGGATAGTCGACACATGGCTCAGGTAACGTTGCGTAAGGTCGTCAAGAAGTACGACGAAGTCCTCGCCGTCCGCGGCATCGACCTCGACATCACCGACAAGGAATTCATCGTCCTCGTGGGTCCGTCGGGCTGCGGCAAGAGCACCACGCTCCGCATGATCGCGGGGCTGGAGGAGATCAGCGGCGGCGACATTGCGATTGGTGGCCATGTCGTGAACGACGTGCCGCCCAAGGACCGGGACATCGCCATGGTGTTCCAGAACTACGCGCTCTATCCGCACATGAACGTCTACGAGAACATGTCGTTCGGCCTGAAGCTCAAGAAGACGCCGAAGGACGTGATCGACCAGCGGGTCAGGCAGGCGGCGCAGATCCTCGACATCACCGAGCTGCTCGATCGCAAGCCCAAGCAGCTGTCCGGCGGCCAGCGCCAGAGGGTCGCCATGGGCCGCGCTATCGTGCGCGATCCAAAGGTGTTCCTGTTCGACGAGCCGCTGTCCAACCTCGATGCCAAGCTGCGCGTCCAGATGCGCACCGAGATCAAGAAGGTGCATCAGAAGGTCCGCACCACGACGGTCTACGTGACCCATGACCAGGTGGAGGCGATGACGCTGGCTGACCGCGTGGTCGTCATGAACGGTGGCATCATCGAGCAGGTCGGCTCGCCCAACGATCTCTACCACTCGCCGGCGACCAAGTTTGTCGCGGGCTTCATCGGCTCTCCGGCCATGAATTTCATCTCATGCCAGCTCGAGCAGGCAGCCGGTGCCCTGCGCGTGCGCCTGAACGACACTCTGTCGTTTCCAGTGCCCGCCGACCGCACCACCCGCTACACGCCGTACGTGGGCAAGCCCAACCTCATGCTGGGCCTCCGGCCCGAACACATCACCGAGACGCGGCCGCACACCGAGCCCAACCAGCACGATTTCGACATGATGATTGACGTCGTCGAGCCGATGGGCATGGAGACGCTGGTCTACTTCACCGTGAACGGACGGGAGATCTGCGGCCGCGTCAACCCCAATGCCGGGGCCGAGGCGGCGCAATCCATGAAGCTCCGGGCCGACCTCAGCAACATGCACCTGATCGACGACAGCACCGGCAAGGTGCTCTGAGCGTCAGCGCCGTTCCTCCGCCGCTTCTGCGAGGAGGAAGCCGGAGACGAGCGACTTCACGACCTCGGGCTGGTCGTCGTGGATGTAGTGGCCGGCGTCGGCCACTTCCTTCCATCGCACCAGCGGATTGCGTGCCGCCATCGCCTCGGCGGTCTCGCGCCGGAAATAGTCCGAGCGGCCTCCGCGCAGCACCATCGTGGGTGCACTCAGCGCCTCGACGTGCGGCCACAGGTCGACCCGGCGTGACGGGTCGGGGTCGAGCCGGGCGCGGGCGATGCCGTCATGGTCGTACTGCCAGCCCCAGCTCCCGTCGGGATGCTGCTTCAGCATGTTGCGCAGCCTGTCTAGGCGCGCTTCCTCGGTGACGCTCGGGCGCAGGTTGCGCATGAACGTGACGGCGGCGTCCCAGCTTTCGAAGGAGCGGGGGGCCGAGAGCAGTTCCTGTCGGATGCGGGTGGAGCCCGCGCTGTCCTCGGAGGCGCCGGGGCCGGCATCCTCGACGATGAGTCGGCGGATCTTGTCGGGGTGTGTGGCGGCATACACGTAAGCTGCGATGCCACCCATCGAATGGCCGAGCAGGTCGAAGCGGCCGAGGCCGAGATGCTCGACCACGTCCTCGATGTCGCGGACATAACTGTCGTTGTAGTAGTTGCCCGCCGGATCCCAGTCGCTGGCGCCGCGGCCGCGCTGATCCCAGGCGATGGTGCGGAAGCCGGGCTGCAGCGCCTGCGCCAGCGGGCCGAACGTGCGCGCGTAGCCCCGGATGCCGTGCAGCATGATGATCGGCGCAGCCGACGGGGGCCCCCATTCCAGCACCCGCAGCGAAAGGCCGTCGCGGGTGCGGACCCTGTAATCCCGCGGTCCGTCCTCGATGGTCGTCATGCAATCCTCCTTTCAGGCGGCATGGGATGCGTCGGCGGCGGGGCCGCCGAGACGCGCATGCAGACGCCCGCGGGTGGCGAAAGCAAAGGCGATGACGATCTCGTCTGCATTGGGGGCATCGGGAAACATCGCGCTGATCGTGTCGTAGTGCGAGCGTACATAGAGCTCGTCCTTGTGGGCGAGCGGAATGTCGATCGACGCGCCCGGGGCGCCACGCTTGCCGGTGGACGGGATCCAGGACTTCGCCCCGCCGATCGCCTCGCGAACGGGATCTGCGAAGACGGTCGTCAGCAGGGCGTTGCCGTGCTCGTATTCGCCGGCTGCGCCCACCAGGCAGGCCTTGCCGTAGCTGGCGACCCGGGCATTGCCGATCGAGTCAGAAATGCGTCGTCCGAATTCCCGGCCCAGAGCCTCCGACGCCCGCACCGAGCCGCCGAGGTCTTCGACGAACCGGCCGGAGTAGGGATTGTGGAGGGCGGCGCCGATGACGATCTTTCGGACGGGATCGCCGTCGGCCAGCTCCCCGGTCTCGTTGGCCAAGGTGTCCTCGATTTGCAGGTACCATTTGCGGATGTGGAATTCGCCGAGATTGTTGGTGCGCATTTTCCGTTGGTCTTCAAGAGAGGAGAGGCGGCGCGGTCGGGCGCCGTTCAGATGATCGAGCGGGGATGCGCGCGGACCGGCGCCTCGAAGGGGGTCCAGGCGACTGCGGTGATCTCGGGGAAAGCGCGCCATTCCTTGAACCAGCTCCGGCCGCCGTCGAGCGAGCGGAAGAGGTCGCCGTATTTCGTGCCGGCGAACACCAGGTCCGGGTCCGCTGGGTGCAGGCCGAAGGCCCAAAAGGTGGAGTTCGGCTCGGCATGGAGCAGCGCCGGCACCCAGCTGTCGCCGCGGTCGGTGGAGCGGTAGAGGCGACTCTTCGTGCCAGGCGTGCCGTCGCCGACCGCCAGCATCAGCACGGCGTCTCCGGCCAGCGGCTGGACGGTGCGGGTGTAGTACAGCCCCTCGAAACGGTCCTTGGAGGCGGCCCCGATCCAAGCCTTGCCGCCGTCCGTGCTGGTGAAGACCGAGTTGACGGTCGCCACGAAGATCCGGTGCGGCTGGTGGCCGCTCGCCGGCAGCATCGAGATGCTGTGGATGTCCGAATTGGTGATGCCGCAGTCGGGATCGATACGGTACCAGGTGGCGCCGTGGTCGCCGCTGCGCCACAGCCCGCCTTCCTCGACGCCGAACCAGATCTGCGCGGTATCGGAGGGGTTGATGTAGATCGTGAGGATTCGCGGGCGGTTCACGCCCTGGCAGAATTCCGGGATCTCGGGCGAGAGGCGCTGCCAGCTCTTGCCGGCATCGGTCGAGCGGAACATCGCTGCGCGCGAGGGTGCGCCCGTGCCGGCGTAAATGTAGGACGGGTTGGCCGGATCGATCGCGATCGACCATACCGCCTGGCCGTTCATCGGCGAGTCGACGAGCGAGAAGTGTGCGCCGCCGTCGGTGCTGATGCAGAGGCCTGAGTCCGCACCGGCCAGGACCACCTTCGGATCGTGCGGATGCACGACGACGCTGCGGACGACGCCGTCGAATTCGATGGCTTCCTTGAGGCCGAGGCGGTGCCAGCTCGCGCCATCATCGACGCTGCGCAGGAAGCCCTGGCTCGCAGTTCCAACCAGAATCGTACCCTTCATGTCTGCTCCTCCATCATCGTCCGGTCCCCGGTAGGCCGGGAATTTGCCCCCATGGTTAGCGGCGGCGATGCATCTTTGCCTGCCATAACGGGCTCATTCAAGAAAATTGTAGTACGAGACTTGCGTATTAAAACATAATCGTCGTACCTTTGCTTCCAGATAGCACGGGGGTGGCGATGAGAAGGTTGCTTCGGAGGGCCGTACTTACTTGCGCCGCGATGGCGCTTCTCCCCTCGGCGCCAGCCATGGCCGGCACCTATCCGGAACGCCCCGTGACCATCGTCGTGCCGTTCGAAGCGGGCGGATCGACCGACGTTTCGGCGCGCATCGTCGCCAAGGCCCTGTCGGACATACTTCGCCAGCCGGTGGTCGTTTTGAACCAGCCGGGGGCGGGCGGGCGCATCGGTACGCGCCGCGTGGCGACAGCCGAGCCGGATGGCTACACGCTGCTGTGGGGCAGCGGCAGTACGCTGACCGTCGCGCCGGTGCTGTATCCCGACCAGACCTACCTGACGACACTGGTGCCGGTGAGCCTCGGCGCGTTGCAGCCCTTCGTTTTCGTGACGTCTCGGGCAACCGGCGGGCGGACCCTGGCCGAATTGCTCGACCAGGCCCGCGCCAGGCCCGACGTGCTGAATTTCGCCTCGGCCGGCATCGGCTCCAGTAACCACCTGCTGGGCGAGATCCTGATGGCGACGACGAACACGAAGTTCGTCCACGTTCCCTACAAGGGTTCGATCTCGGCGCGCGACGCGGTGCTCAACGGCGATGCCCAGCTGATGGACGAGGTGCTGGCGCCTCTGCTGGCACAGATCAAGTCGGGACAGCTCGTTCCGCTGATGGTGACCAGCGAAGCGCGTGATCCAGCGCTGCCGGGCGTGCCCACCGCGAAGGAGGTGGGCCTCCCCGACCTGTCGATCACCGGCTTCTTCGGCCTGATGGCGCCGCCGAAGACGCCGCCGGAGATCGTGGCCACGCTCAACGCGGCCATGAAGAAGGCTCTGGCCTCGCCCGATCTGCGCAAGTCCTTCGAGGCCATGAGCTTCGATGTCGGCAGCGGTTCGACCGAGGAGCTGGCGGCGCTGATCGCGCGCGGCCGCGAACGCTACGGGCGGATCGTGTCCGAACGCAAGATCACCGTGAACTGAACCGCATTCCGAACCGGCCCTTCACAGCGAGACCGAGATGAAACTGTACCTGACGCCCCACGCCTGCTCCCTCGCCGTCGACATCGTTGCGCGTGAACTGGCCGTTGCGCTTGCCCTCGAATGGGTCGATGTCCGCGCCAAGAAGCTGCGCGACGGCTCCGACTACTACGGGGTCAACCCGAAGGGGCAGGTGCCGACGCTGCAGCTCGATGATGGCGAGTTCCTGACCGAGGGTCCTGTGATCGTGCAGTATCTCGCCGACGGCCAGCCGGGCAACGCGCTGCTGCCGCCGGCGGGCACGATGGCGCGCTACCGCGTCCTCGAATGGCTCAACTTCGTGGGCACTGAGCTGCACAAGGGCTTCACGCCGTTGTTCCGCCCGACCACGCCGCAGGAATATCGCGAGATCGCGCGGCAGAACCTCGCCACCCGCTTCAAGTGGCTCGATGGCGAGCTGGCCGCACAGCCGTACCTGACCGGTGCCGCTTTCACCGTCGCGGATGCCTACTGCTACACGATCCTGATGTGGTCGAAGCTGCACGACATCGACCTCGCGCCGTGGCCGAACCTTGCCGCCTACGTCGCCCGTGTCGCTGCGCGCCCGTCGGTGCAGGCCGCCGAGGAAGCGGAACGCCAGGCCAAGGCGGCCTGAGGCGGAACCATGAAATTCTTCCATGAATCCCACGGATGCTCGCTCGCCGTCGACATCGTCGCGCGCGAGCTCGGCATCCCACTGGAGATCGTCTGGGTCGACATGCAGCGCAAGCTGCTGCCCGACGGCACCGACCTGTACGCCATCAATCCGAAAGGGCAGGTACCGTCGCTGCAGTTGCCGGACGGCCAGTTCCTCAGCGAGGGCCTCGCGATCATGCAGTACCTGGTCGACCAGTGCCCGGACAGCGACCTCGCCTCGACCGCGCGCGGTGCGGACAAGTACCGCGTGCTGGAGTGGATGAGCTTCATCGGATCGGACCTGCACAAGGGCGGCTTCATGCCGCTCTTCAAGAAGGCGACGCCGCCCGACTACCGGCCGATCGCGCTGCAGCACATCGCCGGTCGCCTCGAATGGCTCGACCGTCATCTGGCCGATCGCGACTATCTCATGGGCGACCGGTTCACCATCGCCGACGCCCATTGCTACGCGATCGTCATCTGGACGAAGCGCCATGCGATCGACGTCACGCCCTGGCCCCGGCTCGAAGCCTACATGGCGCGCGTCGCCGCCCGCCCGTCGGTGCGCGCCGCCGTCGAGGCCCAGCTCATCCAGGAGGCGCTGGAAGCCAAGGCCCGTGCAGCCTGATCCGGCGACATCCCTTCCACCTTCGCGACAGAGAGATCCCATGAAGTTCTTCCATGAAGTCCGCGGCTGTTCCCTTGCGGTCGACATCGTCGCCCGTGAACTGGGCGTGCTGCTCGAGCTGATCTGGGTGGACGTGCCGCGCAAGCTGCTGCCCGACGGGTCCGACTACTACAAGGTCAATCCCAAGGGTCAGGTGCCGGCGCTCGAACTGCCTAACGGCGAGTACCTTACCGAGGGTGCCATCATCATGCAGTACCTCGCGGACATGCGTCCGGACAGCGACCTTTGCGCCGCCCCGGGCAGCCTGCAGCGCTACCGCATCATGGAGTGGATGAGCTTCATCGCCTCCGACCTGCACAAGGGCGGGTTCATGCCGCTCTTCAAGAAGACGACACCGGACGACTACCGGCCGCTGGCGCGCCAGCTCGTGGTGTCGCGCATGAAGCTGCTCGACGAGCATCTGGCGGGTCGCGACTACCTGACCGGCCCCGTCTTCACCATCGCCGATGCCCATTGCTACGCGATCGCGATGTGGACGCACTATCACGACATCGACCTCGCGCCGTGGCCCAACCTGTCGGCCTATCTGGAGCGCATCAGCCAGCGCCCTAGCGTGCAGGCGGCCAAGGCGGCGGAACGCGCGGAAGCGCAACGCCAGGGATATGAGGGCAAGGTATGACCGCGCGCTGGAGCCGCCGGCCGGACGGGTCGAACTGGGGCGAGTTCGGTGCCGACGACCAGCTCGGCGCGATGAACCTGGTCGGCCCCGAGCAGGTGCTGAAGGGCCTCGCCGAAGCGCGGACGGGCAAGACGTTCAGCCTGTCGCTGCCGCTCGACCTGCCGGGCGGCAATGCGCTGCATCCGAGCCGCCATCCGCCGCGCCGCTTCGCGACCCTGCGCGCCGGCAACAGCGCGGGCGAGCAGTGCTTCTGCTTCGCCTTGCAGCGCGACAATCCGCTGCTCACCGACGTCGTGTCCGACGACGTCGTGCTGCTGCACACGCAGTATTCGACGCAGTGGGACGGGCTCGCGCACATGGGCAGCCTGTTCGACTCCGACGGCACCGGACAGCCCGAGATCACCTTCTATAACGGCTACCGCCCGCGGCATGGCCTGTCGGTGGCAGAGCGCTGCGAGCGCAGCGAGGCCTGGGCGGCCTACGAGAATCCGCGCGCCGACGTGCTGGGCATCGAGAACATGGCGCGGCACGGCGTGCAGGGGCGGGCGGTGCTGGTCGACCTCGCGCATCACTACGGCCGTGAAAACCATGCGGTCGGCTACGACGATCTCCAGCGCATCCTCGAGAAGGACGGCGTCGAGATCGAGAAGGGCGACATGGTGTGCTTCTACGCCGGTCTCGACGAGCTGATCCTCGGCATGGCCGGCAAGCCCGACGCGACGGTGCTGCAACGTTCCTGCGCCGGTCTCGACGGCCGCGACCGGCGGCTCCTGTCGTGGATCACCGATACCGGCATTGCGGCGCTGATCTCCGACAATTTCGCCGTCGAGTTGATGGCGAAATACGCGCCGCAGACCTCCCACGCCCTGCTGCCACTGCATGAGCACTGCCTGTTCAAGAACGGCATCCACCTCGGCGAACTGTGGTTCCTGCGCGATCTGGCGGTATGGCTGCGGAAGAACGGAAGGAATCGCTT
The DNA here is from genome assembly GCA_009772935.1 of Rhodospirillaceae bacterium. Taxonomy (GTDB): domain Bacteria; phylum Pseudomonadota; class Alphaproteobacteria; order Reyranellales; family Reyranellaceae; genus Reyranella. The sequence goes on from WOUR01000023.1 coordinate 52,365, forward strand.
CCTGCTGACGGCCCCGCCCCTCAATCTGCCCGGCGCGGTGGGGTCTCCCGTGACGCCCGTCGCGACGGTCTGAGGCGAACTCCGGAGGTTCACGATGAAGCGCAGGTTGTTCAACATGTCGGTGCTGGCGGCCGCAACGGCGGCGGCGGCCGGTCTCGCCCGCCCTGCAGCGCTAAGGGCGCAGGGTGCGTTGTTCCCGCCGCTCGTGTCGCTGGTCGTGCCCTTCGCACCGGGCGGCGGGGCCGACCAGCTCGCGCGCGAGTTCGCCAATGCGGCGGCAACGCTCCTGCCGGGCACGACTTTCGTGATCGACAACAAGCCCGGCGCCAACGGCGTCATCGCCAATCGCCAAGTCGCGCGGCAGAAGCCGGACGGCGCCACCTTCCTGCTCGGCACGTCGAGCACTCATGCGCTCGGCCCACTGATCCATCGCGGCGACGTCGACCCCGTGGCCGACTTCGCGCCGGCCACGCTGCTGGCAGAGACGGCGACGGCCTGGGCGGTGCTGGCGACCTCGCCCTGGAAGACGCTGCGTGAGGCGATCGCGGCGGCGCGGCAGAAGCCGGTCACCTACGGCACGTTCGGCGCCGGCTCCTCCGCCCATCTCTACGGGCTGGTACTGGCCGGCGCGACCGGCGCGAAGCTCGAGCACGTTCCCTACAAGGGGTCGGCCCAGGCGATCACCGACCTTCTGGCCGGACACGTCGACTCGGTTTTCCTCACGACCAGTGCGCTCGATGCGATGACGAAGCAGGGCCGGATCCGACTGCTCGCCGTGAGCGGCGACAAGCGCACGCAGCTGCTGCCCGACGTTCCGACCTTCAAGGAACAGGGTGTGCCGCAGCTCGAATTCAATGGCTGGTTCGGTCTCTTCGGCCCCAAGGGCACGCCGACCCCGCTGCTCGACCGGCTGGCGACCGTGGCCAAGGCGCTGGGCGAGGATCAGACATTCCGCAGCCGCCTCGTTGCCCAGGGATATGACTGGGTCGGCTCAACCCCGGACGCGCTGGCGCACGAACTGGCGCGGACGACGGAAATCTACACCCGCATCATCGCCACCACGCCGGCCGGGGAGCTCTCGCGATGAGCGACAACGGCATGAACGGCGCCGAGAGTGCGACCCCGCTGCGCAAGCAGGCGGAGGAGGATCTGCGCAAGGCGATCCTGTCGGGCAAGTACGACGCGGGCGAGCGCCTGAAGGAGCGCCAACTCATGGAGACGCTGGGTGTCAGCCGCACGCTGCTGCGCGAGGCGCTACGCCAGATCGAGGCCGAGGGGCTGGTCACGCTGGTGCCCAATCGTGGGCCGGTGGTCACGGTGCTTTCCTACGAGGACGCCGAGGAGATCTACGAGGTTCGCGGCACCCTGGAGGCGCAGGCCTGCGTGGGCTTCGTGCTGCGCGCGTCCAGCGCCCACGTTCGCAAGCTGCAGGATGTGTTCGCCAGTTTGAAGCGGGCCGCCGAGGCGGGCGACGTGTTGCGCACGCTGGAACTGAGCAGCGACTTCTACGACGTCATCCTCGAAGGCAGTGGCAACAAGGTGCTGAGCTCCATGCTCAAGCTCCTGCACAACCGCATCGTGCTGCTGCGCCGGACCTCGATGTCCGAGCCCGGCCGCCTTCCCGAGACTCTCGACGAACTGACCCGGATGTACGAGGCCCTTTGTGCGCGCGACGAGTCCGCCGCCAGCAAGGCCTCGCAGCACCATGTCCGCCAGGCCTCCCGGGCCGCCCTGCGCATCATGCGCCAGCGCCAATAGGGAAGGCATGCCCGGCAGGGTTCCAGTTCGCCGGCAATTGAGCCGGTTCTCACGGGGGAGGGCTCCATGCCGTCGATCAGAATCCTGTCTGCCACACTGCTGCTGGCTCTGAGTTTATCCGGGCCGGCAAACGCGCAAGCCAGCTATCCGGCGAAGCCGATCACGCTCGTGGCGGCCTTCGCCCCGGGCGGCGCCACCGATACGGCGGCCCGCATCATCGCCAAGGAACTCTCGATCGAGCTGGGACAGCCGGTCGTCGTCGACAACCGTGTCGGCGCCGGCGGCGCCATTGGGGCGGCCTCGGTCGCGCGGGCGGCGCCCGACGGCTACACGCTGCTGCTGGGGACGGGGTCCGAGATGGTCGTATTGCCGGCCGTGAAGATCGCGCCGCCCTACGATACGCTGAAGGACTTCACACCCATCGCCGAGATCGGCACCGTTACCTTCGTACTCGTGGCGCATCCGTCGGTCGCCGCCAACAGTGTTCAGGAGCTGATCGCGCTGGCGCGTGCCAATCCCGGAAAGCTGTCCTTCGCCTCGTTCGGCATGGGCTCGACCAACCATCTGCTCGGCGAGTTCTTCATGAAGAAGTCGGGCACCGATCTGCTGCACGTGCCCTACAAGGGCAGCGCCGCCGCGGCGACCGATCTCGTTGCTGGCGAAGTGAAGCTTTCCTTCGATACCACGACCGTCGCGATGCCGCTGATCCAGGGCGGAAAGCTGAAGGCGCTCGGCCTCCTGTCGCCGCAGCGTTCGGACGCTGCGCCCGGCGTTCCGACCCTCGCCGAGAGCGGCGTCGCCCTCTCGGTCGTCGGCTGGGTCGGCGTGGTGGGGCCGCGCGGTATGCCAACCCCGATCGTCGAGCGTCTCAACAAGGCGATCAACAAGGTGCTGGCGATGCCCGCCATCGTGCAGTCCTTCAAGGACCGCGGCGTGAGCGTCGTGACCGCCACGCCCGAAGGCTTCGGCCGCTTTATCCAGTCCGAGGTCGTCGAGTGGACGCAGGTCGTGAAGGATGCCGGGGTGAAGATCGAATAGCCCCGCTCGGCGGGAAGGGCAAAGAGGGGCTTGCCGCAGGGCAGGCCCCTTCTTCGTTGCGCTCCATCGTCGGCTTCCGCCGCTCGGCTCGTCGGCTGCATCTTCCCGCGACGGCAGCGTCTTGAAGGCGTAGGCTCGGAACTGCGCGGCTGGGGCCGCACGACAGTGGGAACAATGAACCTGAGAGAGAAGCGAGGAGATGGCGTGATGGGTATTCTGACGGGCAAGGTCGCGTGGGTCACGGGCGCGGGGTCGGGCATCGGGCAGGCGGCGGCGGTGGCCCTGGCCAGGGACGGTGCGACCGTGGTGCTGACCGGTCGGCGCCGGGCGCCGCTCGAGGAGACCGCGGCGATGATCGCCGAGGCGGGCGGTTCGGCCGAGGTGAAGCCGGCGGACCTGATGAAATCCTCCGCGGTCGAGAAGACCGTCGCGGCGATCGCCAAGAAGCACCGTCGCATCGACATCCTGGTCAACAATGCCGGCCTCAACATCCAGAAGCGGAGCTGGAAGCAGCTGACGCCCAAGGGTGTCGACGAGGTCGTGCACGGCAACCTGTCGAGCGCCTTCTACTGCACCTCGGCGGTGCTGCCGCTGATGCGCAAGAACAAGGGCGGCGTGCTGATCCATACGTCGTCGGTCGCCGGCAAGGTGCCGAGCCTGCTGTCGGGCCCGGCCTATTCCGCGGCCAAGCACGGCGTCGTGGCGATGAGCCACACGATCAACATGGAAGAGTGCGTCAACGGCATCCGCTCCTGCGTGGTCTGCCCGGGCGAGGTGGCGACGCCGATCCTCGACAAGCGGCCGATCCCCATCACGCCGGCCGAGCGCAAGCGCATGGCGCAGTCGGAGGATGTCGGCGACCTGATCCGCTACATCGCCTGCCTGCCGCCGCACATCGTCATCAACGAGGTGATGATCAACCCGACCTGGAACCGCGGTTACGTCGCGAGCCTGCAGCGCGGCAAGTCCTGACATGGGAAGCGTGACGATCAAGGCGAAGGAGCTGGAAGCCTTCGTCGCGGACATCTTTGCCGCTGCGGGATGCTCGAAGGAAGAGGGCGGCCGCATCGGCCGCTATCTCGTGAGCGCGAACCTGTCGGGCCACGACAGCCATGGCGTGGTGCGCGTCCCGCGCTACGCCTCGCAGAAGAAGAGCGGCACGGTCATTGCCGACGTGACGGTCGACGTGCTGGTCGACACGCCGGTGATCGCCGTGGTCGACGGCAAGTACGGCTTCGGCCAGACGGTAACGCCGCAGGCCGTGCAGATCGGCATCGACAAGTGCCTGAAGAACGGCCTCTCGGCCGTGACGCTGCGCAATGCTGGCCATGTCGGCCGGGTGGGCGACTGGGCCGAGATGGCGGCGGAGGCCGGTCTCGTCTCGGTGCATTTCGTGAATGCGTCGGGCAGCGTCCTGGTGGCACCCTATGGCGGCGTCGAGCGCCGCTTTTCGACGGCGCCCTACTGCGTCGGCGTCCCGCGCGCCGGCGCGGATCCGCTGGTCCTCGACTTCGCCACCTCGATCGTGGCCGAGGGCAAGGTGCTGGTGACGAGCCAGGGCGGCAAGAAACTGCCGGAAGGTGCGCTGATCGGCCCGGACGGAAAGCCAAGCGCCGATCCGCATCTGCTGTACGGCGACTACACGCCGACCGGCCCGCGTGACCATAGCAAGGGTACCGGCGCCATCCGTGCCTTTGGCGACCACAAAGGCTCCGGCCTCGCCTTCATGTGCGAGATCCTGGGCGGGTCGCTCTCCGGCACCGGTGCGACCGATCCCAAGCGCGGCCGCTTCGCCAATGGGATGCTGTCCTTCTACGTCGATCCCAAGGTGTTCGACGCCGAGGGCTTCTTCCCGACCGACATCGCCAAATACGTCTCGTTCGTCAAGGGCTCGAAGCCGGCCACGCCCGGTGTCGAGATCCTGGTGCCCGGCGAGCAGGAATCGCGCACCCGGGCTCAGCGCCTCGCCGAGGGCGTGCCGCTGCCGGACGATACCTGGGCCGCCATCGTGGAGACCGCGCGTTCGGTCGGTCTCGACGAGCGGCGTATCCAGCAGGCGACGATATAGGGCGTCAGCGACCGGCGGCGCGCTGCAGCCGGTACAGGGAACCCGCGACCGGATCGATCGACACCGGTGTCGCGGTGAAGTCGGTGCGCAGCATACGTTGCAGCGCACCGAGACGGGCGGCGTCGGCGACCATGCCGGTCTCGGTCAGCAGCTGTGCCTCGGGAATGTTCCACAGGCGCACGACGATCACCTCGTAGCCGAGTTCCAGGGCGCGGTCGATCTGCCGGCGCAGCGACTCGACGTGCCGGTCGGTGCTCCAGTCGGGGTGCCGCAGCACGTCGCCGGTAAAGCCGATCCATTTGAATTTTGGCAGCGCCTGCGGCGCCGGCCCCAGCCCGGTGAGGCCGGGCTCCGCCGTGCCCCAGTGCAGCGAGGCATAGACCATCGTCCAGTCGAAATCGTGCAGCAGGAAGACGGTGCGCGCCGGATCGCCCTGGCGTTCCAGGCGCTCGATGGCGCCGCGCCATTTGCTGTCGAGCCCGCGCAGTGGGGCGATGCTCCAGACATTGTAGGCAAATAGCGCCACGGTAACGGCGGCCATGGCGGCGAGGCCGCGCGCGGGCCAGCGCCGGCGCGCGGCCAGCAGCACCAGCGCCCAAGCCGGGGTCACCCAGGCCATGACGTTGATCTGCATCTGCGGGTCCTGCGGCTGCGAATAGAGGTTGAAGACCTCGCCGGCGAGGAAGGTGACGCCGAACACCGCCAGCAGGGCGCGTGCCGGGCCAACGTCGGCGCGCCGCAGGATCGAAGCCGCGACGGCAGCGATTCCCAGCAGCCAGAAAGTCGTGGCGAAACGCCAGATGTCCCAACCGGGAAGCCCGTCGAAGGTCGTGACACCGGTCCCCAGCAGGTAGGCCACGATGCCATCCCACAGGTAGCCGACCTTGGCCCAGGTGAAGCCCGCCCACACCGAACGAACCGCCTTGCCCGTCCACACGAGATCGAAGGGTCCGACGGCGCCGGCATGGCCCTGCCAGGCCAGCGCCACGACGTTTGCCGTGGCGAGCATGCAGGCGAGGAACAGCGCGATCCAGGCGATGCGCCGGCCTGGTCGCGGCTCGCCGAACCAGAGCGCGGCCACCATCGCCGGCAGGGTCGGGAACATCAGCCGCCACTCGAACAGCCAGCCGATCGAGAACAGCACCGCGACGGTGGCGACCCGCACCAGCGACGGCCGGGCGAACCAGACCGCGCCCAGCGCCATCGCCGCGAACATCACGGTATAGCTCGGCATTATGTCCTCGTTGACGATGGCGAGGAACATCACGTGACTGGTCGCGAGGTGGAATGCGCCCGTCAGCCAGGCGATGACCCTGTCGCCGGTCATTGCCCGGGCGAGCAGATAGGCCACGCCGCTGCAGAGGCTCGCGCTCAGGGCATTGAGGATGGTGAGCTGACGCCGCGGATCGCCGGCAAAGACACCCAGGAGGTCGAGCAGGCGGCAGAGGGCCCCGTAGACGGGGTAGAAGAGGTAGTTGGAGGGGTAGAGCGGCGCGTTCGCCGGATCGACCACCCAGGGCTTCAGCTCGAGACTCTTGAAGACGCCATTGCCGGTCAACCCGCCCTGCGCGTTGTCGAACCACAGGATGAGGGCGATCAGCACGGCGCTGCTGCCGGCGACGAGCAACACAACATCGAAGAGGGTCTTGCCCGGCGTGCGGTCGTGCCCCATGGGATCGGAGAGAGCCAGAAGGGTCATCGCGCCGACCGGCGGCTGAGGCCACGGCGCTTGCGGCAGGAGCGCCGCGCGCGCACCATCCCGCCAGGCAACAGGAACGGGCGGATGGCATGTATCGGGTAACTTCCCAATTCAAGGCGACGATACTGGCGCGCTTCGCGGCGGCGCTGCATCAGCTCGACGACTGGAACCGCGAGCCCAACTGGAAGGAGGAGGAATGCCTTTTCCGCGCCTTGGGCTACATGAAGCGCGGCAACTTCAAGCTCGCCGAGGCGGAGCTCAAGGAACTGACCGCCATATTCGCGTCGCCGCCGGACAAGAAGGCCGTTCCACCCGAAATCGGCCGGGAACGCTACACCAAGGCCCTGATGAAGCGGGGACTGGCCCAGTTGAGAGGCGAGGCGGCCTGACGCCGTGCCAGAATCTCGAGATTGCCCCATGCCGGTGTTTCACTAGCCGTTGTCAGCGGTTTTCTCAACGATGCCGCCAATGAAGTCCCAGGAGGAAAGATGAAGAAGATGACGAGGCGCGCCGCCGGCGCGCTGGCGCTGGCGCTGGCCTTGGCCGCGAGCCCGGCGTGGGCACAGGACTTTCCGTCCAGGTCTCTCAAGCTGGTGGTGCCCTATGCACCGGGCGGCGGTGCTGATTCGGTGGCGCGGATCGTCGCGAAGAAAGTCAGCGAGAATATCGGCCAGCCGATTGTGATCGAGAACAAGGGCGGGGCCGGTTCGATCGTCGGCACCGATCTCGTAGCCAAGGCCGAGCCCGACGGATACACGCTGCTGCTCGGCCAGTCCGGCCCGATCTCGATCAATCCCGCCGTCTACAAGACGCTGCCCTACGACCCGGTGAAGGACTTCGCGCCCATCACCATGACGACCGCCTATCCTTATATCCTTGTCGTCAATTCCGACTCGCCCGCGAAGACCGTGCGGGAATTCGTGGCGCTGGCCAAGAGCAAGCCCGGCGCCCTGAACTACGGGTCGACCGGCGTCGGCGCGGCCAACCATCTAGTGGCCGAACTGTTCGCCAGCAAGGCGGGCCTCAAGATGACCCATGTGCCCTATCGCGGCACGGCACTGGCAGTCGGCGATCTCGTCAGCGGGCAACTCAACGTCGTGTTCGGCGATCCGATCAGCGTGCTGCCACACATCAGGTCCGGCAAGCTGCGGGCGCTCGCGGTCACCAGCCTGGAGCGGTCGCCGGTCGCGCCGGAAGTGCCCACGGTCGCCGAGAGCGGATATCCCGGCTTCGAGGCGCTGGCCTGGCACGGCATCCTGGCGCCGGCCAGGACGTCGCCCGCCGTGGTGAAGAAGCTGAACGCCGAGATCGTGAAGGCCTTGGCCGATCCCGCCACCAAGGAGCTGCTGGAGAAGCAGGCCATGCAGACGGTCGGGAATTCGCCGGAAGCGTTCGCTGCCTTCATCCAGAGGGACATCGCGACCTGGAAGGCCGTCGCGGCGGCCGCCAACGTCACCGTCGAGTAGGCACCGCCAGCGCAAGCAGCGAGGAGACATCGTCGCTGCGGTCGAGCGCCCACACGGCATCGATCAGCGGCTGGATATCGTGCTCCGGCTCCCAGCGCCTCGCCTCGTCGCGCAGCTTGGCCTCGACCTCGGCATCCTTCAGTGGGTTCGACGAACTGCCGCGCGCCGCCTGGGTTGAAAGCGCGTGCTTCTTCCCATCGGCGGTCCAGATGTCCATCTCGGCGGCGATGGTCGAGAGCCGGTCGTCGCTCGTGCACTCGAACCGGGTCCGCAGCGCCTTGATGGCGGGATCGGCGACGCAGGCATCGGTCAACTGATCGAGACCGGCCTTGCCGATCACGAGAGCCGCCGCCACGCAGTGCTGCAGGCTGACCTGGGCCTCCCGGCCCGTGGCGATGTCGGCCCGGTCGGTTCGCTGCAGCAGCAGCGGATTGCCCCGTACCGCGATCCGCTCGATCGCCATGTCCGGATGGGCGCGGCGCCAGTCGAGGGCCAGGTCGAGCAGGGGATGGATCACGAAGCCCGCGGCGTAGGGCTTGATCGAGTTGTGATTGACCTGCCAGTCCTCGCCCAGACCGTCGAGCAGCGCTGCCCAGTTGGGTGGCTCACCCATGGCGGCGAGGAAGCCCTGCCTGCCTGCGATCGGCTCGGGTGGACCGGCAAAGCCCTTTTCCGCCAGCAGGGCCGAAAGCAGGCCGTTGCGCGCGGCGTTGCCGACGCTGACGCTCTTGGCGGGCCAGCCCAGGCATTCGCAGAGGCCCGCGGACTGGGTCGAGGCACTGCCCAGCGCCCAGACGGTGCGCTCGACGTCGAGGCCCAGCAGTTTTGCCGCGCCCGCCGCCGAGCCGAACACGCCGCAGGTCGAGGTGATGTGCCAGCCCTTGGGGTAATGGCCGGGCGAGACCGTACCGCCGACCCGGCACTCGATCTCGAAACCCAGCGCGAAGGCGAGGAGCAGGTCCGACCCGCTGACGCGGCGAATCTCGGACAGGGCCAGCAGCGCTGGTGCCAGCGGCGAGGTCGGGTGAACGACGGTCGGAAGATGCGTGTCGCAATAGTCGAATACGTTGGCGCCTGCCGCGTTCAGGAAGGCGGCGGTCAGCGGGTCGATGCGCTCGGGTCGACCGACGATAGTGGCCTGCCGGCCGCCCGAGAATTCGCCCAGGGTTCGCAGTGCCAACTCGACCGGCTCGGTGCGGCACCCCGCGATCGCCACCGCGAAGAAGTTCAGCAGGGCGCGCTTGGCCTCGTGGCGCGCCTTCTCGGGAAGGTCGTCCCACTTCGTGTCGACGATGAAGCGGGCCAGCTCCGGGGTGACGCCTTTTCTGGGCAGCATGGTATTTCTTTCAATGAGGGAACCGTGACTATTCGCGGACAGGCGGGCCTTCAAGTCGGAGCGGCGCGTCGGCGGCGGGCTTGATGCCTTCGTCGAGCCGCAGGCAGCCGGCGTTGAGTCCGTTTCCGGGCTTTTTGTCGACTGGCGCGATGAACAGCGCGGTGACCTTGATGTCGCCTACGGCGAGGCGCGCCTCGCTCAGCCAGCGCGTGGCGCGGATCGAGGCGCCGCCCTTGTCGAGCGACACCCAGCCACACAGCACGGTGCGCTCGCCCGACGGGTCGATGCGGACGTGCGCCGTATCGCTGCCCTTGAAGCTGCCGGCAGCGCTGGTCACCTGCCACTCGAAGGCTACGGCGCGGTAGAGTTTGGCGTCATCGGCTGAGACGTCGATGGTGCCGACATAGTCGGCCTTCGCCAGAGACGGGTCGCGCAGCCAGCCTTGCGAGAGCGCGACCGCGTAGATGGCGAAGGCTGCGGCCAGCAGGAGCATCGCCCAGCGCGGAACACCGGTCATGATGAGTGTGTCCGATCAGGCGAGGATCGTGGTCAAGCCGCCATCGACCACCAGCGTATGACCGGTGATGTAGCTGCCGGCATCGGACGCCAGCAGCAGCAGCGCTCCGCGCAAATCTTCGGGCTTGCCCCAGCGCCCGGCCGCGGTGCGCCGCTCGAGCATGCCGCTGAAGTCCTTGTTCTGCTGCAGGGGCACGTTGAGCTCGGTCCGGATGTAGCCGGGGGCGATCGCGTTGGCGGTGACGTGCGGTCCGAACTCGGCCGCCAGGTTCTTGGTGAGGCCGACGAGCCCGTGCTTGGCCGAGACATAGCCCGCGACCGACGCTCGACCGAGGACCGCCATCACCGACGAGATGTTGACGATGCGGCCATACTTGCGCGCCAGCATGTGACGGCCGACCTCGCGGGCGACGATGAACTGCGAGACGAGGTCGGTTTCGATCACCTTGCGGAAATCAGCCGTTTCCGTGTGGACGATATCCTGGCGGTGCACGATCCCGGCATTGTTCACCAGCACGTCGATGCGGCGGTGCTTGGCCACGATAGCCGCGACCTTGGCGACGACATCGGCCTCGTCTGTCACATCCATCGCGACCACATGCGCCCGGCCGCCCTTGCGGTCGATGGCGCGGGCGGTCGCGTCGAGTTCCTTCACCGTGCGGCCGGCGCAGAGCACCGTAGCGCCAGCCTCTGCCAGGGCCAGCGCCATGTCGCGGCCGAGGCCGCGCGAGGCGCCGGTCACGAGCGCCACGCGATTTTTCATCGAAAACAGTTCCGCCATGATCCCGCCTAGGTGGGTTTCTTTGCCTTGGGCCCCGATCCTAGCCTATGAAAGCTGTCGCGAGATATCGGGAGAAACGACATGGCGAAATCGAACAAAGTGGCGATCGTTACGGGCTCGGCGACCGGACTGGGCGCCTCCTGCGCGCTCGACCTGGCGGAGCGCGGCTGGAACGTCGCGATCAACTACACCAAGAGCAAGAAAGAGGCGGACGAGACCTACGAGGTGGTGAAGGCCAAGGGCGTCGAGGCGATCCTCGTCCAGGCCGACATGGGCCAGGATGCCGACTGCCGGAGGCTCGCCGACGAGACCATGAAGCAGTGGGGCCGCATCGACGGGCTGGTCAACAATGCCGGCACCACCAAGTTCCAGAACCAGGGCGACCTCGACGGAGTCACGCCGGAGGATTTCGACCGCATCCTGCGGGTGAACGTGACCGGCCCCTACATGATGAGCCGCGCCGTCTATCCGATGATGAAGAAGCAGTGGGAAACCCAGCAGGATCGAGGCTCGATCGTCAACATCTCCTCGATCGCGGGCGTCATGGGGGTCGGCAGCTCGATCCCCTATGCCTGTTCCAAGGGGGCGCTCAACACCCTGACCCTCACGCTCGCGCGCTGGCTGTCGCCGGCGGTCCGGGTCAACACGGTCTGTCCGGGCTTCATCCAGACGCGCTGGCTGCTGGGCGGCATGGGCGAGGAGAACTACAACAAGATGAAAATGGGGCAGGAGCAGAACACGCCGCTGCGCCAGGCCGGCACGCCCGAGCAGATGGCCGAGGCCGTGATGTTCTTCCTGACCAGCGCCAGCAACATCACCGGCGAGTTCCTGATCGTCGACGCTGGCACCCATCTCGCCAGCCTGCCGATGAAGGCGCGGTAGGACTCTTCAAGACATGATCCGGGCGTGGCGGAAGCCACGCCCCACGGTCAGACCGGAATTTCGTGGCCGCGGCCGATGTTGCGGACTACTTCCTTGAGGTGCGGCTTTACTTCGAGGAGGGCCTTCCGGTAGGCGACCAGGCCGCGCAGCATGGCGCCGTCCCGCTTCAGCAGCGTGTCGGCGAACTCGACCATTCGGGTGTTGGGCCAGCCGTGCTTGCGCAACTCCAGCAGCTTCAGGAAGGCCAGTTCCTCGGTTCCCGGCGCGAACTGCGTCATCAGGATGGCGGCCGCGGCGGTCGAGCGGGAAATGCCGGCATGGCAATGGACCAGTACATGGCCGTCGGGCCGCATATGAACACGCTCGCCGAAGGCCAGGACCTTCTCGATATGGGCCTGCGTGCAAGCCTCGAAGCCGGGATACTCCGCCACGACGTCGTCGAAACGGATCAGCTCGTGTTCGAAGCTGGAGTAGGTGTCGAGCGCGGGCGGGCGCGGCTCGTGCGTGTCGATGATCGACAGGACGTGGCTCACGCCGACGGCGCAATGCTGCGGCAGTTCCGGAATGCCGCAGATCGTGACCTTGAAGGGAGGGAGTGACATGGTTCAACCCTACAACAAGCCACGCGCCATGTGCAGCCCGAGGGCCAGCAGCCCCACCAGGAAGACCCGCCGGAACATCTCGGGAGACAGGGCATTGCGAGATTTCTGGCCGAGCCAGACGCCGATAGAGGTCGGCACGATGGCGGCGATGCCGCCCACGACGTTGGTGGCATCGAATGCGCCCTGGCGAAACAGGGCGAAGGTGAGCGCGCCGATCAGGAAGATGAAGAGGATGCCCAGTGCCTGGACGAGATCGTTCTTGTCGAGGTCCAGCGACTGCATGTAGGGCAGGAACGGTACCGCCGCGATACCGGTGAAGCCGGCGACGGCGCCGCTGGCTGCGCCCATCAGGGGGTTCATCCAGCGTTCCGCTCGGCGCGACACCCGCGGGCGCCATGCTAGGAGCACGATGGTCGAATAGGCAGCCAGCATTACCCCCAGCCATGCCGAGGCCTGGGCCGAGCCGAGCTTGTCCAGGGTCGCGGCGACGAGGATCAGGGTCAGGGTTGCGGTCAGGGCGAGCGTCCAGAAACGGCGGAACAGCCGCAGCAGGCCGGGGCCGTAGCCGGCCTGCCAGACGTTCGTGACCAGTGTCGGGATGGTCATGATGGCCAGCGCGTCCCCGAGTGGCACGGCCAGGGTCATCAGGCCGACGGCGATCGGCGGCAGGCCGATGCCGACCGCTCCCTTGGCGATGCCGGCGACGATGAAGGCTACGAAGATCACCAGGATCTGGACTTCGGTCATCAGCTCAGCACGCCCTTCACCAGCCGGTCGAACGCCTCCCAGAACAGGGCCCGGATCTCGTCGGTCTCCATCATGATCTCGTGGCGGGCATGGCCGATCGTGAAGTGCTGGCCGTGCTTCAGCCGGGCCACCAGCGGGGCGTGGGATCGGGAGTCGATCAGCCTGTCCTCGCCGGCGGTGATGACGAGGAGCGGAATGTCGATGCGCTCGAGATAGCCGGGGGCGTGGACGGCTGCCATCGACCGGACGGCCTGTCGGGACCAGCCGAGCGTCGGGCCGCCCAGCGTGAGCCGCGGATCGGCGGTGAACCAGTCCTCGGTGAAGCGATACCGGCGCTCGTCATGGGTCACGAAGTTTGATGCGAATTCCCGGGCCAGCAGGACGAAGGGACCGGTCCCGAACAGGTAGCGTTCCTCGACGGCGGGGACCTCCGGCATGATCATCAGGACCGACCGCAACATCGCCTCGCGCCGAAGCGCAGTCATGGGAGCCACGAACAGGGCGGCAGAGAAGGGACCGCTCCCGTTCTCGGCCATCTCGCGCATCATGATGTGGCTGCCCATCGAATGGCAGAGGGCGAGCACGGGGCGCGGCGCTTCGGGCGAAACGACGGTTTCGAGGAACAGCCGAAGGTCGGCCATGTAGGTGGCGAACGTGTCGATGTGCCCCTTGCCGCGATCCGGCAAGGGCCTGTCGGAAAGGCCCTGACCGCGCCAGTCGATGGCAGCGACCGCAAAGCCCCGCTCCAGCAGTTCGCCCGCCACTTCCGTGGCGTACTTCTCGATGAATTCGCCACGCCCGGTCAGGATGACGACGGTGCCGCGCGGGACGCCCAGGGCATTCCACCAAGCGTAACGGAGCCGCGCGCCCGCGCGCTCAAGGAAGCCGAAACGATCTGCTGCGCGATAAGTTGCGCCTAGAGAGGGAGGGACCGCAGCGGGCGCTGCGGCGGAGGCCTGATTGGTCATGGTTTGTGGCGTTTTGACGAAGTGCAGGCGACAAGGCCAGCGACAATTGGGCATTTTAGCCATCATCGCGCAGGGTCTCTTTACCGTACCCGGAGCCGCAGGCTATAGATCACAGCGTCGCCTCACCGGCTGCGAAGGGTCGCAGCCGAGGAAATCGGGCGCAAGGAAACCTCGAAGAGGTCCGCCGCACTGCGTGGTAGTCGGCTCGCTGCAAGAGTCGATCCGGGCACGGTCCTTGCGTCGACGATTGTCGTCCGCAGGAGACATGCGACCGCGATCCCGAAGCGAGCGTCAACCACCGGCGGATTTGTCGGAGTGATCGTCCCTCTATGATTCGTCGGGGCCTGGTTCTACTCACCGTCGTCGCGGCCACAATGGTCGGATGGCGTCTGCTGGACAGTCGTGTGACGGCGGCCGAGGTGGAAGGGCCCCTCCATGGCGTCACCTATGCTCCCTGGGGCAAGGACCAGGATCCGCTGGCCGGCAAGGCGAGCGGCATCTGGAGCTTCCTGCGCACGGCGGTGAATGACGCTCCCCAACCGCAGATCAAGCCACGCAAGGACCAGATCGAGCGCGACTTCGCGATGCTCGGCGGCAAGGTGAGCTACGTCCGTACCTATCGCACCACGGACGGCGGGGATTCGATGCCGGCCCTGGCCACCAGGTACGGCCTCAAGCTGGTGCCCGGTGCCTGGATCTACAGCCCCAACGAAGCCAAGCTGCAGTTCGGCCGCGAGGCGAGCGAGGTCAATGCCGAGGAGACCGGCGCGTTGATCCGCATGGCCAACCAGAATCCCGGCATTGAGCGCGTCCTTGTCGGCAACGAGAACATCCTTCGTTTCGACGGCGAGAAGGACCTGCGCAGCCCCAACGCCGTCAGCCCTGCTCAGCTCATCCGCGAGATCCGCAACGTCAAGCGCAACGTCAAGGTCCCAGTCAGCACCGCCGAACCCTGGCACATCTGGGAACGCTATCCGGAGCTCGCGCGTGAGGTCGACTACCTGGCCGTCCACATCCTGCCCTACTGGGACGAGCAGTCGAGCTCGACGCCGCTCGAATATGTGAAGGAAAAGATCGGGCTGCTGCGCAAACTCTACCCGAACAAGAACATAATCGTCACCGAGGTCGGCTGGCCGTCGAACGGCGCCGCGCGCCGCAGCCCCGGTTCAGGGGTCGTGAAGTATGCGACGCCAGCCGAGCAGGCCAGGAACGTGCGTGACATGGTGGCGTGGCTGCGCTCGCAGAACATCGACACCTTCGTCGTCGAGGCCGTCGACCAACCGTGGAAGTCCTACGACCTGGAAGGCAAGGCGGGCGGCTACTGGGGCCTCTGGAACGCCGACCGGCAGCAGAAGTTCGCCTGGACCGGCTCGATCGAGACCTTCCCGCAATGGCTCTCCTGCGCTGCCTGGTCGCTGGCGGCGTCGCTGCCGCTGATGCTGCTTTTCCTGTGGCGCTGGCCGCGGCTCGGCATGGTGGGGCAGGTGGGCTTCTGCGCCCTGGTGGCCCTGTCGGCGAGCGCCGTGGCCTATGGGGCCTCCGTCGCCGCCGGCACCTACATGGTCGCCTCCGAGATGGTGGGCTGGGGCGTGCTGGCTTTCTTCCTGGTGGCCAGCCTCGGTATGGCGCTGGTGCAGGCGCTCGAGATGGCCGAGACGATCTGGCGCGGCCGCTGGACGCGCGAGGCGCTGCCGGCGGCGGAGATGATTGCCCGCCAGCCGGCGGACCGCGACTGGCCCAAGGTCTCGCTGCATCTGGCGATCTGCAACGAGCCACCGTCGATGGTCATGCAGACGCTCGATTCTCTGGCCGCGCTCGACTACCCGAATTTCGAAGTCATCGTCATCGACAACAACACCAAGGATCCGGCGGTGTGGCGGCCGGTGCAGGACTACTGCGCCCAGCTCGGCGAGCGTTTCAAGTTCTTCCATTTCGACGTCATGAAGGGCTTCAAGGCCGGCGCGCTCAACTTCGTGCTCAGCCAGACCGCCCCCGACGCCAAGGTGATCGGCGTCATCGACAGCGACTATATGGTGCGCCAGGACTGGCTGAAGGCGCTGGTGCCTTATTTTGACGATGCCAAAATCAGCTATGTGCAGGCGCCTCAGGACCACCGCGACTGGCGCGGCGACCGGTTCAAGGAAATGCTGAACTGGGAATATGCCGGCTTCTTCGACATCGGCATGTGCCTGCGCAACGAATACGACGCCATCATCCAGCACGGGACGATGACGCTGGTCCGCCGCTCCTGCATGGAGGAGATGGGCGGCTGGGCGACCTGGTGCATCACCGAGGACACCGAGCTCGGCCTGCGCCTGATGGAAAACGGCTATGGCGCCATGTACAGCCGCGAGCGCTTCGGCCACGGCCTGACGCCGGATCATTTCTCCGGCTACAAGAAGCAGCGCTTCCGGTGGGCCTATGGCGCCATGCAGATCATGAAGGCGCATGCCGGCAAGATGTTCTTCGGCGATACCAAGCTGACCTTTTGGCAGAAGTACCACTTCGTGGCGGGCTGGCTGCCCTGGTTCGCCGATGCGCTGAACCTCATCTTCACCTGGGCGGGCCTGGCCTGGGTGCTGGCGGTCGTCCTGCCGCCGTTGTTCGGCATGAAGCCTGTCGGTCTGCCGCCGGCCGAGTTCATCGCGCCGACCATCGGAATCTTCGTTTTCAAGCTGCTCTATTCGTTTGGCCTGTATTTCGACCGGGTGCGCTGCACCTTCCGCCAGAGCATCGGCGCCTCCCTGGCAGGGCTGGCGCTGACCTATACGGTGGGACGGGCGGTGATCTACGGGTTGGCGACCAGCCGGCTGCCGTTCATGCGCACCCCCAAGATGGACGAGCGCGCAACCCTCGGCATGGCGATCGGCATG
The DNA here is from genome assembly GCA_009772935.1 of Rhodospirillaceae bacterium. Classification (GTDB taxonomy): domain Bacteria; phylum Pseudomonadota; class Alphaproteobacteria; order Reyranellales; family Reyranellaceae; genus Reyranella. The sequence continues at coordinate 69,099 of WOUR01000023.1, forward strand.
GCGCGTGGCGAGGCGATCCTGGCAGCGCTGCTATGGGTCGCCGCGGCGGTGTTGTGGTTCGGCAACGGTGTCGTCGACCCCGAGGCGCGCCTGTGGTCTCTATTCATGATCGTGCAGTCGCTGCCCTACGCGGCCGCCGTGTACGTCTCCATGGTGAACGCCGTGGAGCAGATGCGGCATGCCGAGCCGGTGTTCGAGGCACCGGCTTCGGCGCCGGCGACAGACCCCGCCATGCAACCCGCGCAGTAGGGAGCGGCTGCTTTTTCCTGTCGACTTGGAAAGGCGTCTGTTAGCGTTCTGCCATGCCCCCGATCGAGACTCGTGACGAAAGCGGCTCGCGCGCCGGCACTGCCCTTTTCCTGAAACGGTGGCTCCGCCGGCCGTTTGCGGTGGGGGCCGTCGTACCGAGCGGGCGCCTGCTGGCCGAGGCCATGGCGCGGACGACCTTCGCGGAGATGAAGGGCCGCGAGGGCCACGTGATCGAGCTGGGCGCCGGCACGGGCGAGGTGACTAAGGCGCTCCTGGCGGCAGGCATTCCCCCCGAACGGCTTGCGCTGGTCGAGCGCGATCCCGAACTCGCGTCGTTCTTGCGTCGGCATTTCGCCGGGCCCCGGATCGTCGAAGGCGATGCTGCCAGGCTGTCGAAGATCCTTGCAGAGCAGGGGATCGGCTCGGTGTCGGCGGTCGTGTCGAGCCTGCCGCTGCTGTCGCTTCCCGCAGACGTGGTGCGCGGTATCGTGGAAGGCGTGTTCGACGCCTTGCCGCGCGGTGGCGCGCTCGTACAGTTCACCTACGGTCCGGCACAGCCGGTGCCGCGCAGCCTGTCCCAGGCCTTGCGGCTGGTCGGTACGCGTGGTCCGCGCATCTGGCGCAACATACCCCCCGCCGTCGTCTGGACATTTCGGAGGTCCCCCGGCCCGTGAACCCGATTCCCCTGGATGAGGCCCTGCGCACCCGGGTCACGGAGCATCTTGGGCGTTTCGACCTGCGCCGGCGCGTCGATGCCGGCGGTCTCAAGCGAGCCGCGGTGGCCATTGTCATCGCTGAAGGGGACGAGCCCGGCGAGGCCGCCTTCCTGCTGACCAGGCGTACCCCCAAACTGCGAGCCCATGGTGGCCAGTGGGCCCTGCCGGGCGGGCGGGTCGATCCCGGCGAGACGATCGAGCAGACCGCGCTGCGCGAGCTGCACGAGGAACTGGGCGTGCTGGCCTCCACCGACGACATCCTGGGGACGCTCGACGACTATCCCACCCGGTCGGGCTACCTGATCGCGCCGGTGGTGGTGTGGGCGCCCGGCGTTACGCTGACGCCCAATCCGTCTGAAGTGGCCGACGCCTACCGGATCGGCTGCGGAGAACTCTTTCGCGATGGCTCGCCTGAGATCCTCGCGATCGAGGAATCCGACCGCCCGATCATCCGCCTGCCGCTGCCCGTCGCGACAGTGAATGCCCCGACGGCGGCTGTGCTGTTCCAGTTCCGGGAAGTGGCGCTGGCCGGCCGCGACACGCGAGTCGACCACTACGAACAACCGGTCTTCGCCTGGCGTTAGGCCGCGGCGCGGCGCTTCAGGAAAACCGTCGTCTCCTGTTCCATGACCTGTTCGCCACGCTGGTTGATCGTGACCTGGCGCAGCCGGGCAATGCCGCGGTCCGGCCTGGAGGCGGAAGGCCGCAGTTGGACGATGTCGGACACCACACGCAGCGTATCACCGGGGCGGACGGGACGGGGAAACTGGACCTCGCCGATGCCGGGAGAGCCCAGGCTGCAGGCGCGGAAGATGCCGAGATCGAGCCAGAGGCGCAGCGTCGCCGCCATCGTGTGGAGACCGGAGGCGATCAGCCCGCCGAACGTCCACTTCGAGGCGAAGTCGGGGTCGGTATGAAAGGGCTGCGGGTCCCACTGGCGCGCAAAGTCGATGATGGCGGCCTCTGTGATCGTCATGCCGCCACTCATGAAGCGGTCGCCGACCTTGAAATCCTCGAAGAAGCGATCGGTCAAAGGACCAGCTCCATATAGACGGTGCCGGGCACCGGACTGGGGTAATAGGGCGCGATCTCAGTGAAGCCCATCGTCCGATAGAGCTTGATCGCCGCCTCCATTTGCGGGCCGATTGTGTCCAGCCTGAGACGTCGATGACCGCAAGCGCGTGCCGCCTCGACAATGCGAAAGGCGAGTTCCCGTCCGATCGAAATTCCGGCCTCGGTGCGCTCTCGGCGAAAGTCCGGTCTGACATAGAGGCGCTTCATCTCGCCGATGCCTGTTTCCAGTTGCCGCAGCGCCACGGTGCCGGCCGGTTCGCCGCCGACCCGAGCCAGCAACAGCGCCCCGCCGGGTGGGCCGTACTTTGCGCGGAGGTCGCGGAGTTCCGTCTCGAAGTCCTGATAGTCGAGGGAGAAGCCGAGCGACCCTGCATACTCCCTGACCAGTTCGGCGATGGCGTCGAAATCCGCCGTATCGTGGGGCGGAGCGATATGGATCATGCGTGTCATGCGGTCATTTTCCGGGGCATGTGCTACCCTGTCACTCGAAACGAACTGGGAGGCTCCAGAAATGAATCCGACGCGTCGCCATGTCATGGCGCTCGCCGGCGCGGCGGGCGCAACGCTTGCTGCACCGGCCATCGCGCAATCCGCGTGGCCCAACAAGCCCGTGCGCTTCGTCGTGCCGTTCCCGCCCGGACAAGCTGCCGATATTTTCGCGCGCCTGATGGCCGAAAAGCTGTCGGAGAAGTGGAAGCAGCAGGTCATCGTCGAGAACAAGGCCGGCGGCAGCGGCATCCCGGCTACCGAGTACGGCAAAATGGCCGCGCCGGACGGGTATACGCTGATGGTGGTGTCGAGCGGCACGTTCGGCGTCAATCCAAGCCTATACCCCGATCTGCCCTACAAGCCGCTGACCGACTTCCTGCCGATCTCCAACATCTTCCTGGTGCCGCTGGTCATCGTGGCCCATCCGAGCTTCCCGGCGAACACGCTGGCCGAGCTGATCGTGCTCGCCAAGAAGGAGCCGGGCCAGCTTTCCTACGCTTCCGCCGGCCCCGGCACCTCCCAGCATCTCGCCATGGAGCTGTTCAAGCTCAAGGCCGGGGTCGACATCGTGCACATTCCCTACAAGGGCAGCGGACCGGCGATGGCCGACCTGCTTGGCGGACATGTCAAGCTGATGATGGACAGCACCGCGTCCGCACTAAATGCCATCAAGGACGGACGCATCAAGGCGCTCGCCGTCACCACGGCGCGCCCCGCGCCGCCGCCACTCGATAAGATTCCGCTGATCGCCGCGACCATTCCGGGATTCAATGCCGCCGGCTGGTCAGGGCTCGCGGCACCTGCGCGAACACCGCTGGAGATCGTGGCCAAGGTCAGCCGGGACATGCAGACGCTGCTGAACGACGATGCGGTCATCAAGCAGATCGAGCAGCGCGCCGCCCTGCCGGCGCCGGGTACGCCCATCCAGTTCGCCGAGTTCATCAAGAACGAGATCGACACCTGGGGCGCGGTGGTCAAGGCGACCGGCACCAAGCCGGGGACCTAAAGTCCCGCGGCTCGCAGGCCGTAGATCAGGCCGACGACCAGAAGGCCGACGAAGATCGTCTCGGTGATCAGCAGCATCACCGGGGCAATGCCGATGCGCACCAGGGCCAGCAGCGACGTCTTCATGCCCAGTGCCGCGATGGCGGTGATGATCAGGAAGGCGGAGACTTGGCCGACCGCGTCGCGCACGGCGGCGGGAATGATGCCCAGCGAGTTCAGCGCGGCGAGCGCCAGAAAGCCGAACAGGAAGACCGGGGGCGTCGGCCGCGCCGAGGTCTGCGGGCCGCCGCTCTTCGCCACCCACCAGGCGATGCCGGCGATCGCGGGCAGCAGCGCCGCCACCCGCAGAAGCTTGGTGATGACCGCGTCGCTCAGCACCTGCGGACCCATGGTCTGCCCGGCGCCTGCGACCTGCGCCACGTCGTGGATCGCGCCGCCCAGGAACACGCCCATCTCGAATAACGAGAAACCCAGCGCCTCGCGCAGGGGAGGATAGATCACCATCACCACCGTGCTGAGGAAGTTGACGCCCATCACCGTGAAGGCAAGGTCGCGGTCCGAATTCTCATGCTTGGGCAGCACGGCCGACGCCGCCATCGCCGCGGCTGCGCCGCAGACGCCGGTGGCACAGCCGGTGAGCAGGCCGAAATTCCGGCTGAGGCCAAACAGGCGTGCCGCCCAGGCGCCGAACACGATGGTGCATCCGACCGCCGCCACGGCCACGACGATGGGCAGAGCTCCCCCCTCGACGAGATTGCCGAGGGTCAGGCGCGCGCCCAACAGGGCGACGCCGATCCGCAGCAGCGTCCGGCCGGCGAATTCGAGGCCGGGCTTCAGCACGGGCCTGGCCGACAGCGGCTGCAATGCCATGCCGATCACCAAGGTGAGGATAAGTGGCGGCACCCAGACCGCGCCGAAGCGCAGTAGGCTCCTGGTGTCGGCGTAGTAGGCGACGGCCGCAATGACGGCGCAGAGGGCGATGCCCGGTGCCGAGCGGCGGAGATTGTCGGGAGCCCAGAGCTTGGCGAGGTCGGCGGCTACGGCGCTGTTACGCATCGAGCACGGCCACGAGCTGGCCTTCGTCGATGGCCTCGCCTTCACTGACCTTGAGTTCCTTGATGACGCCCGCCTTGGGCGACAGGACGGGAATTTCCATCTTCATCGATTCGAGGATCATGATCTCGCCCTCGGCCTCGATCCGATCCCCTGCCTTGACCTGGATCTTCCACACATTGCCGGCGATTTCCGACTTCACATTGACGACGGCCATGCCCCAGGTATCTCCCGTTCAGCTTTGTCCTGACTTTTCGGCCAGCGTGCGCGCGAGTGCAAGCGCCGAGCCTCCCCCCCTCGCGCCGAGCCGGTATGCGGTTGTGTTGACATCGGAAATTGTTCCGTCCTGCAAAGTGGAACGGCCATCTCCGATGCGTGCCGACTGCGCAGCGACTGCGATGGCGGCAATGCCTTCTCCATCGAGTTCGGGCAGCGCCAGCACGCCGCCGCGGTCGGCGCCGAAGCCGGCGTCGTTGAACATCAGCAGCAGCGGCCGGAACGGCGCCGTCGCCCTGTAGGAGTTGAGTGCGCCATGGCTGCCGGTCGCGACGATGCGACCGCGATCCTCGGGCACCAGCAGCGTCGCCGAATCGGCGCAGACGGCTCCGTCGATCTCATGGCGGCTTTCGCCCTTGGCGGGCGGCATCCTGTGCGGCCAGGGGGCCTGCTTCAGCAACTCGGCCGCCTCGCGGGCCGGCATGCCGGGCATCACACCGCAGGCTGCGGCGAGCCGATTGGCCCGGCTGATGATGCCGCGGGCCTGGAGGTCGGCGCCGTCGCCGATGCGGGCGCTTGCCGTCGCCACGGCCGCCATCGCCATGCTGAGACTGTCGGCATAGGCCAAGCCGCCGACCCCGGCCTCGTCCTTGCCGATGCCGGCATCGTGGTGGATCGCGGCACGGCAGCCGAACTTTGCCGACATGTAGGCGGCATAGACGGCAGCATGGCTGCCGCCGATGACAACCGCACCGTCCGCTTCAGGCGGCAGCTTGGTCACGCTATCGAACACGAGGATGGCAACGGACATCGCGTAACCCTAGCGGGGAGGCTATACGTCGGCCATGACTCAGCCGGTGGACAACAAGGTCACGATCCTCGTCCTGCAGCACCCGCAGGAGCAGGACCACGTGCTGGGCACGGCGGGCCTGCTGGCCGGATCGCTGGCCAACGCCAAGGTGGTAGTGGGCCTGTCGTGGCGCAATCTCACCCACGCCTTGGGCGCGCCGGCCGAGCCGCGCGACTGGGGCGTGCTCTATCTCGGCTCGACGCAGACCAGGGGGCAGACGGCTCCTCTGGTCGCCATCGACGGCAAGGGGCTGCCTCTTGCCGACCAGGAGGGGGCACGGGTCGGGCTCAAGGGGCTGATCGCGCTCGACGGCAACTGGGCGCAGGCCAAGGCACTGTGGTGGCGCAATGCGTGGCTGACCAAACTGCGTCGCTTCGTCGTGATGCCGGACGGTCCGTCGCTCTACGGCGACCTGCGACGCGAAGCACGCCCCGACGCGGTGTCTACTTTGGAGGCGGTTGCGCTGGCGCTTCAGGTGCTCGAAGGCGATGTTGCAGTGCGGGAGAAACTCCTCGTGCCGTTTCGCGCCCTGCTGGCGAAGGCGAGGCGCGAGGGTGTTCGCGATTCCAAACGGGATCGTCGCGTCCGGCGTTAGCCACGCCTATAATATGCGCCATGCTCGACCAGCCGGCGGCCCAACTTCCCGTTTCTCAGCGGACCAACCCGGAACGCTCCTTCACTGAGGAAGTGCGTGCCCTGCGCTTGGGCGATGGCGAGATCTTTCGCGGCGAGGGGATCCTCGCGGTCACCAAGGCGATCCTGCAGTCGGGCGTCGCCTATGTCGGCGGCTACCAGGGCGCGCCGGTCTCGCACTTGGTCGACGTACTGGTCGAATCGCAGGACCTGCTTGACGAGCTAGGCGTCCATCTCGAGACCTGCACCAACGAATCCTCCGCGGCGGCGCTGCTGGGCGCCTCGATCAACTATCCGATGCGCGGCTGCGTCACCTGGAAGTCGATCGTCGGCACCAACGTGGCGGCCGATGCGCTCTCCAATCTCGCCTCGCCGGGCGTAATCGGCGGCGCGCTCATCGTGGTTGGCGAGGATTACGGCGAGGGCGCCTCGGTCATCCAGGAGCGTACCCAGGCCTATGCACTGAAATCCTCGGTCTGGCTGATGGATCCAAGACCGTCGCTGCCGACCATCGTGCGCTGCACGGAAAAGGCGTTCGAGCTTTCGGAGGCGACCAACACGCCGGTAATGATGGAATTGCGCATCCGCGCCTGCCACGTCACCGGTGAGTTCGTGGCCAGGGACAATGTGCCGCCGGCTATCTCGCGCAACCATCGGCTCGCCGAGCCGGCGGCGCACAATTACGACCGCATCTCGCATCCGCCGTCGACCTATGCGCATGAGAAGATCAAGGTGGAGGTCCGCCAGCCCGCCGCCGAGCGCTTCATCGTCGAGCATGGGCTGAACGAGCATCTGTCGGGCGAGCGCTCCGATCTCGGCATCATCGTACAGGGCGGCATCACCAACGTGCTGGTGCGCGGTCTCGATAGGCTGGAGGTCGAGGGCAAGATTCCCACGCTGGTTCTCAACGTCACGCATCCTCTCGCGCCCGACCAGATCGCCGACTTCTGCAAAGGCAAGCGCGCCGTGCTGATCGTCGAGGAGGGTGCGCCCGACTACATCGAGCAGGCGATCCACGTGATCCTGCGCAAGCGCGACATCGACACCAAGGTCTACGGCAAGGACGTGCTGTCGATGGCGGGCGAATACACAGCCGAGGTGGTGACCGAAGGCCTGCTGAAGTTCTTCGCGCAGTCGGCCAACGACATCGACCTGAGCGGGCCACGCGAGCGCTTCGAGGCGGCCCGCGCCGGACGCGCCGAGGCACAACGCCTGCTGGGTGGGCCGTTGCCGCTGCGTCCGCCGGGCTTCTGTGTGGGCTGCCCCGAACGACCGGTCTTCTCGGCCATCAAGCTGCTCGAACGCGAGGTCGGCAAGGTCCATATATCGAGCGACATCGGCTGCCATTCCTTCGCGACCCTGGCGCCGTTCAATCTCGGCAATTCGATCTTGGGCTTTGGCATGTCGCTGGCGGCTGCCGGCGCAGTGGCCCCGGTGATGCAGAAGCGAACGATTTCGGTCATGGGAGACGGCGGCTTCTGGCACAATGGCCTACTGAGCGGCGTAGCCTCGTCGATGTTCAACCGGGGCGACCGTGTGCTGGTCATCATGCAGAACGGCTACACCTCGGCGACCGGAGCGCAGTTCATTCCCAACACATCGGGCAACCGCCGCGACGGCGAGACGACGTCGGACATCGCCGCCACCCTGAAGGCGATGGGCGTCGGCTGGCTGCGCACCATTCGAACCTACAATGTCGGGACGATGCTCAAGACCCTTCGCGAGGCCATGAGCACCGACGACAAGGGCCTCAAGGTCATCGTGGCCGACGGCGAGTGCCAGCTCGCCCGCCAGCGCCGGATTCGCCCGCAAGTCGCCGCTCAGCTGAAGCGCGGCGAGCGGGTCGTGCGCACGCGCTACGGCGTCGACGACGAAGTCTGTACCGGCGACCATTCCTGCATCCGGCTTTCGGGTTGCCCGTCGCTGGTGGTGAAACCCAGCCCCGATCCGCTGCGCAGCGACCCGGTGGCGAGCGTCAACAATGGCTGCGTCGGCTGCGGCCTATGCGGCGAGGTGGCCGACGCGGCGGTGCTCTGCCCGTCCTTCTACAAGGCCGACATAGTCCAGAACGCGACCTGGTGGGATCGCCTGAAGTGGAGGGTCCGGTCGAAGGTGATCGGAGCGATGGCATGTTGAGCGCTGGGGGCGCGCCACTCCAGTGGCGCGATCTTCCTGCTTCGACATCGCATGACGCGCAGCCCATGAAGCCCGTCACCATCCTGATCGGGGCGCTGGGCGGCGATGGCGGCGGCGTGCTGTGCGACTGGATCGTGTCGGCTGCGCAGAGCCGGGGGCTCGCCGTACAGGCGACACAGATTCCGGGCGTCGCGCAACGCACGGGCGCCACCACCTACTATGTCGAGGTCATGCCGGCCGGCGCCGCAACGTCCTCCGTGCTGGCGCTCAACCCGGCGATGGGCGAGGTCGACGTCGCGCTGGCGACCGAGCTGCTGGAAGCCGGCCGCATGATCTTCAACGGTTTCGTGACGCCCGACCGCACGACCCTGATCGCTTCCACGCATCGCGTGCTGGCGATCGGCGAGCGCATGGCGATGGGGGACGGAAGCTTCGACGTCGGCAAGCTGCTGCGCGCCGTGAAGGAGCGTAGCCGTGAGCAGATCCTGTTCGACATGGACCAGGCCGCCGAGGAATCGGGCGGCGTGATCAACGCGGTGCTGCTGGGCGCACTGGCCGGCTCCGGCAAGCTGCCGATTCCCGACAGTGCCTTCGAGGCGGCGATCCGCCATGCCGGTAAGTCCGTCGACACCAATCTCGCAGCCTTCGCCTTCGGCCGCGGCCATGCGCGCGGCGAGCTGGAGCAGGCGGTGCGCGAGCATCGCAAGCGGCAGACGGCGGTGCAGGGCGTCGAGGACCTGATCGAACGCGCCCGCCGGACTTACCCGGCCACCAGCCTCGATGTCGTGGAGGAGGGCATCCGCCGCCTCACCGCCTACCAGGACCGGTCCTACGCCGCGCTCTATCTCGACCGGCTCGACACGATCCAGGCGCTGGGCGCGGCCGATCTGCTGCGCGAGGTGGCGCGTCACCTTGCCGTGCGCATGTCCTTCGAGGACGTGATCCGCGTGGCGCAAGCCAAGACCTCGGCCGAGCGCATGGCGCGCGTGCGGGCCGAGGTCCGCGCCAAGGAGCAGGAACCGCTGGAGATCACCGAGCATTTCAAGCCGGGGATCGAGGAGATCGCCGCGGTCCTGCCGCCGGCGTTGGCGCAACGCCTGCTCGCCTGGGGCGAACGCAGCGGCAGTCTGGGCAAGACCTATTTTTCGATGCACGTGCGCACGACGACAATCCTTGGGTTTGCGCGGCTGCGGCTCGTCGCCGGCCTGCGCTGGTGGCGGCCACGCACCTCCCGCTATGTCGAGGAGAGGTCAGAGATCGAACGCTGGCTTGGACAGATCCGCGACGCCGCGCCGCTGAGCCTCGATTTCGCGCGCGAGATCGCGGAATCGGCCCGGCTCATTAAGGGCTATGGCGACACCCACAGACGCGGCCTCGATAACTATCGCCGCATCGCCGACGAGGTGATCGCGCCGGCCCTGGCGGGGCGCATGACGCCGCGTGCCGCGGCCGATGCCGTTGCCAGTGCCCGGGTGGCGGCGTTGGCCGATCCGGAGGGGCAATCGCTCTCGAAGACGCTGGCCGCCATCGCGGCGGCGACGCCACCGATGCGGCAGGCCGCGGAATGATCGACGTTTCGGCTCTGGCCCGGCGGGATGCCTTCACCCGCGGTCTCGGCATCGACTTGGTCGAGGCCTCGCTCGGCCGTGCCGTGACGCGCGTCGCGATCGAGGAGCGACACCTCAACTTCAATGGGGTCGGCCATGGCGGCCTCACCTTCACGCTGGCCGATGCCGCCTTCGGCTATGCCTGCAATTCGCAGGGTGTCGTCTCGGGCAGCATCGATGCGCACATCGTCTACAGCGTTGCCGTCCGGCTGGGCGACGTGCTGACCGCCACGGCGATCGAGATCTCGCGCTCCAGCAAGGCCTCGAACTACCGCATCGACGTCGTGCGCGGCGACGGCAAGCTGGTCGCCGCCATGACCGGCACCGCGCTGATCAGCGGCAAGCCGGTGGTGGTGTAGCAATGGAGCGCGCCATTCCAGTGGCGCTCATCCTTTGCCTTTCGACACCTCTCCGGCGCCACTGGGGTGACGCGGTCCAATGAGGCTCAGGTTGCGCCCTTGAGGATATCCGCCATCTTCTCGCCGACCATGATGGACGGCGCGTTGGTGTTGCCGGACGGCATGGTCGGGAAGATCGAGGCGTCGGCGACGCGCAGGCCCTGGATACCGTGGACCCGGAGCTTGTCGTCGACCACGGTGCTCGGGCCCTCTGGGCCCATGCGGCAGGTGCCGATCGGGTGATAGGCGGTCTGCGAATTGTTGCGGATCCAGGCGAGGATCTCCTCGTCGGTCTGCACCGAGGGGCCCGGCGAGAACTCCTCGTCGCGGTAGGGATCCATCGGCTTGGCGTCGACGATACGGCGCATCATGCGGAAGCCGGCGGTCATCGCATCCTGGTCGATCCGGTCGGCCAGGAAGTTGAAGCGGATCGCCGGATGGGCCTTGGGGTCGGCGGAACGGATGTGGATCGAGCCCAGGCTCTCGGGGCGCAGCTGGTAGCAGGCGATCGTCATTGACGGGAAGTCCTGCAGCTTGCGCGTCTTCGGGTCCTTGATCGAGTAGGGCACGAGATGCATCTGCACGTCCGGCGTCTCGAGCTCCGGCCGCGTCTTGAGGAAGCCCAGCAGCGGGGCCGAGGGCAAGCTCATGAAGCCGCCGCCTGTGGCGAGGTACTTCATCATCTGGGTCACGGCGCCGATGCCGCGCGCCATGTGGTTGTAGGAAACGCTGGCCACCTTCAGGCGCCAGATGATGCGGGCGTTGATGTGGTCGCGGAAATTCTCGCCGACCGCCTTCAGCTCGTGCTTCACCTCGATGCCGTGCTTCTTCAGCAGCTCCGGCTGGCCGATGCCCGACAGTTCGAGGATCTGCGGGCTGGCGACACCGCCGGCCGACAGAATTGTCTCCTTCGCGTGGGCCTGTACCGCCTTGCCGTCCTTCTCGTACTCGACGCCGATGCAGCGCTTGCCCTCGAGCAGGACGCGCAGCGTGTGGGCGTTGGTGACGACGTGCAGATTGGGACGCTTCATCGCGGGCTCGATGTAGCAATGCGCCACGCTCATGCGCCGGCCCTTGTAGATCGAGGTCTGCGTCTTAACGACACCTTCCTGGTCCTCGCTGTTGTAGTCCGGGTTGGTCTTGAAGCCGGCGGCCTTCGAGGCCTCGAAAAGCGCGTCGTAGAGCGGGTTCTGGTCGGGGACGGTCGAGACCTTGAGCGGCCCGTCGGTGCCGCGGCCGTTCGAGCCGTCGCCGTCGACGAAGTTCTCCATGCGGGTGAAGAGCGGCGCCACGTCGCGCCAGCTCCAGCCGCGGCAGCCCATCTGAGCCCAGGTGTCGAAGTCGAGCGGCTGGCCACGCACCCAGACCAGCCCGTTGATGGAACTCGACCCGCCCAGCACTTTTCCGCGCGGCACCGGGATCGCCCGGTTGGCCGTGCCCGGCTCGGGCTCCGACTGGTAGAGCCAGTTGGCGGCCGGGTTGTCGATCAGCAGGCCGAAGGACAGCGGCATGCGGGAGTAGGGGTGGCTGGCCGCGCCGGCCTCCAGCAGGAGCACCTTGTTGGTTGGCACTTCCGTGAGCCGCGCCGCCAGGGCGCCGCCCGCCGAACCCGCGCCAACGATGATGTAGTCGTACTCGGCCATTTCCCCTGATCTCCCCGCGCACTCGCTGTCATGCAACCGTAGCGCACTGCCATGGAGATGACAGGGGCAATCTTGTCCTGGAACGGCGAAAATGCCCTGTCAGAATCCGTCGACCGCTTCCTGACGGTACATCGGGCCTGCCGCCGTGCGATAACGACCCCAACCACGGGGCGGCGGAGACGGCGATGATCGAGACGGAAAAGGGCAGGGCCGATATCACGCGTTTCACGATCGATGTCGCGATCCGCCTCGGTCTGATCGCTACGGTGATCTATGTGAGTCTGCTCCTGTTGCAGCCTGTGGCGGCGCTGATGATGTGGGCCATCATCCTGTCAGTCGCGGTCTATCCATTGTACGACATGGCCCGACGCCGCCTGCACCTGCGGGACGGGATCGCCGCCGCGCTGTTCTCGATCCTGCTGCTCGTGCTGCTGCTGACGCCCGTCGTCCTTCTCGCCGCGTCCGCCGTCGGGAGTCTCGACGAGTATGCCCGGATGCTGCTGCGCGGCGAGCATGTCGTGCCGCCGCCACCCGAATCGGTGAAGGACTGGCCGATGGTCGGCGCGAGGATCTACGACTTCTGGCTGACCACCTCCAACGATGCGCGGGCCCTCGTGACGGCCCATGTCGGCCAGCTGGCCGCTGTCGGTCGATGGATGGGGGGCGTCGCGGCGGGCGTCTTCCTGGAGGTCCTGCAATTCGCCGGCGCCATCATCGTGGCAGGGGTCCTTCTGGCCTATTCCGAGGAGCTGACGGGAACGCTACGCGCCCTCGCGGCGCGGGTGGCGGAGACGCGCGGGCGGCACTTCCTCGAGATTGCCGGGTCGACCATCCGTAACGTGTCGCAGGGCGTCATCGGCATCGCCCTCCTGCAGTCGGTGCTGCTGGCGATCGGCATGCTGGTGGCGGGTGTTCCCTTCGCGGGTGCCATCAGCTTCGTCTGTCTCGTGCTGGCGATCGTGCAGATCGGGCCCAACATCGTCATGATCCCGGTGATCATCTGGACCTGGATGTATCTTCCGGCCCTGCATGCCGGCCTGTTCACCACCTATACGCTGCCGCTCCTACTGCTCGACAACGTGCTGCGACCTATCCTGATGGCGCGGGGTCTCCCGACGCCGATGGCGGTGATCGTGGCCGGCGTAATCTGCGGCACGCTGGCGGGCGGCCTCATCGGCCTCTTCGTGGGCCCGGTGGTGCTGTCGGTCTTCTACGACCTGCTGGTCGCCTGGATCGTGGCAGGCCGAAAGGTCGAGGCAATCGACGCTCCGGCCCCCGCGCCCTGACTACTTCTTCTTCGGACGGAGCGCGTCCCACTGCTCGTCGGTCCAGTCCAGCATAGCCGAAGTATTGGCGCCGCCGCCGCCTGATTGCAGCATCTTGCCGCCGTCGATGACGATGGCGTCGCCGTTGATGTAGGCCGCGCCGTCGCTCACCAGGAAAGCGGCGAGGTTGGCGAGTTCGATATGCTCGCCGGTGCGGCGCATCGGGATCGCCTTGATCATTTCATCCTGCCCGCCGCGCTCCTTCGGCATCAGGCGGCTCCACGCACCTTCGGTCGGGAAGGGGCCGGGGACGATCGCGCAGGTGCGGATGCCCTTAGGACCCCATTCGACGGCCAGGCTCTTGGTCATGGCCAGCACGCCCGCCTTGGCCATCGCCGACGGTACCGTGAACGGCGCGCCGGTCAGCGACGAGACCGTGAGGATCGACATCACGACCTTGTTGCGCTCGCCAGCCTCGATCCAGCGGCGGCCGGCCACGACGGTGCAGTAGGCCGAGCCGTGCAGCACGATGCCCAGCACGGCGTCGATCGCCCGCGGCGACATCTTGTGGGTCTGCGCCAGGATCTGGCCGGCGGCATTGTTGACCAGGATATCGAGTGGGCGCTTCTCCCAGATCTTGTCCATCATCGCCTCGACGGCGTCGGGGATGCGCACGTCGCAGCCCACGGTCTCGATCTCGCCGCCGGTCTCCTTGGCTAGTTCGGCTGCGGTCTCCTTCAGCACGTCCTCGCGCCGGCCGCAGATGATCACGTTGGCGCCCAGTTCGAGATAGCGGTGCGCCATCGAGCGGCCAAGGCCGGTGCCGCCGCCGGTCACCAGGATGCGCTTGCCCTTGAGCAGATCGGGTTGGAACATCGGTCTTCTCCTACTTCTTGATCTCGGTCAGAGCGATGCCGGAGGTGACCAGTTTGTCGATCTCGGCGGCCGAGTAGCCGGCTTCCTGAAGCACTGCCTGTGTGTCGGCGCCGAACTTCTTGGGCTTGGTGCGCACCTTGGGCGGGGTGCGCGAGAGCTTCACGGGATTGCCGACGTTCCGCCAGCCGTCCTTCTCCCACACCATGCCGCGATGCTTGGTGTGCGGGGCCTCCATCACGTCGGAGACCTCCAGCACGGCGGCCGACGGTACACCGCCTCGCATCAACTCCTGCGAGAATTCGTTGGCGTCGCGGTCCTTCAGCAGAGCGCGCAGCTCGGCCTCCAGCTCGGCGCGATGGGCGACCCGCTCCTTGTTGGTCTTGAAGCGCGGATCGTCGGCGAGTTCCGGCTTGCCCAGCATCTGTGTCAGCTTGCGGAACTGCCCGTCATTGCCGGCACCGACCACGATGTTGCGCGTCTTCGTCGGGAAGTTGGAGTAGGGCACCAGGCTCGCATGGCTGTTGCCGACGAGCTTGGGCTTGAGGCCGGCCATGAAATAGTTCGGCGCATGCGGCTGGTGTAGCGCAATGGCGCTGTCGTAGAGCGTCGCATCCACGAACTGGCCCTTGCCCGAACGGTTGCGCTCGTAGAGCGCCATCAGGATGCCGATGGTGGCGTTCATGCCGGTGGAGAGATCGACCACCGGCACGCCGATGCGGACCTGGCCGCCCTCTGGCGAGCCGTTGACAGAGACCAGGCCGGCCGACGCCTGCACCATGGCATCGTAGCCCGGGAAGCCACCCAGAGGTCCGTCGGCGCCGAAGCCCGAGACGCGGGCATGGACCAGCCGCGGGAACTTCACCGCCAGTACGTCGTGATAGCCGATGCCCCACTTCTCCATCGTGCCGGTCTTGAAGTTGTCGATCAGCACGTCGGTCGTCTCGAGAAGCTTCAACAGCACCTCGCGCCCCTCGGGCTTCGAAAGGTCGAGGGCGATCGTGCGCTTGTTGCGGTTGATGCCGGCGAAGTAGGCCGAGATACCCTCGACGTCGAACGGGGGGCCCCAGGTACGGGTTTCATCTCCCTGCGGCGGCTCGATCTTGATCACGTCGGCGCCGTGGTCGGCCAGCATCTGGCCGCAATAGGGGCCTCCCAGCACTCGCGACAGGTCGATCACTTTCAGTCCCTCGAGCGCGCCCCCGCTTGCCACCGCCATCTCGTTCCACTCCTCGCATTCAGACAGGAGGCGGGGTTATAGACCATGGGGCTGGGGCCCGGTACCGTCCGGGCATGATCGAACGCGAGCTGGATATCGCCACGCAAGATGGCGCCCTGAACACCTACACCGTGCGGCCCGACGATGGCGGGCCGCTGCCGGTCGTCCTCATGCTGATGGACGCCCCGGGCGTCCGCGAGGGGCTGAGGGAGATCTGCCGCCGGATTTCGCAGTCCGGCTACTACGTGCTCTTGCCCAATCTCTACTACCGCTCGACGCGTGAATTCGTCTGCGGCCCGACCCGCAATCATCCCGATGGCGTGGCCAATCTGAAGCGCATGTTCGGCCTGATGGAGTCGATCTCCAACGCCAGGGTCGCGGCGGATACCGGCGCCGTGCTCGACGTGCTGCCGAACCTTCCCGACGCGAAACCCGGCAAGGTGGGACTGGTCGGCTACTGCATGAGCGGCGCCTTCGTCACGGCTGCTGCTGCGGCGCATCCCGACCGCATCGGCTGCTTCGCGTCCTACTACGGGACGCGCCTGATCACCGACAAGCCTGACTCGCCGCACCTGATGCTGGGCGACATCATCGCCGAGGGCTACTACGCCTTCGCCGAGCACGACACCTACGTGCCGCTGTCGGACGTTGCCAAATTCGAGAAGCTGCTGGCTTCTGCGCCGTTCCCCTCACGGGTGGAGACTGAGGCGGGCACGCATCACGGCTATGCCTTCTCCGATCGCGGCAACCTGAACGAGGCCGCGCGCGAGAAGCACTACGAACGCATGCTGGCGCTCTTCCGCCGGCACATCGGATGATCCTGTCGTCCTGAGTGCAGCGAAGGATCTTGCAGAACGATCAGAATGGGTGTTGCCGAGGCGCCAGATCCTTCGCTTCGCCCAGGATGACCAAGAGGGAGCAAAAGCATGCTGAACGGCATCCACGGACACCAGGACATCGAGCGAGTCGTCTACGGCAGGCCGGCGGGCGTCGCGTTGCGCGCCGAGGCCGAGCGGCTGGGGGCGAAGAAGGTGTTCATCACGACCTCGAAGTCGGTGGCGCAGAGCGCGCTGCTGGCGTCGGTGATCGACGGCCTGGGCGATCTGCACGCGGGTACCTATGCCGGCATCACGGCGCACTCGCCGCGACCCTGTGTCGTCGAAGGCGCCATGATGGCGCGCGCGGCTGGCGCCGACCTGATCGTGGCGGTGGGCGGCGGCTCTGTGATCGATGCCACCAAGACCATCCTGATCGCGCTGTGGCAGGACGTGACGACGGTCGACGAACTCGATGCCTACCGGGCCGGCAAGCCGAAGGAAGGCGCCGCGCCGCCTTCGGAAGCCATCACGCCGCCGGCCGACGCGATCCGCATGATCGCCGTCCCGACAACTCTGTCGGCGGCCGAATTCAATGCCTTCGCCGGCATCTCCGATCCGCGCAAGGGCGTCAAGGAGAGCTTCGGACACCGCCTGATCGTGCCGCGCGTCATCGTGCTTGATCCCGCCGCCACCTTGGCAACGCCGATGGACCTCATGCTCTCGACCGGTCTGAAGGCCGTCGACCATGCGGTCGAACGACTGTGTTCGCAGCAGGCCCATCCCTTCGTGCTGGGCACGGCCACCGAGGCGCTGAAGTTGCTCGCCCGCGCCCTGCCGGCGCACAAGGCCAATCCAGACGACATGACGACGCGGCTCGACCTCCAGTTCGGCATGTGGCTGTCGATCGGCGCCGGCACGTCGGGCGTCGGCGTGGGCGCGAGCCACGGGATCGGCCATGTGTTGGGCGCCGCCTGCCATGTACCGCACGGCCATACGTCCTGCGTTATGCTTCCCTCGGTGCTGCGCTGGAACCTGCCGGCCAATGCGGAGCGCCAGCAGCGGGTGGGGGAGGCGTTCGGCAAGCCGGATGCCGCGGCAGGGGACCTCGTCGAAGGGCTGGTGAAGTCGCTCGGCCTGCCGGGACGTCTCTCCGAAGTCGGGGTCGGCAGGGACCGTTTCCGCGAGATCGCCGAGAAATCGATGCATGACCGGGCGGTGCTCAACAATCCGCGTCCCATCAAGGGACCGGATCAGGTCATGGAAATCCTCGAACTCGCGGCCTGAACCGACATGACCCCATGAATTCTTCTCGTGAGCCCGAGGCATGGCAAGCGGCTAAAGCCACACGACCTACGGGGAGCAAACGCCAGTCACGGGTGAAAACATGGTCGATGTTCGAATTGCCGAATCCGCCGCTCTGCGCCCGCCGCTCGCCGGCTGGGTGGATGCGCCGGTGAACTACCTCGCCGATCTTAGCATCAAGCCCGTCACCTACAACCCGCCGCACGGCACGGGCCTGCCGCGACGCGACGGCAACTACCG
This sequence comes from Rhodospirillaceae bacterium, assembly GCA_009772935.1. Lineage (GTDB taxonomy): Bacteria > Pseudomonadota > Alphaproteobacteria > Reyranellales > Reyranellaceae > Reyranella. The sequence continues at coordinate 86,885 of WOUR01000023.1, forward strand.
CGACTTCACTGTCCGCATCCACGATGCCCGTCCGATCGTGCGCGATCTCTCGCTCGACCGTCAGGCCTTCCTCCTGACGCGCCACGACACCGCGGTGCGCGACTTCTACGACGAGGAGGAAGTGCGCACGAAATATCATGCCGAAGTCGAGGCGCTGATCAGGCGCGAGACCGGCGCATCGAAGGTCGTGGTGTTCGATCACACGGTGCGCACCGCCGACCGTGCCGTCGAGCGTGGTCTCCGGACGCCCGTCCGCAGCGTGCACAACGACTACACCGAGAAGTCGGGACCACAGCGGGTACGCGACCTGCTCCCGCCAGAGGAGGCCGAGCGGCGTCTGAAGAAGCGTTTCGCGGAGTACAATGTCTGGCGCAGTATCGATCACGAACCGGTCGAGATGGCGCCGCTCGGCTTCGTCGATTCCGAGACCATTACGCCGCGCGATCTCGCGGTCTGCGATCTGGTCTATGCCGATCGTACCGGCGAGATCTACCAGGGCGTCTACAACGCCGATCACCGCTGGTTCTACTTCCCGAAGATGACGCGAGACGAGGCGATCCTGATCAAGTGCTACGATTCACTGACGGACGGCCGTGCGCGCTTCTCGCTGCACTCGGCGTTCGACGACCCGACCTCGCCCGCAAATCCGCGACCGCGGCAGAGCATCGAGGCGAGGGCGTTCGCTTTCTTCGACTAGGTGGTCAAGGGGAACCGTGCGGGCTCCCGCGCCTCAGAAGGCGCTGCCGCTCGCCGGCGCGTCTGAACGCGCTGCCGCAATCGTCTCCAGATGCTCGACCAGGTCCTCGGGATTGCTGAAGAACGGCGAGTGGCCGCTCTCCAGCCTCAGCACCTTGCACGGAGTCTCCTTCGCCATCGTCCGCTGCAGGGCGATACGGATGGCGTTGTCGTGGATGCACTCGATGTACCAGCGCGGCACCGAGCCGAAGCGCTCCGCCGTAAGCGTCACGGGCGTCGTCGAGATGGCGAGCGGCTGCGGTCGCAGCCGCTGCATCGCCCTGTAGCGATCCTCCGGCGAGACGTCGGCATAGAACAGGCTCGGCAGCTTGTCGCGCGCGAAGGTGTAGGTCTTGCCGTCGGGGCTGACCTGTCGCGACAGCCGGAACATGGCGTCCGGTTCGAGCGAGGTCATGTCCCGGCCGCTCTTGCCCGAGGTCGGCAGCAGGGCGCAGAGATAGACCAGCGCCTTGATCTTGCGCCGCCGCGCCTCGGCGAGCTGGCTGATCGTGACGCCCCCCAGCGAGTGGCCAACCAGGATGACCTGCTCCTCCATCTTGTCGAGGAGACGGGCGAGCTTCTCGACATTGTCGGCGAGGGTGACGTTGGCCGGCGGCGTCTGGTCGTCGCCGAGACCAGGCAGGTCGGGCGCGCAGACCTTGTGCCCGGCCGCTTCCAGCAGCGGCACGACCTTTTCCCAGCACCAGCCGCCGGTGCAGGCTCCGTGGACCAGCAGAAACGTCGCCACGCCTAGGCCTTTCCCACAACGGTGTGGGCGCCGGGGGCGGGCACGAAGAAGTCGGGCATCAGCGCGGCGCCGGGCGAGACCGCGTACTGGTCGAGGTCGGTGACGCCCTCGGCCGTCAGCACCTCGTCGTCGATGAAGAAGTTGCCCGTGCAGTCGCGCGCCGGGCGGCTGAAGATCGCATGGGCAGCATCGGCCATGATTTCGGGCTTGCGGCACTGCTTCATGCCTTCATCGCCGCCCAGGATGTTCTGGATCGCGGCGGTGGCGATGGCGGTGCGCGGCCACAGGCAATTGAAGGCTATCCCCTTGTCCCTGAACTCCTCCGCCATCGACCAGGCGAAGACCGACATGCCGTACTTGGCGAGCGTGTAGGCGGGGTGGTTGGCGAACCACTTCACGTCGAAGTCGAGCGGGGGCGACAGGTTCAGCACGTGCGGGTTGATTGCCTTCAGCAAGTGCGGGATGCACTTCTGCGAGACCATGAAGGTGCCGCGCGCATTGATCTGGTGCATCAGGTCGTAGCGCTTCATCGGCGTGACGAGCGTGCCGGTCAGGCTGATGGCGCTGGCGTTGTTCACTAGGATGTCGATGCCGCCGAACCTCGCGACCGTCTCGGCCACGGCCTTGTCTACGCTCTGCTCGTCGCGGATGTCGCAGGCGAGTGGCAGCGCCTTGCCGCCGGCCTTCTCGATCTCCTCCGCTGCGGTGAAGATCGTGCCGGGCAGGCGCGGGTCCGGCTTCACCGTCTTCGCGGCAATAGCGATGTTGGCGCCGTCGCGTGCGGCCCGCAACGCGATGGCCAGTCCGATGCCCCGGCTGCCGCCGGTCACGAACAGGGTTTTGCTAGCCAAGCTCATGGCGTCCCCAAGAAATCTTCGGGCTCTATAGCCGGGGCAGGGTAGCGGCGGCTAGTGTCGCGGCACTCAAGGGAGGCATGCATGAATCCGTGCTTCGAAACGGCGACGCGACTTGCACGCGCCATACGAAACGGGCGGCTCAGTTCGGTCGAGGCGACAAGAGCGCATCTCGATCGGATCGCGTGCGTGAACGGGCCGCTCAAGGCACTGGTGCTGGTCGACGCGGCCGGTGCCCTGAAGGCCGCGCGCGACGCCGATCGTGCGCGAGGCAGAAAGAAGCAGGACCTTCCACCTCTGCACGGCGTGCCGATCACCATCAAGGAAGCCTTCGACGTCGCCGGCCTGAACACGACTTCGAGTCATCCGCCGCTGGCCGACAATGTCGCCCGCGAGGATGCGACCGTTGTCGCGCGGTTGCGCGCGGCCGGCGCCGTCATCCTGGGTAAGACCAATGTGCCCGAACTCTGCGCCGATTTTCAGACGGACAGCCCGATCTTCGGCACCACCGTCAATCCCTGGGACGAACGCCGCACCGCGGGCGGCTCGACGGGTGGGGGCGGGGTGGCGGTGGCAGCCCGCCTGTCGCCGCTGGAACTGGGCAGCGACATCGGTGGGTCGGTGCGCAATCCCGCGCACTACAACGGCATCTTTTCACTAAAGCCGACCGAGTGGCGCGTGCCGAGCCGCGGTCACGTGCCGGACCTTCCGGGCACGACGCGGAGCACCCGCTACATGGGCACGTTCGGGCCGCTGGCGCGCTCGGTCGACGATCTCGACCTGGCACTGCGCGTCATCGCGGGGCCGGACGGCCATGAGACCGAGGCGGCGCCCGTGCCGTTGGCGCCGACGCCCCAGCTCACGGCCAAGGGGCTGCGCATCGCCGTCCTGACCAGCAATCCGCTGGTGCCCGTCTCCGCCGATACGGTGGCGGTCGTCGAGGCGACGGCGAAGCTTCTCTCGAAGGCCGGCGTCCGCGTGAAGCACGCCCAGCCCGAGCATCTCGACTGGCAGCAGGGCTGGGACGACTGGTCAGACCTGTTCCAGTACATGATCGTCAATGCCCAGCCGCTCGTAGCGCGTGAGCGGCATTTCGGGAAGACCGATTCGCCCGATCCGACGGCACGATCGGTCGCGCGTGCGGCGCGTCTCGACATGGCCCAGTTCTTCGCCGTTCTCGACCGGCGCGACCGCATCGCGCGTCAGTGCGAGTCCTTCCTCGACGAGTACGACGCGTGGCTGATGCCGGTGATGCCGGACGCGGCCTTCGTTCGCCAGTCGCAGAGGCAGCCGCTGTGCATCGACGGCGCGGACCATCCCTATTTCTTTGCTGGCACCGCCTACAACTTCCTGGCCAACCTGACGGGCCAGCCGTCCATCGTGCTGCCCTGCGGCTTCTCCAGGGACGGCCTGCCGATCGGCCTGCAACTCACCGGCAAGCGCTGGGGCGAAGCGAAGCTGTTGGGCATCGCTAAGGTACTGGAGAAGCTCCTGCCCCCGTGTCCGGTGCCGCCTTCGTTCGCGTCGTGACGGGCCGCCTCACTCCACCTTGACGCCCGCCCTGTCGATGATCGGCTTCCATTTGGCGAACTCCGCCTTCTGGTAGGCACCGAAGACGTCAGCCTTCATCTGCTCCGGCGTCGGGATGTCCTGGCCGAGACTCTCGAGCTTGCGGCGGACCTCCGGGTCCTCCAGGGCCTTCACGGCGGCGGCGTTGAGCTTGTCGATGATGTCCTTGGGTGTGCCCTTGGGCGCCCACAGGCCGTGCCAGATCGCGACCTCGATGCCGGGGAAGCCCGCCTCGGCAGTCGTCGGAATGTCCGGCGCCGCGGCAGTGCGCTGTTTGGCGGTGACCGCGTAAGCCTTGAGCTTGCCGGCGCGGATGTGCGGCAGGGAATTGGACGACTGGTCGATCATGACCTGGATCTGGTTGGCGATCAGGTCCTGCACGGCGGGACCGGTGCCGCGATAGGGCACGAGCTGGTAGTTGGTGCCGGTCACCGTGAAGAAGGCCAGCGCGCCGATATGCGAGCCCGAGCCCATACCGGCCGTGCCGCCCGAGATCTTGTCGGCATTGGCCTTCAGATAGGCGACCAGCTCCTTGAGGTCCTTGGCCGGAACCTGGTTCGAGGTGACGACCAGCAGCGGGTTGGACGGCAGGAGGGCGACCGGTGCGAGGTCGTTGATCAGGTCGTAGTTCAGGTTCTTGTAAACCGCGCCGTTGACGACGTTGGTGCCGAGATGGCCGATCCCGATCGTGTAGCCATCGGGTGCGGAGCGGGCGAGTTTGCCCATGGCGATCGATCCGGCGGCGCCGGTGACATTGTCGATGATGAACTGCTGCCCCAGTTCCTTGGCCATGCGCTCGCCGACGATGCGCGCCATCACATCGGTGGGACCGCCGGCCGCGAACGGCACGATGAGGTTGATCGGCTTGGTGGGATAGGCCTGGCCGAAGGCGGGGCCGGCAGCGGCCACCGCGAGCAAGGCGAGAGCAACTCTACGCAGCATGGCAATTCCTCCCAGAACTTCTCTTGTTGGGAGGAGCCTAGGGTCTTTTGCGGCGCGATGGAATTACGATCACAAACACCATCCTCATGCTGAGGAGCGCTCCGCCAGGAGCGCGTCTCGAAGCATGGGCACGCGCACCTCGCCCGTTGCCCACCCTTCGAGACGGCCGCGGTGCGGCCTCCTCAGGGTGAGGTGGTGTGGTTGAACGAAAATGCGTCAACCCGCGGCGGGCTCCATCGTCACCAGCACGGTTCGGTTCGAAACCTGCTGGCCCTCCTGGACGGAGACCGCCTCGATCTTGGCGTCGAGCGCCGCCTTGAGCTGGTGCTGGATCTTCATGGCCTCCAGCACGATCAGCGTCTGGCCGCGGCTCACCTGATCGCCTGCGGCGATCTTGATGGCGACGATGCGGCCGTCCATCGGCGCGCGCAGCTTGCCGTCGCTGCCGGCTGCCGCCGTTTCCGGCGGGGCATAGGTCTTGTCGGTGAAGCGTACGGTGAGCGCGTCGAGGTCGACCACGATGTCGTCGCCGTCGATGTGGAACGGCGTGTCGACCGGTTCGGACTCGCCGACCTGTATCAGGCGCTCCTTGCCGCCTGCGGCCAGCCGGATCGGGGTCGGCTCGGGATTGGAGTTGCGCCAGCCGCGCATCGACGGCGGATATTTCTGGGCCGAAGCCTGCCACAGGAGATGGGCGGCGGCCGTCCAATGGGCTTCGCCGATTTCCGGGGCCGGAAACTGGTGCTTCACGAGAAATGACGTCGTGGCCTCTCCGGCCGCGAAGTCGGGATGCTCCAGCAGGCGGATCAGGAAATGCCGGTTGGTGGTCGGTCCGAGCACGACCGTTTCGGCAAGGGCGCGGACGAGGCGCACCCGCGCTTCCTCGCGCGTGGCGCCGTGGGCGATCACCTTGGCGATCATGGGATCGTAGTAGGGCGAGATGGCGAGCCCTTCCTTGATGCCATGGTCGATGCGGACGCCGGGGCCGGTCGCCGGACGCCACACGTCGATGCGGCCGGTCTGCGGCAGGAACCCCGCATCGGCATCCTCGGCGTACAGACGCACCTCGATGGCGTGCCCCGCGAAGGTCACCTGCTCCTGGCGCAGCGGCAGGTGCTCGCCGCGCGCGACGCGGAGCTGCCATTCGACGAGGTCCAGGCCGGTGATCGCCTCGGTAACGGGATGCTCGACCTGCAGGCGGGTGTTCATCTCCAGGAAGTAGAAGGCGCCGTCGGCGCCCAGCAGGAACTCGACCGTGCCGGCGCCGCGATAGCCGATCGCGCGGGCCGCCGCGACGGCCGCTGCACCCATGCGCTCGCGCAATGCGGTGTCGACGGCGGGCGAGAGTGCTTCCTCGATCACCTTCTGGTGGCGACGCTGCACCGAACAGTCCCGCTCGCCGAGATGGATGACGTTGCCATGGGCATCGGCGAACACCTGGATCTCGACATGGCGGGCATCGACGACGGCCTTTTCGAGGATCAGCTCGCCCGAGCCGAAGGCGCTTTCGGCCTCGGTGCGCGCGGTGCGGATCGCCTCCAGCAGCTCGCCCTCGTGTTCGACGAGGCGCATGCCGCGTCCGCCGCCGCCGGCCGCGGCCTTGACCATGACCGGCAGCCCAATCTGGCGCGCTTCGGCTTCGAGGTTGGCGTCGCTCTGGTCGGCGCCCTGGTAGCCCGGCACGCAAGGCACGCCGGCCTCGATCATGCGCCGCTTGGCGGCGGCCTTGTTGCCCATCGCCGCGATGGCCGCCGGCGGCGGGCCGATGAAGGTGAGGCCGGCCTTCTCGCAGGCCGTGGCGAAGGCTTCGTTCTCCGACAGGAAACCGTAGCCGGGATGGATCGCATCGGCGCCGCTCCTGTGCGCGGCCTCCAGGATGCGCTCGATGCTGAGATAGCTCTCGCCGACGGGCGGCGGTCCGATGCGCGCGGCCTCGTCGGCATAGGCGACGTGCGGCGCCTCCCGGTCGGCGTCGGAATACACCGCCACGGTGCGATAGCCCATCGCCCTGGCGGTGCGCATCACGCGCCAGGCGATCTCGCCGCGGTTGGCGACCAGGACCTTGGAGAAGGGCGTCATTCGACGGCCCAGCGGGGCGGGCGCTTCTCGGCGAAGGCGCGCAGGCCTTCGGCTGCCTCCGGCCCGCGTCGTGCCTCGGCGAACTTGTCGGCGGCGAAGTCGAGCACGGCCGACAGCGGCTCTGTCCCGACCTTCATCACCACCTGTTTGGTGAGCGCATTGGCGATGGGGGCGCACTTGTCGATCTGCTTCAGAACTTCCTCGAGCTTGGCGTCGAGGGCGGCGGAGTCGGCAACCAGATAGTGGGCGATGCCGAGCCGTAGTGCCTCCGGTCCCTTGAAGCGCGCCGCCGTGAGGGCGAGGTGCCGCGTCTGCGGCACGCCGATGCGCTGGGCAACGAAGGGCGCGATCTGGGCCGGCACGATGCCGATGGCCGTCTCGGTCATCGCGAAGCCCGCGCCCTCGGTGCAGATCGCCACGTCGGAGACGCAGAGGATGCCGAAACCGCCCGCAATGGCGTAACCCTCGACCGCCGCCACGACCACCTGGGGTGTGCCGTTCAGCATTTCGAGGAAGGCGCCGAACTGGCGGTTCCAGACTGCGATCGGGTCCTTCTCGCCGGGCTTGGGCCTGTCGGTGAAGCTCTGCTCCATGTTTTTCAGGTCGGCGCCGGCACAGAATGTGCCGCCCGCGCCGCGCAGGATCACGACCTTGATGTCGCGGCGGTCCTTCAGGATCGCGAACACCGACTTGAGCTCGCCGATCAGGGTCGGGTTCAGCGCGTTCTTCACCTCGGGCCGGTTGAGCGTCACGTAGAGACGCGACCGCTCGCGGCGAAGGATGAGGGCTTCGTACTTGTCGGCGAATTCAGTCATGACTCAAGCTCCGTGTCATCCCGAGCGTAGCGAGGGATCCTTGATCGGTGTCGCCAAGATCCCTCGCTGCGCTCGGGATGACACCGTCTTCTTCATTATCGGCTTTCCAAGCGCGGCAACGTGCCCATGTGCTTGGAGATGATCTGCAGCATCACTTCGTCGGCGCCGCCTCCGATCGAGGCGAGGCGCGAATCGCGGAAGGCGCGGGCGGTCGGCGATTCCCAGAGATAGCCGGCGCCGCCCCAGTATTGCAGGCAACCGTCGGTCACCAGGCGCACCATGCGACCGGCCTTCAGCTTGGCCATGGAGGCCAGCATCGTGACGTCGGCGCCGTCGAGATAGTCCTCGCAGGCCCGGTAGCAGAGCGAGCGCACCAGTTCGATCTCGGTACGCAGCTCCGCGAGCTTGAAATGGATCACCTGGTTGTCGAGCAAGGGGCGGCCGAACACCTTGCGCTCGCGGGTGTATTCGATCGTCTGGTCAATCAGCCGTTCCATGCCGACCACGGCGCTGATCGCGCCCCACAGCCGCTCCTCCTGGAATTGCTGCATCTGGTAGACGAAGCCCATGCCTTCCTGACCGATCAGGTTGCGCACCGGCACCTTCACCTCGTCGAGGAAGATCTGGGCGGTGTCGGAGGAGCGCATGCCGAGCTTGTCGAGCTGCTTCACGATCTGCACGCCCCTGGTCTTCATCGGCAGGCAGATCAGCGACTTGTTCTTGTGGATCGGTCCCTCGCCCGTGCTGGCCAGCAGGCACATCCAGTCGGCCTGGGTGCCGTTGGTCGTCCACATCTTGCCGCCATTGACCACCCAGTCGCCGCCGATCCGCCGGGCGGTCGTCTTGATCGAGGCGACGTCGGAGCCGGCGCCGACCTCGGAGACGCCGAGGCAGGCGACATAGTCGCCGGCGATCGAGGGCGCGAGGAATTCCCGGCGCAGCTCGTCGCTGCCGTGGCGGGCCAGCGCCGGTGTCGCCATGTCCGTCTGAACGCCGATCGCCATCGGGACCGAGCCGCACTGGATGTGGCCGAGCTCCTCGGCCATCACCATGGCGTAGGAATAGTCGAGGCCCATGCCGCCGTACTCGGCCGGCTTGTTGATGCCCAGCAGGCCGGCGTCGCCCAGCTTCTTGAAGACCTCGTGCGCGGGGAAGATGCCGTCCTCTTCCCACTGGTCGACATGCGGATTGATGTCCCGGTCGATGATTGCCCGCAGGGTGCGGCGGATCTCGTCATGCTCCTGGCTGAACTGCATGGCAGGCTCCTAGCGATTGCCCAGCCGTGGGAGCGTGCCCATCAGCTTGGAGATGATCTGCAGCATGACCTCGTCGGCGCCGCCGCCGATCGAGCCGAGGCGGCCGTCGCGGTAGCCGCGGGCTACCGGATTGTCCCAGAGATAACCGGCGCCGCCCCAGTACTGCAGGCAGGCGTCGGAGACCTCGCGGCGCAGGCGGCCGGCCTTCAGCTTGCCCATCGAGGCCAGCATCGTGACGTCCTTGCCGGCCAGATAGTCCTCGCAGGCGCGATAGACGATGGAGCGGAGCGCCTCGACTTCGGTCTTGAGCTCGGCCAGGCGGAAATGGATCACCTGGTTGTCGAGCAGCGGCTTGCCGAACACCTTGCGCTCGCGCGTGTACTCGATGGTGGCGTTGATGATCCGCTCGCAGGTGTTGAGTGAGCCCGCGCCGGCCCACAGCCGCTCCTCCTGGAACTGCTGCATCTGATAGGTGAACCCCATGCCGGGCTGCCCGATCGTGTAGCGCACTGGCACCTTCACCTCGTCGAAGAAGGTCTGCACCGTATCCGAGGCACGCATGCCGAGCTTGTCGAGCTTCTTCACGATCTCGATGCCCTTGGTCTTCATCGGCACGACGATCAGCGACTTGTTCTTGTGGGCGGGTCCGTCGTCGGTGCTGGCCAGCAGGCACATCCAGTCGGCCTGGGCACCGTTGGTCGTCCACATTTTCCCGCCGTTGATCACCCAGTCGCCGCCGACCCGGCGCGCCGTGGTCTTGATCGAGGCGACGTCGGAGCCCGCGCCGGTCTCGGAGACGCCGAGGCAGGCCACGTAGTCGCCGCTGATCGAGGGCGTGAGGAATGCGCGGCGCAGCTCGTCGCTGCCGTAGCGTGCGAGGGCGGGCGTCGCCATCGAGATCTGCACGCCGGTCGCCATCGGGATCGAGCCACCATTCACCCAGCCCAGCGATTCGGCGCAGATCATGGCGTAGGAGAAATCGAGGCCGGAGCCGCCGAACTCGACGGGCTTGTCGACGCCGAGAAGACCGGCATCGCCCATCTTCCTGAACAGCTCATGGGCCGGGAACTGACCCTCCTTCTCCCACTGGTCGACATGGGGATTGATCTCGCGATCGATCAGCGTCTTCCAGGTCTGGCGCAGCGCCTCATGCTCGGGGGTGAATTTCATCGGGACGACTCCTTGCGCACAGTCATGCGATCTATTTCCCGTGTCATCCCGAGCGCAGCGAGGGATCCTTGTTGGGCGGTGTTGTTAAGGATCCCTCGCTGCGCTCGGGATGACACGGATACGGATGCACTCATCCCTCACATCCTCGCAACGCCGAAGGTGATGGGATTGAGTGGTCGCACGATCGATTCGCGCGCGATCGACAGGGTAAAGGCCAAGACTCGCCGCGTGTCGCGCGGGTCGATGATGCCGTCGTCCCACAGGTGCGCGGTGCCATAGAGCGCTGTCGACTCACGCTCGAATTGGTCGACGATGCCCTTGAACATCTTGTCGATCTGCTCGTGCGGCGGCTCCTTTCCCTCGCGCAGGAACTTCTGCTCGGTCACGGTCTGCATGACGCCGGCCGCCTGTTCGCCGCCCATCACGGCCGTGCGGCTGTTGGGCCAGGCGAATATGAAGCGGGGATCGAAGGCGCGGCCGCACATGCCGTAGTTGCCGGCGCCGAAGCTGCCACCGATCACGATGGTGATCTGTGGCACGGTCGCGTTGGCCACGGCCTGGATCATCTTGGAGCCGTGCTTGACGATGCCTCCGCGCTCGCTCTCGGTGCCGACCATGTAGCCGGTCGTGTTCTGCAGATAGACGATCGGCGTGCCCTGCTGGCAGCAGAGCTGGATGAACTGCGCGGCCTTCACGGCGCCCTTGGCGGTGATCGGGCCGTTGTTGCCGATCAGCGCGACGGGCTCGCCTTCGATGGCGGCCCAGCCGCAAATCGTCTGCTGGTCGAACAGGCCCTTGAACTCGAGGAAGTCGGAGCCGTCGACGATGCGGGCGATCACCTCGCGCACATCGTAGGGATCCTTGTGCGACGGTGGCACCACCCCGCACAGCTCCTCGATGTCGTAGACCGGCTCCTTGAACGCCCGTTCGGCGCGCGGCGGCAGCCGGTCGTTCCAGTTCCACTTGGCAATCACATCGCGCGCCATGCGGATGCCATCGGCATCGCTCTCGGCCATCCATTCGGCGACGCCCGACACGGTGGCGTGCATCTCAGCGCCGCCCAGATCCTCGTCGGTGGCGATCTCGCCGGTGGCGGCCTTGAGCAGCGGCGGTCCGGCCAGGAACACCTTGGCCTGGTTGCGCACCATGATGACGTAGTCGCTGAGGCCCGGCAGGTACGCGCCGCCGGCGGTCGAGGAGCCGTGCACCACGGTGACTTGCGGGATGCCGCGCGCGGACATGCGCGCCTGATTGGCGAAGCCGCGGCCGCCGGGCACGAAGATCTCGGCCTGATAGAGCAGGTTGGCGCCGCCGGATTCGACCAGGTTCACGACCGGCAGCTTGTTCTCCATGACGATCTGCTGCACGCGCTGGCCCTTGCGCTGGCCGGAGGGCGCGACGGTGCCGCCCTTGATGGCGGAGTTCGACGCCGTCACCACGCAGCGCACGCCCTCGACATAGCCGATGCCCGCGACCGAGCCGCCGCCGGCGCTCGACCCGTCCTTGTCGTCGTGCATGCGGTAGCCGGCCAGCGGCATCAGCTCGAGGAACGGGGCGCCGCGATCCAGCAGCAGCGCGATACGCTCGCGCGGCATAAGCTGGCGGCGCTTTACAAAGCGCTCACGCGATTTCTCGGAGGCCGCCTGGACGCTGGCTTCGGCCTCGCGGAACTCGGCGATGGCGGCGAGCATGCGTTCGCGGTTCTGCTTGAACTCGTCGCTGTTGCGATCGACCTGGCTTTCGAGAATCGGCATGTCGTCCTCAGCCGCCCAGGACCTTGGGCGTCGTGGCCAGATGGAAGCCGTCGAACGGCGTGGATCGGTCGGTGGCCGGCAACTCGACCGAGCGGTTGGCGAGCGGCACGCCGCCGTCGATGCGGATCTCCGTGCCGGTGATATAGGCGGAGGCGTCGCTCAGCAGGAAGCAGACGGCCGCGGAGACTTCGCTCTCGGTGCCGAGGCGGCCGAGCGGGCAGTAGCCCTTGAGCCTGGGGATCTGCTCCTTGAAGTCGCCGGTATAAGTGTCCATGCCCGACGAGGCGATCCAGCCCGGCGCCACCGAGTTCACCCGTACGCCGGCTGCTGCCCACTCGAAGGCCAGGGTCATGGTGAGGTTCGCCATGCCGGCGCGCGCGGCGCCGGTGTGAACCATGTTGGGGAAGCCGTTGCGGTAGTCCGCCGTCATGTTGACGATCGATCCGCCATGGTTCTGCATCGATTGCGTGAACACCTCGCGGCTCACGATGAAGCCGCCGGTCAGGTTGTTGCGCACGACGACGTCGAAGCCCTTGGCGCTGAGCGATGCTGCAGGCGAGGGGAACTGGCCGCCGGCATTGTTGAAGAGGCCGTGGATGCGGCCGTTCCCGGCCACGATCGCCGCGACCGATTCCTTGACCTGGGCTTCCTCGCGGATGTCGAACACGTGGGTCTCGCAGGTGCCGCCCGCCGCCTCGATTTCGGCTCTCACCTTGTCGAGCTTTTCCTGCTTGCGGCCGGTGATGACGACGTGGGCGCCGAGCGCGGCGAGCTCGTGCGCCGTGCACCGGCCGATGCCGCTTCCGCCGCCGGTCACGACGACCGTCCGGCCCTCAAACAACCCCGGTTTGAAGACCGAGCGATAGGTCATGTTTCCTCCGATTGAACGACCGTTTACCGGCCTGTAGTTGACGTTTACGTAAAGGTCAAGTAATCCCCCAAGGCCACTGCCGACGGGAGGAATTCGCTCATGACCTTGCAGGAAATCACCGAGAAAATGAAGGAAGGCGCGTCGAAGAAGACGGCCTTCGGAAACAGCGTCAAGTTCGCCACGGATCAGGGCGTCGTCCATATCGACGGCCACCAGACCCCGCCGGCCGTCACCAACGACGACACCGCCGCCGACTGCACCATCAAGATGGACTTCAGCGACTTCGCCGACCTGATCGGTGGCAAGCTCGACGGCATGACCGCTTTCATGACCGGCAAGCTCAAGATCGAAGGCGACATGGGCGTCGCCATGAAGCTGCAGTCGATCTTGCGTTAAGCGCTCCGCGCTTGACGCCGGTGGGCGACGGTGCGTTCAGACGCGCGAAAGCCCACACGGTAGTAACAAGGGGCCCCTCGTCGGGGCCCTTTTTTATGCCTGCCTGCTCTTGTGGTAGTGCCGCCTGGCCTTGGCGCGATTGCCGCAGGACGACATGGTGCACCAGCGGCGCTTGCCGGCCCGGCTCTCGTCGAGAAACAGGTACAGGCACTCGGGGTTGGCGCAGCGCCGTACCTTGCCGAGGCTCGCGCTCGCGAGCAGGTCTCCCGCCGACCACAGGACGGGGGCGAGAAGGGCCAGCGCCGTGCCCGACCTCATGTCGAGTTCCCAGTCGAACGCCTCGCTGCCGCGCTTCAGCGTCTGACGCGCCGGTGCCGCCGCGAGGGCCGCATTCAGCCCCTCGAAATCGCGGGTCGCAGGTGCCTTGCCCTGGGCCACGGCGTCGAACAGCCGATGGAGGGTCTCGCGCAGCTCCAGCGCGCGCTGGAATTCCTTCTGGGAGGGCGGCTTCGGCGCCTTGGCCCAGGCCGCCAGGTCCGCCGGCGTGTTCAGCGTCTCCGTCGGCGTGTCCTGTCCCCGCCAGTAACGCGTGTTGGCGTATTCGAGACAGAGGTCGGGCCGATTCATCGACGGGACTTACTAACCGGTTGTCGGGTTGACAAGGAATGCCTCAAGGAATAACCATATAACCGGTTATATAGTTATGAAGGAGGAAATTGCCATGTTCGACCATGTGTCCATCGGCGTCGCCGACATTGCCCGCACACGGAAGTTCTACGACGCTGCGTTGCAGCCGCTCGGCTATGCGCGACTGAGCGACGGCGAGACCTCGCTGGGTTATGGCGAGAAGGAAGTCGGCCTGTGGATCGGCAAGGCGGCGAAGCCCGTGAAGCCCGACATGGAATCCGGCCTGCACTTCTGTTTCGTCGCGAAGGACCGCAAGTCAGTCGATGCATTTCATGCCGCGGCGCTCGAAGGCGGCGGCAAGGACAATGGCAAGCCCGGCCTTCGTTCGGACTACAGCCCGACCTACTATGCGGCTTTCGTGATCGACCCCGACGGCTACCGGATCGAGGCCTATTGCGGGAAGTGACCGCGGCGCCTTGCCATGACCGCTCCCGGTCCCAATGTTGATGGGACCGGTAGCGATCCCGTGAGGCGAGGATGACGATGACGACCGTTCGGAATGCGACGCCGGCGGAAGAGGCGGCGGCCATCGCGACACTGACCCTGGCGTTCAGCACCGATCCGGCGACGCGCTGGACGTGGCCCAATGCGCAAGACTATCTCGATGCCTTTCCGCGTTTCGCCAAGGCATTCGGCGGCGCGGGCTTCGCCGAGGGTGGCGCCCACATCGTCGGCGACCATGCCGGTACTGCGCTGTGGCTGCCGCCCGGTGTCGAACCGGATGGCGCGGCGCTTGGCGACTTGATGCGCACCACGGCTTCGCCGCAGTCCATGAGCGATGGAATGGAGGTGATGCGGCAGATGGAAAGCCATCACCCCGGCGACCCGCACTGGTACCTGCCATTGATCGGCATCGACCCGAAGCATCAAGGCAAGGGCCTGGGCGGCGCGCTGCTGGCTCATGTCGCCGACATTTGCGATCGGGATGGTGTGTTGGCCTATCTCGAATCGTCGAACCTCAGGAACGTGCCGCTCTACCAGCGCCACGGTTTCGAGATCACGGGCGAGATCCAGTACGGCAGTTCGCCGACCATCGTGCCGATGCTGCGCACGCCGCGGCGTCGCTAAAGGATCAGGCGGCCTTCTTGCCGTGATGGCTGTGCAACTTGGCGCTGAGCACCCGGCGGATCGCGTTGAATTCCGGGCTGGCGACATCGCGAGGGCGGGCAAGGTCGAGCGCATTGTCGCTCTCGATGCGGCCCGGTCCCGGTGTCATGACCACCACGCGGTTGGCCAGCAGGATGGCCTCCTCGACCGCGTGGGTGACGAACACGACGGTGAGCTTGGTGCGCTCCCAGATGTCCAGAAGCTCGTCCTGCAGCCGCTCGCGCGTCATGGCGTCGAGAGCGCCGAACGGCTCATCCATCAGCACGAGTTCGGCATCGTTGGCCAGCACCCGGGCGATCGCCACGCGCTGCTTCATACCGCCGGAGAGCTGGTGGGGATAGGCGTTGGCGAACTTGGCGAGTCCCACCAGGTCGATGAACTTGTCGACGATCTGCTTCACCTCCGCCGCGCCCAGGCCGCGTGCGGCCGGACCGAAGCCGATGTTGGCGCGCACGCTCAGCCACGGGAACAGCGCGTAGTCCTGGAAGACCATGCCGCGCGACGGATCGGGGCCGGCGATCGGCCGGCCCCACATCAGGGCCTCGCCTGACGAGGGCTGGTCGAAGCCGGCCATGATGCGCAGCAGGGTGGACTTGCCGCAGCCCGAGGCGCCGATCAGGCAGATGAACTCGCCCTTGTTGATCGAGAGGTTGGCGCCCGAGAGCGCATGGATCGTCTGGTCCTGAAGCTGGAAGACCTTGGACACGCCCTTGATCTCGACGATGGGAGTGGCGGACTCAGCCATGATGGTTGGGACTCCAGCGCAGGAGGTAGTTGCCGAGCGCCACGACGACGCGGTCGGACAGGTAGCCCGCGAGGCCGATCACGATCATGCCGCAAATCACCAGCTCGGTGCGCGACAGGGTGCGGCCGTCCATGATCACGGCGCCCAGCCCCTCGGGGACGCCGGTCATCTCGCCGACGACGATGACGAACCAGGCCAGGCCGAGGCCCAGCCGCAGGCCGGTGAAGATCGACGGCGTCGCGGCCGGCAGCACCACCTTGTAGAATTGGGCGTTGCCGCGGCAGCCCAGCATCGAGGCGGCCTCGAACAGCTTGGGATCGACCGAGCGTACGCCGAAGATCGTGTTGAGCAGGATCGGGTAAAAGGCGCCGAGGCAGACCAGGGCGAAGGCCGACTTGGCGCCCAGCCCGAACAGGATCATCGACAGCGGCAGCCACGCCGTCACCGGGATCGGCCGCATGACCTGCAGGAAGGGATCGAGCAGCATGCGCGCGCTCGGCACGCGGCCGATCAGGATGCCGATCGGCAGGGCGAAGACGGCGGCCAGCGCAAAGCCGCCATAGACGCGGCTCATCGAGGCCAGCAGGTGCGTGGTCAGCGTCGCGGAGTAGGCATCGTCGTAGATGCCGCCCACCGCGAAGTCGATCATGTACTCCCCGACTGCGTACGGTGTCGGAATGAGGCGGGTCCATTGCTGGGTGGTCGCCACCTGCCAGAAGGCGAGCAGCAGCAGTGGCACGATCAGCGCCAGTACCGTCGGCTTGAAGCGCGCCCATGTCGTGCGCGTCGCCGCACGCGGCGGGACGGCGGCCGGTGCCGCCGCCGCAACCGATCCTGTCTCGACGATCGCCATGATGCGCTCCGTCGCCTGCGCTTCGTCTAGCTGGCGATCTCGTTCGAGAACTTGGGATTGAGGAAGGTGTCGAACTTCGGCAGCGCGCGGATCTGCTTAAGCTCCAGCATGTGCTGGGCATAGGTCTTGGCCTGACCCTGCACCTTGTCGTCGAGCTTCCAGACGTACTCCACGTTGTCGGCGCCCAGCGCCTGCTCGACCGCGGCGCGGTTGGCGCCGAGCTTCTGTACCGTCATCTCGACCACGGCCGGCTTGTTGGCCGACATGAACTCGACGGCCTGGCGGTGGGTCTTCAGCATGGTCCGGATCATGTCCGGGTTCTTGGCAACGGTCTCCTCGTTGGTGCCGATGATCATGTTGAGGCCGCCCATGGCCGTACCGTAGGGATACTCGACGAGTTGGCCGACGCCGGACGTGATGGACAGGGCCGGGCCCGGCTCGGCGCCGACATAGGCATCGATGTCGCCGCGCGCGAGCATCGCCGGCATCTCGCCGAACGGGACGCGGACCGACGTGATGTCCTTCGGCTTGAGACCCTCCATCCGCATACGCTCGAAGATGAAGACTTCCTGGGTGGAGCCCGGCCAGATGCCGACCTTCTTGCCCTTGAGGTCCTTGATCGACTTCACGTCGGAGCCGGCCTTGGAGATCACGCCCATGCCCCGGTTTGACATGGCGCCTACCACGACCACCGGCTCGCCGGCGGCGGCACCCAGGATGCCGGCGGCGATTCCGAACGTGCCGAGGTCGACCGATTTGGTGACGACGGCGTTCTTGCAGTCGGTCGGGCTGTCGAAGGTGATGATCTCGATCTTGAGGCCCGGAGGCGCGAATTTCTCGTAGAAGTGCGGCGGCATCGAATGAACGAGGCGCAGTGCACCCATCTTGACCGTCTGCCCGGCTTGCGCGCGGAGAATGGACGGCGCGGCCAAGGTTCCCACGGCAGCAAGGCTGGCCCCGGCCAGCAGACGACGACGATTGATCATGAAATGCCTCCCAAGCAGTTCCCTTGGAAGGCAACAAGCGTGCCAAGTCGGCACGCTTGTTGTGGCGGAAGAAGTGTTCTGGTCCCTAGAACCCGATTGCGGCGCCGTCGCGGCGGCTTTCGGAGGCACCGAGGTAGGGGCCGCCGTCGGGGAAGCGCCAGATGATCTGGCTCGAGCCGAAATCGAAGCTGGGCATCTTTGTGCGTGTCAGGCGATGGCCACGGCTCTCAAGTCCATCGAGCGTGCCCTGCGGCATGTGCTCTTCCGTCCAGACCGTGCCGTCGGTTTCGTGCACCCGCCAGCGCGGCCCGTCGATCGCCGCCTGCGGATTCTGTCCGTAGTCGACCATGCGCGAGAAGACCTGCATGTGTCCCTGCGGCTGCATCGCGCCGCCCATCAGGCCGAACGTCGCCACCGGCCGGCCGTCCTTGGTGATGAAGGCCGGGATGATCGTGTGGAAGGGCCGCTTGTTCGGTCCGACCTCGTTGGGGTGGCCCTTGGTCGTGACGAAGCCGGTGCCGCGATTCTGCAGCGCGATGCCGGTACCCGGCACCACGATGCCGGAGCCGAAGCCGGTGTAGTTGGACTGGATCAGCGACACCATCATGCCCGAGGCGTCGGCGGTGCCGAGATAGATCGTGCCGCCGTCCTTGGGGGTGCCGGGGCCGAAATCCTTGGCCTTCTTCGGGTCGATAAGCTTGGCGCGGCTCTTCAGGTAGCTCTTGTCGAGCATCTGGGCGGGCGTCACTTCCATGAAGCGCGGGTCGGCGACGTAGCGGTAGATGTCGGCGAAGGCGAGCTTCATCGCCTCGATGCGCAGATGCGCGACCTCGGGGCCGTCGCAATCGAGGCCCGCTAGCTCGAAGTTCTCGAGAATGCCCAGCGCCATGCAGGCCGCGATGCCCTGGCCCGACGGCGGGATCTCGTGCAGCGTCGTGCCGCGATAGGCGAGGCCGATGGGATCGACCCAGTCGGGCTTGTGGGCCGCGAGATCCTCCTTGCGCAGCGCGCCGCCATGCTCGCGCGCGTACTTGTCCATCGCCTCGGCCAGTTCGCCGCGATAGAACGCCTCGCCCTTGCTCTCGGCGATCTTGGTGAGCGTCTTCGCCTGGTCGGGGAACTTCCAGAGTTCGCCGGGCTGCGGCGCGCGCCCGTTCGGCAGGAAGGCCTTGACCCAGCTCTCCTGTCCCTTGAGCCGGTCGATCGCCCGCTGCCACTGATGCGCCACCATGTAGGAGACGCGGAAGCCGTCATGGGCGTACTTGATGGCCGGCTCGAACAGGTCGGCGAAGGGCAGCTTGCCGTAACGCTTGTGCAGCTCCATCCAGAGCGACACGGCGCCCGGCGTCGTTACGCAGCCCCAGCCGACATTGGGCATCTTGTCGAGGCCGGCATACTTGTCGGGGGTCATCAGCGCTGGCGAATGGCCGTGCGCGTTCAGGCCCACGAGCTGCTTGCCGTCCCACAGGATGCAGAAGGCGTCGGCACCGATGCCGTTCATCGTGGGCTCGACCACCGTGATGGCGGCGGCGCTGGCGATGGCGGCATCGACCGCGTTGCCGCCCTTGGCCAGCATGCGCAGGCCGGCGGTGGAGGCGAGTTGCTGGGACGAGGCGACGACGTTCTCGGCGAAGACCGGCAGTTTCTTGGTGGAGTAGGGGAAGTCGTACGTGAAAGACGGCACCTCGGAATCCTTTCTATTTCTTCGAGGCCTGGAGGGCCTCGATGCGCGCCACGAAGCGTGGCGTCTGCAGGAACTGGCGATGATCCGTGGCGCTCTTGCCGAACAGGCGGGAGAGATCGAACACGCCGGAGCCCGCGATCTCGCCCATCCGCCCGGAGATCGTCACCCTTTCGCCAAGCCGCAGGGTTTTTAGCGCCGCGACGGCCGCCTCGGAAAGACCTGGCGGGGGCGTGGCACGCGATCGTGTGGAGAAAAAGTCGGTTACCGTGCCGGCAAAGGCCAGCGCCCAGTCGTTGAACGCGTAGAGCGAAACCTGGCGGCCGATGTCGAAGGTGACGGCCACGGTCTGGGCGTTTCCCTCGATCTTCGTCGGCGTGCCGCACCAGTCGCTAAAGGCTCCGACCTTGTCGGCCAGCGTAATGCTCTGCCGGGCGGCTTCCTCGACCCGCAGCGGATTGTTGGAGGCCAGCGCGGGCTTGGCCAGTTCCTGGAGCCCGTCGAGGAACGCCTTCTGCGCCGGATTGCGCTCGTGGCACGGCCGGTCGAAGCAGCCTGTCAGCGCCAAGCCGGCTCCGCCGAGCAGGACGGAGCGGCGAAAGGTAAGGGGGGATATCCTCTGCATCACCCCCTCATCTTAACTCAAGACGGCGATCACGCCGCCTTCGACTGCGCCTTGGCCCGTTCCTCTTCCTTTAGTTCCTTCTTGGAGAGCTTGCCGACCGGGGTCTTGGGCAGCTCCGGTCGAATCTCGAGGGCGACCGGCATCTCGTGCTTGCCGATCTTGCCGTCGAGATGCTTCTTCAACTCATCGAAGGTCAGCGAGGCACCGGGCTTCAGCTTGACGAAGACCTTGGGTGCCTCCTGGCGATAGGGGTCGGGGATGCCGATCACGATCACCTCATCGACCGCCGGATGCTCGTAGACGGCCTCCTCGATCATGCGCGGATAGACGTTGTAGCCCGAGGAGATGATCAGGTCCTTCGAGCGGTCGACCAGGTAGAGCCAGCCGTCGGCGTCCATGTAGCCCATGTCGCCGGTGCGCAGGCCCATCCAGTTGCTCGACGGATGGCGGAACAGCACCTTCTCCGTCTCCTCCGGCTTCTTCCAGTAGCCCTTCATGACCTGCGGGCCGATGATGCAGACTTCGCCGACATGCTCCTTGCCGGCCGGCAGCACCTTGTTGCCGTCCTCCATGTCACGGATCTCGATCACGGTGCCGGGCATGGGCACGCCGCACGAACCGACCCGGCGCACGCTCTTGTCGACCGGGCAGATCGCCCCGGTGGGCGAGGTCTCGGTGAGGCCGTAACCCTCGATCAGCGTCGCGCCGGTCAGCTTCTCGAAGCTCTGCTGCACTTCGACAGGCAGGGGGGCGCCGCCCGACATGCAGATCTTGAGCGAGCTGAGGTCGAGTCCCTGCGCCTTGGGATGTTTGTTGATCGCGGTGTAGAGCGTCGGCACGCCGGGCAGGAAGGTCGGCTTCTTCCTGGCGAGATCGGCGACGATCATATCGATGTCGGGCCGCGGGTAGAGGATTAGCTGGTTGCCGTTGCGCACCGCGCCCAGCATGATTCCCGACAGGGCGTAGATATGGAACAGCGGCAGCACACACACGACCTTTTCGGTGCCGGGCTTGGTGTAGGGCGTCGTCCAAGCCTGACCCTGGCTCATCGCCGCCATGACGCAGCCGTGCGTCAGCATCGCCGCCTTGGGCAGGCCGGTCGTGCCACCGGTATATTGGAGGATCGCGACCTCGTCCCACAGGTTGTCGCTGCCGGGCTTGTGGGGCGTGTACTTGCCATCGTTCGCCAACAGGTCCTTGAACGACATGTGCCAGTCGTCGCGCGGCCAGGACGACAGGTCCTTCTTCTTGGCGATCGGATAGAGCCAGTTCTTGGGCCAGGGCAGGTAGTCGGCGATCGAGCCCACGATTAGCTTCCTGAGCCGCGTCTTGCCGCGCATCGCGGCCATCTTCGGGTAGAGTGCGGCGACGTCGAGCGTCACCAGGATGTCGGTCTCCGAATCCCCGATCTTGAATTCGAGTTCGCGCGCGGCATCGAGCGGCGAGTAGTTCACCACGCGTCCGCCGGCCTTCAGCACTCCAAAGAAGGCGATGATGTAGTGTGGCGTGTTGGGCAGATAGAGGCCGACGTTGACCCCCGGCTTGACGCCGAGCTTCTGGAAGCCGGCAGCGGCCCGGTCCGAGGCCTCCTTGTAGTCCCGGAACGTCATCACCTTGTCGAGGAAGTCGGTGAAGGGCCGGTCACCGTACCGGGCGCAGCTTTCCTCGAAGCTCTGGTGGATGGTCATCTTCGGGACGTCGAGTTCCCACTGCACGCCCGGCGGATAGCTCTTTTCCCACACGTAGTTCGACATTTTTTCGAGTTCCTCCCTGCATCGACTATGCGAGGCAGGGAGCAGGAGGGTCAAGGAGTCGGCGGCACGAGATACTCGTACTCGTAGACCGTACGGAAACCCTGCGCCGCATAGAGCGGCATCGCCGCGGCATTCGTTGCGACCACCTGCAGGTAGGCGAAGCGCGCACCTTTCTCCCAAGCCCAGGCGTAGAGGCTTTCGGTGACCCGCCGTGCCAGGCCCTGGCGTCGCGCCTCGGGCATGACCAGCACGTCGAACAGGCCCATGTGATTGCCCTCGACGGCACCGATCGCCATGGCCATGGGCCGGCCCTCGTACCTGACGAAGGCGAAGCCGACCGGCTGGGCGATGGACTGCAGCATCTGCTCCATTGTTCGGCGATGCTCGGGTCTCACCGGGCTGTGGGCTGCAAAGGCGTCGACCCAGGCGGAAGCGGGACTCGGCGAAATCTCGACGGCGGGATCGGCCGGGAAGCCGTCATACAAAGGGCAACGCTGAAGCAGGCTGCGCTCGATGGGCTGGTAGCCGCGGATTCTCAGCAGATCGGCCATGCCGGCCGGCGCCAATGGCGTGAGACGCCACACGGGCGGCAGTCCACGCTCGCGGAAGGGTTCCTCAATGACTTCGAAGTCGGTGGGGAGTTGTGGTTCTAGCGCATTGATAGAATTGGCTCTTTTTGTGTATCCGCCAGAGAAGCGCAGGTGCCAGCCGTGGATATCCTGGCTCTCGAGTGCCGGCCAGCCCCGGAACGCCAGCCGCTCGAGGCGCCGCACTTCATCTAAATTCTTAAGGGGTGACATGATGGCCAGTCTCTGTTAACCTAAAATCTAATAATAACATCAAGTTATTTTAAAAACTGTAAGTTACGCATGAAGTCAGACCCCCTCGATGTCGGATTTCGCGTTTGCTGGCAGCCCTCCGGTTGTTCCTTTTGTTTCCCGACCGGTAACCGGCTGCCAGCAATTCTTTTGCTCGTCGTCGCCCTGGCGCTCGCACTGGCGGGATGCGGAGGGGGCGGGTCTGGTGCCGACGACCGGCCGCCCAGCGACAAGGTCGCCTACACCGCCTGGAAGGAATGGACCAGATTCGGCCGCGCTACCGTGGTCTATGGCGGGCAGGCCAACGGCTACACCAATCGTTACGGCGTGACCGAGCGCAGCGAGCCCCTGTCCAGCCGGGTGGGTGAATACTGGGCGGCGTGTGGCCGGCCGCAGTGGAACGGCACCTCGGGTAAGCCGTGGTCGGGCGCCTTCGTCACCTGGGTGATGCTCCAGTCGGGCTACGGCGCCTCGCAGTTTCCGCGCGACGGTCGCCATGGCAGCTACCTGTCTTCGCTCTACGACCGCCAGCGCGCCTCGCGCGGCGCGCCCTTCGTGCTGCACGCGCCGAACGAATACTCGCCGAAGCCGGGCGACCTCGTCTGTTCGGGTTCCGCCGGCCCGACCTGGCGTTACGCCGACCCGCGTACCGCACAGCGCCGCATCGACAACACGGCGGCCCATTGCGACATCGTCACCGAGGTGCGCGGCGGTTACGTCCACGCGGTCGGCGGCAACGTGAAGGACAGCGTGGCGATGAGCCTCTTCCCGGTCGATTCGCGGGGCCGCCTGATGAATGTGTCCGGACGGCCGTGGCTCCTGGTGGTCGAGAAGCGCGGCTAAACCGAAGCGCCGATGAATAACGGATTGAGTTTGCACAAACTCTGAACGAGGATCGTGCACCGTCATCGGTTCGGGAGCGTACAATGTCGACCAGTCTCACGATCGCTCTCAGCCAGCAGCTGCAGACCACGCTGTCGAGCACCACGAACGGTAATGTCGGCATATGGGCCGTCTACTTCACGGACACAGGCGCGCCCGTCGCCACTTCTCTCCAGGTCGGAAGCACGCCCACGCCGTCGACGCAGATCACGCTTCCCAATCCCTTTGACGGCGGCAAG
Source organism: Rhodospirillaceae bacterium (assembly GCA_009772935.1). Taxonomy (GTDB): domain Bacteria; phylum Pseudomonadota; class Alphaproteobacteria; order Reyranellales; family Reyranellaceae; genus Reyranella. The sequence continues at coordinate 110,451 of WOUR01000023.1, forward strand.
GTCTACCTGCTCATCCAGAGCTACGATACCAGCAATCCCGATTCTCCGGCTGAACTCACTTTTGGAGCGAACGGCGTCATCCAGAAGGAGGCGGACATTGGCTGGAACAACTCCGAGACCTATCAGTTTCGCTACGACAGTTTCGAGCTTTCCCTGCTGGGTGCCGCCGCAGATGCGGGCAACCTGACCGACGTCAATGTCTTCGGTATCCCGATGTCCATCGACATCGCCTATCCGAACGGCGCCGTCACGCAGACCCGCGGCTACGAGGTCGACGGGAGCACCGTCTTCAGCGATATCGAAACCGCCTTCAACGCCGACGGCGGGCTGGTTTACAACTTCGAGTACGGGCCGCTGGCAGGCCAGCCCCGGCTGGCGGCCGCGCCGACGACGGCCCTGGCGCCCGGCGGACCGGGGGGTGTTTCCGCCACCGACTGGAATGCCTATATCGAATCCATCGGCAACGAGATGGCCAGCAGTGTCCGGATTGCCGGCCAGTACAACGGCGCGGGCACGGTCGACTATGTCATCGGGCAGCCGTCGACCGTCTCGTATTCCGAATGGCACAATGCCGGCTTCTATTCGTACGTGGCGAGTTACGAAAAGCAGCCGGCGACGGTCTACAGCGCCTCGTCGACCCTGGGAGAGAATCCCTTTTCCGTACAACTGCATAGCAGCGCCATCACGGTTACGGACCCCAACGCCGGCCATTACGTTCCCAATCAGACCTATGTGACGTTCGAGCACGTCGCCCCCTTCGCAGGTTTCTCCGCGGCGGAACTCAACTCGACCTATCTCGTCACCAACGTCATCGACGCCAACACCTATCAGTTCGTGATCCAGGCCACGCAGGCGAACGAGACAACCACCGGCGGCGGAAGCGGCATCGTCACCTCCGTCCCGCTCGGTGACAATCCGTTCTCGGCTCATGCCGGCGACATGTTCTTCACGGTGACGGATCCCACGGCCTCGAAGTACGCTGCCGAGGGCGTCGAGGTGACGTTTACCGGCGCAGAGGCCTTCGCGGGTTTTACCGCCGAGTATCTCAACGGCACGACGTTCACCATCACCAAAGTCCTCAACGCCACGCAGTACGAGGTCGGCATTGCGACGGCCGCGCAGCAGGGCACCGGCGGTGGAGATACGGTGGCGCCGACCTATGTTCGTCCCGACGCCGGCACCTATGTGTTCACGCCGGATGGGAACAGCCAGGTCAAGGGCACCATCAAGATCGATACGCAGGATCTGGCGAACAGCATCTACTCGACCCTCGGGGTCGCGCAGATCTACAGCCCCGGCGGAACGCCGTACGAGTTCTCGACGCTCGTGAACAATGTCGGCGCTGCGACCACCGACCTGAACACCGGATTCAACACGCAGTGGGGCGCCTTCTTCGTCAAGCTGCTGACCGGCTATATCGGCGGCTACATGGGCGGAACGGGGGATCTGCCGAATCACTGGGCCGGTGGCCCGACGACAGTCGACCTCAGCCAGAATTGGAACTTCGATCCCAGCTACGCCTTCGGCGCCAGCACGATGACGCCCTGGACATGGGACGTCGCGAAGTACGGGGCTGGCGTACCTTATGACAAGTACGCCGAGGTCTTCTTCTCCCATACGAACTCCTACGGCAATGGCTACTCCGACGCCCTGATGAGCCTGTTCGAGCAGGGTGGTCCGCTGATCTCGACAGGCTATACGGTTACTCTAGGAGCCAACCCGTTCACGACGACAAAAGGGTCGGACATCGTCACGGTCAGCGACCCCAACGCCGGCACCTATGGATACGAGGTGAACGACCTCGTGACCTTCGCGGGCGCGGGAACCGTCGGAGGCATCGACATGGCGACGCCCCCCAGCCTCAATATTCCGCATGATTCGGCCAAGGCCGCCTTCGTCATCCAGTCTGTCGCGGCGGACGGGCTGAGCTATACCGTCCAGGCGTCGAGCAATGCCAATGCCTCGGTCACTGGCGGCGGGGCAGGCGTCGTCGCTGGCCTGGACGTTCCTCGCATCACGCTGACCCTCTACGACGACCACGAGTTGCCGCCGCACGGCACTACGCTGGCTGACCATCAACTCTACACGCCGACCAAGATCTACAACACGAGCAGTGGGCCCTTCGTGAAGGCGCTGGAGTCGGCCGACACGGTCGATGTCCAGTTCGCCCTGGGGCTCGGCCAGATGAGACCGGCGACCGATCTGAAGGTCAGTCTGGGTTTCTTCGTCGAAATCCATGGAGGCGAGCACAAGTTCGAGTACATAGATTTCGACACGTCGAAAGAGACGCTCTATCAGCAGTGGAACTTCGACAGTGCGACCAAGACCCTGAAGGCCGCGGGCGCTGCGGCGCCGACAGGCACCGGCCTTACGATCAACGACTTGCCCTATGCGACGGGCATCAACTGGTATCAGCTCGTCTTCTCGGAAAAGACCGAACACAACCCCACCTACCGCGTCTACAACATCTACATGAACGGGCTGGCCGGATCGGGAATCCTCAATCCGAACTACGTCGCCCCGGGAATCAATCAGGCGGGCAGCATCGCCATCGATGGCCTCGCCACGTACGTGGGAAGTGACGTCTCGGACCGTTACCTCACCGGCAGCGGCGGCCTTTCGTTCAACATGTTCAACGGCAATACCCTGTCGATGGACCCGCGACTGCTCGAACTCATCACCGACCAGACCATCATCCAGAACAATCCCGTCGTATGGCAGGCCCCGGTGGCGCCGGTGCTGGGCACGCTGTCGAACACGGTGTTCAGCAACTGGGGCGGCTCCACCACGCTGGGCACACCGAATGCGGAACTCTCCGACGTGACCGATGGTTCGCTCGCATTCGGCTGGTACGGTTCCGATCAGGCGTGGCTGAACCACAACGTGGAGAACAGCCATAGCGGCGTGATCGCGAACTTCACCAATAAGATCGGTGCGCTGAATACCGCGCAGATTTCCTTCCTGACCGGCGCCGGCCTGACACCCTACAACCACACGATTACCGCGCAGGCAGACATCGACGGCAAGTGGACCACAGCCGCATATCAATTCGGTAACGGAACCTACAGCGCCGTGTTGGAGGAATTCCTGGGCGACGGCACGGCGGTGCAGGTCAACAATCAGAGTGCGGCGCTCAATTTTACGGTGGACCTGCCCACCCTCGGTTTCCAGAGCACCGGCAGCTACATCGCACTCGACGGAACCGGCGGCGGCGCTGCGGGCAACTGGATCACGCTGCAGACCGCAAACTCGAGCCTGCGCAACGGCACCCTGCTGGTTTATGCGACCGACGGTAACGGAGATCTGATCGGCCGCGATGGGCAGGTCGGCGCGTCGCTCGAGGAGTAGGTTCTGGCACGCATCGGCGCGGTGGCCTTCGACAATGGCACGGTCATGGGACTGGGCACGCAATCGGTCTACCTGCCCGTCGGCCTGGAACTCCATTTTGCGATCCAGTCCGGCAACAACGTGATCGAACCGCTTCCCGGGGTGGTGGTGACGGGCAGCGGCTCGCTTGCGGTCAATGTCAGCGGCGCATTCGGAACCCTGAACCTGTCGGCTACGGTGAACAACACGTTGTCAGCCGCGGCGCAGCTCGCGCAGAGCCAGCAGCAGTACGACGAGGCCTGGGTCTATCTCACGCAGGGCTCGACGGTCGAGGTCGACGTTGCGGGCAGCGCCTGGAATGTCAACACGATCCACTTCGTGAAGATCGACGTCGATCCGACGACCGGGGGGTGGAGCGTGGGCGGCGTGGCCTATGGCAACACCGATGCGTTAAGGATGGCGGTGCAGCAGAACTGGGATCCCAACTTCGCCGTGTCGGGCGGACGCGGCAACTTCACCGCGTCCAACGACTGGGTGGTCTCGCAGGGCACCGGCTACTATGCGCCGGTGCTCTACACCGAGAGCGGCAATACGCTCGTCCTGGGCACGGCCAACGCGGACGGGCAGGAGCATATCCGGACCTACGGTCAGAACATGTTCGGCTTCGAGGACCTGCTCGCCAGCCAGGGCAGCGACTTCGACTACAACGATCTCGTCATGAGGGTCGTGATCGCCGCCTGAGGCGGCGACGCCAGCTCAGTTCGTCATTCCTGCCGCGTGCATGATCGCGGCGGTGCGCTCGGCGAGCATGATGGTCGGTGCATTTGTGTTGCCGCCGATCAGGGTCGGCATGACCGAAGCATCGACGACGCGCAGGCCTTCGACGCCGTGCACCAGCAGCTTGTCGTCGACCACCGCCATGGGATCGCTGGCAGGGCCCATCTTGCACGTGCCGACCGGGTGATAGATCGTCTCGCACTTGGCGCGGATCCACTGCTCGATCTCGGCGTCGGTCTTTACCGCCGCCCCCGGGCCGAGCTCGTCGGCGCGATAGGGGTCGAGGCCCGACTGGGCAAGGATGTCGCGACCCATCTTTACGCCGGCGACCAGCGTGTCGAGGTCCTTGCGCTCGCTGAGATAGTTCGCATCGATCAGCGGATGCTCCTTGGGATCCTTGCTGCGCAGCCGGATCGTGCCCTTGCTCTCGGGCCGGAGCGCGCAGATGTGCAGGCTGTATCCGTCCTTGTTCAGACGCGTCCGGCCATGATCCATGACCAGCACCGGCAGGAAATGAAGCTGGATGTCGGGTGCCGTCAGTCCGGACCGCGTCCTCAGGAAGCCGCCCGACTCGGCGATCGGGGAGGTGCCAGGGCCCTTCTTGTTCACGACATACTGATAGAGCGAGGCCAGCTTGTTGGCGCGGTCGTAGGTATCGCGCGTCTTGCAAAATTGCAGCAGCGAAGCGTCGAGATGATCCTGCAGGTTGCCGCCGACGCCCGGCAGGTCGTGCAGCGGCCGGATGCCGATCGACTTCAGGTGATCGGCCGGGCCGACGCCCGACAGCATCAGGAGCTGCGGCGAGTTGACGGCGCCGCCGCATAGGATGACCTCGCGAGTCACGCGCGCGACCTCGTCGCGCCCGTTCAGCGTGTAGCGCACGCCCATGGCGCGGTTCTGGTCGAAGATGATGCGTTCGGTGAGCGCGCCTGTGATGACCTCGAGATGGGCGCCGCTGTTGGCGACCGCTGGCCGGAGATAGGCGCTGGCGGCGCTCCAGCGCTGCTTGTTCTTCTGCGTCACCTGGAAGAGGCCGACGCCGTCCTGCTCGGCCCCGTTGAAGTCCGGGGTGCGCTTGTGCCCGGCTTGTTCGGCGGCCTTGAGGAAGGCCTCGTTGAGCTTGCTGGGATCGACCTGGTCGGCGACGTTCAGAGGCCCGCCGGTGCCATGGAAGGCGTCGGCCCCGCGCTCGTTGTTTTCCGACTTCTTGAAGTAGGGCAGCACGTCCTCATAGGACCAGCCTTCGTTGCCGAGCTGCCGCCAGTGGTCGTAGTCCGTGGCATGGCCGCGAATATAGAGCATCGCGTTGATCGAGGACGAGCCGCCCAGCGTCTTGCCGCGCGGCCAGTACATGCGGCGATCGTTGCAATGCTTCTGCGGCGTCGTCTCGTAGTGCCAGTTGTACGGGTTCTTCTCGCCCAGCGAAGCGAAACCGGCGGGCATCTTCAACATGAACGACTTGTCGGGACCTCCGGCCTCAAGGACCAGAATGCGTAGTTTGGGCCGTTCCCAGGCGAGTCGCGCGGCGAGAGCGCAACCGGCCGAGCCGGCACCGACGATGATGTAGTCGTAGAGCGAAGACATTGTCCTTCCTTCAGGGCAGCCGGTTTTCGATGACCGCGAAAACGGGTCGCCCGGATATGGGGGATAAAATCCCGTCCGCGTCCAGTGGAAAGACGCTCCGGGTAACGGAGTCGCCTACATTGCCGCCGATCGCGGAGAGATGGCCCGGCTGAACGTCGACCACGATGTCGCAATGTCCTGCCCCGCGATTCAGGTTCTGCAGCGTCGTGCCGCTGCCCTCGCGCGAGGCGCAGACGAGATCGCCGACCCCGGGCGCGTATGCGTCAGGCTCGTGCGGAATGAACGCCGCGCCCGGTTTCCGGGCGCGTTCGACGATGCGCTCGACGTAGATCGTGTGGCGCTGGTCCGGGCAGAAGAGGTCGCGCGGCACGCCGGCGCTCTCGATGTCCCAGGAGACGAAGGCCGCCGACCAGGGCACGTCGTTCAATCCGCTCAGCCTGTTGCCGACGGACGCCCAGTAGTCGGCGATGCGTTGCGGCGACTCGCGCTCCCTGATGCCGAACTGTTCCGTCCGGGGCGGTGCGTCCTTTGAGTAGGTGATCACCTGCTTGCCGTAGCGGCCCCATTCGCCGACCGCCAGCAAAACCATCGAAGTCTTTGCGCTCGACGACGGCGGAGGGGCCTCGGGCTTCCAGGACGATGAGGGGCAGGGACCGAGCGGCGGCAGGTCCTTCGCCTGCACGACCGGCCTGCTCGTCGGCGGCGTCGTGCAGGCGGCAGCGAGGACGAGAAGCGGGATCGCGAGGAGGGGGCGCATATGCGGCGGCTCAGCCTCCCTGCCAGCGTTCGATGCCACCGATCAGGATCGTCGGCACGCTTCCGGTCCCGGTCTTCACGGTGCAGACCTGGCTACCGGGCCGGCGACCGTCGCGCGGCTCGGTAACGTCGAGGCCGGCGGCCTTCAGCCGCGCCTGGGCGGCCCCGATGTTGGGCACGCGCCACGACAGCCCCCAGAGATAGTCGGGTTCGTCCGACACGCCCTTCTTCAGGTCGTGGGCGATTTCGACAACGAGGTCGCCGCAGCGGAAGAACAGCAGGCGCGCGCCCCATTTGGGGTTGGACCGGTCGAGCCGCAAGTCGAGGCCGAGCCGTCCGGCGTAGAAGGCGATGGCGCGTTCGGGGTTGGGCGTGCGCACGACAACATGGTCGAGGCTGGAGACGGCTGACGCGGTATCGGCCGTGAAGGGCGAAGGAGCTTCGTCGGCTTGCGCAACGACTCCGATCGCGACGCCATGGCCGAGGAGCGCAAGACTCGCATCCGTTGTCGTCGTTGCAACCGCACGCCGCTCGAGGAGCGTCGCCGCCTTGTCGAGGTCCTGCGTCGCGAACACCATCGATCGCAGACCCGAGGCGCCGGGTTCGAAACGCAATCCGACGTTGCCGGTGCGCAGGTGACCATCCACCGCGCGCCGCCCCAGCAACGTCTCGTACGGGGCGGCCGAACCGCCGACGACGAGATGGTCGAGTGCCGCGATCATGGTGTCAACCGATGCGCTTCAGGTTCGCCTTGTAGTTCTGGCCGCGCTTCACGTAGCTCTCCGCGCTCATCGCCAGCCGCGAGGCGTTCTCCTCGCTCAACTCGCGCACCACCTTGGCCGGCGAGCCGAGAATCATCGAGCGGTCGGGGAAGGTCTTGCCCTCGGTCACGACCGAGCCGGCGCCGACCAGGCAGTCCTTGCCGATCACCGAGCGGTTGAGCACGACAGACTGGATGCCGATCAGCGAGCCGTCGCCGATCGTGCAGCCGTGCAGCATGACCTGATGACCGACCGTCACGTTGCGGCCGATCGTGAGCGGCGCGCCGGGGTCGGTGTGCAGGACGCTCAGCTCCTGGACGTTGCTGTCGTCGCCGATGACGATCGGCTCGTTGTCGCCGCGTAGGACGGCGCCGAACCAGATGTTCACCCGCTCGCCCAGGATCACCGACCCGATGATCGTGACACCCTCCGCGATGTAGCAGGACGCCGGAATCACCGGCACGCGGTCGTTCAGCTGGTAGATCGGCATCTGGGTTCCCTCTGCCTGCGTAAATGGTGTGATTGTGCCGTCCGGCATGCCAGCTTGACTTGGCTAATTCAATAGCGGCGGCATTGCCGATAGTAAGACATGTTCCGCAGTCGGGGGCGGTCGACACACGCGAGGTGATATCCCGGTTGCCGACCGCGTGCCGCCATGCAACCGTTCCAACGTGTCAATGACCGTGTCCATCTGGCGTACCCTTCGGGTCATCGTTCTTCTGGCGTCCGCAACATTGGCGATTTCCATTCACGATGTACGGGCCGACGCGAACGACGACCTGCGGAAGCGCACGCTACAGCGGGCACCGCAGCTGGCAGGACTTTTGGACAGGGCTCTCGCCGGAAGCTCCGAGGCGCAGTCATCACTTGGATTTCAGCTGCTTGAGGGATTCTACGGCCGGGACGTCGGTCTAGCCGTCGAGTGGCTGGAAAAGGCCGCCCGCGGTGGTAGCCGCCATGCCGCGTACAGTCTTGGCCTTCTATTTCAGTTTGGCACCATGATCGGTGCGCCTGCCAACGTAGTGCCGAAGGATACCGCCAGAGCAATCCACTGGTTCGGGAAGTCCTACGAGTTGGGCGATATGTGTGGTGCCAAGAGGCTTGGTGGTATCGCGCGGGATGGAAAGCCGCCCGACAACCGTCAGGCCATCGAGTGGTTCGAGGAATGTGCGAAAGGCGGGGAGCGCTCCTGCCAAGAGGACTTGGCCTACTACTACCTAAATGGAACTCTGATTCCGAGGGATTACAGGCGTTCGTTGCACTGGATGCTTGAAGCCCTGAAGTCGCCGGATGATCGCGGCTACCCTCTACGGGTGGCAGCGTTGCAAGCCCATGCAGGCCTGCAATTCGAGAATGGCTTGGGGACATCCAGGAACATCGCCGAAGCGATGAAATGGTACGAGCTCGCCGCCGACGGCGGCGACAATTACGCATTGTTTGCGCTCGGGCGATTGTACGGGGAGGGCATCGACGTGCCCCGGGAGGATGCCCTTGCCATACGGTTGCTTAGCAAGGCGGCCCAGGCTGGATATCAGCCCGCTCAATACCGCCTCGCGTTGGCGTATCTGCATGGGAAGGGCATACCTCGTGATCGGACGCAGGCCCTGAAGTGGCTGATTCTCGCGACCGTCGGCCCAGAGGTGGATTCAAACTGGGCAGACGAGTTCTACAGAGAGAATCCCCACCTGTTCGGTCTTTTGTCCTTGCGGCTGGATCCCATCATGCGAGTCGTGGCCGGACAGCAATTGGTAAATCTGAGGAGCGAATTGGAGCCGCAGGAGGTGCGGGCGGCCCAGCGGCTTGTGGCGGAATTTGTACCGACGGAGGGGCCAGTGCCGCCGTCGCCGTATTCGCCGCAACCTAGGTGTTAGCCGATCCCTTTACGTTTACGTAAACCCGTATTGACGTTTACGTAAACGTCAACTAGCATTTTTCATCATGTCAGTCGCCGCCACCCCCTCGGCCAAGACGCCTGCGCCGCGAGACGCGCAGCGCATATACAGCATCGCCGAACTGTCGCGCGAATTTGCGATCACGCCGCGCACGATCCGCTTCTACGAGGACGAGGGGCTGATCAAGCCGCGGCGGCACGGCACGACACGTCTCTACACCGCCGGCGATCGCACGCGGCTGAGCTGGATCCTGCGCGGCAAGCGCCTCGGCTTCTCGCTGGCGGAGATCCGCGAGCTGCTCGACCTCTACCAGGTCGACCGCACCGGCCTGCAGCAGCTGCGCGAGCTGCAGCGCCGCTGCCAGCTCCACATCGCCGATCTGGAGCGCAAGCGCGCCGATCTCGACCAGCACATCGGCGAGTTCAGGGACGTCGAAGCACAAGTGAGCGCCGAGCTGAAGCAGCGCGGCATCGATCCGGAAAGCGATTAGGAAACTGCGACCGAGGAGGAAGCCATGGCCATCTACAAGGCCCCGATCAAGGACATCCAGTTCGTTCTGAACGAAGTCATCGACGTGTCGAAGCTCGCCAGGCTGCCGGGCTACGAGGATGCAACCCCCGACACGATCCACGCCATCGTCGAGGAAGCGGCGAAGCTCTGCGAGAACGTGCTGTTCCCGCTGAACCGCACCGGCGACGAGGAGGGCTGCCACTACGAGAACGGCGTCGTGCGGACACCCAAGGGCTTCAAGGAAGCCTACAGGCAGTTCGCCGAGGGAGGCTGGACGGGCATCACCTGCGATCCCGAGTTTGGCGGGCAGGGGCTGCCGGCGACGGTGGGCTTCGCGCTGCAGGAGATGTTCACGGCGTCGAACCAGGCCTTCGCCATGTATCCCGGCCTCAGCCACGGCGCTTACGAGGCGCTGTCGCGCCACGGCTCCGACGAACTCAAGAAGCGCTACCTGCCGAAGCTGGCCGACGGCACCTGGTCGGGCACGATGTGTCTAACCGAGCCCCATTGCGGCACCGACCTCGGCATGCTGCGCACCAAGGCCGAGCCGCAGGCCGACGGGAGCTACAGCATCACCGGCACCAAGATCTTCATCTCGGCCGGCGAGCACGACCTCACCGAGAACATCGTCCATCTCGTGCTGGCACGGCTGCCGGATGCGCCGGGCGGCACCAAGGGCATCTCGCTGTTCATCGTGCCGAAGTTCCTGCCCAAGGCAGATGGCTCGGTCGGCGAGCGCAACGGCATCCGTTGCGGCGCCCTCGAGCACAAGATGGGCATCAAGGCCAACGCGACCTGCGTGATGAACCTCGACGGCGCCACCGGCTGGCTGGTCGGCGAGGCCAACAAGGGCATGACGGCGATGTTCGTCATGATGAACGCAGCCCGCCTCGGCGTCGGCATGCAGGGGCTCGGCATTGCGGAGACGGCTTACCAGAGCGCCGTTGCCTATGCGCGCGACCGCCTGCAAGGCCGCTCGCTGACGGGTCCGAAGAACGCCAACGGCCCGGCCGATCCCATCATCGTGCATCCCGACGTGCGCCGCATGCTGATGATCCAGAAGTCCTTCACCGAGGGCGCCCGTGCGCTGTCGCTGTGGGTCGGCATGCTGATCGACGAGGCGCATTCGCATCCCGACGCGGCGACGCGCGAAGCGGCCGACGATCTCATCCAGATGCTGACGCCGATTATCAAGGCCTACTTCACCGACATGGGCAGCGAGTGCGCGAACCTCGCGGTGCAGACCTGGGGTGGCCACGGCTTCATCCGCGAGAACGGCGTCGAGCAGCTCGTGCGCGACGCGCGCATCACCCAGCTCTACGAGGGCACCAACGGCATCCAGGCGCTCGACCTGGTCGGCCGCAAGCTGCCGATGAAGGGCGGCCGCGCCGCGCAGCGCCTGCTTGGCGAGATCGGCGGCTTCATCGCCCAGCACAAGGCCGACGAGAAGATGAAGGAGTTCGTCGAGCCGCTCGAGAAGGCGATGGGCCGGGTGCAGGACGCGGCGCTGTTCCTGATGCAGAACGCGATGAAGAACCCGGACGAGGCGGGCGGCGCCGCCACCGACCTGCTGCGCCTGATGGCGCTGACGGCGATGGCCTATATGTGGAACCGCATCGTCGTCGCCGCCCACAAGGGACTGGCGGCCGGCAACGACAACGGCTTCTACGAGGCCAAGATCGCGACCGCTCGCTTCTTCATGGCCCGCGTGCTGCCGCAGACCGTGTCGCTCAACCATCAGATCAAGGCCGGCGCCTCGACCCTGATGGCGCTGCCCGCCGACGCGTTCTGACCGACGAAGCGGCCCCGACTCTGGCGACGCGAGACCTTCTCGCGTTGCAGGCGTTCGAGCTCGCTGCGCGCACCGGCTCCTTCAAGGCCGCCGCGGAGCTGCTTCACGTCACCGCCTCGGCGGTCAGCCATCGCATCGCCGGCCTCGAGCGCCAACTTGGTGCCCGGCTGTTCGAGCGCGGACCCCGCGGCGTCGTGCTGGCGCCGGCAGGCCGGCTTCTCGCCAGCACCACCGGCCGCGCCTTTGGCGATCTGTCGCGCGCGCTCGCCCGCCAGGGCGGCGGCTCGCAGCGCCTGCGCGTCTCGGCCGTGCCGATCGTCGCCTCGCACTGGCTGCTCCCGCGGCTTGGTCAGTTCCTCGCCGCCCATCCCGGCATCGAGCTTCAGGTCGAGGCAAGCCCGCGCATGGCCGACATGGAGGCGGGCCTTGTCGACGTCGCGCTGCGCTATGGCGAGGGCGACTGGCCCGGCATGGCTGCCGAAAAGTTTATGGACCTCAGCGCCGTGCCGGTCGCCGCGCCCGAGCTGGTGCGGCGGCTCAGGTTGCGGACGCCGACCGAGCTCCTGCGTGCGCCCCTGATCCGTGTCGCACCGTTCGGCACCTCGTGGGTCGAATGGGCCGAGGGCGTCGGCCTCGATCCGGCGGGCTTCGCGGAGCGCCGCGGCGGCATCAAGGGCGTGCAGGTCGACGGCATGGGGGCGGCCCTGCGCGCGGCCGCGCACGGGCTCGGCGTCGCGCTGGTGTTCGATCCGCTGATCGAGAGCGAGATCACCTCGGGCGCGCTGGTGCGCGTCGGGCCATCGCTGCCGGCGCGCGGCCAGATCTGGTTCGTTTGCCGTCCGCGCGAGCGCAGCCTGCCCGCCGTCCGGGCGTTCAGGCGCTGGATGCGGGGTGAGATCGCCGCGGTGCGCTGAACGACATTCAACCCGGCGGCCCACAAAAGCGTTTGCCACGGAACCCGCATGGCGCGCGATATGGACGCCATGGTCGACCTCACGCTCGCCGCGCGCGACGGCGTCAAACTCGCAGCCACTTTCTTCGAGCCCACCACCTCCAATGGCATCGCCGTGCTGATGAACAGCGGCACCGGAATCCCGCGCCAGTTCTACGGCGCGCTGGCCCAGCATCTCAGCGACCGCGGCTTTGCCGTGCTGACCTACGACTATCGTGGCATCGGCCAGTCGGAGAAACCGGCCGACGCCACGATGGAGCAGTGGGGCATGGTCGACCAGGCCTCGATGATCGATCATCTCGCGGCGCTCGCACCCGGCGCGTCGCGCGCCGTGGTCGGCCATTCCTTCGGCGGGCAGGTGCTGGGTCTTGCCGACAATGTCGGCGAGCTGTCGGCTGCCGTGCTGGTCTGCACCCAGAGCGGTCACTGGCGGCAGTGGCCGGCGGGGCGACGGCGGCTGCGCATGCTGGCGCTGTGGTGGCTCTTCATTCCGGGTCTCACCGCACTCACCGGCCGCTTCCCCGGCTCGTGGATCGGCACCGCCGACCTGCCGAAGAGCGTGGCGCGGAGCTGGGCGCGCTGGGGCCGCTCGCCCCACTATGTCTGCGACGCGCGCGGCGAGCCGCTCCGGCCGCACAACGACCAGGTCCGCTTTCCGCTGCGCTGGATGAGCTTCACCGACGATCCCATCGCGCCGTTCTCCGCAGTCGAGGCGATGCGTCCCTACTATCCGAACGCCGAGGTCGAGCGCCTGCATCTGGCGCCAGCCAATCTCGGCCTCGAAGCGGTCGGCCATTTCGGGTTCTTCCGCAAGTCGATGCCGCGCGGTTCCTGGGATGAACTCGCCTGTTGGCTGGAACGGGAAATGCGGCAGACTGACCGTAACCTAAAGCTGGAGGAATCGACCTGATGTCCGCACCGCACGTTCTCGCCGAAGTCAAAGACGGTATCGGCTGGCTGACACTCAATCGGCCCGAGTCGCTCAACGCCCTGTCGATGGAAATGCGCGATCTGCTGATCGAGCATAGCGCGAAGTTCGAGAAGGACCCGGCGGTGCGCTGTGTCGTGATCCGCGGCGCCGGCACGCACTTCATGGCGGGCGGCGACATCCGCGGCTTCCACAAGTCGCTGACCGAGGACAAGGAGGCCCATCTCGCGGGCTTCGAGATGCGGGTCGTGAAGGCCCACCAGGCGATCTACCAGATCCGCCGCATGAACAAGCCGGTGCTGGCCTCGGTGCAGGGCGCCGCCGCGGGCTTCGGCCTGTCGCTGATCCTGAACTGCGATCTCGCCATCGCCTCCGACGATTCCTTCTTCACCCTGGCCTATCGCCATATCGGCCTCAGTGCCGACGGCGGCGCGACCTACTTCCTGCCGCGCGTCGTGGGCGAGCGGAAGGCGCTGGAGATCGCCCTGCTGGGCGAGCGCTTCTCGGCGCAGGAGGCCAAGGCTAACAACATCCTGAACTGGGTGGTGCCGAAGGATCAGCTCGCCGCCGAAACCGAGAAGATGGCGCGCAAGCTGGCCGACGGCCCGACCTATGCGCTCGGCGTCGCCAAGAAGCTGATCCGCAACTCGTTCGACAACAGCTGGGACGAGCACTCGCATCGCGAGGCCGAGGGCCTCGCCGCATGCGCCGCGACCGAGGACCATTTCGAAGGCCTGAGCGCCTTCCTCGAAAAGCGGAAGGCGAAGTTCAAGGGGCGGTGAGGTGAGGTTTCTGAGGCTGGCGTTTGTCGCGATGGTCGGGCTGGTCCCAACAGCGGCGGAACTGCAAGCCAGCTATCCGTGGATTCCACCGTCACGCCAAGGCGTATGCTTCATAGTTGACTCACGGACGCCCTCTTCGATGAGTCGCGGCAGTGCTGCGGACCTCGAAAAGTTCGCGAATTTAGTTGTCGCGGTTCAAGCCAATGTTGTCATCGAAGCGCACGCCGATCTGGCAGAAGCCGACCCCTTGGCCGCGTCTCACGCGCGTGGGGAGACGATCAAATCTGTGTTCGTTCGATTGGGCCTTCCCGATGGCAATATCATTGTCAAAGCATTGGGTGGACACGGCCCATCGTGCCGCACCGGCCGGGGATAGTTGAACCTCAAAATCTTTGCGCGCAAATCATCGTTGGAAAATGGCGCCGCCGCGCTATGGGCCGGCCGTACGTCTCACAAGCATCCAGTTGGTATGAGAGAGAGTGCGATCCAGTCCGACCTGGACCGGATAGTGCGGAGTGCGAAAATGCCCGCCCGGCCTACAGCGGTAGGTAAGGCGTCCTATAGGCCAAGAACATTTCCGCGGTAGCGCCGCCACTTTGGGCGCTCCCGCGTTGAGTTATCCAATAGCTCTCGAAGCGCCTCAGCGGCCCTTCCAGTTGGGCTTGCGCTTTTCGGCGAAGGCCTTCGGGCCCTCGACCGTGTCCTCGCTGGTCGCCATGGCGACGAAGGCGGGGTAGGTCTGGTTGCGCATGCCGATCTCGAGCGACGGCTGGTCGAGCGAACGCATCACGACCTGCTTGGTGGCGCGGATCGACATCGGCGAGCATTCGAGGATCTGGGCGGCCCACTTCCTGGCCGACGCCATCAGCTCGGCATGGGGCACCACTTCGGTGACGAAGCCCATCTCGTAGCCTTCCTTGGCACCGACGTGGCGGCCGGTCAGCATCATGCCCATGGCCTTCTTGAGTGGGATCATGCGGCTCAGGCGCTGCATGCCGCCGGCGCCGGCGGCCAGGCCGACGCGCGGCTCGGGGAGGGCGAACTTGGCCTGGTCGGAGGCAATGATGATGTCGCAGGCCAGCGCGATCTCGAAGCCGCCGCCCATGGCGATGCCGTTCACGGCGGCGATCACCGGCTTGTCGAGGTCGAAGCGGTTGGCGAGGCCGCCGAAGCCCTTGGCCGGATGGACCGGGCGCTTGCCGGTCTTGGCCTGGATCTCGGCATGGTACTTGAGGTCGTTGCCGGCGCAGAAGGCCTTGTCGCCGGCGCCGGTGATGATGGCGACCCAGAGGTCCGGGTTGGCCTGGAACTCGTCGAACGCCTCGACCATCTCCTGGTTCGCCATGGGGTGACAGGCGTTGTAGACCTCGGGGCGATTGATCGTGACGATCATCAGGTGGCCGTCGGTCTCGACCTTGCTGTACTGGCCCATGGCAAAACTCCTTCCGTCTTTTCGTGAATGGCGATTTACCGTCCAAAATGCCGCGGTGAAAAGCCGGACGATGCTGCCCATCTGCATCGTGAAATGCAAAATTCGATCTTCCGATGCGCTGCCGGCGGCCTCGCCGGGGCCTTGGCGGCGCTGTCCGTAAACCTCACTTACGCTGCGACGTTAAACCAGAATCTCCGCATCCCGGGAGGCTTGCCACTAGCACTGGTGGCCGACACCGGTACGGTTATGCGCGGGCCGCAGCGCACGGGGGCAGTGCAGGTCGCCGAGGCGAGCAAACCCCTGCCGGGGATCAAACCTGCCGGGACTCCGCCAACTGCGGCCGAGATCGTGGGCAGGATGCTTGCGCCAGGCGCATCCAATCCGGACGTGCCTTTGCCGCATCCCGATCTTTCGGAGACGTTCTCAGACAAGGCCGAAGGACAAAGTCCTTTGAAAGGTCCCACACCCTACGGCCGGGGAGAGACCGGAGGGGGCGTTCTGGGCTTCCGTATCCCCATCCCGGCCGATCGTAGCTCAACCGGCGAAACCACTACATCTAGTTCTATCGCTCGGCACCGGGAAGCCTCACCGGAAGGAGCCTGGAAGCCCCGATAAATCGCACTGTTGCGTCCGGGTCACAGGTTGAAGGCGAGTCGGCGGCGAGGGGAGCGGCTGGTTGCACCGCACCAGTGGTGGTGTGTATATTCCGCAAGGTTGGTGATTTAAGTCAGTCTGCCGACAACGTCGAATTCAGTTTCAGTCCGCAAGTATCAAGAACGAGGGGAAGAACTCATGAAGAAGGCTCTTCTGGCGGCTGCCGCCATTGTCGCGCTGCCGGTTGCTGCGCAGGCGCAGGCCCCGCAGCCGGGCATCTACATTGGTGCCGAG
>WOUR01000024.1 GCA_009772935.1 Rhodospirillaceae bacterium
GATCTCTCGATCCTGACCGCCTCCTCTCTGAGGCCGTCTCGGCGCCGCCGTCGTCGTCGGGAGCCGGGCTTATATGGGTACCCCCAAAGACCGTCAACGAGGAAATTCAAAAAAAACGCAGCCTCTCTCGATGACGGCGTCTTTGTGTTCGTTGCGGGGACTCGCACCGACCAAGCCCCCGGCAGAGTCACGAACATGTGGCGTCACACCCCCTGACGACTCCAGTGGTTGAAGCACCCGCCGATCGTCCATTCGCCGTGCGCCTTTGCGACCACGCGACGGCAACCGCTCGATCCGCGCCCACTCCTCGTCGGCAAGCCACTGCAGCCGCTTGCCCGTATCAAGGCTCCCGTCCGAAGCCTCGATTCATCAACCACGATCCGACGCTGGATCGTACCGACCACGGCCCCTCACGCACGATCGCAGCGCCCGATCACGTCACTGCGATGGGACCGCCATTCGAGCCCGTCGCCCCCCTGATGGGAGCCGGCGAGAAGATGTAGGCGAACTGGTACTTGCGGTCGGCGATGAGCCCCGTGAAGTCCAGGTTCTCGTGGTTGAAGATGCCGTTCTTGGTGATCAGCTCGGCATGGACCGGAAAGGCCAGGTCCTTGTTGGGATTCGGCACCACCTCGGTCCCCCAGGTGTCGGCGCCGGTGAGCGCGATGCCCTTGTCGATGAACCACTTGGCGGCTTCCAGCCCGATGCCTGGCTCGCCCCCGTTGAACTTGTCGTTGTTCTTCATCCAGAGCTTGCCCCAACCGGTGTTGAAGAACACGGCGTCGCCTTCCTTGATGTCGGCTTCCTGCATGTTCTGTTTCTGCAGCGCCGCCTTGAGGTCGGCGATGGTGATCTCCTGCCCGGCTTCCATCATGGCGCCCTTTACGGCCTCGACGTCGAACAGGTGTCCGCGCGTGAAGAACGGCTTCACCTGCTCGATACCGAGCTTCTTCATGCCATAGGCGCTGTTCATTTCCTGGTCGGTGACGCCGTTGTAATAACGCATCTCGGTCTTGTCGCCGTCCTTGCCCATCTGGATGCCGATATGGGCCAGCCCGTCGAATTGCGTTCCCGTCTGGCCGATCTCCGTCGACAGATACTCGTCGTTGTAGATCAGCTTGTTGGTGCCGAACGGTCCGCCGGTCGGGCTGCCGGGAATGCGCAAGGTGAAGGCGCGCTCGCCGAACTTGGGCATGGCCGATTCATAGATGCGGCCGATGCGATAGACCTTGCCGTCCTTGATCAGCTTCACCGTGTCGAGGACCTTCGTCGGCGTCATGTAATTCGAGGCGCCGGCCTGATCGTCCTTGCCCCACTTGGGATGCGGCCACCAGGGCTTGTCGGTCAGCGCGGGTGCCTGCGCGACCTGCTGTGCGTGCACGACGCCCGCCGCCAGCGTGCCCGCGGCGACGGCGCCGCCGATGAGGCCGGCCGTCAGGAACGAACGGCGATCCTCGTCGATCCCCTGCTGTGGCTGCTTGAGATGTTCCTTGTCCTGAAGATACCTCGAGTCCATGGCCGCTCCTCCTTTTCCTTGTTGATCTCGAAAGCGTCATACCCTCAGGTTGCACCGTCAAGCGGAAGCGTCATCGTTACTTTGTTACATATGCGTATGTGAGGGTGTCACGCGATGAGCCTGTTCGATCCCGACAAGTCGGCGGAGCGGATGCCCGTGACGCTGATCACCGGCTTCCTCGGCAGCGGCAAGACCA
Source organism: Rhodospirillaceae bacterium (assembly GCA_009772935.1). GTDB lineage: Bacteria > Pseudomonadota > Alphaproteobacteria > Reyranellales > Reyranellaceae > Reyranella. The sequence continues at coordinate 1,713 of WOUR01000024.1, forward strand.
CATTGCTCAACCGCGTGCTCGGCGACCCGCGCATGGCCCGCAGCCTGGTGCTGGTGAACGAATTCGGCGAGGTCGGGCTCGACCATCTGTTCATGGAGCAGGTCGGCGGCGACATGGTGCTTCTGCAATCGGGCTGCGTGTGCTGCACCATCCAGGGCGATCTGGACAACACCCTGCGAGACATTGCCCGCCGCCGCGCGAAAGCCGAGATGCCACCCTTCGACCGGGTGCTGCTGGAAACGACAGGTCTGGCCGATCCCGCGCCGATCCTGCAACTCCTGCTCAATCACCCGATGATCAGCCATGACTACCGGCTCGACGGCGTCGTGACGACCGTCGATGCCGTGAACGGCGCGAGACAACTCGACGAACATCCAGAAGCGATGAAGCAGGCCGCGGTCGCCGACCGGCTGCTGATCAGCAAGACGGACTTGGCCGAGATCGCCGCCAGCGCCGGCCTGCGCGCACGGCTGACGGTGCTCAACCCAGGCGCGTCCCTCTTCGAGATCGTGCAGGGCGACGTCGATCCGGCTCTTTTGTTCGACTCAGGCCCGTTCGATCCCTCGGGCAAGAGCGACAAGGTGCAGGCATGGCTGAACGCAGAGGCCCACGATCATGCGCACCATGCACACAACCACGACCGGTCACGCCACGATGGGCACATCGCCTCGTTCTGCCTGACGTTCGACGAGCCGCTGGACTGGGACCTCTTCAATCGCTGGCTGATGGCGGTCCGCGCCGCGTGGGGCGACCGGCTGCTGCGGGTGAAGGGCGTTCTCGACGTCGTGGGAGAAAGCCAGCCCCTGGTGATCCACGGCGTGCACCGCACCTTCCATCCGCCGACCCTGCTCGCCCGCTGGCCCGACGAGGACCGACGGTCGCGGCTGGTATTCATCACCCGCGACCTCGACCGCGCTGCGGTCGAGGCGAGTTGGAGAGAAATGAAGGAGGCCGTGCCGTCCTAGGCGGCGTCCTCCTTGGGCAGGACGTCTTCGTATTTCTTGAAGCCGGGCAACTTCTCGACCCGGGCCATCCACGCCTTCACGTTCGCGTAGGGAGCGAGATCGATGGCGGCCTCTTCGGCATAGGCCACGTCGCCATAGACCGCGACATCGGCGATGGTCGCCTCGCTGCCAACCAGGAAGTCCGATTTGGCCAGAGCGGCGTCGAGCACCTTGAGCGCATCGCCCGCCTGGTTGAGATACATCTGGTGGACGTTGTCGTCGGCCTTCATGAAACCACGCTTGATGGCGCGTGGGCGATAGATGTTCGAGGCCAGCCGATCGAACTCCCAGAACAGCCACTCACGCACCCGCGCCTTTTCCTCGGCCGTCGTGCCGCCCATCTTGCCGAACTTGTCGGCGAGGTAGAGCAGGATCGAGCCGGACTGACAGAGCTTGAGATCGCCGTCGACCAGCGCCGGCACCTGGCCGAAGCGGTTGATGGCGAGATAGTCCGGCTGCTTGTGCGCGCCGGCCCGGAGGTCGACATGCTTGTAGGCGAAGGGCTGGCCCATCAGCGAGAGCGCGAGCCCTGCCTTGTAGGTCGGGCCGCTCAGCCAAATGCCATAAAGCGTGATCTTGGACATCGATATCTCCCATGAATTCAGGCGTCCCAGCATCGCACTTGAGCGAGGCCGGGGTAAGCCTGTATGAGCGGGCATGAAGATTTCAGCACGCGATATCGATCACCTTTCCTTGACCGCGTCGGACCCTGCGGATACCGCCGCCCGGCTCGGCCAGATCGGCTTCAACCTGACGCCCGACGGCGTCGAGCCGCGCTGCATCTGCTTCCAGCCTGACCGCGACGACGTGCCGAACTACATCGAGCTGCTGCAGGGTCATCCAGCGCTGATTTCACTCGCCCTGAATGTCGCCGAACTCGAGGGCGAGGAGCGCACGCACGCCTGGGAAACCGAGGACGGTTTCGAGGTTGATGCCGGCGTCGTGGTCGGCGAGAGCGCCGGGCCCCTTCCCTGGTTCCCGGTGAAGCACGAGACGCCCGACGCCTTCATGGAGCCGGAATGGATCGTCCATCCCAACGGCGCCCTGGGCATGATGGCCATCCATGCGATTGCCGAAAAGCCCAAGGACACGGCCAAGGCACTTAAGGCGGCCTGGGGCGCCAGCGTCGAGGAGATTTTCGACGGCTGCACCATGGTGAAGGCCGGCTCCGTCGAACTGCTGATCTGGTCGCCGCTCGCTTTTCAGCTCGAGTACAAGGCGCTCGAGATGATGCCGCCGAGCGAGCTGCCGGCCGTCGTCGGCGCCGCCATCGCCATCGAGCGGGCGCGCCCGCTACAGGGGCTGCTCAGCGCCAACAACGTGCCCTTTGCCCTGGCAGAAGGTGATCGCGTCCTGGTCGCGCCCGAGCAGACCGGCGGCCTGATGATCGAGTTCATTCCGCAGAACTGACGCGGATTCTCTTAGAACGCCGGCACCGGCGCCTGAGGCACGTTCTTCCAGAAATCCGGATCGTGCCCGAAGAAGAGGCGTGCGCCGCCTCTCTCCAGAGCCTCGAGTCGGTCGAGCGAGGCCAGCATCTGCTCGCGGTCATAGACGAAGCGCGGCAGGCGGCGTTCGCGCAGGGTTCGGCAGAAGTAGCAGGCGTCGCCGGTGATCACGATCTCACCCGCCTCGGTCCGCACCTTCAGCGACTGATGGCCGGGCGTATGGCCGTAGGTCGGGATGCAGACCACGGAGCCATCGCCGAACAGGTCGTGCTCGCCCTCGACCTGCTTCACTGGATGCCCATGATCGAAGTCGGCGCGGAAGAAGCCGATCCTCCCGGCCATCTCGGGATCCTGCGCCGCCTGCCATTCGCGCTTCTGCACGACCATCGTGGCGTTGGGCACCAGCTCGTTGCCACCGGCATGGTCGAAATGCAGATGCGAGTTCACGATGAAGTCGACCTTGCCGGGATCCCGGTCGATCGATTCGAGGCGTGATTTCACGTCGTCTTCGGGCCCGTACTGTTCAAAGCCAAAGATCCGCGCCACACCCGCGCCCATGCGGCCGGCCGCATCGGTGCGGCACTGTGGGTGCATGCCGGTGTCGAACACCGCCCGACCCTTGGGGTGTTCGATCAGGTAGGATGGAATCGGCAGCGTGACCTGACCGTCCTCGCCCTCGATCATGTCCTTGAGGCGGCCGACCAGGCGGCCGCAGGTCATGGCGTAGAGCTTGACGGTCATCGTCAGGCGTCGAGCGCTTTCTTGAGCAGCTCGTTCACGACCTTGGGGTTGGCCTTGCCGCCGGTCGACTTCATGACCTGGCCGACGAACCAGCCGAACAGCGTCGGCTTGGCCTTGTAGGCGGCGACCTGGTCGGGGTTGGCGTCGATCACCGCCTTGATGGCGGCCTCGATCGCGCCGGTGTCCGTCACCTGCTTCAGGCCGCGTTCCTCGACCAGGACGGCCGGGTCCTTGCCCGTCTCCTCCATGGCGACGAACAGGTCCTTCGCGATGCGGCCGGAGATGGTGCCGTCGGCCTGCAGGTCGAGCAGTTTCCCAAGGTTGGCTGCGCTGATCGGCGAGGTCTCGAAGGTCGCGCCGCGCCGATTCAGCATAGCGAAGAAGTCGCCGGTCACCAGGTTGGCTGCCTGCTTGGGGTCGCGGCCCCGGGCGACCGCCTCGAAGAATTCGGCCGTGGCCTTCTCGGCCGTCAGCACGCCCGCGTCGTAGGGCGAGAGGCCGAAGTCCTTGATGTAGCGGTTCTTCCGCGCGTCGGGCAGCTCCGGCAACGTCGCGCGGATCTGGTCGACATAGTCCTGCGTGAAGATCAGCGGCAGAAGGTCGGGATCGGGGAAGTAGCGATAGTCGTGCGCATCTTCCTTCGAGCGCAGCGAGCGCGTCTCGCCGCGGCCCGGATCGAACAGGCGCGTCTCCTGGGTGATCTTGCCGCCGCCCTCGATGATCTCAACCTGACGGCGCGCCTCGTACTCGATGGCCTGCTTCACGAAGCGAATCGAGTTCACGTTCTTGATCTCGCAGCGCGTGCCGAGTTCGTCGCCGGGCTTGCGCACCGAGACGTTCACATCGCAGCGCATGGAGCCTTCGTCCATGTTGCCGTCGCAAGTGCCGAGGTAGCGCACGATCGAGCGCAGCTTGGTGAGATAGGCGGCCGCCTCGTCGGCAGAGCGCATGTCGGGCTTGCTGACGATCTCCATCAGCGCCACGCCCGACCTATTCAGGTCGACATAGGTCTGGCTCGGATGCTGGTCGTGCAGGCTCTTGCCCGCGTCCTGCTCGAGATGCAGCCGCTCGATGCCGATGGTGCGCGTCCGGCCGTCCGGAAGGTCGATCTCGACCGCCCCCTCGCCCACGATCGGATCCTTGAACTGCGAGATCTGGTAGCCCTGCGGCAGGTCGGCGTAGAAGTAGTTCTTTCGGTCGAACACCGAGCGCAGGTTGATCTTGGCATTCAGGCCGAGGCCGGTCCGGACCGCCTGCTCCACACAGCGCTCGTTGATCACGGGCAGCATGCCGGGCATGGCGGCGTCGATGAGCGACACCTGCGTGTTGGGATCGGCGCCGAACGCCGTCGGCGCGCCGGAGAACAGCTTGGCTTCGGAGATCACCTGGGCATGGACTTCCAGCCCAAGCACGATCTCCCACTCGCCGGTTTCACCTTTGATGAGCGACATGAAGGCTAGATAGCCAATGGCGACCCGATTGGCAAAAAGATCGATCCGCGGAGGGCCACTGCGCCACATTTTCGGCACAAGATCGCACTTCCCGATGCCGAAGAGGCTGAAGTAAAAGCTCTGGCAAGGAGCGGTTGCCGTCGGCATCGCCCAGAACAAGACGTATCCGCAGGGAGGCTTTCAATGACGACGTTAAATCGCCGTACGCTACTCGTCGGCGCCGCCGCCGCCACGCTGGGGGCGCCGGCCCTCGTTCGCGCCCAGGCCCCGGCCGACTGGCCCAAGGGGGCCCTCAGGATCATCGTGCCCTTCCCGCCCGGCGGTTCGACCGACCCGGTGGCGCGCATCATCCAGGCCAAGATGATCGAGAATACCGGCTGGAACATCCTGGTCGACAACAAGCCGGGCGGCACCGGCGCGGTCGGCTCGGCGATCGCGGCCAAGGCGCCGCCGGACGGCCAGACCTGGATGCTGACCTTCGACAGCCACATCCTCAATCCCGCCTTTGCGTCGGGCCTGCCCTACAAGGATTCTGACCTGTTCAACGTCATGCTGATCGGGCGCACGCCGCAGGCGATCTGCGCGCACCCCGACCGGCCCTACAAGACGTTCGCCGAGGTGATCGCCGACGCCAAGGCGCGACCGGGCAAGGTCAATGTGGGCGTGCTCGGCGCCAGCCAGGCGCTGGTGCTGATGACCCTCATCAAGAAAGAGAACGGCGTCGACCTCAACCTGATTCCCTACAAGGGCGGCGGGCCGATGAACCAGGACATCCTGGCCGGGGTCACCGATGTCGCCATCGGCAGCCTGACCTCCTTCAGTCCGCATATCCGCGCCAACAAAGTGCGTGCGCTGGCCGTCACCGGCGAGAAGCGCACGCCGGCGCTGCCCGACACGCCCACCCTCATCGAGCAGGGCGTTAAGGCTTTCCCCTCCTACTCCTGGTGGGGCGTCTACGCGCCGACCGGCACGCCGCGCCCGATCGTCGATCGCATGCACGCCGAGATCAAGAAGGCGGTGCTGGCCCCCGATGTGACGAAGAAGTTCGTCGACCAGTTCAACATGGAGATCCTGACGACCTCGCCCGAGGAGTTCGCCGCCTACCAGAAGAGCGAACAGGAGCGCTGGTTCAAGGTCATCAAGGATAACGACATCAAGGGCGACTAGTCGCCCTTGATGCCGATTGCGCGCGGGTCGCTCAGCCGGCCTGCGCGCCGCGCACCAGGCGGCCGGGCAGCGCACCGGTCGCCTCGCCGTCGCGATACGTCACCTGCCCCGACACTATGGTCGCGCGATAGCCGGTCGCGCGCTGGAGCAGGCGCTTGCCGCCGGCCGGCAGGTCCCACTTCATCACCGGCGCTTCGACCCTGAGCTTGTCGAAGTCGATGACGTTGAGGTCGGCCTTCTTGCCGACCGCCACGACGCCGCGGTCGTTGAGCCCCACTGCCTTGGCACTGTCCAGCGTCTGACGCTTCACCAGCCAGCTCACGTCGAGCCTGCCGGAGGCGCGATCGCGCCCCCAATGGGACAGGAGGTAGGTCGGGAACGATCCGTCGGAGATCAGGCCGACATGTGCGCCGCCGTCGCCGAGGCCGATCAGCGTGTGCGGGCTCTGCATCATCTCGCTGCAGCAGTCGAGATTGTAGGCAGCGTAGTTGGCAAATGGCGCGAAGATGAAGTTCTTGCCATCGCCCTCGACCAGATAGTCGTAGATCAGTTCGCGCGGATCGCGGCCCTCGCGCGCGGCGCGGGCACCGAACGAGCTCTCCTGCGGCGGCTCGTAGTCGGGCGGATCGCCCAGCGGGAACATCCGGTCGAAGTCGGTCAGCCGCGCCGCCATTTCCGATCGCAGCGGCTCGTTGCTTTCCTTCAGGATGCGGGCGCGGAAGACCGGGTCGCGCATGAGGGCCAGCCGCTCCTCGACCGACTTGTGCTGGATTTCCTTGTAGGCGGCGCACATCGAGAACGGGATGCGGCTCGCCTGCAGCCCCTGCAGCACGCCGATCGGCCGCGGCGCCACCTGTGCCTTGGCACTGTGACCCTTGGCGACGAGGCCCTCGACCAGACCGAGCAGGCGACGCCAGCCGTCGGGCCGCGAATGACGCTGCGCCAGCGACACCGAGAACGGACGGCCGGATGCCGTGAGCAACCGGTCGAGCATCTCGAACTCGGTCTCCGGATTGGGCGTGTTGAAGTCGGAGATGAATTCGATGACGCCGCGGCCCGCATCCTTCATGCCGAGCGCGATGCCGAGCAACTCCTCTTCCGAGGCGCGCAGCGACGGCGTCGGATCGCCCTTCACCGTACGGTGGTTCAGCGTGCGTGAGGTCGAGAAGCCCAGCGCGCCGTCGCGCATCGCCTGCGCCGTCAGCGCGCGCATCTGCGCCACTTCTTCCGTCGTCGCTTCCTCGAGGCGGGCCGCCCGCTCGCCCATTACGAAAACGCGCAGCGCGCCGTGCGGCAGCTGCGCGCCGAGATCCATGTCGCGCGGCTTGGCGTCGAGCGTATCCAGATACTGGCCGAAGGACTCCCAGGACCAGTTCAGGCCCTCGTCGAGCGCCGCGCCGGGGATGTCCTCGACGCCTTCCATCAACTCGATCAGGCGCTGACGGTCCTCGATCTTCACCGGCGCGAAGCCCACGCCGCAATTGCCCATCACCGCGGTGGTGACGCCGTGCCAGCTCGACGGCTGGAGGTACGAATCCCAGGTAGCCTGGCCGTCATAGTGGGTGTGGATGTCGACGAAGCCGGGCGTGACCAGCATGCCCTTGCCGTCGATCTCCTCGCCACCCTGCCCGCTCACCTTGCCGACGGCGGCGATCCTGCCATCCTTCACCGCCACATCGGCCTCGCGCATCGCCGCGCCCGTGCCATCCGCCAGGTTGCCGCCGCGCACGACAAGATCGAACTCAGCCATCTTGGTTCCTCCCGGGATTTCCCCGAGTGTAACGCAAGTGGTCGTCTACGAGAGATGAAACAGGGCTGGCTGCTCGCCCTGCGATCCGGTGGCGGCGCTGCTTCGTTCTGCGAACCGGCGCTTCATTCGATGGTGATGTTGCCGTCGCGGACGACTTTGCCCCATTTGCCGATCTCTTCGGTGACGAAAGCCGCAAAGCGTGCCGTAGGGGCACCCCCGGCGCCGCCCCCTGCTCGAGCCAGATCTTCTTCAGGTCGGCCGCCCCGAATGCCTTTGCGACGGCTGCCTGCATCGCCGAGACAATGGCCGCGTCGGTGCCGGCCGGCGCCCACAGCCCATACCAGGACAGCGATTCGAAGCCCGCCAATCCGGCTTCGGCGGCCGTGGGAATGTCGGGAAAGGCCGGCGAGCGTTCGGCCGAGAAAACCGCCAGCGCCCTCGCCTTGCCGCTGCGGATATAGGGGGCCGCACTGCCCAGTCCTTCGAAGACCGCCGTCACTTCACCACTGATAAGCGCCGCCGTGGCAGGGCCCGACCCCTTGTACGGAACGTGCGTCATGGTAGTGCCCGTCTTCGCGTTGAAAATCTCGCCCGCGAGATGCCGGGTGGTGCCGAGGCCGGCCGATCCGAAATTCGTCTTGCCCGGATTGGCCTTGCAGTAGGCGATGAATTCCTGAAGCGTCTTCGCCGGGGTCCCCGGATAGATCACCAGCACGTCGGGCACCGAAGCAACGCTCGTCACCGGCACGAGGTCCTTCTGGAGGTCGTACGGAAGTTGCTTGTAGGCGGTGACGGCCACGGCGTGGTGAACCGACCCGAGAAGGAACGTGTAGCCGTCCGGCTTCGCCTTGGCGACGATCGCGGCGCCGACCGTGCCTCCGGCACCCGCGCGATTGTCGACCACGACCTGCTGGCCCAGTTCCTGTGACAGCTTGGCGGCGAAGGGCCGGGCGAAGGTGTCGGTTCCACCGCCGGGTGCGAAGGGAACGACCAGCGTGATGGTCCGGCTGGGCCAAGCCTGCGCACGAGCCAAGCCCGCCAGAAAGGGGACCGCAATGGCACCCGCCAGAATGGCGCGGCGCGCCGGTCCCGTCTTCGTATGCATAGCAATCCCCCCTTGTCATCCGTCCGCTTATTCGAGAAGCGCGACGGTTTCGTGACGGAAGATTGCCATGTGAACGCGGCGCTGTCGCCGCCGCGCTCTCAATACCCGGCAGGCCTCGAGACAAAGGCGGCCGCCTTTTCGAGCGCCGCGGCGGCGCGCAGGAGCGTCTCCTCGTCGAAGGCACGGCCGATGAGCTGGAGGCCGAGTGGCAGCCCGTCCTTGTCGAGGCCGGCCGGCACCGAGATGCCGGGCAGACCCGCCATCGACGCCGGAATCGTGAACATGTCGTTGAGATACATGGTCACCGGATCGTCCATCCGCTCGCCGGCTGCAAAAGCCGCCGTGGGCGCAGTCGGCGTCAGCAGCACATCGCACTTCTCGAACGCCTGCTTGAAGTCGCGCGCGATCAGGGCCCGGATCTGCTGCGCTTTCTTGTAATAGGCGTCGTAATAGCCGGCCGACAGCACGTAAGTCCCGATCAGAATGCGCCGGCGAGTCTCCTTGCCGAAGCCGGCACCGCGCGTATTCTCATAGAGTTCGGTGAGGTCCTTGCCCGGAACGCGCAGACCGAACCGCACGCCGTCGTAGCGCGCCAGGTTGGACGAGCATTCCGCTGGCGCCACGATGTAATAGGCCGGCAGCGCGTACTTGGTGTGCGGCAGCGAGACCTCGACTGGCTCCGCGCCGGCCGCTTTCAGCATTTCCATGCCTTTGGACCACAGGTCCACGATCTCCTCGGAGGTTCCGTCGACCCGATACTCCTTCGGAATTCCGACCTTCATGCCCCTGATATCGGGATTGCGCGTCGCTGCGGCGAAGTCCGGCACCGGCAGCGGAGCCGAAGTCGAGTCCTTCGGATCGTGCCCCGACATGGCCTGCAGCAGCAGTGCCGTATCCTCGACCGTGCGGGCGAACGGACCGGGCTGGTCGAGCGAACTCGCGAAGGCGACGACACCCCAGCGCGAGCAGCGGCCGTAAGTCGGCTTCAGGCCGACGATGCCGCAGAACGCCGCCGGCTGGCGGATCGAGCCGCCGGTATCGGTGCCGGTGCTGCCCGGCACCATGTGGGCAGCAACCGCCGCCGCCGAGCCGCCGGAAGAACCGCCCGGAACCAGCTTGCGGTTGTCGCCCCGACGCTTCCACGGATTCTCGACGCCGCCGAAATGGCTGGTCATGTTCGAGGAGCCCATGGCGAACTCGTCGAGATTGGTCTTGCCGACCATCACCGCGCCCGACTTCCACAGGTTCGCCGTCACCGTGCTCTCGTACTGCGGCACGAACCCCTTGAGGATGTTGGACGCTGCGGTCGTCTGCACGCCCTCGTTGCAGAACAGGTCCTTGATCGCAAGCGGAACACCCTCCAGCAGGCCCGCCTCGCCGCTGGCCCGGCGCGCGTCGGAGGCCTTGGCCATCTCGCGCGCCTTGTCCGGCGTTTCGGTGATGAAGGCATTGAGCGCACGATGCTCGTCGAGCTTCGCGAGGTGCGCCTCGGCCACCTCGACGGCGCTCGTTTCCTTCTTGGACAGGGCCGACGTGAGCTGGGCGATGGTGAGGTCGGTAAGAGCCGTCATCCCCTACTCCACCACTTTCGGCACGGTGAAGAAGCCGCCGGCGTTCTTGTCGGAAGGATCGAGAAAGACCGCGCCGCCCGGTGCGTTGGCAAGCACCTTGGCCGCAATGCCGCCGTCGGTGACCTTGTCGGCGCGCATGGGAAGCGTCACGTCGGAGACCGACGACATCGGCTCGACATTGTTGGTGTCGACTTCGTTTAACTGCTCGATCCAGGCAAAAATGCCCGAAAGCTCGCCGGCCAGCGGCGCCAGCTCCTCCTCAGGAACCTTCAGACGGGCCAGTCGCGCGATGCGCGCCACCGTCTCCTTGTCGAGCGACATTCCAGCACTCCATAACGCCCAGAAACAAAGCAGTAATCGCGGTTGGTAGCCGGTCTGCCCTGCGCGGGCAACCGAACCGTAGGGCTTGCGTCAGGCTCGCCGGGCCGCCACTTCCTCGATTGCGGCCCGCACCTCGGGCTTGCGCGACAGCAGCTGGTTGAAATCCTTCTTGTAGAGAACCAGCAGGTGGCAGTAGCCGTTGGCGACGACGTCGGCATTGCGCGGCTGTGAACTCAGAAGTCCCATCTCGCCGAAGAAATCACCTTCCTTGAGGGTTACCGTGACGGTCCGAGCATGGACGGTCACCTCACCTGCGGCGACGAAGTACATGGCATCGGACGGTCCGCCGACCCGAATGATCTTCTCTCCCGGGAAGGCGACCAGGGCGCGAAGACGCTTGCCGACCTGGACGATGGTCTCCCGGTCCAGCGCCGCGAACAGCGACACACGACCGATCATCGCCTGCAGCTCGAGGCCGAGGTCGAGCGGCGGTCGCTGGCTCACGGCGCCGCGCCGTTCGGCGAGTTGATCCCGGAGGTCGTTGTAGACCTCGCGGCTGATGATGCCCTCATGCAGCCGGCGGACGTACTCGGCCGCCTCGAAGCGAATTGCGGCCCGCTCGAGCTGGCGCTGCTGCACCGACTCCGAGTAACCGGGATACTGCAGCGAGAGTGCCCGGAGCGCGCCCTCCACGCCGAGCTGACGGTTACTTATCAGGGTAGCGAGGCGCTCTTCGGCGTCGTGTTCCAGGAGGTCGGCGATCGAGTTCGCGTTGAACGTCGCGAGCTCACTCAACACGCTGAGCGACACCATCAGGATTTCGAAACGGTCGGCCAGCCGGTCGGTCAGCATGCGCTCGAAGCCGAAGCGCCGATGCAGCCACAGTGCGACACGGAAGCCGTAGTTGGGCTTCGAAATCTCCTCGAGCCACTCCTCGTAACCCTGCACCCCTTTGTCGCGGACCGTGTCGATCAAACGGTCCGCACTTGCCGCCAGGATCGCCACCATGCGGCGTGACAGGATCTGCTGCTGGAACTGTTCCAGATAGAGTTCCTTCTCGCGCGTGCAGAGCGTCACCAGGCCGATCTTGACGCGCTCATCGAGATCCAGCGCCAAGTCCGGCGGCACCGGTTCGACGGCAGGATCTCCCGCCGAGGCCGGATCGACGGCGAACCCGTCGGTGCGTTCATTATGCTGGCGGATGATCTGCTGGAGATGCCGCTCGACGTTGATGCGCGAGAGGGCCAGTACCCGGTCGCGCAGAGCCAGTTCGAGGCGGCTGAGCTTGTCGAGGCCGAACAGGTGCATCACGAGTCCGAGTGTCGTTGCATTCACGAATAGGGTGAACAGCACGAACAGGACGGCCGAGATGGCGATGAAGTCGCGTGTCGCTTCGGGGAGCTGCAGATTGCCGGCGGCCACCATGGCCAGCACGATCGTCACCGCGCCGCGCAGGCCGCCCCAGACCAGGATTGCCTTGTAGCGACGGTTCACCGGCTGGACGAGCTTGAAGGCTTCCAGCGCCGGCAGCATACCGAACACGACCAGCGCACGCGCCGAGAAGGCACCGACCGCGACGGCCACGACACCCCAGATATACAGCCAGCTGATCTTCAGGAGCACGTCGGCTGCGATCATCGAAGCCAACACGAAGATGAGGCAGTTCGCCCAGAATTCGAGCTGAGCCCAGAGCTGGCGCAACGCCGTCCATTGTCGGGGATGCAGGTGGGTCGGCCCATAGGCCGCCACGGTGAGTGCGGCCATGACGACCGAGACCACGCCGGAAACATGGAGGTAGCGGTCGGCGACGATGAAACTGAGATAGGTGAGGCTCACCGTGACCGAGGCGATGGCGGCGTCCGACTCGCCCAGTCGCGGCAGGATCATCATGGCCACCCGCGCCATGGCGAAGCCCAGGACGAGGCCGCCGACGAACTCGCGCAGGAACACGCCGACCGCCGACGTAGGATCGGCCGGCATGGCGGAATCGCCAGACGCGCGGGCGATCAGGATGCCCATGAACAGGCCGAACGCCGCAATGGCCACGGCGTCGTTCAGCAGCGACTCGCCCTCGGCCAGGATCGAAAGCCTCTTGGGTGCGCCAACGTCGCGGAAAATGCCGATGACCGCCGCCGGATCGGTCGTCGAGACGACCGCGCCGAGCAGGAGGCAGACCACGATGTCGATGCCGGTTGCCAAGTGGACGACCCCCGCAACGCAGGCGATGCAGACGAGCACGGCAACGACCGCCAGCAGGAGGACGGCGTGGATCTCGTCCATCAGGCGCCGGACGTCGATCGTCAGGCCGGCCGTGAACAGCAGGGGCGGAAGGAAAAGCGGCAGAAACACCTCCGTGCCGACCTCGAGTTTGTCGAGGCCGACGAAAGCGTCGGACAGGACTCCGAGAGTGATGCCGCGGCTGATGATCCACGAACCGAGAAACCCCATGCCCATGCCGGCAATCGCCAGCAGCACGGTGTGCGGCAGCCGGAATCGCTCGGCGAGGGGCACCAGCACGCTTACGACGGTGAGGACGATCGCAATCGCCAGCAGGGCATAAAGAGTATCTGTCACCTTGTCTGAGCACCTTTCCCTCGGGCCGTGTCGACCCGGACCGCTGCACGCCTTATAACCTCGGCAATGGCCCGCTTGGCAGTCCTGATTCACGGCATGTGGGGAACATCCGGCGTCTGGCATCATTGGCGCCCGTTCCTCGAGGAGCGTGGGTGGCAAACCATTGCACACTCGCTGAGACACCATGACGTGCCGCCGGATGCCCCGCCCCCCGCGCTCGGCAAGACCAGCCTGCTCGACTATGTCGCCGATCTGGAGAAGATGATCCTCGCTCTGCCGGAGAAGCCGGTGGTCATCGGACACTCGATGGGTGGACTGCTGGCGCTGCTACTGTGCGCCAAGGGCCTGGCGCGGGCCGGTGTGCTGCTCACTCCCGCTCCACCGTCGAGCATCCTCGCGATCAGGCCCTCCAACCTGCTGGCCTTCGCCCGGATCCAGGCGCGCTGGGGCTGGTGGCGAAAGCCGCACAGGGCCACCCTCGGCGAGGCGCTTGCGTACACCTTCAATACGGCAGACCGCGCCATGGGTGAGAAAGAGCATTTGGCCTTCGTTAACGAGTCGGGACGTGCGCTGCTCGAGATCGCCCTGCCCTGGCTCGATCGGACCAAGGCCGCGACGGTCGATCCACGACGCGTGACCGTGCCCCTGCTCTTCGTCGCCGCGGAGAAGGACAGGCTCGTACCACCCGGCGTCGTGCGGCGCACGGCGAAGCATTTCGCGCACGTGTCCGACTATGTCGAGTTTGATGACCAGGGACACTGGGTGCTCGGCCAGCCGGGCTGGGAGCGAGTTGCCGACCACGCCGAGGCCTGGCTCACAGGCAAGGCGACCTGAATGCCGGTAATGGACTTCCCCGAGTTCAAGGCGCTGCTCGTGCGCGACGGCCGGTTGATGGCGCTCGATCTTGGCAGCAAGACGATCGGCATCGCCACCTCCGACGTGATGAGAATGCTGGCAACGCCCCTCACCACCTTGAAGCGCACGAAACTGGGGGCGGATCTCGCCACCCTCGCCGAACTCACGCGCAAACATGAGGTCAAGGCGCTGGTGGTCGGGCTGCCGCTCAACATGGACGGCAGCGAAGGTCCACGCTGCCAGTCGGTCCGTCAGTTCGTGACGAACATTCAGAACCATGGTGCACCTTCTCTCGCCACCCTGCCCATTGTCTTCCAGGACGAAAGACTCAGCACCGCAGCGGTGACGCGCGGCATGATCGACGACTACGACATGACACGCGCCAAGCGCGCCGAACGTGTCGATGCGGCCGCGGCCGCCTGGATCCTCGAAAGCGTGATCGCGCGGTTGCGCTAACCTTAATCACGCACCGTCGTAACGGTGCTCGACCGTACTGCTCGACGAAGTCTGCACGGCGAACGCATACTTCACACTCTGCAACCATGTTGCGCTATTGCAGCTTCGCGCGTACTTCAGTTGTAACCTACATGAACAATGAGGAATGGCAGCATGAAGATCAAGTCGATGGCCTTTGATGACTTGGTGGTGATGCGGGCACAGCTTGAAGCCGAAATCGAGATGCGTATTTCAAAGCAGCGCATTAAGTTGATCGAAGCTATTGCAGAGATTCGTGGAGCAGTCCCCGCGAGCGGCCGCTCGGAACGACGCGGCAAATCGCATCCGCTCAAGGGAAGAGAACTGCCGCCCCTCTATCGCAATCCGAAGAATGCCGAAGAAACATGGGCGGGCCGCGGCAATCGCCCGAGATGGCTCACGGCCGCCCTCAAGAGCGGAAAGAAGCTCGAAAGCTTCCTGATCAAGTAGAGCCGAAGCCCACACCTCGCGTCGCGGCGTCGAATGCGCTTTAAGGGCAGAGCGGCGCCGGCGATGGACGAGCCAGCGGCTCGGCGTCCAGCGAGCGGAGAAAGGCCACGAGATCGGCGCTCTGCTCCGCCGACAGGCCGAGCGGCCGGACCAGCGGGATGCCGTCGCTGTGGAGGCGATCGGGACTAACCTCGGAATAGTGCCTTATGACGTCTTCGAGCGTTGCGAGGCTGCCATTGTGCATGTAGGGCCCGCTGCGACCCACCTGGCGCAGGCCTGGGACACGAAACTCCCCGAAGTTCGCATGCTGACGCTGGACATGCCGCGTACGCCGGGCGTTGTTGCCGGTCGCATCGTCATTGTACTTGCCGAGCAGGTTGAAGGGGTTGGCTGCCAGCCGCCCCAACCCGCCGAGACGGCCGGAGTCGACCTCTCCGGGTCGTACGAAGAACGGAATCCCGATGTCGCCGAACTCGCCGCTCGTGAAACGCGGCCCGAGATGGCAGAGATTGCAGTTGGCCTCGCCAATGAACAGTTTCAGGCCGCGTTGCGCCGCGAGCGGATAGCGTGCCGCGCTTTCGCGATCGCCGCTCACCAGCGCATCCCGGAAGTCATCGAAGGGTGCGCGCGGGCTGACCAGCGTCGCCTGGAAGGCCGCCAAAGCCTTGGCGGTGTCGACCAGCAACCGCTCGTCGTCGGTGCCGGGCTTGCTGCCGAATGCTCTTTCATAACCGCAGGCAAACGCTAGATCGCTTCGTAGAAATTCACCGGCGCGCGTCGGGCCGCCGTTCATCTCTCGGGGATCGAGCAACGGACGGATGCTCTGGGCCCACAGCGAGTCGCCCGCCCCGTCCCAGCCGAACCAGTGCAGGTAGCCGACGTTCCACAGCGACGGCGTGCGGCGGTCGAGCTCGACCGCTCCGCGCGCCTTGGCGAGACCGTCGCTCCATTCGCGCCCGGCCTGATGGCACTTGGCACAGCTCATGCGTCCATCGCCCGACAGGCGCGGCTCGTTGAAGAGATGCTCGCCCAGCGCGATGCCCGCCGGCGTGCCGGACACTTTGTTCGAGGGGTCTCGCACGGGTGGCGGGGGCCACGGGCCGTGCTGCCCGACTGCCCTGATTTCGTCGGACGACCAGTCGAGCAGCTGCTGCGCACGGACGCCGACGGCTCCCACCGCCAGCAACCAAACCAGCAGCAGCAGCAGGCGCATCACTTGAGGATGATGTCGTGCGTCAGGCGCTCGCTGTCGTCGCCGGCACGCACGTCGAAGGTGATCTCCCAACGGCCGGGCATGTGGAACAAGAACCCCTCGGCCCTGAAGCGCCCGTCGCCCTTCGCTACGATGGTGGCCCGGTAGTTCATGCCATGTCGATGCTCGGGCATGTTGGCATCCACGGCCAGCAGCTCGGCGGCACCGCCGTTCCTGGTGCAGACATTCAGGATCAGGGCGAACGGCTCGCCAACCTCGATGCGCAGCGGATCGGGGCGGAACGCCATCAGGTAGTGCTCGGAGAAGACGACCCATCCGGTGCCGCGCCCGAGGTCGAGCGCACAGTCGGCCCAGGCCGGCGTCGCCAGAAGAGTTCCCAGCAACGCCGCGGCCAGTCTCACGGCGCGCCTCCGAACAGCCGATCGCCGTTTTCGTAGGCGATCTTGCGCGCAACGTCCGGCGGCAGGTCCGAAAGCCATTGCCGCGACCAGCGCGCGTTCTCAATCACATAGTGCCAGCGCTCCGGCGTGAAGGTGTCGCTGCCCAGTACGAATCGGTCGGGAAACTCGATGAAGAGCTCGCGCCAGCCCGGCGCCACCTTGCCGTTCGAGACGTGTGCCGTGAGGAAGGCGAGATCGCACCACAGGGTCGGATACCGGCGCAGCATCTCACGCACCTTCTCCGGCCGTTCGAAGCCCGAATGCGCCCACAGGACCTTGGCGTTCGGATCCTGCTGGAAATGCCGCGTCACGGCATCGGCATCGGAATGCGAATGCAGGAAGAGCCCGTATTGCTTCGCCAACTCCACGACGCGGCGCACGTTGGGCAGGTCGGCATCGGCGCCGTAGATGTGGAACTCGCCGATCGCCCTGTACTTGCGCTTCGACAGCAGGTCCTCGAGATACGGGATCAGCGTCGGGTCGTTCGCCCAGGTCGAGATCTCGCCGCGGGAACGATAGGGCCGCAACTCGGGCACGATCATGTCCGGCGCCACGTCCTGCAGCATCTTGGTGCCCTCGTTGTTCGAGCTCGAGACCATGGCGCGCTTGATGCCCGCCTTCTTCAGGATCTCGACCACTTCCGCCGGCGGCACGACCGACCAGGCATCGTGGCTGTAGTGCATGTGCGCGTCGAAGATCGGCAACTCGTCGGCGGCCCGGGCGGTGGACATGCCGGCGGAGAAAAGCAGGAGGACCAGGGCAAGGAGGCGCATCGTCGTTCCTTCAGCGGCCGGACTTTGGCGGGCAGGCATAGTTGAAGCTGATCGAGATGCGTTCGCCGGGAAAGTGCGCCGGCGGCACCTCGTGACGCAACCAGCTTTCGAAAAGCACCAGGTCGCCGTCATGTGCCGCCACGCTGACGAAGGCGCGATAGGCCTCCGGGGCGTCGGCTCGCCGCGGCGGCGCGGCCATCTGGTAGGCGAGCCGCGGGTCCTCGAACTTGATCGCGCCGGCCCCCTTCGGCACCGACACGTAGTAGGTCCCGCTGACGAAGGAAGTAGGATGGATGTGCATGGAATGGACCGTGCCGGCCGGCATGAGGTTGGCCCAGCAGTCCGTCATCGCCAGCGTCCGGCCGGCCAGATCGTAGTGCAGGTCGCGCGCGAAGCTCTTCACGTGCGGGTCGATGCGGCGTCGCAGCCGGTCGAACAGCGAGGAGACCAGGTGCAGACGGTCGAGGGAACCGTAGGAGGTATAGCCGCCGAGGTAGTGCTTGGCCGACCAGCGCTGCCCTGCCGCATCCGAGGCCGCCAGCGACTGGCACTCGTCGGCGAGATCCTGGTTGAAGCGCTGCCAGCGCCGGTCGACGAGCGACTCGCGATAGACAAGGGTCGGGAAAAGGGCACGGCTCGTCATGGCGCGATTATCGATGATGCGGGCTCCACGTGCTATGCTTTCCGCATGCTGACCGATCATCAAATCGAGACCTACCGCCGCGACGGATGTCTCGTGATCCCGCGCCTGATCGAGGGAGAGCAGCTCGCCGAGCTTCGCTCGCTGACCGACCGGCTGGTCGCCGAGGCGCGCGGCGTCTCGGCCAATGACGATCTCTACGATCTCGAGCCCAGCCACAGCGCCACGATGCCGAGGGTACGCCGGCTGAAGCCCGCCATCTTCAAGCGCCATGCCTTCTTCCGCGATCTTGCCCGCGACCCGAAGATAACGTCCCTCCTCGCGCCGCTCATAGGCCCCGCGATCCGCCTGCACGGCGGCAAGCTCAACATGAAGTCGGCGGGCTATGGCTCGCCGGTAGAGTGGCACCAGGACTGGGCCTTCTATCCGCACAGCAACGACGACGTGCTGGCGACCGGCATCTATCTCGACGATTGCGACGAGGCCAACGGGCCCCTCATGGTCGTGCCGGGCACGCATCACGGGCCGGTCCACGATCACCATGCCAATGGTCGCTTCTGCGGTGCGTTCGATCCCGAGCGGAGCGGCGTCGATGTCGGCAAGGCCATCCCCCTCATGGGCCCGGCGGGATCGATGACGATCCACCATGCCCGGTTGGTCCACGGCTCGGCGCTCAACCGGTCCAATCGCCAGCGCCGGCTCCTGTTGCACGAATATGCCGCTGCCGATGCCTGGCCGCTGATGGGCGTCGCCGACTTCGATGAATTCAACGGCCGCATGGTGCTGGGCGAGCCGACGATCGAGCCGCGCGTCCGGCCGGCGCCCGTGCGCATGCCCCTGCCGCCGGCCGATCACCAGGGCTCGATCTACGAGAACCAGCGCGGCTCGGGCCGGCGCTTCTTCGACACCTACGAGGAGCGGCCCGCTCTTGCCGGCTAGGGCCACCCGCCCATGATCAGGCGGCGGCACGCATTCCTAGCTGCCGGCATGCTGCTTGCCGCGCCGTCCGCGCACGCTCAACGCCTTCCATGGGCCGATTGGCTCGGCACCTATGCCGGCACCGCCCTATTTTATCGGTCGATCCCGCTGGAGGACATCGTCCCGGCGCCGAAGTCGCCGCGCGAGGAGTACGGCGACGGAACGCCCTTCGCCCTTCAGTTCGCCGTTCGTATCGTCGACGGCAACCCGGCGGTCTGGCTGCGCATCGATGGCGGGCCGATGCAGACGGACGAGGTCGGCGAAACGATGTTCTTCGGGCCAGTGACCGACGGTGTGGCCTTGCTGCGCTCGGCCGATGCGCGCGTGATGCCACGTTCCGCGAGCCTCACGGCGCGGCCGAACCAGCTCGGGACGTCGGCGCTGTTCACCCACGCCGACGGCAGCTTCTGGCGGCGGTATTTCACCGCCACCTTCACGTCGGCCGGCGCCGACGTGATCCTCTGGGTCTTCGACGCCACGGGCACGCGGGCCCGCACGTGGCGTGGTTCCACGGTCCGTCGGCCCTGAGTCTCAGTCCGGCCGCGGCCCGAAATAATTCGACTGCGGCCGGATGAGGCGCCCACCCTTCTCCTGCTCGAAGATGTGCGCGCACCAACCCGCAGCGCGGCCGACCGCGAACAGGGCGGTGAACGCACTGCGCGGCACCTCGAGCGCCTCCAGCAGCAGGGCCGTGTAGTATTCGACGTTGGTGTCGAGCCGCTGCTTGGGCTTGTGCTTGCGCAACGCGGCGATGGCGCTGCGCTCGACCTCGACCGCGAAGGCCAGCCGGCCGGCCGTCTGCGGTAGCGTCGCGACGGCCTTCTTCAGCACGTCGGCCCGGGGATCGCGCTTCTTGTAGACACGATGGCCGAAGCCCATCAGGCGCGTCCCTTTGGCGAAGGCTTTGTCCAGCCACGCCTCGGCGCGCTCGGGCGATCCGATCTCGTCGAACATGTCGAGCACCGGGCCGGGCGCCCCGCCGTGCAGAGGCCCCTTCAACGCGCAGAGCGCCGCCAGCACCGAAGAGATGAGTCCGGCGCGGGTCGAGGCGACGACCCTCGCGGTGAACGTCGAGGCGTTGAAGCCATGATCGGTGACCGTCGCGAGATAGGTGTCGAGACCTTTCTCGAAGGCCACGCCGGCGCGCTCGCCGCGGATCATGCGCAAGAGATCCTGCGCCGTCGTGAGCGTCGGATCCGGCGCAAGGGCCGGCTTCGAGTCGGCCGCCCGCAGCAGCGCCGCCAGGAAGACTGGGAGCGCTCCGCAGACCAGGTAGTGGTGCGGCATCGGATCGGAATCCGGCAACATGCCGAGGCCGACACGCAGCCCCTCCACCGGACCGAGCCCCTTGGAGGCGCCCAGCAGCTTCGGAACATCCGCGAAGGCGCGCTCGCGTGCCGCGGCCAGTCCGGCCCGGACCGCCGTCTCGTCGCCGCCGCCCTCGGCGAAGCTTTCCCAGAGGAGCGCGGCGACGCCCTCGAAGCCACGCGTGCGGACGAGGTCCTCGATCGTTTGTCCGCGGACGATCAGCCGGCCGGCCTCCCCGTCCACCTCGCTCATCACCGTGTCGGCCACGATCACGCCGTCGAGCCCGCTGTCCACCCGTGTCTGCAGCATCGCAAATCCCCTTGTTGAGTGGGCTCAACATTCGATCCAGCCTATGTATTGTCAATATTGACTGACTTAATCCATAATAAGAAATGGCAATCGAATGGCTCACCTCCAAGGAAGCGGCGCGGCGCCTGGGCGTTTCGGCGGCCACGCTCTACGCTTATGTCAGTAGAGGCCTGCTGCGCTCGGAAGCCACGAGTGGCCAGCGTGAGCGGCGTTACAGGGCCGATGACATCGCGCAACTGAAGCGTCGCCGCGACGTCGGCCGCAAGGCCGAGTCGATCGCCGCCAATGCGCTCGACTTCGGCACGCCCGTTCTGGAGTCCTCGCTCACGCTGATCGAGAATGGCCGCCTCTTCTATCGCGGCCAAGACGCGGCCCGGCTGGCGCGCAACAGCTCCCTGGAACAGGTCGCGCAGCTCCTCTGGGACTGTGACGATCGGCCCTTCGCCGCCCGCAACCTCCCCCCCTTGTCCGCCGCCCTACGCAGCGCCTGGCAGGCCGCCTCGGCTCTTCCCGCCGTCGATGCCTGCCTCGTGTTGCTGCCGCCCGCGTCGCGCTGGGACCATCCGAGCTGGGTGGAGGACCGCCCTGCCATGCTCGAGACCGGCGCGCGCATCCTGCGGCTGCTCGCGGCCGCGGTAACCGGGCAGCCGCTCTCCGGCCAGCCGATCCACGAGCAGGTCGCCTCGGCCTGGAACGTCCCGCCCGAGCACGCGCCTCTGATCCGCGCCGCCCTCGTCCTCTCCGCTGACCACGAGTTCAACGCCTCTGCCTTCGCCGCACGTGTCGTGGCCTCGACCGGCGCGAATCTCTATGCCTCGACGATGGCAGGACTGTTGGCAATCAACGGCCCGCGTCACGGTGGCCTGACGCGGCAGGTGGCGGCCCTCCTCGCCGATCTTGCGGAAACGCCCGACATCGACGCCGAGATCGCGCGCCGGGTAAGCGAGCGAATCTACATCCCGGGGTTCGGCCACCAGCTCTATCCGGACGGCGACGTTCGCGCTCTCGTCCTCTTCGCGTTGATGCGCGAGCTCGTCCCGGACTCTGCAGAGCTGTCTTTCGCCGAGCGCGTGGCAAGCGCCGTCGAGCAGCAGATCGACCGCAAGCCGACCGTCGATTTCGCGATGGTGACCCTCTCGCGCGCTCTCGGCCTGCCGAAAGGTTCTGCGCTGGCCCTGTTCCTCCTCGGACGGACCGTCGGATGGATCGCGCATGCCATCGAGCAAGCCGCACACGGTGCGCTGATTCGCCCGCGTGCGCGCTATACGGGGCCGCGTCCGCCCGCCTGATCCGCACCTCGTCGGTTATCCACCAAAACGCTTTCTTGCGAGGGCCGCACGCGCGTGCTTAACGTCGCGCTTTAGTGACAAACAATCGCGCGGGCGTGCCGAGGTTGCCCCACCTTCTCGGCATCGAAGGTCTTTCGCCTGAAACGATTTCGGGCTTGCTCGACCTATCTGAAACCTACATCGACCAGAACAGGTCCGTCGACAAACGGCGCGACCGGCTCGCCGGCCGCACCATCATCAACCTGTTCTTCGAGAATTCGACGCGGACGCGGACGAGCTTCGAGGTTGCCGCCAAGCGACTCGGCGCCGACGTCATCAACATGGATGTCGCCACCTCGTCCGTGCGGAAGGGCGAGACCCTGCTCGACACGGCGATGACGCTGAACGCCATGCGGCCCGACGCCATCGTCGTGCGCCACCACGAATCAGGCGCCGTCAATCTCCTGTCGCAGAAGGTCAATTGCGCCGTCATCAACGCCGGCGACGGGCAGCACGAACATCCGACCCAGGCTCTGCTCGACGCGCTGACCATCCGCCGCCGACGGGGCAATCTCGAAGGCCTGCTGGTGGCGATCTGCGGCGACATCATGCACAGCCGCGTCGCCCGCTCGAACATCCACCTTCTGCAGATCATGGGCGCCCGCGTGCGCGTGGTCGGCCCGCCGACGCTGATGCCGACCGACGTCGACAAGCTGGGCGTCGAGGTCCACTACAGCATGAAGACGGGCCTGAAGGATGTCGACATCGTCATGATGCTGCGGCTGCAGACCGAGCGGATGCAGGGCTCGTTCGTTCCCTCGATCAGCGAATATTTCCATTTCTTCGGTCTCGACCGCGTCAAGCTCGAATATGCCAAGCCCGACGCCCTGATCATGCATCCCGGCCCGATGAACCGCGGCGTCGAGATCGACTCGGAAGTCGCCGACGATCTCGACCGCAGCGTGATCCACGAACAGGTCGAGATGGGCGTCACCGTGCGCATGGCGTGCCTGGATGCCTTGATCGGCGGGCAGCGCAACCAGATCGGGAACGGGGCATGAGCGGCAAGATCGACAAGCTCGCACCGCCGCATGCCGGCTCGACCGCCTACATCAACGCCCGCATCGTCGATCCGACCGCCAACTCGGAATATCTCGGCGCCGTCCTGATCAGCGACGGCAAGATCGCCGACTTCGGCCCCAACCTCTTCGCCTCCGGTGCGCCCTACGGCATCCAGTCGGTCGACTGCCGCGGCTACTATCTGGCGCCCGGCCTGGTCGACACGCGCGTGCATACGGGCGAGCCGGGCGAGGAGCACAAGGAGACACTGGAAAGCGCCGGCGCCGCCGCCGCGGTCGGCGGCATCACCTCGATGGTGCTGCTGCCGGACACCGAGCCGCCGTTCGACGACGCCTCGCTGATCGAGTTCGTGGCGCGCCGCGCCCGTCAGGTCAAGCTCGCCAACATGTATGCCTACGGCGCGCTGACGGTGGGCCTCGAGGGCAAGGAGCTGGCGGAAATCGGACTGCTGGCCGAGGCCGGTGCCGTGGCCTTCACGGATGCCGACCATGCGGTCGCCAACGCCCAGGTGATGCGGCGCGCGCTCTATTACGCCAAGACCTTCGATGCGCTGATCGTCCATCTGCCGCAGGAGCCAACCCTGTCGGGCGGCACCATGACCAGCGGCGCGATGGCGACACGGCTCGGCCTGTCGGGCAATCCCCCCCTCGCGGAAGTCATGATGGTCGAGCGTGACATCCGGCTGGCCGAGATGACCGGCGGCCGCATGCACCTGACCAAGATCTCGACGGCGGAGTCGGTCGAGGTGATCGCCGCCGCCAAGGCGCGCGGGCTCAGGATCACCTGCGATACCGCCGCGCCGTACTTTGCACTGAACGATCTCGCGGTCGGCGACTACCGCACTTTCGGCAAGCTGGTGCCGCCGCTGCGCGCCGAGAAGGACCGGGTGGCCGTCGTCGAGGGGTTGAAGGACGGCACGATCGACGCGATCGTCTCCGATCACCGGCCGCAGGACCAGGACAGCAAGCGCGTGCCTTTCGCCCAGGCGGAGCCGGGCGGAATCGGGCTGGAGACCCTGTTGCCGATCTCGCTCGAACTCGTGCACGGCGGCCACCTCACCCTGCCGCGGCTGTTCCAGCTCCTCTCTTCAAAGCCGGCATCGCTGTTCGGCCTGCCCGCCGGCAAGCTCGCCAAGGGGGCCCCGGCGGACCTGGTCCTGTTCGATGCAGACTATGCGTGGCGGATCGATCGAGACGATCTGTGGAGCAAGACCAAGAACTCGCCGTTCGACGAACGCCCGGTCCAGGGTCGCGTCCTGGCGACGATCGTCGGCGGCCGGACGATCTACCGCGACGACAGCTTCGCCGCGGAGGCGGCGGCCGCCTAACCGATGCCTTCAAACGGCCATCTGGTCTGATATGGTCGTTTCGTCTTTCAACGGGGAACCGATGATGCTCCGGCACTCACTTCTTCTCGGCGTCGCGACGGTCGCGCTCGCCGGCACCGCCCACGCCCAGCAGCGTGGCGGCTCGCGCGACGACCTTCTGGACACGCTGACCCGCCACATCCAGATCTGCAGCGAGATCACCGAAACCCAGGCACGCCTGTCCTGCTACGACCGCCTGCAGACGCAGGTCGGCGGCGTGCAGGCCCCGGCAGGGGCACCCGCGGCGGCAGCGGCACCCGCACCAGGGACCGCACCGACGCCGACGCCGCTGCAGGCGACCCCGACGCCGCTTTCGCCGATGCCCAGCACCGGCTCCTCGATCAGCGCTGCCCCCCTGACACCTCAGCCTCTGGGCGTGCCGGGCGGCGGCACCGCGACCCTGGGCGCCCCCCAGCCGCTCGGCACTCCGGCTCCAGCCCCCTACGATCCCAACGCCGCGTTCGACCCCAGCAAGTCCACCTATCGTCCCCCGGAGGCGTTGGGCCCGAAGCCGCAGCCGCAAGCCCGCCGCAGCGGTCCGCGGCCGGTGCCGAACTTCGCGACGCCGCAGCCGCTGGTCACCATCGGCGCCAACAACCTCACCTACGGGCCCTCGCGGTACTGGCAGGTCACGATCGTGCTTAAGTCCAACATCCAGCGCCCGATCGACACGCAGGCGGTCTGCACCTTCATGAACGGCAGCCGCGCCCTGGAGGACGCCTATTACGGTCCGGTGTCGATCCAGCCGGGCGAGCAGATCACCACCGAGCTGATCGGGCCGCCGACCACGGCCTATGTGGATTCGACGAACTGCAGGCTCCTGAGCCCGTAGGACGCGGCGATGATCTCGACCCTGATCCTCATGGCCGGCCCGTTCCTGATGGGCTACCTGATGGGCTCGATTCCGTTCGGATTGCTGCTGACGCGCGCTGCAGGACTGGGTGACATTCGCAACGTCGGCTCCGGCAACATCGGTGCCACCAACGTGCTGCGCACCGGCCGAAAGGGCCTGGCCGCCGCGACGTTGCTGTTCGACGCGCTGAAGGGCGTCGCGGCCGTCCTGATCGCCGACCAGGTGGGACAGCTTCCCGCGGTCGGTGCCGCCGCAGGTGCGGTGCTGGGCCACATGTTCCCGGTGTGGCTGGGCTTCAAGGGCGGCAAGGGTGTCGCCACGACGCTCGGGGTCATGTGGGGCCTGTCGTGGCCGGTCGGCGCCATTGCCTGCGCGGCTTGGCTGATTCTGGCTGCGGTCTTCCGCTACTCCTCGCTGGCGGCCCTGCTCAGCGTCGTGATCGCCGCCATCGCCTCGTGGTTCCTGACCGATCCACGCGCCGCGATGCTACTCACGCTGCTGGTGCCGCTCGTGTGGGCGCGCCATCACGAGAACATCGCGCGCCTACTCAACGGGACGGAACCCAAGATCGGCCAGGGCAAGAAGCAGGCCGCCTGATCACTTACGGGCGGCCTTGCCCTCGTAGCGCCTCGTCCACTCCGCGAGGATGCGCGCCCGGTTCTCCGACGCCCAGGCGAAGTCGTTCCCGATCATCGATGCGGCTACTCCCGCGGGATAATCGGGAATGTTGCTGGAGATGCCGGCAATCGCGACCTGGCTGACGAACGACGCGTACAGTTCGTTGGCCCGCCGGCTGGCCGCAAAGTCCATGAGCCGCCGCGCGGCCTCCGGCTTCTTCGTGCCGCGCAGGATCGCCGCGGCGTCCATGTCCCAGCCGCCGCCCTCCTTCATCATGAGGCCCTCGATCGGCGCGCCCTTCTGGCGAGCGCTGGCCGCCGCCAGCTCGTAGGAAATACCGACCGGAAATTCGCCGGACGCCGCCTGACGGCAGGGCCGGGTGCCGGAATGTTCATAGACGGCAATGTTCTCATGGAGCTTGTCCATGAATTCCCAGGCCTTGGCCTCACCGAACATCTGGATCCAGGCCGAAACGTGGAAATAGCCCGTTCCCGACGAGGCCGGATGCGGCATGGTCAGCTTACCCTTGAAGCGCGGATCCAGCAGCTCGAACCACGATTGCGGCTTCGGCAACGAGAGCTTCCGCGCCTCTATGGTATTGAAACAGACGGCGGCGACCCATGCTTCCATGCCAACCCACGCAGGCGGAACAGCGGGATCACGAAACGCCGGTTTGATCGCCGCCAGGTTCCTGGGCGCATAGGGTTCGAGCAGGCCACGCCGGTCCAGCAGCAGCATCGACGTCACCGCCAGTCCCCAGATCGCATCGCCGCGCTGTTGCCCCTGCTCCGCCAGGATCCTCGCCGTGACAACGCCCGTCGAATCGCGGTTCCACTGGATCTCGACATCGGGGTTCTCGGCCTCGAACGTCTTCTTGAAGTCGTTGAGGTTCTCGATCTCGAGGGTCGAATAGACCTCGATCCGCGTACGGTCCTGCGCCGTCGCCGCCGAGGCCGCCAGCACGCCCAGGATCCCGGCCCACCATCTCGTCATCGCACATGCCTTCGCAGCTACCGCCGCGAGCAGGCTCCCGGCAACACATGGCTCATATATCCACCCGACCAATGCAGGTCGCCTATAATCCTGTCATAGCAGCGGCGCATGAGCGTTTCCCCGTCCCGTAGCCTGCCCTGGGCATTGATCGGCGCCGCCTGCCTGGGGTCGTTCGCCGCGACCTCGAGCGGGACCACGCGCGCTCCTTTCCTGCTGGAGATGTCGCACGATCTCGGCGTCGCGATGCCGCTCGTCGCCAATCTCGTTTCCCTGACGGCGACGGCCTGGGGCCTGACCTCCGCGTTCGGCGGCTGGATGTCCGACGTGATCGGGCGCCGGCCGATCCTGATCGCCGCCCCCTTTGCGCTTGCCCTGACATTGGTCGCGCAGGCCGCGGCCGGGTCGTTCTTCTGGGTTGCGGTCTGGGCGGCCGTCGGTGGCGGCTGCGCCGGTGCCTTTACCGGTGTCGTGTTCGCCGAAGTCTCGGCGCGCGTTCCGGACAGCCAGCGCGGCCGGGCGCTCGGCTGGGTCATGAGCGGCCAATCGCTGACCCTGGTCGTCGGCGTTCCCCTGGCGGCGGCCCTTGGATCGGTCTTCGGCTGGCGGGGCTGGCTGCTCTGCGTGGCGGGCCTGTCGATCGCCGCCGTGATCAGCCTGTTCCTGACCCTGGGCCGCGGCAGCGGCGGCCATACACGCCCCGCCGGCGCACGCCCTTCTCTGCGGGCGGCCCTTTCGCCGAAGGTTCTGGGCCTGCTCGGCACCGGCGTCGCCGAGCGCATCTGCTACGGCCTCGCAGTGGTCTACTTCGCCACCTTCATGCAGGTGACCTATCGCATGACCCTGATCGAGCTCGCCATTCCCCTGGCTGTGTTCGCACTGGGCAACATCGCCGGCACACTTCTGGGCGGCCAGCTGGCCGACCGCCTGCGCGACCGGCTCGTCACCTTCGCCGTGGCCATGGCCCTGTCCGGCGCGGCGGCCCTGGTCCTGTTCACGTGGCATCCCGGTCCGGCCGTCACCGTGGCCGTGGGCTTCGTCTACGTCCTGCTCAACGCGCTCGGACGACCGTCCTATATGGCGTCGCTCGCGTCGGTGCCGGAGGATGTCCGGGGCACGGTGCTCGGGCTCAACGGTACCTCGGCCAGCGTGGGCTGGATCGGTGCCGCCGCCTTGGGCGCCGTCATGATCAGCTGGGGCGGCTTCGAAGGCTTCGGCCCACTCATTGGCCTGCTGGCGCTGCTTGGCGCGGTGGGCGCACTGCTCAGCCGCCGAAGCCGGCCTTGAGCGTCGATTGCTACTTTTGGTTGTTTTACACCATACTACCACTCGCATAAGGTCCGCCGCATGTTCGACGGTTCCGACCCCATCGAGATCGCCCCGGCGGAGCGCCGGGCCCGGCTGAGGCTGGCACGCAGCGCGCGGGTCGGTCCTGTCACCTTCCACGAGGCGCTGGCGCATTTCGGTTCCGCTCGGGCCGCCTGCGCCACACTGGCGACCGTCTCGGATGCCGCGATCGAGCGCGACGAGGAAGCGCTCGCCAGGCTGGGCGGCCGCTTCCTGGTGGTCGGCGATGAACTCTATCCCGACGCGCTGGCCGCCCTGCCCGATGCTCCGCCGGTCCTGTCGATGCTGGGCGATCCCGGCTTTCTCGGCCGGCCGACCCTGGCGATCGTCGGCGCCCGCGAAGCGTCGCTGGCTGGTCGACAGTTTGCCACCGAGCTCGCCGCGACGCTGGGCGCGGCCGGCTTTGTGATCGCCTCGGGTCTCGCCCGGGGCATCGATACGGCCGCGCATGAGGCGGCGCTCGAGAGCGGCACGGTCGCGGTACTGGCCTGCGGTGTGGATCAGGTCTACCCGCCCCAGAATGCCTCTCTGCAGGAAAGCATCGCCACGCGCGGCCTGATCCTGAGCGAGGTGGCCCTGGGGGCGCCGCCCATCGCCCGCGCCTTCCCGCGGCGCAACCGGATCGTGAGCGGTCTGTCGGCCGGCATCGTCGTCATCGAGGCGGCGGCCCGCTCCGGCTCCCTGATCACCGCTCAGCGGGCAGCCGAACAGGGCCGCGAGGTGTTCGTCGTGCCGGGCTCGCCGATGGACCCGCGATATGCCGGATCCAATAGTCTCATTCGTGATGGGGCCATTTTGGTTCGGGATGCGAACGATATTCTGAGCGTTCTGGGCCGGCCTCAGGCGGCATCCCAACGCCTTGAAAAACCAACCCAAATATCCCCCGGATCAGATACCGCACGCATTGTGCAAGCCTTGGGCTCCGTACCCACTGCGGTTGACGAACTGGTGCGCCGGTGCCAAGTGTCCGCCGCCTCCGTCGCGGAGGTCCTCATGGCTCTCGAGCTGGAGGGCCGCCTGGAGAGGCACCGGGGTAACCGCGTATCTCTGATTTAATTCAGTGATTTAGCTCCGGAAATTGATATCGAACTGGAGCATTTTCCGGCGATGGACGTACTGGTCGTCGAGTCCCCGGCCAAGGCTAAGACCATTGGTAAGTATCTGGGCCCCGGCTACACCGTGCTGGCCTCGTACGGTCATGTCCGCGACCTTCCGCCCAAGGATGGTTCGGTCCGACCGGACGAGGATTTCGCCATGGACTGGGAGGTCGATCCCCAGTCGCAGAAGCGCCTCGACGCGATCGCCCAGGCCGTCACCAAGGGCGGCAAGCTCTATCTGGCCACCGACCCGGATCGCGAAGGCGAAGCCATTTCGTGGCATGTTCTCGACATCCTGCAGCGCAAGAAGGCGTTGCAGGACGTCGACGTGAAGCGCGTCACGTTCAACGCCATCACCAAGAAATCGGTCCTCGACGCCGTTGCCAACCCGCGCGACCTCGACCAACCGCTGATCGATGCCTACCTGGCACGCCGCGCGCTCGACTATCTGGTGGGCTTCACCCTGTCGCCCGTCCTGTGGCGCAAGCTGCCGGGCAGCCGCTCCGCCGGCCGTGTCCAGTCGGTGGCGCTCCGGCTGATCTGCGAGCGGGAATCCGAGATCGAGGTCTTCAAGAGCCGCGAGTACTGGACGGTCGATGCGTATTTCGGCACCGCCAAGAAGCAGGTGCTGAAGGCCCGCCTCACCCATCTCGACGGGCGCAAGCTCGAGAAGTTCGACCTCGACACCAGGGAGCGCGCCGAGCAGGCCAAGCGCGAGATCGAGCGCCGCGCCTTCGCCGTCTCCTCGATCGACCGCCGCCAGGCGCGCCGCAACCCGCCGCCGCCTTTCATCACCTCAACCCTGCAGCAGGAGGCGTCGCGCAAGCTCGGCCTCGGCGCTGCCACGGCCATGCGCATCGCCCAGCGCCTGTATGAGGGTGTCGACATCGGCGGCGAGACGGTCGGCCTCATCACCTACATGCGGACCGACGGCGTGCAGCTCGCGCCCGAGGCGATCGGCCAGACCCGCCGCCTGATCGAGACCAAGTACGGCGCGCCCTATGTGCCCGCCAGCCCGCGCATCTATACGTCCAAGGCCAAGAACGCCCAGGAAGCGCACGAGGCGATCCGCCCGACGGATCTCTTCCGCACGCCGCAGGACGTCGCGGCCTACTTGGACAAGGACCAGCTCGGCCTCTACGAGCTGATCTGGAAGCGGACCGTCGCCAGCCAGATGGAAAGCGCCGTGCTCGACCAGGTCTCGGTCGATATCGCCAGCGGCGACAAGACCGTGCAGCTCCGTGCCACCGGCTCGGTCGTGAAGTTCAACGGCTTCCTCGCCCTCTACGACGAGGGCCAGGACGACAAGACCGACGACGAAGAGACCGGCGCCATCCTGCCGGACGTGAGCGAGAACGAGGCGATGGACCGGCGCGAGGTCGTGCCGGAGCAGCATTTCACCGAGCCGCCGCCACGCTATTCGGAAGCCAGCCTGGTGAAGAAGCTCGAGGAGCTCGGCATCGGCCGTCCCTCGACCTACGCCAGCATCATCGAGGTTCTGCAGCGCCGCAACTACGTGCGACTCGACCGCAAGCGCTTCATTCCGGAGGATCGCGGCCGCATCGTCACCGCGTTCCTGCAGACCTATTTCCCGCGCTACGTCGAATACGGCTTCACCGCCCATCTCGAGGAAGAACTCGACGATATTTCCAGCGGCAAGATCGACTGGCACGAGGTCCTGCGCGAGTTCTGGAAGGCGTTCTCGGCCGCGGTCGGCGAGACGAAGGACCTGCGGGTCAAGGAAGTGCTCGACAAGCTCGACGAGGAACTCGGCCCGCACTTCTTCCCGGCCAACGACAATGGCGGCAAGAATCCGCGCGATTGTCCGTCCTGCGCCAACGGCCGCCTCGGCCTCAAGCTCGGCAAGTTCGGCGCCTTCATCGGCTGCTCCAACTATCCCGAATGCCGCTTCACGCGGAAGCTCGGCATCGTCGATGCCGATGCCGACGCCGCCAGCGGCGAGAATCTTGACGGTCCCAAGATCCTGGGAATCGATCCGGTGACGGGCAAGCAGGTCACCCTGCGCAAGGGCCCCTACGGTCTCTACGTCCAGCTCGGCGAGCCCGAGGGCAAGGAGAAGCCCAAGCGTCAGTCGCTGCTGCGCGACATGACGCCGGGCGACCTGACGCTGGAGCAAGCGCTGGCGCTTCTGTCCCTGCCGCGCGAGCTTGGGCCCCATCCCGAGGATGGCGAAGTCATCCTGGCCGGCGTCGGCCGCTTCGGTCCCTACGTGAAACACGGGCCAAAATACAAATCGGTGCCCTCCGACGAGAGCGTGCTCGACATCGGCATGAACCGCGCCGTGGCCCTGCTGGCCGAGGCCAAGACGCCGCGCGGCCGTGCCGCCGTCAAGCCGATCCGCAGCATCGGCAACCATCCCTCCGACGAGGCGCCGGTCGAACTCTACGAAGGGCGCTACGGCCCCTACGTGAAGCACGGTGCCGTCAATGCCACCGTCCCGCGCGACATCAAGCCGGAGGAGCTGACGCTCGACCAGGCGGTCGCGTTGCTGGCCGAGCGCGCCGCCAAGGGCGGAGGCAAGAAGCCCAAGGCGGCGCGGGCCAAGAAGGCAGCCCCGGCAGCGGCCAACGACGCCGGCGCCAAGCCGAAGGCTAAGAAGGCGGCCGCGAAGAAGAAGCCGCCCGCCAGGAAGAAAGCGGCCAAGGCGAAGGACAAGGCCGACGCGCCGCCCCGCACGGGCACCGATGGCTAAGGGCAAGGTCCCGACCCGCGACGAACTGCTGGCCTTCATCCGCGACAGCGAAACGCCTGTGGGCAAGCGCGAGATCGCCCGGGCCTACGGGCTGAAGGGCGACCAGCGCATCGAGCTCAAGGAACTCCTGCGCGACCTGCGCGACACAGGCGAGATCACCCCGGACCGGGCCAAGACCTTTCGTCACCCCGAGTCCCTGAGCGACATGGTCGTACTCGAGATCGTCTCGGTCGACGACGACGGCCACCTGCTGGCCGTGCCGCGCCGTCACGACGACGACAAGGACGGTCCGCCGCCGCGCATCGAGGTCTCCGCGCCCGCCTCGCGCACCGTGCCTGCCCCGGCGGTCGGTGACCGCGTGCTGGCGAGCATGAAGCGCCGCGGCAAGAATACCTACGAGGCGAAAGTCGTCCGTCGCCTGGGCAGCGGGCCGAAGAAGATCCTCGGCCTTTACGAAGAACCGCCCGGCCGGAACGGGCTCGGCCTCGTCACGCCGACCGACCGCAAGCTGCGCCGCGAATTCGACGTGAGGCCCACGGACAAGAACGGCGCGCTGGCGGGCGACATCGTCTGGATCGAGGAGATCGGTGGCGCGCTGGCCCGGCGCGCACGCATCGTCGAGCGCATCGGGCCGATGAGCGATCCGCGCACCGTCAGCCTGATCTCGATCGCCGCCAACGACATTCCGATCGAATTCCCCGAAGCCGCGATCGAGGAAGCCGACAAGGCCAAGGCCGCTCCGATGGGGCACCGCCTCGACCTGCGGGACGTGCCGCTGGTCACGATCGACGGCGAGGATGCGCGCGACTTCGACGACGCCGTGTTCGCAGAGCCCGATCCCGGCCATGCCGGCGGCTGGCGCATCCTCGTTGCCATCGCCGACGTCGCCTGGTACGTGCGCCACGACCGACCCCTAGACCGCGCCGCCTATCGCCGCGGCACCTCGGTCTATTTCCCCGACCGGGTCGTGCCGATGCTGCCCGAGCAGCTGTCCAATCACTGGTGCTCGCTGGTCCCGCACGAGGACCGCCCCGTGCTGGTGGCCGAGATGTGGATCGACGGCGAAGGCCATCTCAAGCGCCACAAGTTCCACCGCGCCATGATGCGCTCGGCCGCTCGCCTCACCTACAACCGCGTGCAACGCGCCATGGACGGCACGCCCGACGCCGAGATCGAGCCGCTGATGGACGAGGTCGTCCGTCCGCTCTACGGCGCCTACCGAGTCCTTCTGGCGGCCCGTGAGGCCCGCGGCGCGCTCGACCTCGACCTGCCCGAGCGCCAGGTGACGCTCGGCAAGGACGGCCATATCGCCACGATCGGCGTGCGCGAGCGTCTCGACAGCCACAAGCTGATCGAGGAATTCATGGTGCTGGCGAACGTGGCGGCGGCGCAGGCCCTCGAACAGCGCCAGGCTGCCTGCCTTTATCGCGTCCACGACCAGCCCGATCTCGCCAAGCTCGAAGCTCTGCGCGAATTCCTCGGCACACTCGGCATCAAGGTACCGACCGGCCAGCGGCTACGGCCTGCCGACCTCAACCGTATCCTGCACGAGGTCGCCGACAAGCCGGTCTCCCAGCTGGTCAGCCAGACGGTCCTACGCAGCCAGAGCCAGGCCGTCTACAGCCCGGACAATCTCGGTCATTTCGGCCTCGCGCTTGCGCGCTATGCCCACTTTACCTCGCCGATCCGGCGTTTCCCCGACCTGATCGTGCACCGGGCCCTGATCGCCGCCTACGGGCTGGGCGACGGGGGGCTCTCGTCCGAGGACAAAGGCCGGTTCACCGAGTTCGGCGAGCACCTGTCCATGTGCGAGCGTCGTGCCGTCGCGGCCGAACGCGGCGCCATGGACCGCTACGTCGCTGCGTTCATGGCCGGCCATGTCGGGGCCGTGTTCCCGGGCCGGGTCAACGGCGTGACCCGCTTCGGCCTCTTCGCCACGCTCGAGGGTACGGGCGCCGACGGTCTGATCCCCATCCGCTCCCTCGGTCAGGAATTCTTCCGCCACGATGAAGGACGCCAGGTCCTGATCGGCGAACGTACCGGCGAGACCTTCGGCCTGGGCGACCGGCTGCAGTTGAAGCTCGTCGAGGCCGACATGGCCACCGGCGGCCTGCTGTTCGAGATCGTCGACGTGATCGAGCGGGTCGAACGGCAGCCGGCACCGCGGCATTCGCGCTCGCCTCACGGCCGGGAGCGCGGCGGGCCGCCGCGGCGTCCGGTCGCGCACCGCGGCCCGCCACGGGACAAAGGGTCACGCCGACGCAAGTAGAAGCGGGGCGCATCTTGCCGGCCATGGATGACGATCACGCGCCGGTCGATTTCTGGACTGCCCTGCTTCGGGGCTGGCACGGCCGTTGCCCGCGGTGCAACAAGGGCCGGCTGTTCAGTTCCTATCTGAAGATGAAGGGCCATTGCGAGGTCTGCGCCCTGGCGCTCGAGCCGTATCGCGCGGACGATGCGCCGGCCTACTTCACGATCTTCGTGGTCGGCCATATCGTCGTGCCGCTGGTCCTTCTGGTCGAGCGCTGGGGCGCCGAGCCGCCCCTCTGGGTTCATGCCCTTCTCTGGTTGCCGCTCTCCGTCGCACTCGCCCTGGTCCTGCTGCCGCGGATAAAGGGTGCCGTAATTGCGCTGCTTTGGGCACAGAAGGTGGCCGCTCCCAAGGCTGTGACCGGGGGCTTCGACCCGTCGGCCTGAACGACGTGGCCGCCCGCCGACGGCCTGTGCTATCGTAATGGCAGCCGCGTATGAAAGTGACCCAGTTCCCTTTTCTTCGTTCGATGCTGCCGCGGGCGGCCGCATCGCTCGTTGCTGCTTGTCTGGTCGTGTCCTGCGCGACCTCCCCCGATGCGCCGAGCAGTCAGGTCGACGGTCGCAGCCCCGCTGCCGGCGATGTCGGCATCGAGCGCGTCGTCCTCCAGGCCTACCGGGCCATCGGTGACCGCCATCTCTACGAGCCCAACTTCCGAAACCTGTCGGTCGAGGCCTATCGCGGCTTCGCCAGCAGCGATTCCACGCTCGTCCTGGAAGCCAGCGACACCAGCCTCACGGTGAAGCGCGACGGCAAGGAAATCGTGAGCCGGCCCGCCCCATCCGATACGACGGACGGCCGCGCCTGGGGCAGCACCCTGACCGAACTGATGGCCAGTTCCATCGACGCTTCGCCCGCCCTGCAGCAGGTCGACCGGCAGATGCTGATCCGCCAGGCGATGACCGCCACCACCAAGCAGCTCGACCGCAACAGCCGTTACGCCGACCCCGACGAAGCCAGGGACAACCGCTTCCAGCGCGACGGTGGCGGCGGCGTCGGCATCACGGTCGAACGGACCGATGACAAGAAGATCCTGATCCGTGCCGTCCAGGACGGGTCGCCAGCCGCCAAGTCCGGAGTCCAGATCGGCGACCAGATCCTGGCGATCGACTCCGACTCGATGATCGACCGGCCTCTGTCCGACGTCGTCGCCAAGCTGCGCGGCGCGGTCGGCGCGCCGGTGACCATGACGGTGCTCCGTCCCTCCCAAGGCGCCGAACTCAGCCTGCCGATGAAGCGCGGACGCATCGTGCCGACCACGGTGGTCTATGAACGCCGGGGCGACGTAGCCCTGATTCACCTGACGGGTTTCAACACGGCGACGACCGACAATCTGCGCGCCGCGCTCGACAAGGCCAAGGCCGACATCGGCAAGGACCTCGTCGGCATCATCATCGACATGCGTTCGAACCGCGGCGGCCTGCTCGACCAGGCGCAGTCGGTCTCGGAGGTGTTCATCGCGGACGGCATGATCTTCTCGACCAATGGCCGCCACCCCGACAGCAAGCGCACGTATCGCAGCTCCAACGGGCGCGCCACCACCGGACAGCTCCCGATCGTCGTTCTGATGAACGGCGGCTCGGCCTCGGCGGCCGAGATCGTGGCCGCCGCGCTGCAGGATCGCGGTCGCGCCGTCGTGATCGGCACCACGAGCTACGGCAAGGGCACCGTCCAGACCGTCGTCCGGCTCGCCAACGAAGGCGAATTGATCCTCACCTGGTCTCGCCTCCAGGCACCGTCCGGCTACACCTGGAACGAACTGGGCGTGCTGCCCAATATCTGCACCTCCAAGGTCGGCGACGCGAACAAGCTGGGCGTTGCATCGGTGGACTCGAACCACAATTCCCTGATGCGCTGGCACGCGCTGCGCAATCCGACGCCCCAGGAAGTGGCCGACCTGCGCAAGATCTGCCCGCCGGGCGAGGCCGCGCCTGAGGCCGACGTCGACCTCGCCGTCCGCCTGCTGCGCGACCGGGCTCTTTATGCCCATGCCGTGCAATCCGCGACCTATCAGGCTGCCGCGCGGCCCTAGCCGGGCTTGACACGGCAGCCCCGCTGACTACTTTGCGGCCCTCTGCGAATTCGCCCTCCGGGGCTTAAGGACAATTGCCATGGCCAAGCCGACTTCCATCCTGATCAAGATGATTTCCAGCGCCGACACCGGCTTCTTCTACGTGACCAAGAAGAACCCGCGCACCAAGACCGAAAAGCTCGAACTCAAGAAGTACGACCCGGTCGCGCGCAAGCACGTCGTGTTCAAGGAATCGAAGATCAAGTAGCCTGCCGCATTGCAGGTTCGACGACCAAGCCGCCCTTCCGGGCGGCTTTTTCGTGGGATAGGCTCCCGCGCAATTCAACGAGGAGGAGAGAAATCATGAGCGCCCAGCTTTCGCGCGACGACTGGAAAGGCCGCATCGGCGGCCTGAGCTACCGCAACCAGGCCTTCATCGGTGGCAAGTTCGTCCCCTCGCTGACCGGCAAGACCTTCGATTGCGTGAATCCGGCGACCGGCCAGGTACTGACCAAGGTCGCGGCCTGCGAGCAGGCCGACGTCGACGCCGCCGTGAAGGCCGCGCGCGCCGCCTTCGAGAAGGGCACCTGGGCCAACATGGCGCCGGCCCAGCGCAAGCGCATCATGCTGAAGCTCGCCGACCTCATGATGAAGAACCGCGAGGAACTGGCGCTGCTCGAGACGCTCGACATGGGCAAGCCGATCGCCTTCTCGACCACGGTCGACGTTCCGGGCTCGGCCAACACGGTCCAGTGGTTCGGCGAGGCGATCGACAAGATCTATGACGAGGTCGCCCCGACCCCGGGCAACGTCATCGCCATGATCACGCGCGAGGCCGCCGGCGTAGTGGCCTGCGTCGTGCCGTGGAACTTCCCGCTGCTGATGGCCTGCTGGAAGATCTCGCCGGCGCTGGCCGCCGGCAACTCGGTGATCCTGAAGCCCGCCGAGCAGTCGCCCCTCACCGCGTTGCGCCTCGGCGAACTCGCAGCCGAAGCGGGCATTCCCGAGGGCGTCTTCAACGTGCTGCCGGGCTTCGGCGAAACCGCCGGCCAGGCGCTCGGCCGTCACATGGACGTCGACGTGCTGGCGTTCACCGGCTCGACGGAGGTCGGCAAGTACTTCCTCCGCTACTCCGGCGAGTCCAACATGAAGCAGGTCTGGCTCGAATGCGGCGGCAAGTCGCCGAACATCGTGCTGGCCGACGCGCCGAACCTCGACATCGCCGCCCGCCGCACGGCGTTCGGAATCTGGTTCAACCAGGGCGAGGTCTGCACCGCAGGCTCGCGCCTGATCGTCGAGGACAAAATCAAGGACGAGTTCCTCGCCAAGGTCATGGCGATCGGCCAGAAGATGATGCCCGGCGATCCGCTCGACCCGAAGACCCAGATGGGCGCCATGGTCGACGATACCCAGACCAAGCGGGTCATGGGCTACATCGATGCCGGCCAAAAGGAAGGCGCCAGGCTCGCCATGGGCGGCAAGCAGGTGCACATCGACAATGCCGGCTCGTTCATCGAGCCGACCGTGTTCGACAACGTCGACAACCGGATGAAGATCGCCCAGGAGGAGATCTTCGGGCCGGTCCTGTCGGTCATCCCGGTCAAGGATGCCGAGCAGGCCCTCACGGTCGCCAACGACACGATCTACGGCCTCGCCTCGGCGATCTTCACCTCTGACATCAACAAGGCCTTCAAGTTCTCCAAGGCCCTGCGCGCCGGCTCGGTATGGGTCAACACCTATGACGGCGGCGACATCACCACGCCGTTCGGCGGCTACAAGCAGTCGGGCAACGGTCGCGACAAGTCACTGCACGCCTTCGACAAGTTCACGCAGATGAAGACGACTTGGATCCAGCTAGGCTGATCCCGCTCGATCGAATGGAAGCCGCGCCGGCAGCCACGCCAGCGCGGCTTTTTTCTGGCCGGATTTTCTTGCTTATGCTGAACACAAAGCTTTCCCATGAACAGTGACGGACTGCACCGCCTGAAGCAGCGTGGCATCGAGGAGATGCGGCGCTTCCTGCTGATGTTCGTGTACCTCTACGTGGTCTTCGGCCTGTTCGTGCTCAACGAAAGCCTGGTCTTGTCGGAGCGGAATCTGTCCTTCGCTCCGCAGGGATTCGCCCTGATCAATGCCGCCGTCATGGCCAAGGTCATGCTGATCGCCGAGAACCTGAAGCTCGGGCGCCGGTTCGACCATCTGCCGCTGATATGGCCGGTGGCCTACAAGGCCGGATTGTTCTCTCTCGTCTTCATGCTCTTCCACGCCGTCGAGCGTATTGGCCTCGGCATGGTGGCCGGCAAGTCCTTCGCCGCCAGCATGCCCCATATCGGCGGAGTCACGTGGGAGGGCAAGCTGACGGTGTGGGCCATCATGAGCATCTCGCTGCTGCCCTTCTTCGCTCTGCGCGAGATCGGACAGATCCTCGGCGAAGGCAGACTGTGGCGGCTCATGTTCCATGCGCGTCCTGCCCCGGGATCCGATCGGAGTGCGGCCGATGTCCCTTAGCTCGGCGACGTAGGATTGCGTCGAGCCTAGTCCCCTCGGCACCACCGCGAGCCGCGGGTGTCCTCCGCTCGCAACGACCGGCGCAGTTGCCGCGTACTCGTGCAATCCCGCTTCGGGTGATCCGTAGGCTGCTGGCGGTCGATCGCGAACAAACCGTCGTCAGGCATGCGTTCGTGCCCCCTTGCGCACTGCCCGCAATGGTAGTGGACTCGCCCACAACGAAAACAGGAGGAAACGAATGCAATTCGGTTATTTCACCATGCCCTCGCATCCGCCCGAGCGCTCTCTGAAGGACGGCCACGAATGGGATCTGCAGGTGATCCGCTGGCTCGACGAACTCGGCTTCTCTGAGGCCTGGATCGGTGAGCATCACACCGCGCCATGGGAGCCTCATCCCTCGCCCGACCTGCTGGTGGCACAGGCGCTGATGCAGACCAAGAACATCCGCCTCGGGCCCGGCGGCTTCCTGCTGCCGTACCATCACCCGGCCGAGCTCGCGAACAGGGTCGCCATGCTCGACCATATCTCCGGCGGGCGACTCAACTTCGGCATTGCCGCGTCGGGCCTGCCCAGCGACTGGGCGATGTTCAACGTCGACGGCATGTCGGGCGCGAACCGCGACATGACACGCGAGGCACTCGACATCATCCTCAAGCTCTGGTCCTCGACCGAGCCCTTCGACTACAAGGGAAAGTACTGGCACGTCACAAAGCCCGACACGATGTTCGGCTTCCTGAAGCCGCACATCAAGCCGCTGCAGGCGCCGCACCCGCCGATCGGCGTCGCCGGCCTCTCAAAGGGCTCCGACACGCTGAAGCTCGCCGGCGAGAAGGGTTACATCCCGATGAGCCTCAACCTCAATCCGGCGTATGTGAAGAGCCACTGGGAGTCGGTGGAAACCGGCGCCGCCAAGTCGGGCCGCACCGCCGACCGCAATCAATGGCGCCTGGTGCGCGAAGTCTTCGTGGCGGACACCGACGAAGAGGCGATGCGCCTGTCGGTCGGCTCGCACATGGGCCGCATGATGCGGGAGTACTTCCTGCCCCTGCTCTCGCAGTTCGGCTTCTTCGAATACCTGAAGCACGATGCCGGCGCAGCGGATTCCGACGTCACGCCGGAATACTGCGCCAAGCACAACTGGATCGTCGGCTCGCCCAAGACAGTCGTCGAGAAGATCGAGAAGATCTACGACGAGGTCGGTGGCTTCGGCCAGCTCCTGGTCTTCGGCTTCGACTATGTCGAGAACCCGCAGGCGTGGCGCCGCTCCCTCGAACTGCTGTCGAAGGAAGTGATGCCCAAGGTCCAGCACCTCAAGCCCAAGATGGCAAGACTGGCGGCGGAGTAACCCCGCCACCAGTCTGTCTTGTTACGCCGCTACCGGCACGCTCTTGCCGGTGGCGGAAGCAACGCTGCCGTGGAGATGCGCCACCAGGGCGTCGTCGAGCTTGAGCCGCGCGGCCAGCATCGCGAGGTAGCCGCGCTCCGCCGCATTATCGACGTCGATGGCCAGCAGGGACGCGGTGTAGATCTCGGCCGCCTCCTCCGGCGTCGCCGCCGCGCCCGCGACGGCGTCGACGTCGAGCTTGGCGCGAAG
Source organism: Rhodospirillaceae bacterium (assembly GCA_009772935.1). Classification (GTDB taxonomy): domain Bacteria; phylum Pseudomonadota; class Alphaproteobacteria; order Reyranellales; family Reyranellaceae; genus Reyranella. The sequence continues at coordinate 42,041 of WOUR01000024.1, forward strand.
CTCGTCCATCACGAAGGCCTTGTCGTCGGCGCCGAGCGGCAGCTTGTCCATCTCCGCGAAGATCCGCGCCTGTTCCTGGGCATCGACATGGCCGTCGGCCTTGGCGGCGGCGATCATGGCGCGCAAAAGATGGCGCGCAAGCGTCTGCTGGCCCGCCTCGGTCGAGGGGTTGAACGGGGTTCCGCTGGGCGCCGGCAACATCGGTACCGGAGCCTGCGGCGCCTGCGTGACCGGCGCCGCCTGCTTGCCGGCCTGCCAGTCGTTGTACGCCTTGTAGGCGAGCGCTCCGACCGCGGCCATACCGCCGAGCTTGAGAGCCTCGCCGCCAATCTTGCGGCCGGTCTTGCTGCCCATCAGCAGCGCCGCCAAGCCACCCGCGAGCACTCCGCCGCCGGCCCCGCTCAGGAAACCGCCGACGCCGCCCTGGCTGCCGGTTGGGCCAACGCCCTGGCCACCGCCCTGGCCACCGCCCTGACCGCCCATAAACTGTTCCAGCAACTGCTTCGCATCGAACATGACGCCTCGCCTCTCCTGTTATCTTGCGAGGTCAGATGATGTGCAATTGTGGCAAAACCGGGAGAATCAGGATCGTTTCGATAGAAATGCGGCCGCCGCGAATCCCAACGCCGCGACCAGCATGATGCCGGCCAATCCCCACAGGACGGGCGTGTAGCCGCCGAGCGCTCCCCAGGCGAGGGACGCGAGCACGGGCCCGGCGGCGCGCATGACATTGGTGGGCATGGTGAGTGCTCCGGAGACGACGCCGTAGCCCTCCGGACCGATGAATTCGGGCACGGCCATGCCCCGCAGGATCGTCACGAGGCCGTTGGCGACGCCATAGACGACGGCGAACAGGATCAGCGGATAAACGTCGGTGATGCCCGTCGCGAGGAAGCCCATCGCCAGCGGAAAGGCGAAATAGATCACCGCGCCCAGCTGGATCGTCGTGATGTGGCGTTGCCCGACCATCAACAGCACTCGTCCAACCACTTGCATCGGTCCGATCAGCGCGATGATCGCCATGACCACCCCGGTCGGCACGCCGCGATCGTCGAGGAGCGGTATCAAGTGAAAGCTCATGGCCGAGAAGGCGAGCCCGTAGCCTGCAAACGCGACGACGAGTCCCCAGAAGGCCGGCACGCGGACCGCGGCCGCCAGCGGGTTCCGCGTCACGACTCCTTCGGCAGGCGGCTTGGGGGCCGCGATAGGCACGGGCGCCACCTCCGGCCCCGGCACGATCAGCCAGTGCATCAGCGCGACGCCCAGGACGATGACAGCCAGCACGTCGAGCGCGGGCCGCCAGCCGATCCACTCGACGAGGAACTGCGTGAAGGGAATGCCGAAGGTGCTGGCCAGGCCGCCCAGGAAGGTCATCAGCAGGATCGCCTGCTTGTAGCGCGGGCCGTAGACGCGGGTGATCACCGCGAAGGCCGGCTCATAGAGCGTCACCGCCTGGCACGCACCGAGACCGATCCACATCGCGTAGAACACCGGCAGCGATTCGACCCTCGACCACAGGAACAGCAGCGCGGCCGCAAGCAGCGACCCGCCGGTCATCAGCAGCCGACCGTGGCCGCGATCGATCCAGGCGCCGACGGCGATGGAACAGAGGCCGGCGGTGAGCAGTCCCGCCGAGAGAGCGCCGAACATCGCACTGCGCGACCAGCCCAGCTCCTGGCTCATCGGTACGACGAACAGGGGGAAAGTGTAGTAGACAATGCCCCAGGTCACGAGCTGGCCCAGCGAGAGCATCCACAAGATGGTCGACGGGCGCTTTCGCCACGCTCCCCCTGCTCCGTCCTTCGCCATAATGCCGCCTGCTCTACCCACTTCCTTTACAGAACGATGACCCTAACGCCGCACGGGCCGCGAGGATAGACGCATGACCGACAGCAAACGCATCAACCTCGCTCTGCAGGGCGGCGGCAGCCACGGTGCCTACACCTGGGGCGTGCTCGACGCGCTGATCGAGGATGGCCGCCTCGAGATCGAAGCGGTCAGCGGCACCAGCGCCGGCGCCATGAACGCCGCGATCATGCTGCAAGGCTGGGCCAAGGGCGGCCCGGCCGGCGCGCGCGCCGCCCTGGCCGCCTTCTGGGGCGAGCTCGGACAGATGTCGATCGCCAGCCCGATCCGGCGCACGCCGCTCGATCGCCTGCAGGGCAACTGGAACCTCGACGATTCGCCTGGCGCGCTGTGGGCCGACCTGATCCAGCGCACGCTCACGCCGTGGCAGCGCAATCCGCTGAAGTTCGATCCGCTGCGCGACCTGCTCGCCCGGCACTTCGATCAGGAGTCCGTTCGTGCCTGCCACCAGATCAAGGCATTCATCGCCGCGACTAACGTGGCAACCGGCAAGGTGCGCATCTTCACCCGCGAGGAACTGTCGATCGACGCGCTGCTGGCATCGGCCTGCCTGCCCAGCATCCACGAAGCCGTGGTGATCGATGGTGAGCCCTACTGGGACGGCGGCTTCCGAGGCAACCCGCCGATCTGGCCGTTCATCTACAACAGCGCGAGCGCCGACGTGGTCATCGTCGAAGTCGACCCGCCCGGCCGCGAAGGCATCCCGCGCTCCAATGCCGAGATCGCCGACCGGCTGAACGAGATCACCTTCGGCGGCGCGCTGATGGCGGAGATGCGCGCAATCGCCTTCGTGCAGGAACTCATCGACAACGGCGCCCTCACCGGCGAATTCAGCGACCGTCTGAAGAAGCTGCTCATCCACTCGATCGGTGATCCGGCGACGCTGGCGCCGCTCGGCGCGGTCAGCAAGTTCAACATCGAGCCGGAATTCCTCGATCATCTGTTCAAGGCCGGCCGCGCCTCTGCAACCGCGTGGCTGGCTTCGACGTTCGACAAAATCGGCGCCGAGAACAGCATCGACATCCGCGCGCGCTTCCTGTGAGATCGAAGTGGAGCAACAAGGGCAACGAATAACATGAAACGTATTCTGTCGGGAATCTCCGCACTCGCCCTCGCCGCGACCGCCTTCGCGGCACCGTCGCTGTCATGCACGCGAGCGCTCTATGTCGGCGACGGCAACCTCGTGCTCACCGGTCGGAACATGGACTGGGACGAGGACATGTACTCGAACCTGTGGGTGTTCCCGGCGGGCATGAAGCGTAACGGAACAGCCGGCGCCAACTCCATCGAGTGGCGCTCCCGATATGGCAGCGTCGTGGTGTCCGGCTACGAGGCGGGCAGCGCGGACGGCATGAACGAGAAGGGCCTGGTCGCCAACCTCCTCTATCTCGCCGAATCGAAATACACGCCGGCCGCTGCCGGCCGGCCAAATCTCTCGATCGTCGCCTGGCCACAGTACGTGCTCGACAATTACGCCACCGTTGCCGAGGTGGTGGAGGCTCTGCGCGGAGAGCCGTTTACTGTCGTCGCGCCCACCCTGCCCAATGGCGCGCCGGCCGCGCTGCATCTTTCCATCTCCGACCCGACAGGCGATTCGGCGATCTTCGAGTATATCGACGGCAAGCTCGTCATCCATCACAGCAAGCGTTATGCGGTGATGACCAACTCGCCATCCTACGAGCAGCAGCTCGCTCTCGACGAGTACTGGAAGACAGTGGGCGGCATGTCGTTCCTGCCGGGAACGGCGCGGGCCTCCGATCGCTTCGTCCGCACATCGTTCCTCCTCGGCGCGATTCCCCGGAGCGCCGACAAGAACTTCATAAAGAGCGTGCCGGACCAGTCCTTCGCCTACCAGGCGGTCGCAAGCGTGATGAGCGTCATGCGTTCGGTCAGCGTTCCGCTTGGCCTGACGACGCCGAACGAACCCAACATTGCATCGACCCTATGGCGGAGCGTCGCGGACCAGAAGAACCTCGTCTACTATTTCGACTCGGCAACCCGTCCGAACACATTCTGGGTATCGCTCGAGAAGCTCGACTTCAAGCCCGGCGCGCCGGTGAAGAAGCTCACCATCCAGAACGGCGAAGTGTTCTCAGGCGAGGTCGCCAGCGACTTCAAGCCTGCCGAACCATTCAAGTTCCTTCCGGCAACGCCTCAGTAACCCATGCGTATCGGCATCGACCTCGGCGGGACCAAGATCGAGGGCATCGTCCTGGGCGACGACGGCTCCGAACGGGCGCGACTGCGTGTGCCTACTCCGCGGGACAGCTACGAAGCCACGGTCGAGGCCGTGGCAAGCGTGGTGCGCGAGCTGGAAGGCCGCGTGGGCGCGCGCTGCCGGGTCGGCGTCGGTCATCCCGGCGCCGTCTCGCCCGCGACCGGACTGGTCAAGAACGCCAATTCCACGCGACTGAACGGCCACCCGCTCGACGTCGACCTGAGGCAGGCGCTGGCCCGCGACGACGTGCGGCTGTCCAACGACGCCAACTGCTTCGCTGTCTCCGAAGCGTCGGACGGTGCGGGCGCCGGCGCCGCGGTCGTGTTCGGCGTGATCCTGGGCACGGGTGTCGGCGGCGGCATCGTCATCGACGGCCGGCCGCTGGTCGGCGCGCAGGCAATCGGCGGGGAATGGGGCCACAACGCCCTGCCCTTGCCGCACGACGACGAGCGCCCCGGCCCGAACTGCTACTGCGGCCGCAGCGGCTGCGTCGAGGCGTGGCTGAGCGGGCCGGCATTCCAGTCCCAGTATGCCCGGGCAACGGGGCGCGAACTGCGCGCCACGGACATCGCGGAAGCCGCGGCAACGGGTGACCCGGTGGCGGCGGATTGCTTCCAGCGCTACTGCGACCGCCTCGCCCGCTCTCTCGCCAATGTCGTCAACCTGCTCGATCCCCACGTCATCGTGCTCGGCGGCGGCCTCTCCAAGATCGCGCCGCTCTACGAGCGGGTTCCGCAGTTATGGAAAGACTACATCTTCTCCGAACGCGACCGGATCGCGACGAAGCTCCGGCCCCCCAGGCACGGTGACTCGAGCGGCGTCCGCGGCGCCGCCTGGCTCTGGCCGGTCCAGGAACGCCTTTAGCCTACTTGCACTCGGGCTTGGGCAGCGGCTCCAGGCGGGTAATGCGGTATTCTATGCCGCCTTCGCCCTGCTCGTGAGTGCCGTAGAGTTCGATACCATTGTCCAGCGTGACGCTGCTCATCTCGAAGGCCGGTTCGCCCGGGCCTTTCGCCTCGGTATCGAAAAACCCCGCCCGGTAATAGATGCGGCTGCGGCCGTCGACCAGTTCCTCGGCGCCCTCCGGGATCTTAACGTCGGCCAGCCGCCTCGGTACCTTGCCAATGACGGCATTGACCTGTTGGGGCGGCTTCACCTTGTCGCCGAAGAAGAACAGGGCATCGATCCCGTTCTCGCCGGCCTTGGCGGCGCGGATGGTCGCCCGCGCGATCGCCACCGGGAACAGCGTTCCGGCAGGCAGGGCCACCGTCTGGTTCGCAGGATCGCTGAAACGCGCCTCTCCCCTGCCGTCGTCGAAAATGGTCGCCTCGCCCTTCATCAGGCTGGTCTGCTTGCCGCCGGCAACGGAGCGATGCTCGAAAGTCAGCTTCCGGCCATCCTTGCTCTCGGTCATCTGGGTCTGCTGCTCGCTCACAACGGTCGACCGCTGGCCCGCAGTCTCCAGGCGCAGGCGCTGGTAGATCACGTAGCCGTCACAAGTGAGTTTCAACTCGTAGGCGTAGGTGCCGGGGGTGCCGCCGGTGGGCTTGCCATTCTCGATCGCGCCGACTTCGTAGACGGCGCGATGCGGCGCCATCTCCTGTGCCATCGCCGGAGCCGCGAGGACGAGGGAACCGGCGACAGGCACAAGCAGGCGGCGAATCAGCATCGTGGCCTCGGCAGGGCTTGGAGTTGAACGAGACGGGAATCGACGGCGAACTCGCCGTAGTCGAGCAGCATGGAGCGGGCGATGCCGTTGCCCAGCAAGTCGAGGGCCAATTCATACTCAGGATAGGCGCCTTGGTCCCCGGAAGCAAAGAAGGCGAAGCGCACCCCCCATGCGGGTTGATTGCGCAGGAGGGCGACATCGCCTCGGACCACCGGCGCTCCTGTCTGCCGCGGCGGCCTGCCGATCACCGCGTTGACCTGGAAGGCGCCATCGAGGCGGGCGCCGTCGAACACCAGATAAGACGCCGACTTGTCGCCGTCGCGGGCATGTCGAAGAACCAGGGCGAGATGCGTGGTCGGAAACAGCGTCCCGGCGGGAAGCTCGAAGCTCCGGGCCTCCGGCAACGAGAAGCTCGCCCGTCCCTTGGCGCCGGGCGCTTCGAGGTCGGCGTGGCCCCGCAGTTCCTCCTCGACCTCGTCATCCTGGATGTTCCGGACGCTGAAACGCAGGGAGAGGCCGTCCTTTGTTTCGTAGCTCGTGAAGCTCGAATCGGTGGTGAACTCATCCCCGTCGTTCCGCAGGAAGGTGAGCTTGATGCGCTGCTTGACCTCCCAGCCCTCACAGGCCTCGACGGTCTCCAGGACCATGCGGCCGCCGACTTCGACAATGCCGCTGTTGGGCCGCGCCACGGAGAGCTTCATGTCGTAGGTGGCACGATGTGGGACCAGCGGCGAATCGGGCTGCTGCTGAGCGCCGGCAGCGTTTATCCACAGGCCCCACAACAGAAGAACGCCGACGGCGGCGAGAACGACCGCTGTTTGGACGCGAGGACGGCGAAAACTATACGTGGTCAACTGACGAGGGCTTGAGAGGCTAGGCCTTGTAGCCGGGCTCACAAGCGTAATATCCATGCTCGCGGAATACCAGAATGATCGCCTGCGTCAGGGCTGCACAGGGAGGATATTTTAGATGAGCAAGGGCAAGCCCAGGGTGATCGCCACCCGCCACTTCCCGCCCGACGTCGAGGCCCGCCTGGCGGCGAACTTCGACGCTCAGCTCAATCCGCAGGACAGGCTCTATGACGGGCCGGCGCTGGCCAAGGCGGCCGCCGGCTTCGACGGGATCATGTGCGCCGCCGGTGACGCCCTGAACGCCGCGACGATCGCCGCCCTTCCCGACTCGGTCCGCATGATCGCGACTTTTTCGGTCGGCTACGAGCATGTCGACGTGGCGGCCGCAGCCAAGCGCAACATCGTCGTGAGCAACACGCCCGACGTGCTGACCGACGCCACCGCCGACATCACGATGCTTTGCCTGCTGGGCGCAGCCCGCCGGGCGCACGAGGGCGCGGCCATGCTGCGGACCCACAACTGGATCGGCTGGACGCCCACGCAGCTCATGGGCACCCATGTCACGGGCAAGAGGCTCGGTATTCTCGGCATGGGCCGAATCGGCCAGGCTACCGCCGACCGCGCACGCGCGTTCCGCATGCAGATTCACTACTCCAATCGAAGCCGCCTCGCGCCAGATCTCGAAAAGGGGGCAGTGTTCCACGCCAATCCCGACGACATGCTCCCTCATTGCGATTTCCTGTCGATCAACGCGCCGATGACGCCCGCGACCGCCAAATGGGTGAACGCCGAACGCATCGCCAAGCTGCCCAGGGGCGCGATCGTCGTGAACACGGCCCGTGGCGGGGTGGTGGACGACGAGGCCCTGATCGCGGCTCTAAAGAGCGGCCACCTCGCTTCGGCGGGCCTCGACGTGTTCGACGGCGAGCCGCGCATCCATCAGGCCTATTACGGCCTTGAGAACGCGTTCCTGCTGCCGCACATGGGCTCGGCCACAGTCGAAACCCGCAACGCGATGGGGTTCAGGGCGCTCGACAACCTCGAGGCTTTCCTGCTCAGGGGGCAGACACCGCCGGACCTCGTGAAGGCTTCTTAGCCGAACGCTGAACCGTCTTCGCCTTCTTGGACTTGGCCGAAGCCATCGACGGTTGGACCGGTTCGACGGTTGCCGTCATCGGCCCTTCCGCTGCGGGCGGCGTCGGCGAAGGTGGCGTAACCTTGTAGGCTGCGGCATCCCAACTCACGGCCGGCGCGCCTGGTGCCGGGCGCAGGGGCGCGGAGTACTCGACGCCGCTCTCCGAGACCGAGCGCTGGGGCTCGGTATAGTCCGTGTTGTAGGGGTCCTTGCCGTCGGCACGGGCCGTGCAGATCTGCCGGCCCCGGAAGATGCGCCACATCGCACAATCCTGCTTGGTCACCACCGAGTAGACGTGGTCGGTCGAGGTCTTGTCCGAAGCTGCCAGCATGCCGCCATCAGCCGCGTAGCTCGCGGCCGAGACGGCGACGGGCATGCCGCAGGCACTCGTCAGGAGAGCCTGCCCCACCACAAGCGGCAGGATCATATAGGAAGAGAGCTGAAATGAGCTCATAATCTTCTTTATAAAAAGACTATAACCCCTTGATAGTACTGGACCCTAGAGGTCCGGTCAATTTGCACTCTTCCTGCCTGAGCTAGTCCTTCTTGGGCGGCAGGCGCAGTCCGATGTGGAGTTCGCGAAGCTTTTCCGCCGGCACCTCGGCGGGTGCATCCATCATCAGGTCGACTGCGGACTGGTTCATCGGGAAAGTGATGATCTCGCGGATGTTCGGCTCGTCGGCCAGCAGCATGACGATGCGGTCGACGCCCGGGGCGGCACCACCATGCGGCGGTGCGCCGAACTTGAAGGCATTCAGCATGCCGCCGAAGCGCGCCTCGACCTCTTCGTTGCTGTAGCCGGCAATTCCGAACGCCTTGTACATGATCTCCGGCTTGTGGTTCCGGATCGCCCCGGAGCACAGTTCGATGCCGTTGCAGACGATGTCGTACTGCCACGCCTTGATTGTAAGCGGGTCCTGCGTCTCGAGCGCCTCGAGGCCACCTTGGGGCATCGAGAACGGGTTGTGGCTGAAGTCGATCTTCTTCAGCTTGTCGTCGTACTCGAACATCGGGAAGTCGACGACCCAGCACAGGGCGAACTCATCCTCGGCGATCACGCCTAGTTCCTGGCCGATCTTGGTCCGTGCCTGGCCGGCAAACTTCCAGGCGGTGTCCGCCGTGTCGGCCACGAAGAACACCGAATCGCCGTCCTCGGCGCCGGTCAGTTCCTTCAGCCTGGCCAGCCGCTCGTCGGCGACGAACTTGGCGATCGGCCCCTTCCCCGCGCCGTTCTCCAGCGTGATGTATCCTAGGCCCGGCTTGCCCTCGCCCTGCGCCCAGCTGTTCAGCTTGTCGAAGAAGCTGCGCGGCTGGCTGGCGGCCTTGGGCGCCCGGATGGCGCGAACCACCCCGCCCTTGGCGACGATGCCCGCGAACACCTTGAAGTCGGAGCCGGCGAAGACCTCACCCACCTCGAAGATCCGCAGCGGGTTGCGCAGGTCGGGCTTGTCAGTGCCGAAGCTCAGAAGCGCCTCGGCGAAGGGAATGCGCGGGAATGGAAAGGCCGAAACCTTGCGCGGCGTCTCGCGGTTGAACGAGGCGAATTCCTGGAACACGCCCCCCAACACCGGCTCGATCGCCTCGAACACGTCTTCCTGGGTAACGAAGCTCATCTCGAAATCGAGTTGGTAGAACTCGCCAGGCGAACGGTCGGCGCGGGCATCCTCGTCGCGGAAGCAGGGCGCGATCTGGAAGTAGCGATCGAAGCCCGACACCATCAGGAGCTGCTTGAACATCTGGGGCGCCTGCGGCAGCGCGTAGAACTTGCCGGGGTGGAGCCGGCTCGGCACCAGGTAGGAGCGCGCGCCCTCGGGGCTGTCGGCGGTCAGGATCGGCGTCTGGAACTCGGTGAATCCCTGGTCGATCATGCGTCGGCGCAGGCTCGCGATCACCTGGCTGCGCAGCATGATGTTCTTGTGCAGCTTGTCCTTGCGCAGGTCGAGGAACCGGTACTTGAGCCGCAGTTCCTCAGGCGTGGTGTCGTTCTCCTGGTAGACCGGGATCGGCAGCGGCTCGGCCATCGATTGGACGACCATCTCGGCGGCATCGAGTTCGACGGCGCCGGTTGCCAGCCTGGGATTGACCGTCGAGGCCTCGCGGGCCACCACCTTGCCCGAAACCGTGATCACGCTTTCGGTCCGCACGGCCTCGGCGGTCTTGAACACCGGGCTCGAAACGTCCACCACCACCTGCGTCACCCCGTAGTGGTCGCGCAGATCGATGAACAGCAGGTTGCCGTGGTCGCGCTTGCGCTGCACCCAGCCCGAGAGACGGGCCTGCTGGCCGACATGTTCGGGCCGCAACTGGCCGCACGTATGGGTTCGGTAGACTGAAGACATGACGTATTTTCCGGGTTTGGAGGCCCGGCAAAAGGCACCGAAAGCCGAGGCAAGTCAAGGGAATGGCCGCTTTCCGTTCACGGCAACTTTGCCGAAGCCGCCGCGGGGTCTATAGATCGTCCCCAATGAAGCTCATCACAACGACCGACGAGTTGGCGGCGTTCTGCAAGCCCCTCGCCGATACCGAGTTTGTTGCAGTCGACACCGAGTTCATGCGTGAGCGGACCTATTGGCCCAAGCTCTGCCTGGCCCAGGTTGCCGGCCCCGAAGACGCGGCCGCCATCGATACGCTGGCCGAGGGCATCGACCTCGCCCCGCTCGACGAGCTGATGCTCAACCCCAAGGTCCTCAAGGTCTTCCACGCCGCCCGGCAGGACCTCGAAATCTTCTATCTGCGCCTCCAGAAGGTGCCGGGACCCCTGTTCGACACCCAGGTCGCCGCGATGGTCTGCGGCCACGGCGAGGCCGCCTCCTACGAATCGCTCGCCACCAAGCTGGCCAAGGCCAAGATCGACAAATCCAGCCGGTTCACCGACTGGAGCCGCCGGCCGCTCAGCGAGCGCCAGATCACCTACGCCCTGTCCGACGTCACCCACCTGCGCGTCGTCTACGAGAAGCTCAAGCGCCAGCTCGACAAGACCGGCCGTTTCTCCTGGATCGCCGAGGAGATGGCGGTTCTGAACGATCCCGCGATCTATCGCGCCGATCCCGAGCAGGCCTGGCGCCGGCTGAAGCCGCGGGGAGCCTCCCCGCGGGTGATGGCGATCCTCAAGGAGGCCGCCGCCTGGCGCGAGCGCACGGCGCAGCGCATCGACATTCCCCGCCAGCGCCTGCTCCGGGACGAGCAGCTGCTGGAAATCGCGGCCCATGCGCCGAAGTCGATAGAAGAACTCGCCGCCACGCGCGGCCTGGGCCGCGGCTTCGCCGAAGGCTGGCAGGGCCGCGAGTTGATGGAAGCCATCGAGCGGGCTCGGGCCTTGCCGGAATCGGAGCTGCCGGTCCGCGACAAGACCCCCGAGCAGATCCGGGCGCCGGGTGCGATCGTCGACCTGCTGCGCACCCTGCTGCGGCTCAAGGCCGAGCAGGCCGGCGTGGCGGGCCGTCTGGTGGCGAGCGCCGACGAACTCGACCGGCTGGCCGCAGGGAAACGCGACATCGCGGCCCTGAAAGGCTGGCGGCACGAGGTATTCGGTGCGGACGCGGTGGACCTGATCGAGGGTCGTCTGGCGCTGGCGCTGGACGGCGACCAGCCGAAACTCATCCAGCTGACGCCGACTGCGTAGCCGCCCCGGCTAGGCGGACACGATGATCGGCCTGAGCTCGAAGGCCTGTGCGGCGGTCTCGAGCCGCCGCGCGGTGACATCGCCCAGGCTCCTCTTGAGCGCCGTCGGCACCAACAGCCGAAGTTCCCGCTCGGTCCGGCGAAGCTGCAGCTGCGGCAGGAGGCCGGGGGCGCCGCCGCTCAGATTGTAGGCCAGCCGCAGGCAGGCGCCGAGGCGTCGGGCAAAGCTGCGCCCCTTGGTGTCGGTCAGGCGCAGGGCCGTGTCGATCATCGCCGCCTTGGGCTCGCTCTTGTAGCGATAGGTGAGCGTCATCGCGAGGACGGCGCGCTCGCGGTGGCTCATGCCGGGCGCCGGCAGGTGCAGCACACGGAAGTAAGCCTGGTCGGCGCGGTAGTCGGGATGGTCGTCCCACGAGATGTCGCTGAGGTGGCAGGCGGCCGTGCGCAGGACCCGCTCGCTATCGCTCTCACCGGCAAAGGCTGGCGTCAGCCAATCGAAGATTTCATGCGGCGAGAGATCGAAACGGTGCCAGCTCTCGCCCTGCTCCTCGGCGAAGGCGATCAGCGGATGACGCGCCCGCTCCTGCTCGCTCAGCCGCGAATAGTAGAATCCCTCACGCAGGCCGAAGGCCGAGAAGACGATGGTCTTCGGTTTGAGGACCGCCAACAGCCTGTCGAGGGCCAGGCACGCGAGCGGCAGCGTGTCGACGCGGCGGCGCGAGACTCCCGGCATCTTCTCAAGCGACTTGGGACTCTGGACGGCGATCAGCCGCGCGACCGCGCGTGCCTCGTCGGCCGGGATCTCGTACTGATGGATGATGTGCAGCGGATACCCTGCCTGCTCCATGTGGAGGCGCGCGAAGGCGCGCCACGCGCCGCCGACCGCATAGAATGTCTTGCCCTGCTCCTCGCGCACCCAGCGCACGCTCTCGATCGCGTCGACGACGGCCTTGCGCGGGTCTCCCTTGCCCGAGGACATCAGGCGCAGGGGGCCGACAGGCAGCGTGGTGGAAGAACCGAGACGACCGTTGGAGAGCGACGCCAGTTCGAGGCTGCCGCCGCCCAGGTCACCCATGACGCCGTCCGCACCGGGCATGCCGCACATCACGCCGTAACCGGAGTAGCGCGCCTCGTCCTGGCCGCTCACCGTATGGGCGACGATGCCCGGACGGCTCGCCAGCTCCCGCATGAAGTCTGCGCCGTCTGCCGCATCGCGCACGGCGGCGGTCGCGAGTAGGTCGAGCGACGTGACCTTCATGTTGTGCGCCAGAGTCGCGAACCGGTCGATGTTGGCCAGCGCCATCTCGACACCTTCGGGATTGAGACGCCCGGTGGCGTCGAGGCCCCGCGCCAGTCCACAGAGGACCTTCTCGTTGAACACCGGCAACGGCGCGCGGCTGGCGCGTTCGTAGACGACGAGGCGGATCGAATTCGAGCCGACGTCGATGATGCCGACGCGGCCCTTCCGGAGAGGGGCGCGCGAGGCGGTGGCGCCTGCGGTCGGATGGCCGTCCATGCGCGCTCCCTCTAGCCGAAACCGGGACGGATTACAGCGGCAGACAGGGCGCGACCCGACGCCGCTGGCCCCCTCAGGAGCTCAACACCAGTCGAGGCACCGCGCCGCTGAGCTTCAGCGCGCTGCCACGACCCGAGAGCGAGGGATTCGTCATGAAATAGTGATGCGCGATGAACGGTTCCTTGCCGGTCTGCGGCCGGTGATAGTTACCGTCTTGTGACATCAACCAGCTCTGTCCGTCGTCCTTGAGATTGGCGACCATGATCTGGTCGAGGACCTGCTCGCGCACGGTCTGGTTTTCGACCGGGCACAGCAACTCGACGCGGCGGTCGAGATTGCGCGGCATCCAGTCGGCGGACGAGAGGAAGACCTTGGCTTCCATCGACGGCAGCGCCCGGCCGTTGCCGAAACAGATGATGCGCGCATGTTCGAGGAAGCGGCCGACCATGCTCTTGACGCGGATATGATCGCTCAGCCCCGGAACGCCGGGCCTGAGACAGCAGATGCCGCGCACGACCAGGTCGATCTGGACGCCCGCGCTCGACGCCGCATAGAGGTGATCGATCAATGCGCCATCGACCAGGGAGTTGAGCTTGGCCCAGATCGCCGCCGGCTTGCCGGCCTTGGCGTTGGCGATCTCGGCATCGATCAGGGCGTAGAGTGTCGGCCGCAAGGTCACCGGCGCGAAGGCGATCTTTTCCATCTGCTCGGGGCGCGCATAGCCCGTCATGTAGTTGAACAGGCGCGCGGCGTCGCGGCACATCGCCGGATCGCAGGTGAAGAACGACAGGTCGGTGTAGATGCGCGCCGTGATCGGGTGATAGTTACCGGTGCCGAAATGCACGTAGGTACGGATCGACTGCGCTTCGCGGCGGACCACCATCGAGACCTTGGCGTGCGTCTTGAGATCGATGAAGCCATAGACCACCTGCACACCGGCGCGCTCGAGATCGCGCGCCCAGCGGATGTTCGCTTCCTCGTCGAAGCGGGCCTTGAGTTCGACGAGAGCAGACACGGTCTTGCCCGCCTCGGCCGCCGCGATCAGCTCCTTGACGATCGGTGAATCGGCGCTGGTGCGATAGAGCGTCTGCTTGATCGCGACGACGGCGGGATCGCGCGCCGCCTGGCGCAGGAACTGCACCACCACGTCGAAGCTCTCGTAGGGATGATGGACGACGATGTCCTTGGCGCGGATCGCCGCGAAGCAGTCGCCGCCGAAATCGCGGATACGCTCGGGAAAGCGCGCATTGTAGGGCTCGAACTTGAGGTCGGGCCGATCGTCGACGATCACCGCCTTCACGTCGCCGATGTTCAGCATGCGGTCGAGGTGGAAGACATGGACGGTCTGCGTCTGCTCCGGAATCTCGAGCTGGTCGAACAGGAAGTCGCGCAGCTCGGCGGGCATCGCGCTGTTGACGGAGATGGAGATCAGGTCTCCCCGGCGGCGGCGCTTCAGGGCACTCTCGTACAGCAGGACGAGGTCCTCGGCCTCTTCGTTGATCTCGACGTCGCTGTCGCGGATCACCCGGAAGAAGGCGCGCTCGATCACCTCGTAGCCGGGGAACAGGCGCGGCAGGTAGATGTCGATCAGGTCTTCCAGCGGCAGGAAGCGGATGTCGGGTCCCGGCAGGCGCACGAATCGGTCGACCTGCGGCGGCAAGGGCAGCAGCGCCATCAGCGGCCGGCGGTCGTCGCGGCGCTGCAGCTTCAGGATGGCCGAGAAGCCGCCGTTGGGGATGAACGGAAACGGATGCGCCGGGTCGATCGCCAGCGGCGTCAGGATCGGGAAGACCTGATCGATGAAATAGGTATCGAGCCAGGTCCGCTCCGCCTCGGTGAGTTCGCCCGAATCCAGAACCGCGATCCCGGCCTGGCGCAGATCGTCCTGCAGCGACGCCCAGACGTCCTGCTGGTGGGCCATCAGGGTCGAGGCGCGGTCGCGGATGGCAACGAGCTGTTCGGCCGGTGTCATGCCGTCGTCGCTGAGCAGGGTCGAGCGGGTCTGCAGCATGTCGACGAGCCCGGCGACACGAACCATGTAGAACTCGTCCAGGTTCGCCGCGGATATCGACAGGAACCGCACCCGCTCCAGCAGCGGATGGCGTCTGTTGGTGGCCTCCTCGAGCACACGCGTATTGAAGGCCAGCCACGACAGTTCACGATTGATGAAGCGTCGGGGACTGTCGGGTGGTATTTCGAGCGAAGCCGGATCGGCCGAGTTGAGCGCGTCCATGTGGACCCCTGCGGGGGCACTCTCCCTGAAATTATGCACAGGAACGGTAGCGACTCCACATGACCCTGTCATGGCATTTAACTAAGCCTTTGTTCTTGTTCGTTTTATTGGAATGACGGGTGTGAAGAACATTCTCCTCCTGCGCCACGCAAAATCCGCGTGGAACATCCCGCATCAGAGCGATCACGACCGCCCGCTCAACGATCGCGGCGAACGCGCGGCCAGGACCATCGCCGCCCACATGGCCGCGAAGGCGCCCCGCCCCGATCTGATCCTGTGTTCGACGGCAGCCCGGACGCGCCAGACGCTGGCGCCGCTTGTGAAGGCACTGGGCAGTCCCACGCCGCCGATTTCACTCGAGAAGCAGCTCTACCTCGCCTCCGAGAGCGAACTGCTTGAACGCCTGCAGGCCCTGCCCGAGAACGTCGAGACCGTCCTGCTCATCGGCCACAACGAAGGCATCGGCGAATTCGCGGTCGCCCTGGCCGGCCAGGGCACTGCCGACGCACTGCAGCGCCTGCGGGAAAAGTACCCCACCGGAGCCCTGGCAACGCTCGCTGTTCGCCAAGGCCCCTGGAGCGCGCTGGCTCCCGGGGCCTGCGAACTTGTGGCCTTCGTCCGCCCGCGCGATCTGGATCCGCGCTGACGCCTCAGTAGGTGCCGGGATACTGGCCGCCATCCATCAGGATGTTCTGGCCGGTCATGTAGCCGGCGTGAACGCTGCACAGGAAAGCGCACATCATGCCGAACTCCTCGGCCGTGCCGAAGCGGCCGGCCGGATGCGCCTTGGCGGCGGTCGCGTACTCCTCCTCGAAGCTGCGCCCGGCCTTCGCCGCCCGCGCCTTCGTCGTGCCGCGCAGGCGATCGGTGTCGAAGGGGCCCGGCAGCAGGCCGTTGATCGTCACGCCGTGGCGGATCGTCGTGCGCGCGACGCCGGCAACGAAGCCGGTGAGGCCCGAGCGGGCGCCGTTGCTCAGGCCGAGAATGTCGATCGGCGCCTTCACCGAACTCGAGGTGATGTTCACGATGCGCCCGAAGCCGCGCTTCATCATGCCATCGACACTCGCCTTGATGAATTCGATCGGCGTCAGCATGTTGGCGTCGAGCGCCTTGATCCAGTCCTCGCGGTTCCAGTCGCGGAAATTGCCCGGGGGCGGGCCGCCGGCATTGTTGACGATGATGTCGGGCTCGGGACAAGCCGCAAGGACCTGGTTTCGGCCGTCCTCGGTCGTGACGTCGACGGCGACCGCCGTAACCTTCACGCCGTACTTCTTGCGGATCTCCTCGGCCGTCGCCTCGAGCTCGGACTTCGTGCGTGCGTTGATCACCAGGTCGACGCCCTCGCCGGCCAACGCCTCGGCGCAGCCGCGCCCCAGTCCCTTGCTCGCCGCGCAGACGATGGCCTTGCGGCCCCTGATTCCCATGTCCATTTGCGTTCCTCTCCTAATTCACGCGTGTCCAGAGTTGCGTCTTGCCGAACATCGGCGTGCCGACGAAGCCACGCAGGCGCAACCTGCCATCCGGCTGCAGGCTGATGTTGGCGCTGTAGGTCTTGCCGTCCTCGCCGTTGTAGACCTTGCCGTCCTCGAAGGTATTGGGCTGGGCGGCCTGCTTGAAACCCCAGATCAGCGGCATTCCGATCACCTTGCGCGTCCGCAGTGCCGGGTTCTCGTTGCGATAGTCGGTGGCGGCATCCGGCGCGACGGCGGCGCCGTCGGGCCCCCTGGGGTTGATGAGGTTCACGACGAAGCCGCAGATCGGGCCGCTTGCACTATCCGGACAGGGTCCGATCCTGATCTGGGCGACGCCGGACTCCGAGAGCCAGGTCCCCATGACCGTGCCCTGCTGTGCAGAGGCCGCCGTCGCCACGAGACCGAGCGCGCAAACGGCGAGGATCGTCTTCATCGCTCCCTCCCTCTCACGACGCGCCGGCGAGATCGGCCAACACGTCCATTGCCAGGCGGCGGTCTATTTCTCGCCGCTCGATCAAGGCTCGCCGGTCGAGCGCCGCCACGACGCGGCGCGCCGCGTCGGCCGACCGTTCCATGTGCGAGACGAGATACTGCACGACGCCGGCGCCCGCGTGCAATTGGCGGTCCGCGAGCTGCTTGAGGATGATCGAGCCCAGCAGTTCGTCATCGGGCGGAGCGACGGCGACGGCCGGGGCGGCGCGCAGCCGCGAGGCAAGATCGGGCAAGGCGATCGACCAGCGCGCGGGCGGTTCGTCCGAGATCAGCAGCATGTGTCCGCCGCGCTCACGCACGAGGTTGTAGAGGTGGAAAAGCCCGCGCTCGGGTGCGCGCTCCGCCCGCTCGATCACGATCGCCGGCGATGTCGCCGCGAGGCTCGTGAGATCGGCAACGCTCATTCCGTCGAGGTCGGCGCCCGTCATGGCGATCGCGCCACTGCGTGCCACCCAGATGCGGCCGAGATGAGTCTTTCCACAACCGGCCGGGCCGTTCAGCGACAGGGCCGGCGCGGGCCAGTCCGGCCAGCGGTCGATCCAGGCCAATGCCTCGCGGTTGCCATCGGCCACGACGAAGTCCTCCCGCGCGTAGGTCGGCGGCGGCAGGGTGAGATTCAGGGTGAGCTGGTTTGCCATGGGCCGGCTCAACTGGGAGCACCGCCGCGATAGAGATCGCTGTCGCGATATCGGGCGATGAAGTGCCGGGCGAGCACGCCGAGGATCGCCGCAACCGGAACGGCGATGAGCACCCCGGTGAAGCCGAACAGCGAGCCGCCGGCCAGCAACGCGAACATGATCCAGACCGGGTGCAGGCCGACTCGGTCGCCGACCAGCTTGGGCGAGAGGAAGTTTCCCTCCAGCATCTGGCCCACCACGAACACCGCCGCGACCTTGACGACACCGATCCAGTCCGGCGGGAACTGCGCCAACGCCATGCCGAGCGCCATCACCCCGCCAACGAAGGTACCGACGAAGGGGATGAAGGAGATGGCGCCGGCGATCAGCCCGATCACGAGGCCGAACTGCAATCCCACAAGCGTGAGGCCGATGCCGTAGAACGTCCCCAGGGCCAGACAGACCAGGGCCTGCCCGCGCATGAAGCCCGCGATGGCGGCATTCGATTCAGCGGTCAGCTTCCGGATCGTGTCGGCGTGATCGAGTGGAAGGGCGCCGTCGATCGCCGCCACAAGCTTCTCCCAGTCCCGAAGCATGTAGAACGTCACCACCGGGGTGATGAACAGCAGGCCGAGCAGGTTGATGATCGCCACACCGCGCTCGGCAAGCGCGCCGGCAATGCCCCCCGCGACGGCCAAGCCCTTGCCCGCCCACTGCGTCGCCTCGGACTGCAGATCGTGCATGCTGATCGGTTCGAGGCCAAGCCTGATCCGCAGTGGCTCGAGCAAGGGCTGGACACGGCTCATCGCCTTCATCACATATTCGGGCGCGTTGGTAATCAGCGACTGCACCTGCCCGAACAGGGGCGGCAGGATCGCCATCACGACGCCCACCCCGACCAGCACGGCAACGATGGTGACGAGGGTCGTGGCCATCGTGCGCGACAGGCGCGCCCTCTGCAGGTGCACCACGACAGGGTCGAGGAAATAGGCCACGACCATGCCCACGACGAACGGCAGCAGAATGTCGTTCAGCAGCCACATGAGCAGCAGGAAGATCCCGGCCGCCACGCCCCAGAAGACCCAGCGCCCCGTCGCGGTTTGCCCCATTCGATCGGACTCCCCGGGGCGCACTAGCGCGGCTGCAATTGCCAGCGCCCCATGTCCTGGGACAGGTTCAACCCGGCCTGGGCAAGCGTGCGCTGCAGCTCCTCGGGAGAGCCGAAGAAGTCGAGCCGCAACTCCGCGCGGTCGGACTCGAGCGTCTTCACCGTTACCGACTTCACCGCCGGAATGGCGCCGAGCCGCTGCCGCACCTGCACCCAGTCGCCGAGCGCGCGGATCGGCACGACGACGTCCAGCGAATCCTGCGAATCGCGGCGCACGGTGCCGATGCTGCGCCAGTCCTGGTCGGCCTTGGCATGGATGGCCTTCACGGCCGCCGGCAGATCGGCGCCGCTCGCGACGGGGATCGGCGGAATCTCGCTGCGGGCGCCGGTCTGGGTGTCGTAGCGCATGCCGCGCACCGTGAGCCCGCCGCTGGACTTGTCGCCCTCGACGATGGCCACGATGATCGTGGGCGCCCGATAGCGCTCGTTGAGTCGGGTCAGCGCGGAAACGTCGCCGACATAGGCCTGCTCCGCCGAGAGCAATCCCTGGTCGGTCGGGTCACCGCGCAGCAGGGTGACCGGGACCGCGCTCCCCGCCGTGTCGAGCTGCTGCCAGGCCTCTCGCCAGGCGTTGCGGTCGTTGAGCGGCTCCACCCCGGCGGGGCCCTTCCACAGGGGGATCACCAGCGCCGGCCGCGATACGGTCTCGACCACCCGGGCGCCCGCCCCGCTCAGGTACGACTTCACGGCATCGGGCGCGAAAACGACGTTCAGCGTGGCGCCGTAGCGGCCGGGTGCCGGACGTTCACGCACGAATTCGATGCCGCGCACCATGGTCTCGAGCTGCGCATCGTCGACTTGCGGTAACCGTGCACGATCCTCCGCCGATACCAGACGGTTCACGAGAAGGCCGAACGCCTTGCGCCGCGCCTCGCGGATTCCCTGTGCACGCGCCTGAACGGCATCCGGCCCCGTCACATCGACATCGACCCCCGTCACGTCGTATCCGGTGCCGCCGGGAGACTGCGCCAGGGCGACGTTTGCGGCGAGGACCGCCAGGAGCACGGCGGCTATCGTGGAAAAGACGCGGCCTATCGGCATTGCGGGGGTCCGGTTTTTGGCTATGTTCGCGCACCGTATTAGCATGAATGAGCCCGGCTTGAAGCCTGACGCCCCCGGCCACAATCGGCCCCCCCTCACCTACAAGGACGCCGGCGTCGACATCGACGCGGGCGACGACCTCGTCGAGCACATCAAGCCGTTGGCCAGGAGCACCAACCGTCCCGGCGTGATGGGCGGGCTGGGCGGCTTCGGCGGGCTGTTCGACCTCAAGGCGGCCGGCTTCACCGATCCGATCCTGGTTTCCGGCACCGACGGCGTCGGCACCAAGCTCAAGGTCGCGATCGAAGCGGCCGTTCCCGACACGGTCGGCATCGACCTCGTGGCGATGTGCGTCAACGACATCGTGGTGCAGGGCGCCGAGCCGCTGTTCTTCCTCGACTACTATGCCAGCGGTCGTCTCGACGTCGATGTCGGACGCCGCCTCGTCGCCGGCATCGCCGAAGGCTGCCGCCGCGCGGGGTGCGCACTGGTCGGCGGCGAGACCGCGGAGATGCCCGGCATGTATGCCGACGGCGACTACGATCTCGCAGGCTTCACCGTCGGCGCGGCCGAGCGCAACGCCCTGCTGCCGCGCGCCGACATCGCTCCCGGCGACGTCGTCCTCGGCCTCGCGTCGAGCGGCCCGCACTCCAACGGTTATTCACTGGTGCGGCGGGTCGTCGAGCGCAGCGGCCTGAAATACGGGGATCGCGCGCCCTTCGCCGACGCGACGCTGGGCGAGGCCCTGCTCGAACCGACGCGCATCTACGTGAAGCAGCTCCTTCAGGTGATCCGCTCAACCGGCGCCATCAAGGGCCTGGCCCACATCACCGGTGGTGGCCTGCCGGGCAACGTGCCGCGCTGCCTGCCCGACGGCACGCGGGCGCGGCTCGATGCCCGCCAGTGGACGGCTCCCGGTGTCTTCCAGTGGCTGCGGGAGGTTGGCCAGGTCCCGACCGACGACATGTTGCGGACCTTCAACTGCGGTCTCGGCATGATCGTGGTCGTCACGAAGGAAGATACCGCGCGCATCGCCGAGGCGCTGACGGCGGCCGGCGAGACGGTGAGCGAGGTCGGGGTGATCGAGAAGGCGCCGACCGACGAGGCCGACTGCATCGTCGATCATGCCGAGAGCCTATGGCGAAGCTGAAGGTCGGAGTTCTCATCTCCGGCCGCGGCAGCAACCTGGCCGCGCTGATCGACTCCGCGAAGGCCGCCGACTACCCGGCCGAGATCGGCTGCGTCGTGAGCAACAGGGAAGACGCGCCGGGCTTGGCGATCGCCGCCGCGGCCGGAATCCCCACGGCCATCGTCTCCCACCGCGACCACCCCGATCGCGAGACCTTCGACCGCGCCGTCTCGGCCGTCCTGGAGCGCCACGGGATCGAGCTGGTTGTTCTCGCCGGTTTCATGCGCATTTTCAGCCCGTGGTTCCCCGCCCGCTGGAAAGACCGTCTGATCAACATCCACCCGTCCCTGCTGCCGGCCTTCAAGGGCCTGCACGTGCAGCGCCAGGCGCTGGAGGCCGGGGTCCGGGTGAGCGGCTGCACCGCCCACCTCGTGACTCCGGATCTCGATTCAGGCCCGATCATTGCGCAGGCCGCAGTCCCGGTCCTGGCGGACGACACGGAGGAGACCCTTGCGGCACGCATCCTGCGCCAGGAACACCGCCTCTACCCGCTGGTGGTGCGATGGTTCGGCGACGGCCGGATCGTGATCGACGGTGATCAGGTGGCGGTCACCGGCATCGCACGCGACGCCACACTGCTCTTTTCCCGAGAAACCTAGTCCGATATAAGATCGCCAACGTTTTCAAGCGGGGAAGAGATATGGCTGAAGCAAAGGATGATTACCCGGCTCACGCGGCGACCTATGCCGCGTTCAGCAAGCTGGTGACGTTCAGTCTCCTCTGGATCATCGTTCTTCTGGTCTCGATGGCCCTCGGCCTGATCGCGCACCTGCCGCTGCTGGGCCTCGTTCTGGGCATCGGCGGCTCGATTGCCCTCCTGATCGGCTTTGCCGTCCTGGGCTGACGCTCCGGGCAGAGACCTCCCAAAAGAAAAGCGGCCCGTTTGGGCCGCTTTTTTTGTTTCCGGTACGCCTCGCGTCAGCCGACGATCTCGGAGCCCGCGAAGAAGTACGCGATCTCGATGGCCGCGTTCTCGGGCGAGTCCGACCCGTGCACCGAGTTGGCTTCGATCGACTCGGCGAAATCCTTGCGGATCGTCCCGGCGTCGGCGTTGGCGGGGTTGGTGGCGCCCATGATCTCGCGGTTCTTGGCGACTGCGTTCTCGCCTTCCAGAACCTGGACCACGACCGGACCCGAGGTCATGAAGGTGCACAGGTCGTTGAAGAACGGACGCGCCTTGTGCACGCCGTAGAACTGCTCGGCCTGCTGGCGGCTCATCTGGATGCGCTTCTGGGCGACGATACGCAGGCCCTTCTCCTCGAAGCGGGCGTTGATCTTGCCGGTCAGGTTCCGGCGGGTCGCGTCCGGCTTGATGATCGAGAAAGTACGTTCGACGGCCATGAATTCCCTCGTGCAGGCAGTGATTTCAATGCTTGGGCGCGCCTTATAGACGCGGGGTTTGGACCCGGCAAGCGCGGCCATTGAGCTTGGTTTGCGGCCAAATCGCATGGTAAATGCCCGCCGCTCATGCTCCACATCAGTGACATCTCCTTTCGCCACGGCGAGCGGGTGCTCTTCGACCGCGCCTCGGCGGCTCTTTCGGACGGCTGGAAGGTCGGTCTCGTCGGTCGCAACGGCGCCGGCAAGTCGACCCTGCTGCGCCTGATCCAGGGCCAGATCGAGGCCGACAGCGGCGAGATCAACCTGATGGGCCGCACCCGCGTCGGCTCGGTACCGCAGGACCCGCCCGGCGGCGACATCCGGGTGATCGATGCCGTGCTGGCGGCCGATGTCGAGCGCAGCGCCCTGCTGGCCGAGGATGCGACCTGCCAGGACGGCGTGCGCCTCGCCGAGATCCACGCCCGTCTCGAGGAAATCGGCGCGGCCGCTGCACCTTCGCGGGCAGCGTCGATCCTGAACGGCCTGGGTTTCGACAACGAGAAGCAGTCCCGCCCCTGCGGCGAATTTTCTGGCGGCTGGCGCATGCGCGTGGCGCTGGCCGGCACGCTGTTCAGCAGCCCGGACCTCCTCATCCTCGACGAGCCGTCGAACCACCTCGACGTCGAGGCGATGATCTGGCTCACCGAGTACCTCAAGCGCTTCCGCAATACCGTGCTGATGGTAAGCCACGACCGCGACCTGCTGAACGACGTGTGCGACCACATCGTCCACATCGACCAGCAGAAACTCGTCGCCTACACCGGCAATTACGACTTCTTCGAGCGCACCCGCGCCGAACGCCTCGCCAATGACGCCGCGCAACAGGCCAAGGTCGCCGCGCAGCGCAAGCACATGCAGGCCTTCGTCGACCGCTTCAAGGCCAAGGCCAGCAAGGCGCGACAGGCCCAGTCGCGCATGAAGATGATCGAGAAGCTGGGCCCCGTCGCCTCGGTGCCGATCGACGAGCGCATCTCGTTCAACTTCCCATCGCCCGACATCCTCGCCTCGCCGATCGAGACGCTCGACAACGTCTCCGTCGGCTACCCCGATGGTCCGCTGGTGCTGCGCAACCTCGACCTGCGCATCGACATGGAGGACCGCATCGCCTTGCTGGGCCAGAACGGCAACGGCAAGTCGACCTTCATCCGCCTGATCTCGCAGCGGCTGGAGCCGCGCGAGGGCCAGATGAAGAAGACGCCGAAACTGCGCGTCGGATACTTCTCGCAGGATCAGGAGGAGAGCCTCGACTACGAGGGAACGCCGTTCGACCACATGAACCGCGCCCTGGGTCCCGGCGCCGGCGAAGCCAAGGTCCGGGCCCAGCTCGGCCGTTTCGGCTTCTCACGCGACCGTGCCACGCTCAAGGTTGGCGTGATGTCGGGCGGCGAGAAGACCCGCCTGCTGCTGGCGCTCGCCACGCGCAACGCCCCGCACCTGCTGCTGCTCGACGAGCCGACCAACCATCTCGACATGGATGCGCGCGCCTCGCTGGTGGACGCCATCAACGACTTCGAAGGCGCAGTCGTGCTGGTGAGCCACGACACGCATCTGGTGAAGATGGTGGCCGACGCTTTGTGGGTGGTCCAGAACGGCACGGTGAAGCCGTTCGACGGCGACATCGACGAGTATCAGGCCAAGCTCCTGAAGGAACGCGGGGCGCGCCCGCCCAAGGTCGAGAAGGCAGCCGATGCCGGCAGCAAGAAGGACCAGCGCAAGGCGGCTGCCGACAACCGCAACAACAAGGCTCCGCTGAAGAAGGCGGTCGACAGCGCCGAGAAGATGCTGGCCCGCCTCACCGAGCAGCTGAACGGTGTCCTGGCCCGGTTGGCCGATCCGGCAATCTATGCGGGTCCGGGCAGCGTGGTAACGGACCTGCAGAAGGAAAAGGCCCGTCTCGAGCGCGAGGTCCAGAATGCCGAAAAGCGCTGGCTGACCGCCCAGGAGGCCCTGGAAGCTGCCGCCTGACCTCTACTCGGCTACGGCCGGGAAGGAAGGCCCGCGCACGCTGCTGTTCCTGATCAGCAACACCATTCCGGCATTGAACGTGTAGAGCCCGACGGCGATCCAGAAGATCACGGCCGGCAGGCCGAGGTTCATCAGCAGGCCAAACAGGGGCGGCGCCACGAACGAGCCGATGTCGAGTCCAGAATAGACGAAGCCGAAAACCTTGCCCGAAGCCCCGGGAGGCGTCGCATTGCGCACGATCATGTCGCGCGAAGGATTGGTGATGCCGCCGGCCGCACCCGCCAGCGCCAGCAGCATCGGCAGCAAGTCAGGGGGCACGGTCTGGGTGGCGACCGGCACGGTGAGCGCCGCCGCCGCCAGGAGGCCGAACGCCGCCACCAGATCGTGCCGGCGCACCCGGTCGGCGAAATAGCCCCCCACCAGGATACCCGCGGCCGAGCCGGCGATGAACACGATCAGGCAGAAGGCGGCGTAGTTTTCCGTGACGCCAAACATGCTGGTCCAGGCCGGCACCGCAAACTGCTGGATACCGACCGTGTTGGCGGCGATCAGCGCGAAGTACGCAAGGCAGAGCAGCAGCGCCGGCTGCAGGAACAGTGCCAGCCCGGGCCGGCCGCCGGCCTGCGCCGCCGCCGCGCGCACCTTGATCCGGTGATCGACCAGCTGCTCGCGATGGGCGAAGACCAGTGCCGACAGCACGATGCCCGGCAAGGCGCCGATCAGGGCTGCTCCTACCCAGCCGAACAGGCTGTCGAGGAAATACATCACCGGCGCCGCCGCCCAGCCCAGCGATCCGCCGAGCCCGTGGATACTGAAGGCGCGGCCCAGCCGATTGGTGTTCACCGACGAATTGAGCAGCGCGAAGTCGGCGGGATGAAAGACCGAGTTGCCCAGCCCCGCGATCACCGCGATGCACGCGAATCCCAGAAAGGAATGCGCGACCGAGACGCAGGCGAGGCCAAGGCCGACGACCATAAGGCCGCCTGCAAGAATCGGCCGCGCCCCGAACCGGTCCACCGCGAAGCCCGCTGCCGTCTGCGCGAGTCCGGAAACGCCATAAAAGGTGCCCGCGAGCAGGCCGACATCGGCATAGCTGAGCCCCGCCTCCTGGCGGACGATCAGGAGCATGGTGGCGAAGGCAAGCTGGTAGAAGTGGCTCACGCCGTGGGCGACGCCGATCAGGCTGATCACCCGGAAATCATGCTGAAGCGGCGCGGTGGTTGCAGCGGACATGAGAACCTCGTCCCCGCATCATAGGCGATCGGCAGGGCGGACGCCGAAACCAAAATGCGCGGGAGCTATGCAGCGAACCGGAGCGTCGCCGACCGGATCCGCACCTGGCTCGCAACGCCGTGCATGGTGTTGCGCACCAAGAGTTGCACGGGCTCGGCATCGTCGTAGGTCATCACGGTCACACGATGGGCGGATGGCCTTGCGTCCAGAACGCGTTCGCGGCCCACGAAATCATCGACATGGGCGCCGGCCAAAACCACGCCAACGCTGCCAGTCTGCACCTCCATCTCGAGGTCGACGGCATAGCTCAACCCCGGGAAGGGCCGCGGGCCGAGCTTTTGAATTGCTGCCTTGAGATCCATCGACATCCCATACCACCAGATGCGCGGGGGGCAGACCAGGCGCCATTCCTTGGACGAAGTCTTGAGCGATGCCTTGTTCATTGCAATCGCCGGATAGCCCATGAGGCCGATCTCGGGCGACTGGCTCGCGTCGGCATTGATCTCGCCTACCCGCAGGTCAACCCAACCGAAGTTGCCACCGCCGGTCGTGAAATCGAGGATGGTTGTCGTTCGCGAGGGAAACAGACGCCGTTTGACCTTCTCCAGATCGTACCATTCGGCCCACGGCGTGCGCTCACCGTCCGTGCGCTTGCCGAACTCCGAGAACGGCAGGGAGCCCTCCCGGAGCCAACGCTCGTACGGATAGGTGAGTTCGATCCAGCGCCCCCCGGTCTTCAGGTGCCGCAGCAGGTCGAGCGTTTCCGTTCGGGCGATGTCGAACGGCGCGTGATGCAATGATCCGATGGCCCAGATGGCATCGGCGGGTTCGCCTTTCAAAGCGGCAAACGACCGCTCGCTTTCGACCTGCAGGTAGCTGGCACGTTCCCCGAGACCCAAATGGTCGACAACACGGCGAACCAGATTCAGATTGTCGAGCACCAGATCGGAGAAGGTCCAATGCGCACCTTGGGCAAGGAAGTGGATGCCATCGAAACCAAATCCCGATCCGACCTCGACGACACGTCGACCTGCAAAAAAGTCGCCGTAGAGACAGTGGAACCAACCCCGGACGTCAGGTATTTGGGCCGCGTCGTTCATGACGCGCCATTGTGCCATCAGCGACGCGTCGTCGAGCGCCAACAAGTCGCCCGAGAAGGTACGGCCCAGGATTTCGCCACCCGCGGGCAATTCACGCCACTTGTCGCGCGAGAGACTGAGAAAATCATCCAACATCAGAGACACTATGCGCATATGGCACGCATGCGCTAGTGTCGCCGGGGGATAAGGAGAACTTAATGAAGCGCTGGAAGCATCGTCCCGAAGGTTCGACCTGGGGAGACTGGGGCGACGATGATCAGCTCGGCCGTCTGAATCTGATCACGCCGAAGAAAGTGCTCGAAGGCATTGCCGAGGTGAAGGAAGGAATTTCATTTTGCCTCAGTCTGCCGCTCGATTTTCCCGGCGGAAACGTCTTGAACCCGCGCCGCCTGCCACCCGTCCTGTCGCCCACCGGCGACGAGAACGGCTGGCGCTTCAACTTCCTGACCAACAACCTCAACCCGCAGTTCGTCGACGTGGCAAGCGACGACCGGGTGATCCTGACGCTGCAGTATTCTACGCAGTGGGACACGCTGGCCCATGTCGGCGGCCTGTTCGATGCCGATGGCGACGGCGTGCCCGAGCCTCTGTACTACAACGGCTTCAAGGCCGGCTCCGACGTGGTCGGGCCTCAGCCCGATGCTGGCCGCGATGGCTGCGGTCACCTCTCCTACGCCCACAAGCTCGGCGTGGAGAACATGGCGGCCAAGGCGATCCAGGGCCGCGCCGTTCTGGTCGACCTGGAAAAGCACTTTGGCCGCGACCACAAGTACGTCGGTTACGACGACTTCAAGCGCGTGCTCGACACCGACAAGATCGTGGTCGAACCCGGCGACATGCTGCTGCTTTACACCGGCTTCACCGACGAGATCATGATGATGAACAAGACCGTCGACCCTGCCCGCGCGCATGCGATGTGCTGTGTACTCGACGGTCGCGACAAGCGCCTGCTGCAGTGGATCACCGACAGCCAGATCTCGGCGCTGATTGCCGACAATTATGGCGTCGAGGCCGTGCCGGCGAAACCCGGCCCCGAGGATGCCGAGCATCCCTCGCTGCCCCTCCACAACCATTGCCTGTTCAAGCTCGGGCTCAATCTCGGCGAGATCTGGTGGCTGAAGGACCTGGCGCTGTGGCTGCGCGACAGGAAGCGCTCGCGGTTCCTGCTGACGGCGCCGCCGCTGCGTCTTCCGGGCGCGGTCGGTTCGCCTGCGACTCCCGTGGCAACGGTCTGAGCGCATCCTCGCGATGTCGTTCCCGGCGTTCGTCGCCAAAGGACTGAAGGCGGAACGGTTCGAGCTGCTGGACATCGGCTGTTCCGGCGGCCTCGATCCGAGATGGCGCGCCTTCGGCGAGAAGCTGAAGGCATTGGGCATCGATGCCAGCGCAAGCGAGTGCGAGCGTCTTGCCGCCGAGGAACGCAATCCCGACGTGTCCTACGTGGCGGCCTTCGTGAGCCCCCGCGCCGACCAGCCGATCGACCTGTCGGCCGGTCCGGCGGCGCCGCTGATCATGATGATGCGCGATCGCATGAGCTTCATGCGCACGCGCGAGATCCGCGACACGAAGCTCCGGACGGCGTCGACCGAGGAACAGCTCCGGCACAATGCCTGGGAATTGACCGGGCTCGCCGATCCGGCGAAGCCGGTGGTCGTGCCCGACCTGCTTGCGGCGCGCGGCTGGACCGACCTCGACTACATGAAGATCGATACCGACGGCATCGACTGGCAGATCCTGCAGACCTTCGACGGTCGCCTGCCGGCCAACCTGCTGGCCGTGCAGATGGAAGTGAACTTCGTGGGCGACGGCGCCGCCGACGAGCACTCCTTCCACAACACCGACCGATTCATGCGCCGTCACGGCTTCGATCTGTTTCGACTGGACGTCCGCAACTATTCCTCGCGGGCGCTGCCCGCCCGCTACATCTGGCCGACCCCGGCCGAGACGCATTCCGGCCGGCCGTTCCAGGGCGAAGCCTATTACGCCCTCGATCTCCTGGGGCCGAACGGTCCGGCGAGGCTTGCCGGCCTCAGCGGAGAGAAAGTGGCAAAGCTGGCCGCGATCCTGTCGGCCTGGGACGTTCCCGATGCCGCCGCCGAGCTTCTGCTCGGCTGCCGCAACAGGCTGGGGTCCGTCATCGACGTCGACCGTGGCCTCGATCTGCTCGCGGCCCAGGCCCAGGGCGACCGCGCCCGACCGCTGGACTACCGAAGCTACATGGCCCGCTTCGAGTCCGATCCGCCGGACTTCTACCGCCCCGAAGGTCCGATCCCCCTGCGCGAACGTCTGGCCGCCGCCTGGCAGGCCTATCGGAGGCCGCGCGACAGGCGATAGCTCAAGCCTTCTTCTCCCAGCCGCCGGTCTCGGTCTGCTGCCAATAGGCCAAGGTGTGGCCCGCGGTCTTGTAGGTCTTCCACCGCTCCCGCGCGTCGGCGACGGCCGTGTCGTCCCGGCCGTCGAACAATTCGAAGCAGCGCTTGTAGTCGCGGATCTTCTCCGATTTCGCCCGGTCGGCGACGAACAGGAAATTCGCGCCGTTCGGGTTCTCGTCGAGATGCGTCAGCCAGACCGGCTGGCGATCGGCCTCGCCGTCCCGGGCCGCACCGTGCGGCAGGAACCCATCGGGATCATAGGTCCAGAGATGGGTGTTCAAGGCGTCCACCCGCTCCGCCGATCCCAGCAGGACCACCGCCCGCTCGCCGGCCTGCAGCGTCTTCGTCAGCAGGCGCGGCAGCGTGTCTTCCAGGGACGATCGGGTCAGGTGGTAGAAGTTGACCTCGGTCGCCATCGGCGGATCAGCGCTCGTAGTTCTCGGCGATGAGCCGGTCGAGCAGGCGCACGCCGAAGGCCGTCGCGCCCTTGGGCGTGGTGGTGTCGCCCTTGGCCGACCAGGCGACGCCCGCGATGTCGATATGTGCCCAGGCGACACCCTCCTGAACGAAGCGCTGCAGGAACTGCGCCGCCGTGATCGAGCCGCCGTCGCGCCCGCCGCCGACATTCTTCATGTCGGCGATCTCCGAATCGATCAGCTTGTCGTACTTGGGTCCGAGCGGCATGCGCCACAGCTTCTCGCCGATTCCCGAGCCGGCCGCGCGCAGCCGGTTGGACAGTTCCGTGTCGTTGCAGAACAGCCCGGCGCGCTCGTGCCCCAGCGCGACGATGATCGCGCCGGTCAGCGTCGACAGCTCGACCATCGCCTGCGGCTTGAACTTCTGCTGCGCGTACCACATGGCGTCGCACAGGATCAGGCGGCCTTCGGCGTCCGTGTTGATGACCTCGACCGTCTGGCCCGACATCGACTTCACGACGTCGCCGGGACGCTGGGCATTGCCGTCGGGCATGTTCTCGACGAGCGCACACACCGCCACGACGTTCGCCTTGGCCTTGCGGCCGGCGATCAGCTTCATGGCGCCGGTGACGGCGCCGGCGCCGCCCATGTCCCATTTCATGTCTTCCATGCCGGCGGCCGGCTTCAGCGAGATGCCGCCGGTATCGAAGCACACTCCCTTGCCGATCAGGGCGACGGGGGCCTGCCCCTTGGGACCGTTCATCCATTTCATGACCAGAAGCTGCGAGTCGCGCCCACTGCCCTGTCCGACGGCCAGCAGCGTCTCCATGCCGAGCCTCTTCATCTCGGCCTCGCCCAGGATCTCGACCTTCACGCCGAGCTTGGTGAGCTCCTTGGCGCGGCGCGCGAATTCCACCGGATAGAGAACGTTCGGCGGCTCGCTCACCAGATCGCGCGCGAGGAACACGGCGTCCACCACCGGCTCCAGCTGTCCGTAGGCCTTCCTGGCGTCGGCCGGTACGGCCAGGACGACCGAGAGGCGCTGAAGCGACAGCTTCTGCTCCGGCTTGTCCTTGGTCTTGTACTTGTCGAAACGGTAACTGCGCAGGCGGACGCCCAAGGCGATATGGGCAGCCAGCTCGGCCGGCGACAGGCGGCTCCCCTTGACCGGGTCGACAACCACGGTCACGGCGGTATGACCGGCGGCATTGGCCTCGGCCGCGACCACGCCGCCCAGTTCCTCGGCGGCCCTTGCATCAAGGTCCTGCCCCTTGCCAACGCCCAAAAGCAGTAGCCGTGCA
Organism: Rhodospirillaceae bacterium; assembly: GCA_009772935.1. Taxonomy (GTDB): domain Bacteria; phylum Pseudomonadota; class Alphaproteobacteria; order Reyranellales; family Reyranellaceae; genus Reyranella. The sequence goes on from WOUR01000024.1 coordinate 72,896, forward strand.
ATATCGCCGGACTGGCCGAGGACGGTCTGGGTCTGGCCCTTCGCTCCGGTGAAACGCCCGGCCTCCAGGGCGCGGGTAACGGCTCCCTCGGCCGCCGAGTCGACGGCTTCCGCCGTCGCGAGCAGCTGCTTCTCGGCTCCGACGAACACCGCAACATTGCCCGCAAAGGCCTTCGGAAAGGCCAAAAACTCAACTTTCATCCACATCCCCTGCGCCTGGCGCGTGATTTGACCCGATATTTCGCCCCTGCGACGGGACCGCGCAAGCTGTGTTTGGCCGCCGCGCCCCTGCAAAATCGGGGTGGCATCGGGACGCAAGCGCCAGTATCAGTACCGGCCCTCAAAACGGACATGGAAATGACCACAGGAACTCTGCCTCGCGTCTCGGTCGTCGGTCTCGGCAAGCTCGGCGCGCCTCTCGCCGCTGTTCTCGCCAGCCGCGGCTTCACCGTCATCGGCCTGGATGTGAACAAGACGCTGGTCGACTCGATGAATGCCGGCAAGATGCCGATCGTCGAGCCGCAGCTCAACGAGCTGATCGCCGCCAACAAGGAGCGCGTGTCGGCAACCATGGACGCCAACGAGGCGATCCAGAAGAGCGACGCCAGCTTCGTGATCGTCCCGACCCCGTCGGACAGCACTGGCTTCTTCTCGAACCGTTTCGTGCTCCAGGCCATGGAGACGCTCGGCAAGGCCCTGAAGAACAAGCAGGGCTATCACATGGTCGTCATCACCAGCACCGTGATGCCCGGCACCACCGGCACGGAGATCAAGGACGCGCTCGAGGCCGCCTCCGGCCGCAAGGTCGGTCCCGACCTCGGCCTTTGCTACAACCCGGAATTCATCGCCCTGGGCAGCGTCGTGCGCGACATGCTGTTCCCCGACTCGATCCTGATCGGCGAGAGCGATGCCAAGGCCGGCGACATGCTGCAGACCATCTACCTGCAGATGTGCGAGAAGAAGCCGCCGGTGCAGCGCATGAACTTCGTCAACGCCGAGCTCACCAAGATCTCGGTGAACACCTACGTCACCACCAAGATCTCCTACGCCAACATGCTGGCCGATATCTGCGACCGCATCCCCGGCGCCGACGTCGACGCGGTGACCAAGGCGCTGGGCGCCGACACCCGCATCGGCGCGAAGTACCTCAAGGGCGCGATGGGATACGGCGGCCCCTGCTTCCCGCGCGACAACGTGGCCTTCGCCGCCTTCGCCCGCAAGATCGGGGCGCGCGCCGACGTGGCCGAAGCGACCGATCGCATCAACAACTTCCAGGTCGAGCGCCTTTCCGCCCTCGTCTCGAAGTTTGCCAAGGCCGGCACGCGCATCGCCATCCTCGGCCTCTCCTACAAGCCGCACACGCCGGTGGTCGAAGAGAGCCACAGCGTGAAGCTCGCCGCCAAGCTCGCCGACGCAGGCTACGTCGTCACGGTGCACGACCCCCTGGCCCAGGATGCGGCGCTGGCCGTGCTGGGCGACAAGGTGGTCGGCGCCTCTTCGATCGAGGGCGCCGTGCGCGAGTGCGACCTGCTGATCGTCGCGACCGGATGGCCACAGTACAAGGAACTCGACCCGGCATGGTGCAGACGAACCGGCCAGCGCCTGACCGTGCTGGACCTGTGGCGTACCCTTCCCGTCGACAAGTTCGAGGAAGTCGCCGACCTGCTCTATCTCGGATCGGGTCGGTAGGGCCGTTTCCCGGCATCACCCGGACTAAAAAGCCCGCTTCGTGCGGGCTTTTTCATGTCACGACCGGTTAGATCGCGCGGCGTCCCCGGAAGCGAAGCACCTTGCCGCGCAGGCTCGGATCGTTCCGAGGCAATCCCGCGAGGACCTGGCTGCAGAACGGGTTGATGTTGGCGCCGACATAGTCCGTGAAGAGTGGCCAGAACTTGTTGTAGATCACGTTCACACCGACGAAGCGGCGCGGAGTCCGGCGCCCCGGGGGCCGCGTTTCGGCCTCCGTCGAAGTCGCCTGCTTGAAGAGCTTCGTCACCATCCGGAGGCGCTTGACGTCCAGCGGTCCGGCCTGACGTCCGATCCGGATCGGCTCATCCGCATGCTGTGTGGCCAGGCCGAACTCGAAAATGAACATCTCCGCCCTCGGCAGCAGGTCTTCGAAGGCGCCTCTTTCCTCGCCTTCCAGATCCGACGGAAGCCCTTCGCATTCGTTCGGCACCAGGACCGGCCCCGTGAATCCCATGGCCCGCCAGCTCGTCAGGAACCGCTCGACGAACTCGCCGCGGGTTCCCACGAGCATCACCGACGTCGAGCGCGGGTAGGTCAGCATCTGATCGGCCACGAACGGCAAGGTGTGGTCGATGTCGTAGGTAAGATCGTCGTAGAGATACCATTCGAGGCTGGTCGACGTGTATGGCACCGTGGCGGGCTTCAGGGCCGCATCGAGACCCGCGGTGAAGCGCTGGTAGGAAGTCTCGCGGTCCAGCCGCACTTCCTCGATCTCGACGTCCGGCCAGCCCCAGCTGTCGGCCTGCGCCGGCACATAGGGGCTCGACACGTTCCAGATGTACTGGTCCTGGTCGTTCATCCGGGTCTGCCGGCCCTTGTTGTTGGCGGCGGCCACCCGGGTATGATCGCAGTGATAGCCGAACAGCTTGTCGATCAGCGTATCGACCCGTCCCCGGTAGAGGGCGAGACGAGCCGCCAGATTCGAATCGCAATGCCAGCCCAGCAGCATCGATTCGTCGAAGCCGTGGATGGCGAACATGTCCTCGCGCAGGGCGGCCTGGAAGTCGCCCAGGGCGTCGTACTTCATGGGCATGAAATTGTGGACGACCTGGTTGAGGTGATACCGCACCGACCAGTCGCGCAACTTGGCGAGGTTGCCGGCGGGGTCGCGGCGATCGAAGGCCGCCTCCCAGAGCATCTCCGGCAGTTCGAAGCGCGGGATCTGGTAGAAGCCGTCCGGAACGGCGCCCAGGATATCGCTGAGCGATTCGCCCTCGGTGCGCGAAACCAGGAGCATGTCGGTGTTCGTATAGAGGATCCAGCGGTTCCTCGGGTTCGAGCGGCGCAACGCCACGTTGCGAGACTGGGCCTCCAGCGCCACGAGGTGGGTCTTCGACTTCAGATGCGCATGCTGCTCGGGGCGAATCCGCAGGATCCGCAGCACCTGCTTCGCCTTCTCCGTCAGCGTATCGTGAATCGCCTCCGGAAACGTCGGATGATCGTCGGGCGTGTTGTAGTCAACGAAGAGAATCTCGTCGTCCGGATCCGACATCACTTCGGCGAGGGCATTGAAGCTGATGGCCGCCCGCTTGTGCAGGTTGTAGCCGTGCGTGTCGTTACGGCCATAGATGATGACGGAAAACATGGAACCTCGCGTGACGGGCGATCAGTCAGGAAGCAGAACGCGACAGCTCATTGCGGGCCGCTGCATGCTCGACGAGGGTCGGCACGCCCTGGTCGACCACCTGCTGCCAATACGAGCGGGCGGCAGACGGATCCGCGGCATGGGCTGCGACGCCGAGTTGGAACAGCGCCTCGGCACGGCGGCCGGCCGTGTCGGCCCGGGCGCATCAGAGACGCGACCCAGGAGTCGCCCTCGACTGTGCCCTTGTCGGACAGCGGCCGCCCAAGACGGAGCAATGCAGTACGCAGGTACAAGGTCCAGTAAGGATCGCGGCCGTCGTTGCCGGCCATCGTCTCGAGGTGCGGCAGCGCAACGACGTAGCCCGCGAGACGCAAGGCAACATAGGCACTGGCGGCGGGGCGGCCACCCAGCAGCTCGAGCTGATGCCGCCAGTCCGCATTGGCCTGGTCGATATGCCCCAGCGCCATGTGGGCGATGCCGCGCGCATTCAGTGAATCGGGATCCTTCGGCCGCGCGGAAATGACCCGGTCGAGGACTTCTATGGCGGCGGCGTAGCGGCCGCGAGCGGAAAGGGCTTCTCCCTTCAGAGCCAAGGCGTCCAGCGACTCGGGCTGAAGCTTCAGCGCGCGTTCGTAGTCGGCCAATGCCATCTCGGGCTGCCCGTCGGCCAGATAGGCGTTTCCTCGCGCGAGATGCGGCAGGGCAAACTTTCTGAGGGACTTCAGAACCCTCGTATAGGCGACGATCTCCGCTGTGTGCGCGCCCTGCTGGCGCAGCACGAAATGGCGATCGGGCGCGCCTGGCCGCCCCGTCTGCCGGAGCCGGCGGGCTTCCTCGTACCTCGCCGCGGCCGTGGCAACGTCACCGCTCATGTCGAGAGCTTCGCCTTCGGCCTCGAGAGCGTCCGAAAATCCCGGCGCAATCTCACTCGCCTGCCTGAGCAAGCGGATGGCCGTCTCGCCATCGCCCATGCGAAAAAGGGCCTTCGCGCGCAAAAAGAGTTGTTCCGCTTCGCCGCCGTTGCGGCCAGGTACCCACTCGTCCGCGGTACGCCGTCGCCGCGTGCTCAGCGCCCCTCGCAGGCTTCCCGACAAGCGCAGCAACATCCCTGAGTTACTCACACAATTGCTCCTGCAGGCACGAGATCTGGCAAACCGCCACCGGTCGGGAACTTTCCTGCCCGAAGCGAGACGCAGACCTGTCAAAACGCTCCGATTGGTCGCCAAACCGCCCTTTGAGCCTGTCCCGCTAACTTAGCGTCGCAGGAACGTCAAGGCGCCCGACTCGCCCACGAGGCCCGTCGGCAGAGGGTGCTTTATCGCCGGAACTTCCCGAATTGACGGAATTCTACCGCATCGATAACAAACCGGACATGAGAGCGCGGCATTGGCAGCATCCGTGGCGGGACGCCCCGGATGTGCAGAGGCCGGAACCGGCCGATTAGGTGTTTTGTCGAATGGTTGTCTCGCCCTATCTCAGCATCGTCGGATGGGCCCGAAACGACGGGTACATGGACGGCTATGTAAACCGGATAAGCCGCGCTCTGGGCTTTCTGGTGCGCCAGCTCGATCGCCATCGAATTCCATCGGAGATTGTCATCGTCGAGTGGAATCCGCCGGCGGATCGACCGCTCTTATCCGAAGTTGTCGTCGTCGAGGGTCCGCACTCCCACGTAACCGTGCGCTTCATCGCCGTCGAGGAACGGTACCATCGGGGCCCGGTCGGCTGGCAAACACGCGGCATGCACGGAAACAATGCCGTGAACGTCGGGTTTCGGCGCGCTCGTGGAAGGTTCGTGACGCCCAAGGCGCTCGACACTTACTATTCCGAAGCGCTCGTGCGCGCGATTGCCGGCATGAACCTGGATGAACAGGCAGTGTATCGCTGCGACCGGCTGGACGTCCGCCCCGACGAGGGGTGGCTCGAAAAGCCCGACGAACTGCTCCTCGAGGAGCTGGCCGAGCATGTCGTGGTTCGCAACGATCGCCTGACTCACAGTGTCGACTGGAAAATTCGGGATCTCCATACCAACGCCTGTGGCGACTTCATGCTCATGTCGACGAAGTTCTGGCAGGCGATCAGGGGGTGCGCCAGGGACCCCACCGTCCTTTGCCTGGACGCGGACTCCATCGCGCTCCATGCCGCTGCGGCGCATGGCGCCCAGGAAGTCTGCTGGCAGGATGGACGCAACGTCTTCAAAATCCAGCATGCGAATACCCACCTGCAACGAACCACGACCGTCTGGAAAGACTGGCAATTGCGCCTCGACCACTACCTCATCGGAAAGAACCGTCGGGAGCTGGCGATGAACCTGCGGATTTGGCTCGACTACCCGCGCCGCCGCGTACGCGGGGTCGAAGACATCCTGGCGCCTTCGATCGAGCGCAATTTCGTGGCCAAGGCGGCCCGCTACGCCCGCAATGACACGTCCCTGGTCACGAACTCCCCCGACTGGGGGCTGGCAAACGAGAAGCTGCCCGAAAAGATCGTCTTGCGGGCGGACTGGGACATCGCATGACGCTTCGGCAGGCTGTCTGCCTCGTCGGTGGCCGGGGTACGCGTCTGGGCGCGCTGACCGATACCATGCCGAAGCCGCTCCTCTCGGTCGGCGGCCGGCCCTTCGTCGAGTATCTCATCCACGAGGCGCGGCGTTTCGGGCTCGAGCGACTGCTCCTGCTCGCGGGCCACGAGGCCGGCAAGGTCCTGCAGGCCTATGCCAACCGCCGCTTCGGAGACCTGTCGGTCGAGGTGCGCGTCGAAGACCGGCCGGCCGGTACGGCCGGCGCCCTCGCGGTCGCTTGCGATGTGCTCGACGACACGTTCCTGCTCCTGAACGGCGATTCCTTCTTCGACTTCAATTGGCTCTCGCTGGTCCCTGCCCTCGCAAGCGACGACTGGACGATGCATGCCGCCCTGGCGCAGGGCGTGCGCGGCGGGCGCTACGGCCGCGTCGAGCTCGACGGAAACCGCATCTCGCGTTTCCTGCCCAAGGGAGAGAGCGATCTCCCCATCAATGCCGGCATCTATCTCGTGCGTCGCCGGTTGCTGGAGCGGATCCGGTCGGTGCCCTGTTCGCTCGAGAACGACGTTCTGCCGGCACTCGCGGCCGAAGGGGTGTTGCTCGGACGGGCGGCCGAAGGTGCCTTCATCGACATCGGCATACCGGACGACTTCGAGCGCGCACAAATTCTCCTGCCGACGTTCCTGCGCCGGCCCGCCGCCTTCCTCGACCGCGACGGGGTGCTGAATCACGACGACAACTACGTGCACAGGCCCGATCAGATGCGCTGGATCGAGGACGCGGCCGCGGCTGTGCGCTGGCTGAACGATGCTGGCTACTACGTCTTCGTCGTGACCAACCAGGCAGGCGTGGCGCGCGGCTACTACGGCGAGTCGGAGGTGCGGGCGCTGCACGGCTGGATGCAGGCAGAACTCCGCCGCGTCGGGGCCCATGTCGACGCCTTCGAATACTGCCCCTTCCATCCGGAAGGCAGCGTCGAGGCCTACCGTCGCGTCTCCGACCTCCGCAAGCCGGGCCCCGGCATGCTCCTGAAGATCCGCGAGACCTGGGACATCGACGCCGGCGCTTCCTTCATGGTCGGCGACAGGGATATAGACATGCAGGCAGCCCGGGCGGCCGGGCTGCCCGGCCATCTCTTCAGGGGCGGAAGCCTGCTCGAATTCGTCAGGACGCTCGCGCCGGCGCGACGAAGAATTCCCGTCTCCGGTTGATCTCCAGAACGGCCTCGACGGACGCGGCCGGGAGCGGGCCCAGCGCGCCCGCCCGCGCATTGGCCTCCGCCTCGCCGGGCCGCAGGATGCCCGGGATCGTCGAGGTGACGGCCGGGAAGGACAGGCAGAAGCGCAGGGCCGCCAGCACGCCCTCCTCGCCGGGCGCCGCGCCCACGGCCTGCAGAAGGTCTGCCGCGCCATCGATCCAGTTGTCGAGCTGCACGCGCGACCATCCCAGACGGTGGTCGCCCGGCGGAAAGATCGCGGTCCGGCCGATCGTCCCCGAGAGGAAGCCGAAGCAGAGCGGCGTGCGCGCGATGAATCCGGCCTCCCGGGTCGTGACCTCGTCCAGCAGGCCCGAGGTCAGCGCCCGCACGTCCATCATGTTGAAGTTGGCCTGGATCAGCGGTGCCTCGGCCACACAGAGCGCTTCGAGCGCCATCTGCGGGCTCTTGGCCGACACGCCCCAGCTCCGGATCTTGCCTTCGCTGACAAGGTCCGAGAGCACCAGCCTGGCCTCCGGTCGGGCCAGCACCTCGGACGGCGGATTGTGGAGCTGCAGAACATCGATATGGCCCGTGCGGAGGCGGCGCAGGCTCGCCTCGACGGAGCGGCGAATGGCTGCCGGCGAAAAATCGGCCGGCCGTGCCCAGTCCTCGTAGCCTGCCTTGGTCGCGACCACCGCCCCGTGACGGCGTCCGGCAAGCGCCCGGCCGATCAGCTCCTCGCTATGGCCGGCGCCGTAGGCGGGCGACGTGTCGATGAAGGTGATGCCGCAGTCGAGTGCCCGCGCCAGCGCGGCCAGCGAAACCCTGTCGTCGGTGTCGCCATAGGACGTCTCGCCGATGCTGCGGCCTCCGATGCCCCAGGCGCCGAAACCGATTTCCGAGACGACGAGCCCCGTCGAGCCCAGCTTACGATCGCGCATCGGTCACGATCAGTAATGGCCGGCGAGCTCGGGCGTGATCCCCATCGCCCGCGGCGCGTAGAGATAGGCGCCCTTCTTGTTGCCCCACCAGACGATCTCACGGCACCACTTCTGAAAGTCGTCGTAGGGCTTGCTCGTGCGATCGATCTCCACCACCAGCGGCGCCTTGCGAAGGATCGCGGGCTCGCCGCCGCGCACCTTGCTCCAGTAGTCGAGGATGTCGTGGGTCAACCGGACCTTCAGGTTCTCGCGGGCGAAGGGTTGGTGGACCAGCGCATGGTTGAGGCGCACCGCTTCGTCCACGATCTCCAGCGGCAAGTCGGCGCTGCGGCTGCGCAACGTCTCGGTGATCAATCGGCCCGCTTCCTCGTAAAAGGCGTCGAACGTCTTCTCCGCGGTCAGCTTGACGAAGATGTACTCGTCGGCCGGCCAGTAGATATTCAGGTACTCGCGCGAGAAGACATACTCCGAGCCACCCTCCTGGATGGAGCGCGCCTCGCTTTCGAAGAAGGCGTTGATGGCGGCGATCATCGGGAAGCGCTTGGGATCCGCAACGAGGAACGCCTCGATCATGTCGCGGTAGGCCACGCCGGAGATGCCGTGCGCCAGGATCAGCGGAATCTGGAACAGCTTGTCGAAATGCAGCAACGCCGTCATCCAGCAGAAAATGCGGGTGCGGCGCCAGTCGGCGAGCGGCATCGAGGCCGTTGCGATCACGAGATCCTGGACTTCCGGCACGTCGTCATCGAGCTCGATTCGTTCACCGTGGATGTTGATGATCTTCGACTCGACCGTGACCATGCCGTACCTGGACTGGTAGAGCGGATCGCCCATCTCGGCATTGGGCAGGATCGACAGGTTGTTGAACTGGATGCGGTTGTGCTGCCCGTTCTCCATGAGTTGGTCGACGCCGCGTACGAAGGATTCGTAGGTCTCGCCGGGCAGGCCCAGAATCAGGTCGGAATAGGTCTCGACCTTGTCGCGCGTGAAGCGACGCTGCAGCTCCATGTAGGTGTCGAGCGAGATGTTGTCCCTCTTGATCGCCTCGAGCGTCGGCATGTCGACGCTCTGCATGGAGAGCGCCACGCCCTTGTTGAGGCCGGCGTCCGACAGGATCTTCTGCGTGAGATAGGCGCGCTCCGTCGCGTTCTTGGTGTTCTGGACCGAGAGCGCGACCGGGTAGCCCGAGGCGCGCTTGATCCCGGCCACGTAGTTGGCGATGTCGACGTCGCGTTTCTGGATGCCGAAGTTGGCATCGCAGCAGAAGATGTATTCGATCTTCTTCTCGGCGAACCAGTCGACTTCCCTGAACAGGCGGTCCTCGCCGAACTTCGTCACCTTGACCGCCGTGGCCGAACCCCAGTCGCAGAAGGTGCACCGGAACGGGCAGCCACGGTTGGTCTCCCAGAGCCCGATCCAGCTCTCGGTCGTGTTCGCAGACATGATCTCGTCGAAGGTCCCTTCGAGGAAGGGCGACGGGATCTCATCGAGGTTGCGCACGCGCTCGATATTCGGGTTGCGCACGAACGTGTCCTCGGCGTCTACCATGCTGACGCCGGGCAGTTCCCGCCACGCCTGCCGGTCCGGGAACAGCTCCAGGATCTGCAGGAAGGTGCGCTCGCCTTCGTTGTGCACGGCAAGATCGATCTGCGGGTTGGCGCGCAGGAATGCCTCCGGCTGGTCCGGCACGTGGGGGCCGCCGAACACGATCGCGATGCCGGGCCTCAGCGCCTTGAGTCGGCGCGCGATCTCCAGCGAGATGCGGCCGTTCCAGACATAGGTGCTGAAGCCCACCAGGTCGGCATCCTTCAAAGCCTCGACGGCATCGGCAATGCGCACGCGTTTGTACAGCGACGGCAGGAAGCGGTAGCGCGACGGGTCCGGCGCGAACTTGGCGACATAGGTTTGCAACAGGGCGACAGAGTACGGCAGGTAGTTCTGGCCGGAGAAGGAATTGTTGATCTGGACAAGTCCCACGTTCAGTGGCCGGCGCACTTCGCCGTCCTTCCGTGCAGGTAGCGTCACATACTCAACGCCGGCATTCTCGCGATGCTTCGACATTCCGGCCGCCCGTCGTTGGTGGTCCCGAACCTTCCCCCAGCGTACCCTCAGGGATAATGCAGAAACCTCCGAAAGGCAAGAATGCGGACCTTCAGCCCCTCGAAATCAAGGGCCTATCAGGCAACCAAAGCGAAGGTCGAACGGTCATTGCGCGTTGTTTTCCAACCACCACTCGATCGTACGCCTCACCCCGTCCGGGAAGGCCACCGTGGGGCTCCAGCCGAAGGCGGCGCGGGCATAGCCGTTGTCCAAGGCAAAGGAAGTTCGAATGCTGGGACCTGCTTCGTCATGAACGATCTGCAGCGACCGCCCACTTGCGGCAATGACCTCGCCGACGATCTGATTGACCGTCCTGGCCTGTCCTGAACTCACGTGGACCATTTCGTAAGGCTTGCGCTGCCGTTCGAGAGCCAGTTCCACGAACCCGACGAGATCGTCCACATGGATGAGATCACGTGCCTCTTCCCCGGTCCCCCACACCGACACAATGCCATTCCGGCTGGTCATCGCCTTCGTAACGGTCGCTCCGAAGATATGACTGCGCGCCAGGTCGAACTTGTCGTAGGGACCGTACACGTTGGTGTGGCGGATGACGGTGTGCCTCGTCGCGCCGAGACGACTGAAGAACTCGCACATCTTCTCGATGTAGACCTTGGTCCAGCCGATGCCGAAATAGTTCAGGTGCATTTCGTCGGCCGCGCTCCACTCCTCCTCGCGCCACGGATCGACGCGTGGTTGATACATCACCGAGCAGCTGAAGAAGACGAAGTGCCCCACCCTGGCGTCGAAGCAGGCCCGCAGAAGCAGCGAGTTCATGACGGCGTTGTCCGTCACGTGGATATAGGGCTTTCCGACGATGTCACCTGCGCCCGAGGTCGTGGCGGCGGCCTGGATGACGACGTCCATCCCCTGTACCAGCTCGTTGACCGCAGCGGCGTCCCGCAGGTCGGCCCGGTGCCACGTCACACCGTCCCGGGCAAAGGGTCGCCGACTGAAATTGACCGCATGAACTTCCATGTCCGCACGGCCGGCCAGCCGTTCGACGAGGTTTCGCCCGATGAATCCCGTGGCACCGCAAACCAGAACGCGCTTGAGACCCATGCGATCTCCTGCTCCGAACGTCAGCACACCGCCTGAAACTCGCCCACCCAGGAAGGATCGTAGCGCAGAAGCTGAGTTCCGGTACTCTCGAACCGGAACGGCACCGTCAGGAAGCCATCCAGGGCCTGCAGCACGGCCGGCCTGCGATCCGGCTCGACGAACAGAAGCATGAAGCCCCCTCCACCGGCCCCGAGAAGCTTGCCTCCCTCGGCACCGGCGCGACGCGCCTTCTCATAGATCTCGTCAACGAAAGCAGGCGCCACCTTGCTCGAGAGCGAGCGCTTGAGCTGCCAACCTTCGTGCAGCAGGCGTCCGAAGTCCCGAAGCGACCCGGTCGAGGCAAGCAGGCGCTGTCCCTCGGCAACCATGCCTTGCATGGTCCGGAGTTCGGCCGTCCTCTGTGCTATCGAGGCAATCTGTTCACCGGCGATCTCCGAGGCATGCCGCGACAACCCGGTATAGAGAAGCACGAGCCGGTCCTGAAGCTCCTGCCGCCGATCGTCCGGCAACGGCAGCGGCACCACGTCGAAGGTGCCATCGGGCGCGATATCGACCCGGTTGAACCCGCCGAACGCCGCCAGGATCTGGTCCTGGACCCCTACGTTCTCGTTCAGGACCCGTTGCTCGACGTGGATGGCCTCCTCCGCGAGCTGGCGACGCGAGGCGGGCTCCCCCCGAAGCGCGTGCAGAGCGTGCAGCAGCCCTACCGAAAACGACGAACTCGAGCCGAGACCGGTCCGCGCCGGAAGGTCGCCATGGTGGTGGATTTCGACGCCGGCATCCATGGCCAGCCACTGCAACACGCCTCGAATCGCCGGATGCTTGATTTCAGCATGATCCCGCACGCACTCGATCTGAGACCAGACGATACGGCTCTTGAAATCGAAGAACGGCGGGAGATAGCGGCAATGGATGTAGCAGTACTTGTCGATGGTGGTCGCCAGGACCGCGCCGCCATTCTCCTCGAACCATGCCGGATAGTCCGTTCCTCCACCGAAGAAGGATACGCGCAGCGGAGTCCGGGTGACGATCATTGCCGCGGGTCGATCAGATGAGGCCGCGGCTGCGCAGGAACGTGCGGATCTGGCCAGCAACGTAAGTCCGTGCACCGGCGTCCACGGCCTGGTGGTTGCCGAACGAGAACGCGCCTTCCATCACGGCGCTCGAATGCTTGAGATCGCCGACGGTGCGATGATCGTACATCTTGAGGGCCGGCTGGCGGGCGATGTTGCCAGCGATGATCGGCCGGGTCTCGATGTTGGCTTCGTTCAGTGACTTCGTGAGTTCGACCACCTTGAACGGCGCGGCCGCCTTCACGCGGATCGGGAATCCGAACCATGAATGAAGGCCCTTGGGCGTCTCCTCCTGGAAGTCGAAGAAGTCGCCGTACTGCGCCAGTTCGCGGCGGAACCACGCGGCATTCTGACGTCGGCGCTCGACATAGGAGGCGAGTTTCGGCAGCTGCACGAGCCCCATGGCGCCCTGCAGCTCGGTGGGGCGGAGATTGTACCCCACATTGACGAACAGGAAGCGGCGGTCGATCTCCGGATGCTCATCGAACCACTTCTGCTGGTCTTCGACTTCCCTCACCCAGCCGTGAGCGCGCAGAATGCGCATGAGTTCCGAAAAATCGAAGTCGTCGGTGACGCAGATCCCACCTTCCAGGGTGGTCATGTGATGCGAATAGTAGAAGCTGAAGGTCCCCACGCGGCCGAACTTGCCGACCGGCTTGCCGTCGTAATAGGCCCCCAGCGCCTCGCAGCAATCCTCGATCAGCTCGAGGTTATGCCGCTTGCAGACGTCCACGATCGCGTCCATGGCGCAGGGATTGCCGTAGACCGGGACGATCATCACGCCGCGCGTGCGGGGGCCGATCGCCTTCTCGATCTCGTTCGGGTCGATATTGAACGTGGCGGGGTCGATATCGACGATCACGGGCACCAGGCCACACTGGATGATCGGCCAGACGGTGGTCGACCACGACAGGGCGGGGACGATGATCTCGTCGCCGGGCTTGAAGCCGTCCCTGCATGCGGGATTGGCCAGGGCCGCGACGGCGAGGAGATTGGCCGAAGAACCGGAATTGTTCATGAGGCCATGGCGCCAGCCGAAATGAGAGGCGAAGGCTTTCTCGAACTCGCGTACCTTGGCGCCCATGGTGACCCGCGTGGTCAGCATGCATTCCAGAGCCGCATTGATCTCGTCCGCGGCGAAGGTCGGCTCGTGAAGGCGTACGATCGGCTTGTCGGGATTGAACGAGAAGTCGAATCCTCCCGCCCCGCAATAGTCCCTGACGGACTTGAATACGGCTTCCCTCAGAGACGCTTCCGTAGGCATCAGCCAACCCCAATCGTTCTATGCATCAAAACGGACCACGAAACTCGGCTACTTCGAGACTGTCGGCGTGCGGCGGCTGCCACTCGGCGGCGCCCTTTCCCCGGACGAGGCCATAAGCGGTTTCGGCAATCGAGCGCGCCGTCGGATAATAGAGATTCTCGAGGACCTTGGTCGTCGGGCAGGGCGTGGGCAAATAGCCCATGCGCCGACCGACGAAGGCGCGCCGCCCGTCCAGATGCTCGAACACGCGGGCGAGAATCTCCGCCGATGCACCGCAGCTCAGCCATCCCGTATCGACGACGACGAGCCTTCCGGTCCGTTCGACCGAGGCGGCAATCGTGTCCACATCCAGGGGCGACAGCGACACGGGGTCGATGACTTCCGCCTCAATGCCGACGTCGGACAGCAGATGCTTGGCCCGCACGCATTCGAGGGCCATGTGGCTGATGCCGACGAGCGTCACGTCGTCGCCCTTGCTCAACACGCGCGCGCGGCCGTAAGGGACCTCGTAGCTTTCCTCGGGAACGACCCCCCGCACGCCGTGCAGCATGCGATGCTCGATCATGAGAACGGGATTGTCGTCCCGGATCGCGGTCGTCAGGCATCCCTTCGCATCGTGCGGCGTGGTCGGCGCAACTACCCGGAGGCCGGGCACGTGCATGAAGTAGGAATGGAAAGCCTGGCTGTGCTGTGCGCCCTGCCCCCAGCTGCGGCCGATGATGGCGCGCACGACCAGCGGCACCCGGTGCGCTCCGGAAAACATGTAGCTCATCTTGGCCGCCATGTTCACGAGCTGGTTCATGCACAGCAGGACGAAGTCCATGCGCTGATGAACCTGGATGGGACGCATACCGAGCAGCGCGGCGCCGATCCCGATTCCGGTCATCGCATCCTCGGCCAGCGGCACGTCGAAGTTCCGTTCCGCGCCGAACTCCTGGTGGAGCCCGAGCGTCGTCCCGAACATGCCGCGCGGGTCGTCGACACCCTGCCCCATCACGAACACGTTGGGGTCGCGCCGCATCTCCGAGCGCGTCGCCTCGAACACCGCTTCGGCGTAGGTGAGCTCCCGCTCCGATTCAGTCCGCAAAGACATGGTTCCTGATTTCCGATGCCGCAGGAAATTCGCCCTTCTCGGCCCAGTCGATCGCCGCCGCGATCCTGGCCTCTTCCTCCGCTTCGATCAGCTGCTTCAAGTCGGAAGGCAGCAGCCGGCCGAGCGCGGCGAGGTTGTCGTTCCTGATCTTGAGGTCCAGTTCGGCCTCGGGCCGATAGTGGTACTGACGATCCTCGCCCGGGCCGACGTGATCGCGCCACCGGTACGTCATGCACTCGAGGAACCGGGGACCTTCGCCCCGGCGCACGGCCTCGATGGCCGAACCGACGGCGGCATGACACGCGAGGGCGTCGCCGTCCTCTATGCGCTCCGCCGTGACGCCATAGGACCGGGCTCTCTCGACAAGCCCCGGACCGGCCAGGCGATCCTTCACATGGGAATAGATCGCGTAGAAGTTGTTCTCGCAGACAAAGACGATCGGCAGGCGCTTCAGGGAAGCGAAATTGATGCTCTCGTGGAACGACCCTTCATCGACCGCACCCTCGCCGAAGAAGCATACGACGATGGCCGTCGATCTGCGCATCTTCAGCGCGAGCGCCGCACCGACCGCATTCGAGATACCGGTCGCCACGATCGCGGAGGTGCCCATCATGCCGACATCAACGTCGACCAGGTGCATGGAGCCCGCCTTCCCCCGTGCCGCGCCGTGCGCCTTGCCGTAGAGCTCGGCCATCATCCGCGGCAGGTCGCCGCCCTTCGCCAGATAGAGGGCGTGACCGCGATAGGTTCCGAACACATAGTCGCTGCGCTCGAGGTGATCGCAGACGGCGGCAGACACCGCCTCCTGGCCAATGCTCAGGTGCACGGGACTCTTGATCTTGTCCGACGGATAGAGGCGGATGATTTCTTCTTCCACCCTGCGGATGAGATACATCGAGCGGTACAGACGCTCAGCGGTACCGCTGTTCCTTGGCACTTCCATCGGCTCCGCCGTCAATCTCCGAGACGCCCCGGCTGGTCCGAGCATTAGGCCGTCTTATCAGTCCTGTGATCGCAGAACCACCGATACATGCCACCCAAACCGTCTGCAAGCTCCGTTCGAGCCCGCCACCCCAGGGCTTCCAGCTTCGAGCTGTCGAGGATCCGCCGCGGCGCCCCGTCGGGTTTGCTGGCATCGAAGACGAGGCGGCCGGAATAGCCGACGACCGTCGCCGTGAGGCGCGCCAGGTCCGCGATCGACACGTCGACCCCGGTGCCGATATTCACCGGCTCGAGGCCGCGGTAGCGCTCCATCACGTGCACGATCGCGTCGGCCGCGTCGTCGACATACATGAGCTCGCGCCGTGGGTTGCCGGTGCCCCAGATCACTACCTGGTCCGCCCTCTGGTCGCGCGCCTCGACCATGCGCCGCATCAGGGCCGGCGCGACGTGGCTCATCAGGGGGTCGAAATTGTCGCCGGGCCCGTAGAGGTTGGTCGGCACCGCGGTAATGAAGTCGGCCTGATACTGGTGGGCAAAGCTTGCCGCCAGCTTGGCGATCGCGATCTTTGCGACGGCATAGGCCTCATTGGTCGGCTCGGGCAGACCCGTCATCAGGCTGGCCTCGGAGACCGGCTGGGGCGCCTGCAACGGATACATGCACGCCGAGCCGAGATTGACGAGACGCTGGACCCCGGCCCGATGGCAGGCCCCGATGACATTGGCGCCGATCAGAAGGTTGGTGATCAGAAACTCGGCGGGAAAGGTCTTGTTGGCGTGGATGCCGCCGACGCGCGCGGCACACAGCACGACGGCGTCCGGCTTTTTCCGGTCCACCCAGCGCTCCACCTCCGCCTGACGCGTCAGGTCGAGGTCCTGACGGTCGACGGTCAGGAGCTCGCACGACTCGCGCGACAGCCGGCGCAGCACGGCGCCACCGACCATGCCACGATGACCGGCCACCCAGATCCGCTTGCCGGAGAGATCGAAAACCTTGGGAGGCAAACGCCCCTCCTGTCCATTTGGCGCGGGAACTTGACCAATCGACGCTGGATGGTCAAGGCGGGGGCGCCGTCGTCAGGGTGGCGCCTCCGGCGGCGCTCCCCTATTTTCCGCTTCCGCTTCCCACCCGCCCCTTCGGACCTCAGGATTTCCCATGGCCACGCCTCGCGTTTTCATCACCGGCATCACGGGAATGGTCGGCTCCCACCTCGCCGACTACCTGCTCGAGAACACGGATTGGGACATCTTCGGCCTGTGCCGCTGGCGCAGCCCGATGGACAATCTCGGGCATCTGGCGGCGCGCATAAATGCCAAGGACCGCCTCTCGCTGCTCTACGGCGATTTGCGCGACACACTTTCCATTCGGGACGCCGTCGTCGCCGCCCGCCCCGACTACGTCTTCCATCTGGCGGCGCAGAGCTTTCCGCGCACCAGCTTCGACGCGCCGCTCGACACGATGGAAACCAACATCCAGGGAACGGTTCGCGTCCTGGATGCGCTGCGGGCACACGCGCCGAAGGCCGTCATCCACGTCTGCGCCTCCTCCGAAGTGTTCGGGCGCGTTCCCAGGGAGAAGCTGCCGATCGACGAGGAGTGCTCGTTCCATCCGGCTTCACCCTATGCGATCTCCAAGGTCGGCACCGACCTGGTCGGGCGGTTCTATGCCGAGGCGTACGGCATGACGGTGATGACGACCCGCATGTTCACCCATACCGGGCCGCGACGGGGTGACGTTTTCGCCGAGTCGACCTTCGCCAAGCAGATCGCCATGATCGAGCACGACCTCATCCCGCCCGTCGTGAAGGTCGGCAATCTTCAGTCCCTGCGCACCGTCGCGGACGTGCGCGATGCCGTTCATGCCTACTTCCTCCTGGTCACGGTCAACCCGACGGCCGGCGCCTACTACAACATCGGCGGTACCCACTCGTGCACGGTCGAGGACATCCTGAACACCCTGCTGTCGTTTTCGCCGAGGCGCGCGGACATCCGGGTGGAAGTCGATCCCGACCGTCTGCGGCCGATCGATGCCGATCTGCAGGTTCCCAACACGGCCAAATTCGAGGCACACACCGGATGGAAGCCGCAAATCCCCTACCAGACGACCTTGCGCGACCTGCTCGACTACTGGCGCAGCCGGGTCGCGACCGAAGGCGACCGCTTCCTCACGCGCTGATTCAACCGCCTGCCGGCGCCAGGGAGCGACGATACCAATCGAGCGTCTCGGCAAGCCCATCGCGCAACGAGACCTTGGGCGACCATCCATATCGTCGCGCGAAGTCGGCCGACGATATGTCCATCTGCGAAGCACCGGCGGGCATGTCCCGCCGATAGGTGATCACGGCGTCTTCATACCCATCGAGCGACAGGAGTTCGGACAGGACGGACTGGACGCTCGCACTCGCGGAGGATGCGACGTTGTAGGCGGCATAGGCTTGCGGTCGATGCAGCGCGGCGATCACCGCGCTCGCGACATCGCGGCCATGGATCAGGTTTCGCGTTTGTGAGCCGTCGCCCCAGACCTCGATCGGACTCTCGCGTTCGACGACGCGCCTGATCATCGACGGCACGAAATGTGCGGATTGCGGATCGAAGTCGTCGTGCGGACCGTAAACGAGCGTCGGGCGCAGGACCACCGCAGCGCTGATCAGACCGAGGCGGTTCGCATACCACTCGAGTTGCTTTTCAAGGAAGCGGTGCACCCATCCGACCCCGAACCAGGCCGGCGGCGGATCACCCTGGAATGCGTCTGCCTCTTCCTTGCGGTCCTGGCCCTCCGGGTAGGCCGTGGTCGAGCCGATCAGCACGACCTGGTCCAGTTTCTCCGCCGCCGCCGCTTCCAGGGCGTTGACGCCGATCCGCAGCGTTTCCAGCACCGATGTCACCGGATCGCGGCGCAACTCGGCACTGGTCGACACGCGGCCGGCGCAGATCACCGCCCTTCGAACGCCCTGCAGCGCCCCACGCGCAGCATCAGGGGAAAGCAGATCGACCTGGCGCCAGGCAACCCCGGGCGCCTCGAATACAGGCCGTCTACGATAGGTCGCGGTGACGCCGGCGCAGCCCTCATCGACGAGGGCCATGACAACGTGACGCCCGATCAGGCCAGTCGCGCCGAGGACGGCGATGCCTCCCTGCTCCATTCCATCCATCCCCTGCCCTTGTCTCCGTCGCCGCATCCAACCCCTTGCCGGACCCATCGCCGCCTGCGAATCTGCGGTTGCAGCCCCTGGCCCATCGGTCAGCCCTAGGGACGCCAGGATTGAGAATGTCATGACAGGATCTGATCCGGAAAAGGTATCCGAGGAATTCTTCAGGAACGGCTATTCGATCGTCGAGGGCCTGTTCTCTCCCGCCGAAGTCGCGGCGATCCGCACCCTCGGCGAACGCCTGCCCAGCCATCTTTCGGGCGACTACATGCCCGCCATGAATCCGCACAAGCAGGTTCCCGAGCTGCTCGACGTGATGGGCGACGAGCGGCTGCTCCGGATCATGCGCCGGTTGATGAAGGGCACGCCACAGGGGTTGCAGACGCAGTATTTCTTCTGCCAGCCCGGGACGCGCGGCTTCTCGGCTCACCAGGACAATCACTACGTGCAGGCGCCTCCCGACCGATTCGCATCGGCCTGGCTCGCGCTGGACGATGTGGACAGCCAGAACGGTGGACTGATCGTCCTCCCCGGCTCGCAGGACGAGCCGCTGCTGGACGTTCGGCCCATCGATCAGCCGTCCACGTTCGGCCAGGATCCCAATCACAACCGGCAGGAATGCGTCGTCACGAAGGCCTACGCGCCGGTCGATGCCGTCGTTAAGGCCGGCGGTGTCGTCTTCCTGCACAGCCACGTCGTGCACTGGTCGCACCACAACACGTCCACGGACCGCTTCCGGCGCGCCTTGCTGATGACGTATCTCTCGGAAGGGGCGCCGTACCGTCCTGGGTACATTGCGAAAAGGCACCCTTTCCCGGTCGGCGCGAAACGGGCGGAGGACACACCCCGGGGCGCCTCAGGAGGAGCAGGCTGAGGATCGTCGACGACAAGCGGATTGCCGCTGGCATTCCTTAGCCAAGACAGGACCCATGGACCTTTCCAACCAGTCGCGCTGCTTCGTGCAGCATTTCAAGAACGCCTTCCGGCGCCCCACAATCGAACGCATGCGCGAGAGGTTCGTGGCGCGGGAGGCCGGGCAGTGGTCGGCAAAGGACGAGCGGGAGCGCCAGCGGATCGCCATCGGCGCCGCGCCGGACGATTTCAGGTTGGATGAATCCTGGTACGACCTTTGGCGGGACGTGGATTCCTCGATCGTCGATCGCCTCCATCCTTACAAATGGTTGCTGTATCCGGTTCATATCCGCCATCTCCGCGCGGACGAGCATCTAGTTCCCTGGCATCAGGACGCGGCATACGTTGCCCTCATGCCAAGGCGCCACGAGAGGCTGATCACCTGCTTCGTCCCCCTCGAACCGGATCCAACCGCGGGTTCGACCCTCGAGTTCGCGTGCGGGGAAACGCCCCTTCTGGCGCACGAGCGAGCGGGTGATCACGGCGCCGCCATCGCCGAGCCGCCGCGCGGCGATCTCGTGCGCTTCGACCTGGCGTTCGGCGATGCGCTGGTTTTCGGCGATCTGACGCCCCACCGCACGGTCGCCGGACGAGATGGCGGCATCGAACGGAGGTCGTTCGAGTTCAGGCTCGTGCAGCCGGAGCATGCCCTGACCGACAAGGACTATTTCGATCTCGAGACCCGCAGCTTCGTGCGACTCAGCAGCCAGGACAGGACATGAACGAGAAGAGATTCGACGGCCGCGTGAATTTTGCCGCGGACGATCAGACCGAGGCGCGCCTCGAGGAGCATTTCGAGAAGTATTCGATCACCCCGAACGAGATCTGGAAGAATTTCCCGATCTACGCGCGTCGCGTCCACCTGAAGCGGTTCCTCGCCCACTACGAGTTGTTCCGCATGATCGTCGACCTTCCGGGCGACATCCTGGAACTCGGCGTTTTTCGCGGCACGTCGCTGATGTCATGGGCGAACTTCCTCGAGATCCGCTGCATGGGCGACCGCCAGCGCCGGGTGTTCGGCTTCGACAACTTTGCGGGTTTCACCGAGATCGAGGAGAAGGACGGCGCCGTCTCAGCCCAGGTGGACAAGGTGGCTGGAGGCTTCGACCCGAGCGGCTATGAGGAAATGCTGCGTGACGCGATCCAGATCTACGACGCCGACCGCTTCATTCCCTACAAGGCGCGCGTGGTCCTGGTGAAGGGCGATGTCGAAAAGACCATTCCCGCTTTCGTCGCCGAGAATCCCGGCATTCGCCTGTCCCTGGTCCATTTCGACGTCGATCTCTACCGGCCGACGCTGGTCGCCCTCGAGCACCTGTGGCCCCTGGTCGTCCCGGGCGGGGTCGTGTTGTTCGACGAATACGGAATTCCCCCGTGGGAAGGCGAGGCGAAGGCCGTCGACGAGTTCTTTGCCGACCAGAAGATCGAGCTGCATCGCTTCACCTGGTCGAGCAATCCCGGCGCCTACCTGATCAAGCGCTAGGCGGATTCAGCGCACCACGTCCTCGAAGTTGCACATCGCCCTGCGCTCGTCGACGAAGTAGCCGACTTCGACGTTGGCCCTGTCCGGCGACTTTTCGACGGCCGCCGCCAGTCGCATCGCCGCGGCACGCGCCTGGGCGGGATCGTTGAAGGCGAGTTTCTCGATCAAGGCGAGGATCGAGGCGCGATCCCCGGTTGTCGAGGCGAAGGTCGCGTCGGCCAGTTCGAGAGCGTAGTCGAAGTAGCCGAGTAACAGCGCGCACGTGAACAGGACGTGCGTCTCCCTGTCGGACAGCGGCTTGAGCGCCGGGCCTCCCGGCAACGGATCCTTGAAGAACACCGCATCGGCGTGCAGCAGTCGCTCCCGACCCGCGAAGCGGCGCTTGTCGAGCGCCTTGCGCGCCCGCTCGTGAGTACTATGGAAGCCGAAGAAGGAAAAACCGCGCGCGCGGAAAAACGCTTCCACTTCAGAGAAGAGCTTCTGGCCTTCGTAGATCTGGCAGAACTCGACTTCGACGAACGCCGCCACGGTGCGCTCCTCGAGCATACGCTCGGCGCCCTGGAGAATCTCGAATTCGGTGCCCTGCGTATCGAGCTTGACGAATTCGCCCCAGGGACGATCGTCGGGCGGCGTCGAGAACAACACGTGGTCGAGGGTCTGCGTCTGCAGCTCGAAGCGGCCGGTCTGGGCGAACTTCACCATGCGGTAACGCTCGGCGAACGCGCGGTTTACCGGGCGCAACGAATGATTGGTCGGCGCCTCGCAAAGGTAGAGAGTCGCAGGACCGGCGCGGTCGGCCACGGCGACCGGAAGAAACCGGGTTGCCGCCCAGGACGAATGACCCGGCAAGCGGTCGTTCAATTCCGCGCAGGCTTCGAGGTCGGGCTCGAAGCCCAGGACGGCCGTCATGGAGGCAATCGGCGACACCAGATCGTGCACACCGCCACGGGCCCCCACGTCGATGAATCCGAGGGGCTGCGCCGCCAGCCCGCGCCCGGGCGCGGAGTTCCTGAACAGGGGCTCATCGGAAATGGCGTTGAGCCCGTAACGCCCCATGACCCAGGGAGGAAGCATTGATTCACCCGTCATTGCTCGAGCCTGAAATTCGATAGCGCGTCGATTGCGCCAACCACATGATACAGGGAGCTTGCCGGCATCCATCGATCGACCGGCGTTCCCGTCCGATCCAGCCGGTCCTTCCATCCTCCCTGCGACGTCAGGAACCGCTCGCTCATCCGGGCGGCCAGCGCCGCGGCCCTGCCGGCCGCTTCAGGCCGGCCTGCGGCCGCTTCCGACACATTGCACCGGATCGCTTCGGTCATGGGCCACAACCGGCGCGAAGGCGTGGCGACCGAACCATCCACGGACAATTCGTCGACGATCAGCCCGTCATCGTCCTGACCGTATCGGTCGGCATATTCGTAGAGTGCATCGATGATTGATGCACTCTCCCTCCCTCGCGTGGCTCGCTGATGGGTCCGCAACAGCCAACACCACTCGTAAAGATGGCCCGGCTCCACGATGTTTCCGGGGCTTCCGGCCGCCGGAAGAAGGGCGTCGTCGAAATATTCCAGGACGACGCCGGCGGAGGGTTGAAAGAAGCGGGTCTGGAAGAGACTGAGGAGTTCATCCGCCCTGTCACGATAGCGATCGTCCGCCGATGCTTCCCAAAGCGCGAGCAGCGCCTCGAAGAGGTGCATGTGGGGGTTCTGCCGGCGTGGCCCCCGCCTCGGCGGCAACGTCTCGGCATAACCACCCGCGAGCGCTTTCATGTCGCGGTCGAGGAACGCCAGCGTCTCGTCGGCGAGCGCCAGGGCCGACCGTCCGCCGGTAACCCGCGTGTACGACGCTATGGCCAGCAGCGCGAAGGCGTGCCCGTAGAGGTCCCGCGTGGCATCGACCACCGCGCCCTCCTGCGTCACCGAGAATATCCAGCCGTCTCCGCCGTCGCGGCGATAGTAGTTGCGTTGAAACGCCTCGAACGCCCGCTCGACACGCTCCAGCGCTCCGGGGTACCAGCCCCGCTCCGCGGCCATCGAGTAGACGTGGATTTGACGGGCTTGCACCATGAGCCGAAGCGGAACGTCCATGAGCGGCCGGCCCCAAAGGTCCAGACGCTCCTCGAAGCGGCCATATCGTTCGTTGAAGCCGCTGGTCGCCCAGAGGGGCAATGCCGCCCCTCGAAGCCAGTCGCCGAGCGTTGCAGCTGCCGAAGGCAGGCTCGAACCGATCACCAAGCCGCCTGTTGCGTGTTCCGCTCACGGGGGACGGCAACGATGTTTGCCGACAGCGCCACCCCCTCGACGGCTTGCACGGGCCGGCCCAGCACAGGCGAAAAACTCAGGATGTCGTAGTCGAATTCGGTGCGCAGGCGGCAGAGCATTCTGTCCGCGCTCTGGCCCTGCGCGTGCAACGCCCGCTCGTTCAGTTCCATCAGCAGCACCGGCCTCGCTGTCGCCAGTACCTTGCTCGCGCCGGCGACGACACCGGCCTCGCCGCCTTCGACATCGATCTTGACCATGTCGACCTGGGACAATCCCTGCCTCGCCACCACCGCATCGAGCGTGTCCAGCGCGACGCGCTCCGAACTCGCGCGCACGACGTCGTCGTGAGCGAAGTCGCCCAGCGTGTTGTGACCGGCGTGAACGCCATGGGCCAGATGCAGATCGACGAAACCCGCCTCGGCGCCGAGCGCCGCGGCGACCACCTGGACGTTGTCGAGGCCGTTGCGGCCGAGATTGCGCTGGAGATGCGCGCGTTCGCGCGAACTCGGCTCCACGGCAATCACCCGGCCCGAGGGGCCGACGCGACGGGCGGCGAACAGCGTGTAATAGCCGTCATTGGCGCCGACATCGATGAACACCATGCCGGGCTTCAGGATGCGATCGACGAAGGCGAACTCATTGGGCTCGAAGGAGCCGCAGACATACAGGCAGAGGCTGTTGTCGTTGCCCAGGGTCACATCCACCGTGGTGCCACCGTGCCAGCGCACGGTGAGCGGCACCGCCAGGTCTTTTTCGCGGGCCGCCTCCCACAGGGCGCCTCGCCGGCAGGCCAACCAGCGCCGCTGGTCGTAATATTCCTCGGCAAACCCCCACCCGGGCCGCGGCTCGAGGCGCGGGGCGCCCGGTGCCAGGATCGCGGCATAGGCAGCACCGATCGTGGGCGCCCGCACGATCAGCCAGCGCCCCATATTGTCGAGATGATAGCCAACGCCGGAGCATACCCGTTCCCAGGCGCCGGCTACGCTGATCGAACGGCGGGCCGCTCTCATGCCTGAACTTTTTTGCCCCCAACTATGCGACCGTTCGGCTAACGTACCCACCGCCAAGCGTCAAGCGTGCCTGTGTGTTGCCACTTTCTATCTTTAGGGCGTGCATTGCAGCGGCCCTGCTGCGGAAATATAATGATTGTCCCTCTCAAACGTCGCCGGTGAAATGTTCGCGCCTCTCCCCCGCGCTCTCGTCGTCCTCACGATCATGCTGTTGCCCGCTGCAGCGTCCGCCCAACGGCCGACGACCCAAGGCGCGGCGGCACAAACCGCACCCGGCCAGGGGTTGCGCGTGGTAGCCCGCGTCAACGACGACGCCATCACCGATTTCGACCTCTCTCAGAGGGTGTTGTTCGCCATCAAGACATCGGGTCTGCAGGACAGTCCGGATCTGCGTCAGCGCATGGCGCCGCAGATGCTGCGGCAGATGATCGACGAACGCCTGCAGGTCCAGGATTCCAAGAAGCTCGGCGTGAAGCCCACGGAATCCGAGATTCAAAATCGTTATACCGAGATCGAGCGCGCCGCCGGCCTGGGGCGCGGCCAATTCCGACAATACCTGCAGAGCGTCGGCATCACTCCCGAGATCGCCACGCAGCAGATCGAGGCGCAAATCGCCTGGGCCAAGATCATTCGGCGAAAGGTCCGCTCCCAGGTCGACGTCTCCGAGGCGGAGGTCGACGATGCGATGAACCGCATGCGTTCGAACGTCGGCAAGACCGAGACCCGCGTCGCCGAGATCTTCGTGCCGGTCGACCGGGCTGATTCGGTAGACGAAGGCAAGCGAAGCGCCGACCGCATCATGGAGCAGTTGCGGCGCGGCGCTCCCTTTGCCGCCGTCGCACAGCAATTCTCGCAGGGCGCCTCCGCGGCCGCCGGCGGCGATCTCGGCTGGGTACTGCCGGGCGCGCTCGATCCCTCGCTCGAAGCGGCGATCGAGAGGGTGCAGCCACGGACGTTCTCCGAACCGGTCCGGTCGGGATCCGGCTGGCACATCCTGTATGTCGTCGATCGTCGACCATTCGCCGCGGCCCGGCCCGACGACGTGAAGCTCAATCTGGTCCAGATGACTCTGGCCCTGCCAACGAACGCATCACCGGACGAGACCAGCCGGGCGACCGTCGAGGCCCAGAAGGCGATGTCGGGCGTCCGCCAATGCTCCGACCTTCACGTCCAGTCCCGCCAGATCAAAGGCAGCACCTCGGGTGACCTGAACGGTGTCAGGGTCGGAGATCTTGCTGCAAACCCGCAGATGTACGAGCAACTGCCGCGCCTTCCCGTCGGCGGCACGGCCGGCCCGTTCCGCGTCGCCGAAGGCCTGCAGGTCGTGGCGCTGTGCAGCAAGTCCGGCGGCGACGGCCTGCCGACCCGCGAGGCGATCTCCCAGCAGCTCCTCATTCAGAAGCTGGACGCGGCGGGACGCCGGTACATGCGCAATCTCCGTCGGCAGGCCACGATCGACATCAAGTCGTGACGCGGCTGACGGGCCGGTCATGACCGCAACAGCGCCGCTCGCCGTAACGATGGGCGAGCCCGCCGGCGTTGGCGGCGAACTCAGTCTGAAGGCCTGGCAGGCGCGGCGCACGGGCAGCCGGCCCTTCTTCGTCCTCGACGATCCGGACCGCCTTGCCGCTCTTGCACGTGGGCTCGGGATCGACTTGGCCATGCGCGAGATCTCCGGTCCCGGCGAAGCCGCTTCGGTTTTCTCCAGTGCCTTGCCAGTGCTTGCGGTTCGCCTCGCCGCGCCCTCGACACCCGGCCGGCCGGACGTCGCGAATGCCGCCGCCACGATTCAGGCGATTGAACGGGCCGTACGGTTTGCCCAGGAGGGCAGCGTCGCCGGGATCGTCACCAATCCGATCCAGAAGAAGACGCTGCAGGATGCGGGGTTCCGCCATCCCGGCCATACGGAATTCCTGGCCGAACTCGCCGGCGGGGTCGACGTTGCGATGATGCTGGCATGCCCTCAGCTCCGGGTCGTGCCGGTGACCATCCACCTGGCGCTGGCCGAAGCGGTGCGCGCCCTCGATAGCGACGCGATCGTGCGCGCCGGCCGGATCACGGCCCAGGGCTTGCGGACGCTGTTCGGCATCGAGCATCCACGACTGGCCGTGGCCGCCCTAAATCCGCACGCCGGCGAACAGGGCGCCATGGGTGACGAAGAGCGCCGCATCATCATGCCTGCCATCGAGGCCCTGCGGCGCGAGGGGATAGAGGCGAGCGGGCCGGCGCCGGCCGACACGCTGTTCCATGCCGCGGCGCGGCCGGCCTACGACGTGGCGCTGTGCATGTACCACGACCAGGCGCTGATCCCGATCAAGACCATCGACTTCGCCGGCGGGATCAACGTCACGCTCGGACTGCCGTTCGTGCGCACCTCGCCCGATCACGGCACGGCACTCGACATCGCCGGGACCGGCCGCGCCGATCCGACGAGCCTTCTCGCAGCCATCGACATGGCGGACGACATGGCGCGCCGGCGCCGGCATTGAACATGGACGGCGTCGCCGCATTGCCCCCGCTGCGCGAGACCATCGCGGCGCACGGCCTCGATGCGAAGAAGCGCTTCGGCCAGCACTTCCTGCTCGACCTCAACCTGACGCGCCGCATCGCCCGCGCCGCGGCGCCGCTCGGCGACGGGACCGTCATCGAGATCGGCCCTGGTCCCGGAGGCCTCACGCGCGCGCTGCTGCTGGAGGGCGCCGGCCGTGTCGTCGCGGTCGAGGTCGATGCCCGGGCGTTCGGGCCCCTGCTCGAGTTGCAGGCGGCGGCCGATGGGCGGCTCGAACTGGTTGAAGCCGATGCCCTGAAGATCGAGCCCCGGGACCTCGGCCCGGCCCCCCTCCGGATCGTCGCCAATCTGCCCTATAACGTATCGACCGCCCTGCTGGTGCGCTGGCTTCACGCCGCGAACGACATCGCCGACATGGTGCTGATGTTCCAGAAGGAAGTCGTCGACCGCCTGGTGGCCGTGCCGCGGACCAAGGACTATGGCCGCCTCTCGGTACTGGCCCAGCATGTCTGCGAAGTGCGCCGCCTGTTCGATGTCGCGCCGACGGCCTTCGTGCCGCCCCCGAAGGTCACGTCAGCCGTGGCGCGGCTGACGCCCCGACCACAGGCGGCACGCCTGCCCGATCTGAGGCCCCTGGAGCGCGTTACCGCCGCCGCCTTTGGCCAGCGCCGCAAGATGCTGCGAGGCTCCCTGGCGGGCCTTTATGCCGATCCGGTGGCGACGCTCGAGCGGCTGGGCCTGCAGCCGACGGCCCGCGCCGAGGAACTCTCGGTCGACGACTTTGTCAGATTGGCAGGCGCCCTTGACAGTGAGTGAGCACTCACTAATATTGTTTGCATGATACGATCCCTCGCCTTCAACGCCTATTTCTACGTCGGCACCCTGCTCGTAGCGGTCGTCGGCATCGTCCTCGTGCCCATTCCCACCCCGGTCCTGCTGCGCGGCCTGCTCTACCACTGGGCGCGTGCCGTGGTGTGGGGCATGCGCTGGATCGGTGGCATGAAGGTCGAGTACCGGGGCCTCCAGTACCTTCCCGCCAGCGGTCCCGTCCTGCTGGCCAACAAGCATCACAGTGAAAGCGACGGCATCCTGCTGGCGGCGCAAATTCGCGGCATTGCCTTCGTGGCCATGCAGGAACTCTTCCGCTATCCGTTGATCGGCTCGATCCTCTATCGCCTGCAGATGATCCGGGTCGACACGTGCGGTGGTGGCCGCGAGCGCGAGAACCTCGCCCAGTTCGCCAAGCGCGCCTGCGAGAGCGGCCGCCACATCGCGATCTATCCCGAGGGCAACCTGATGGCACCTGGCGAACGCGAGCGCTATCGCTCGGGCATCTACTATCTCTATCGCGACCTCGGCCTGCCGGTGACGCCGGTCGCCACCTCGGTGGGCCTCCTGTGGAACCGCCGCGACTGGCGCAAGAAGTCCGGCCGCGCCGCGGTCGAGTTCCTGCCGGCGATCGAGACCGGCCTCGACAAGGACACCTTCATGCGCCGCCTCGAGGACACGATCGAGACGGCGAGCGACCGGCTGATCGCCGAATTCGCGGGCCGTCCCTACCGGCCCAGCCAGCTCGTCCTGCGCTCGCAGGGACAGAACGGCATCGGCGCGCCGATCACCGCCCCTCGCGGAGCGCCTTGACGAAGTTCGACAGGCCGACCTGGCGTTCGCGCTTCAACCGTTCGGCCGTCAGGATCGACTTGAGCTCCATCAGGCTGGTCGCGATGTCGCGGTTGATGATCTGGTAGTCGTACTCGGCCCAGTGGCTCATCTCGTCGGCAGCCTTGGCCATCCGCTTCTGCACGACCTCCATCGAGTCCTGCGCGCGGGTGATCAGCCGCCGCTCCAGATCCCGCGTCGACGGCGGCAGGATGAAAACCGTCACCAGGTCGCCGCCCGCCTTCTCCTTGAGCTGCTGCGTGCCCTGCCAGTCGATATCGAACAGCACGTCGCGACCGGCCATCAGCGCCGCCTCCACCGGCGCGCTCGGCGTGCCGTAGAAATGGTCGAACACCCGCGCATGCTCGAGGAACTCGCCGCGTTCGATCATGCCGCTGAAGGTGGCGGTATCGACGAAGTGGTAGTCTACGCCATCCCGCTCGCCCGTCCGGCGCGCGCGCGTGGTCGCCGAGACGCTGAGCTGGATCTGCTTGTCGTTGTCGAGGAGCTGCCGGGACAGGGTGGTCTTGCCGGCGCCGGAAGGCGACGACAGGACCAGCATCAGGCCACGCCGCTGGATCTGGCCGGCATCCAATTCATTCGACATTCTGGACCTGCTCCCGCATGCGCTCGACGGCGCCCTTGAGATCGATGCCGATGCGCGTCAGCTCTATGTCCGCGGACTTGGAGCAAAGCGTGTTGGCCTCGCGATTGAACTCCTGGCACAGAAAATCGAACTTCCGCCCCACCGGGTTGTCGGCGCGCGCGTCGGCGAGCAAGGTCCGCGCCTGCGCGATATGGGCAGTCAACCGGTCGAGCTCCTCGCGCACGTCGGCCTTGCCGACCAGCAGCGCCACTTCCTGGGCGAAGCGCTCCTCCGAAAGCGCAGGCACGCGGCCCAGCAGTTCGGCAAGCTGGGCCTCGAAGCGCGCCCGAACGGTGCCGATCTGCGCCAGGGCCCGTTCCGTGGCCCGGCCGCAAAGGCCCTCGATCTCCGAGACATGTCCTTCGATGACCCTGGCCAGCGCCTTGCCTTCGGCGGCACGCGACGCGACGAGCGCCTTCAGCGCCTCGTCGAGCGTCGCCTGCACTCCCCTGTCCAGCAGAACGAGCGCCTCCTCGGTCTCCTCGCCCGCATCCTCTTCCTCGATCACGCCCCGCACCCGCAACAGCCCGTCGGCGGAGGGAGCGGCCGCGCCCGTCGTCCTGCGCACTTCGTCGACCAGCGTCGCCAATTCCGCCAGCAAGGTGCGATTGATGGTGAGCGGCTTGGCGTTGCGTTCGCTCGTCACGGTGAGGGTGAGCGAGACGTTGCCGCGCTTCATCTTCCCGCCGACGGCGACCCGGGCGGGATTTTCCAGCCGGTCGAAACCCGGCGGCACGCGACACCTGATCTCGAGGTTCCGCCCGTTGACGCTGCGCGCTTCCCAGACCCAGCGCCGCCGATCATCCGATCCTTGCGCCCGGGCGTATCCCGTCATACTTGCGATCAATTTACCCCCTGCCCCTTTTATGGGCACCGTTAACCCTTAAGTGGATCGGCTTTTCGATTCAATCGGCTATTGAGGCGCGGCGCGCATGGAGCAGGATAAGGCTGGCACCGGGGCCGGCGCACCACCCCCAACATTGAAGGCGCTCCCACATGAAGATCTTTTCCAGCATCGTGCTCACGGGCGCATCGAGCGGCATCGGTGAGGCGCTGGCTCTCGACTACGCTGCTCCGGGCATCGCCCTGGCGCTCACGGGACGCGATCGCGATCGGCTGGACGCGGTCGCCGCCGCGTGCCGCGCGAAGGGCGCCACCGTCGTCGCGGAGACGATCGACGTCACCGATCGCGAGCGCTTCCTCCCGTGGCTGACAGCGTTCGACGAGGCACATCCGGTCGACCTCGTGCTTGCCAATGCCGGCGTCTCGATCGACAAGGACAATTCCTCGCTCGATGATTTCTCGATCATCCGCAAGACGCTCGACGTCAACATCAACGGCGTGCTGAACACGGTCGAGCCGCTGCTCCACCCGATGATGGCCCGCAAGCGCGGGCAGATCGGCATCGTCTCCTCGCTGGCGGGGTTCATCGGCCTGCCCTATTCGGCCTCGTACAATGCGAGCAAGGCCGCGGTGCGCGTGTGGGGCGAGAGCATCCGCTACGTGCTGAAGAAGGACGGGATCGGCGTCAGCGTCATCTGTCCGGGATTCGTCGTCAGCCGCATCACCGCCGAGGCTCCCTTTCCGATGCCATTCCTCATGAGTTCGGCGCGGGCATCGAAGATCATCCGCCAGGGCCTGGCCGCCAACAAGCCGCGCATCGCCTTCCCGATCGGCACCAAGGCTGGTGTATGGCTCGGGTCGGTCCTGCCGGGCAGCTGGACGGCGCGATTGCTCGGCGCCGCCTAGCGGCGTTCGAGCCGACGCAGTTCCCGGAAGACGCGGTCGGCCGCGATCTCGACGCCCTTGTCCGTCCAGTGGGCGTCGCTGCGGCGGTAGGCGCCGCGCACGCCCTCGAAGTCCTTGCGCAGGTCGACGTAGCGGATCGACGTCCTGCTCAAGGCGTCCAGCAGCCGGTCCTGCCGGTAGTCCGCGATGACGTTGAAGGCATAGAAGCGCGGCCAGTGCTTCCAATAGTCGACATAGTCGGGATCCACGGTGCCCGGCGGGACGATGAACAGGACCAGCGGCACACCGCGCTCCCGGGCGGCGCGGTCCATGGCCGCGAGCCAGGACAGGGTCGCCTGAATGTCGCCCTCCTTCACCAGCCGCGCCGCCTGCTCCCTCGTCGTCACCTCGAAATAGGGAGACTTCTCGATCTCGGCCTTGGTCATGAGGTTGAGGAGCCAGCCCTGCAGGGACTCGTCGTCCGCCTTCCCCGAGGCGTAGGCCTGCCAGAAGGCATCGCCTTTCCGTCCGAAGATGGCATTGATCTGCTGCTCGCTCAGATCGGGGTAGTAGTAGCGTCGGACATGACGGGCGAGCGCCGGCGTGCGCTCCGCCGGCGGCAGACGGGAGATCTTGGCCAGCGTATCGAACTCCTGCGGCACCGGCTTGTTGGTCGTCAGCATCTCCGACAGGCGCAGGCGGTTGACCAGCACCCAGTTGGCGTTCGGCATGAGGTTGCCGAGAATGGAGCCGCCCGGCGCCTCGTCGACCAGGCTCGGCAGGAGTCCCTGACCGTAACCCTGGCCGTCGAAGACGAAGTCGTTGCCCGAGAAGAAGAACACCGCGAGCGCATCGGGCGAGAGCGCGAAGGCCACGTCGCGCAGCCGGTAGTAGTAACTGCGCGGGCCGGTGGCGGAGATGCCGAGGTTGATCATCTCGGCCTTCGGCTGGCCGGCCTCGATGAAGCGCCGCTCGACCTCGCCCGGCAGGGTCAACCGCGTCAGCTGGAACTCGAGATAGCTGTCGCCGACGAAGACGGTGCGGAAGCCGTCCCCCGCCGGCCTGGCGACGCTTCGCTCCTTGTCACGCATGCCCCAGGAGTTGAACGGCTCGAAGATCCAGGGCTTGTCGGCCAGGCCGGTGAAGTCGGTCGACTGGACGTTGACCGGCGGCGTCGACCTCAGCGCGCGCGCGGGCCACGAGGGTGCTTCCAGCGAGGCCAGCCCTTCGAGGCCCACCAGCGTGATCCCCGCGAGGATCAGGCCGAATACGATCGCGTAGATCCTCTTGCGGCCGTTCTCAGTCATTGCCCGGCGCAATATAGGGCGAGTCCGATACGGTCCAGCGGGCGGGTCGTTCCTGCCTGAATATCTGCCGCAGATGGACTTCGTCAGGCCCGTCGGCGATGCGCAGCATGCGCGCGACGGCGAAGGCACGATGGATCGGCGCGTCGTCGCTGCCGCCCATCGCCCCGAACAGCTGCAGCGCCCGATCGGCGATACGCTGTGCCATCTCCGGCACCACGACCTTGACCATCGACACGTCCCGCCAGACGGCCTGGTGGCCGTCGCTGTCCAGTCGCTCCGCCGTGCGCAGCACCAGCAGGCGGGCCTGCTCGATCTCGATCCTGGAGCGCGCGATCGCCTGCTGCGCCGAGTCGTAGTCGATCACCGCGCGACCGAAGGTCCGGCGCTCGGCGGCACGTGCCATCATGAGTTCGACCAGGACCTCGCAAGAGCCGATCGCGCGCATGCAGTGATGCAGCCGTGCCGGCCCCAGCCGCACCTGGGCCGCGGCGAACCCCTCGCCCTCCTCGCCCAGCAGGTTTTCCGCCGGCACGCGCACGTCCCTGAAGTCCAGCTCGGCAATGGGCGCGATGCTGTCTTCCCAGCCCAGGAAGCGCAGCTCGCGCACGATCGTCAGTCCGGGTGACGGCATCGGCACGATCACGCAGGAATGCCGGCCGGTGCGCGGCGCCTCGGGCCGCGACACGCCGATCACGATGACGAACGCACAGTCGGGATGGGCGCCGCCCGTGATGTACCACTTGCGGCCATTCACCACCCACTCGTCGCCCTCGCGCCGCAGGGTCGTCGAAATGTTGGTGGCATCCGACGAAGCGACGTCGGGCTCGGTCATGCCGAATGCCGAGCGGGTGCGCCCTTCCAGCAGCGGCTCGAGCCAGCGCTTCTTCTGATCGTCGGTCGCCGCATACTGCAGCATGATCATGTTGGGCACGTCGGGCGCCTGGGCGTTGAACACTTCCGGCGCCCACGGCAGTCGTCCCATGATCTCGGCGATCGGCGCGAAGGCGCGATTGCCCATCCGGTCCGGCAGGCCGAGGTTCCAGAGGCCGGCGGCGCGCGCCTTCTCCTTCAGTTCGGCCATGAACGGGGGAGTCCCCTTACGACTCGAGACATGAGCCGCCCATTCGCGATGGCGCGGCAGGATCTCCTTGTCGAAGAATCCTTCGACGGCAGCCAGCAGGTCCTTGGTCATTTCATCTGGTTGGTGAGAAGGGCCGCGACGCCGCCCTGATCCTTGCCGTACTTCAGCAGCGCGGAGCGTCCGCCAGCGGCATAGGCGGCAACGGCGCCGAGCAGGCGCTTGAGCTGGTCGGGACTCGAGCGGTCGAACTTGCAGTAGGCGCCGCGCGTCAGCTTCGCGATCTGGGGAAACAGCCGCGACGCCGTGCGGTCCCCGCCCTCCTGGAATACGAACACCGGCAGGCCGAGCAGCCCGAGCTGGCCGGCCTCGTGGCCGACCGCATCGACGTCTTCCTCGCAGCAGTCGCCCACGAAGACCACGGCGTCGAGCCGGCTCTCGCGGCGCTGCTCGCCAGCGTAGCGCAGCAACCGCGCGATCTGCGTGCGGCCCGCCGCGCACCGCACCGCACTCATCAGACGCGCGAGTTCGCGGCCATCCGACGTCCACTTGCTGACTTTGAACTCCTCGAAGCCGCGATAGAAGGCGAGCCGCACGTCGAGACCGCCGAGCGCGTCGGCCGCCACGAACATTTCGCCCTGGATGGCACAGGCGTGATCCCAGGTGGGTTCGCGACTCGCCGTCGCGTCCATGGCGAACAGCAGCCGGCCACGTCCGCCCGGTGCGCGATCGACCGGCAGCCTGCCGACTTCGCGCACGAACGCATCCACGTCATTCGCACCTGCGGTAGACGGGACGTTGCGATTTCGGTCCTCGGCCATGTCCTTTGACCCTCTGCGATGCGTTCAATATGGTGCAGCCGCGCGTTCGCGCCAACATTGAAGCATGACCGGAAACGCCCCCACCTTCGCCACGCTGCTGCTGCGCGTCTTCGTTCCGTTCGCGCTCGCCTATTTCCTCTCGTACATCTTCCGCGGCGTGAACGCGGTGATCTTCCCGTATCTCGAACGGGACGTCGGCATAAGCGCGGGCGACCTCGGTCTCCTCACCTCGGCCTTCTTCCTGTTCTTCGCCGGATGCCAGCCGATCCTCGGCGTCATGCTCGACCGCTACGGGCCGCGCCGCGTGCAGGCGGTTCTGCTGGCCATGGCGGCGATCGGCTCGGCCCTGTTCGGGCTGAGCCTGTCGCTCGGCGAGTTGATCGTGGCCCGCGTACTGATCGGGCTGGGCTTCGCCGGCGGGCTGATGGCGGCCATCAAGGCGATCACGCTGTGGTATCCGCCGGAGCGCTGGGGGCTCATCACCGGCTTCCACATGATGGCCGGCGGCCTGGGCTCGATGGCCGCGACCCTGCCGATCCAGTGGTCGCTCTCGGTCATCAGCTGGCAGGGCCTGTTCTTCTGGCTGGCCGGTCTCTGTCTCGTGGTCTCCGCCATCCTGTTCACGGTCGTGCCGGAGCGCGGCACGCCGACGGCCTCCGGAACGCTGCGCGACCAGTTCCGCATCACCGGCATCGTGCTGACCAACGGCTTCTTCTGGCGCATACAGCCGCTGCTCACCTTCCAGCAGATGGCGTTCATCGCCGCCATCACCCTGTGGATCGGCCCCTGGCTGCGCGATGTCGGCGGCTTCGCCAGCAACGAGACCCGCGCCGACATCCAGTTCTACACGACCGCGGTGATGACCGCCGGCTTCGCGCTGAGCGGCGTGCTGGCCGGCGCCTTCCGCCGCATCGGCGTCAGCGACTTCGCCTCGGCCAACCTCGTCAGCACCCTGTTCGCCGTGGTCTGCGCCTGGCTGGCCTTCGTACCGTCGTTCTATCCCGTCGTGGCCTGGCTGCTTTTCGGCTTCCTGGGCGCCTATCCGATCCAGTACATGCCGCTGCTCGCGCGGTCGTTTCCGCCGCAATATGCCGGCCGGGTGAGCACCAGTTCCAATCTCGTGGTCTTCACCGTGATCTTCGGCGGCCAATGGGCGATCGGTAAGGTCGTCGACCTGTGGCCGCGCACTGCCACCGGTTATTCACCGGACGGTTACGCCTGGTCGTTCGGCCTGCTGTTCATCCTGCAGGCGGCGGGGCTTCTGTGGCTTCTTCTGTCACGGGCGCGTCCACTTCTGCAGGAGCGACCCCCGGCAGGTTGAGCGACGCCACCAGGTCTCGCACTTCCTGGCGCGCCGCTACGTGGCTCAACGTCAATGACGGTCCGCCCCCGCCACTGCGCTTCAGGTCGAGCAGGGTGAGCCCCATCAGGAAGAGCTCCTTGTAGATCACACGCTCGCTGAGGCCCGCGGCGACACGGAATCCGATGCGCCTGGACAGGGCCTCGATCACGTTGCCCATGTCGCGCTTGTTGCGCGCCGCCAGGGAAGACAGGCGGTTGCGCATCACGATCCAGTCGACCGGCCGGCCGCCCTCGATGGCGCGGATCTGGCGCTGCTTCCAGACGGCTTCGGCATAGATCGAAGGGCGTACGATCTTCAGCGTGTCGGGATCGACGCGGGCCAGAAGATCGAGATCGATGAAGCTGTCGTTCAGCGGCGTCAGCAGCGTGTCGGCCCAGGTATGGGCCAGCCGGCTGAGATGGGTGTCGCTGCCCGGCGTGTCGATGATCACGAAATCGGCCGCGCCGACCGCCGGTTCGAGCGCCGCCGCCAGCCGGGCGCGCTCGTCCGCCTCGGCCTCGCGACGATCGTTCAGCGTCGAGATCATCACCGGCGTGTGCATCGGCATCGGCAGGTCGAGGCCCTTCTTCGCCGAGTAGTTCGCGCGGTTCTCGATGTAACGGCTGAGCGTGCCCTGCCGGGCATCGAGGTCGAGCGTCGCGACTCGCGCGCCGTCCCTCATCAGCGACACGGCGATGTGCAGCGCCGTCGTCGACTTGCCCGAGCCGCCCTTCTCGTTTCCGATGACGAGGACATGGCCGCGGCCCTCGATCCGAGGTGCCTGCGTCTGGGCGATGCTCGGATTGGGCGCTGGTTGGAATCCCGCGCTCACTGGGCCTTGCGGATCCAGACGGCGGTGTCGTGGAACACCGCACCGCCATTGGGCCAGCCGGGATCGGCCGAGGTCAGCGCATTGATGCCGATGCCGGTCTCGAAGTTGCGGTTGGGCCAGATGCCCTCGACGACGACGACCCCCTTCTGCTGGCCCTCGCGCGGCCTGGCGTTGACCACGGTCTTGCCGCGCTCGTTGCCGATCTCGAGACGCTCGCCTTCCACGATGCCCATGGCGATGCAGTCACCAGGATTCATCAGCGCCGTCGGCCGGACCTCGCGCTTCTGCGAACTCGGGGTCTCGGTGAAGGTCGAGTTGAGGAAGGTGCGCGCCGGCGCGGCGACGAGGCGGAACGGCTTGTCGTCGGTGGCCTTGTCGATCACGTCGAAATGGTCGGGCAGCACCGGCATTTCCGTGCCGCGCGGTCCATAGGCCGCCCAGTCGGGCTTGAAGCGGAACTTCCTGTCAGGCCAGGCGAAGCCGTCGAGGAAGTGCGAGGTCTCGAAGCCCAGGTGGAAATCCTGGCCGCCCTTCTGCCAGTTGGTCTCGGCATCCCACATGCCCGAGACCTTGAGCGTCTCGTCCATGATCTCCCACGGCGTCATGTCGAAGCCGCGATGCTTGGCACCCAGGCGCTTTGCGAGTTCTGAAATCACGAAGTGGTTCTCGCGGCACTCGCCCGGCGCGTCAATCACCGCCTTGGCCACCTGGAAGAAAGTATGGCCGCTGGCTGTGTAAAAGTCGTCGTGTTCCAGGAACATGGTGGCCGGCAGCACGATGTCGGCGAAGGAAGCCGTCTCGGTCATGAACTGCTCGTGCACGCAGGTGAACAGGTCTTCCCGCTTGAAGCCCTTGTGGACCAGCTCGAGCTCCGGACAGACCATCGCCGGATTGGTGTTCTGGATCAGCAGGCCGGTGACCGGCGGGCCGTTCTTCAGCGCCTCCGGATCGTTGGTGAGGATTGGGCCCAGGCGCGACTGGTCGAGATCTCGGATCGACGGATCGACCATGTCGAGCCCTTCGATCAGCGTCTTGTTGATCGGGTACATGCCGGTATGACCGTAGAGGGCGCCACCGCCCTTGTACTGCCAGGCCCCGGTGACCGCCGGCAGGCAGGTCACGGCATGCATGTTGGCCGCGCCGTTGCGGCTGCGGCTGAAACCATGGTGGCAGCGGATGAACGCGGCCTTGCTCTGCCCGTAGAGGCGCGCGAAGGACACGATCTCGTCGACCGACAGGCCTGTGATCTTCGACGCCCATTCCGGCGTGCGCGTCGCGACATGCGCGGCCAGTTCGTCCGGCGCATCGGTGTACTTGCGCAGGTAATCCCAATCGGCATAGCCCTCCTTGAAGAGGACGTGCATGACGCCCACTGCCAGCGCGCCGTCGGTGCCCGGACGCACGGCGAGATGAACGTCTGCCTGATCGGCGGTACCGGTGCGATAGGGATCGACGACGACGAGCTTGGCGCCGCGCTTCTTCGCCTTCATCGCGTGGGTCATCACGTTGACCTGGGTGTTGACGGGATTGCCGCCCCAGATCACCACCAGCTCGGCATGCTCGTCGATCTCGCGCACGTCGGCGCCGCGCTTGGCGCCTACGCCGGCGATCCAGCCCGTGTCGGACAAGGTCACGCAGATGGTCGA
Organism: Rhodospirillaceae bacterium; assembly: GCA_009772935.1. Classification (GTDB taxonomy): domain Bacteria; phylum Pseudomonadota; class Alphaproteobacteria; order Reyranellales; family Reyranellaceae; genus Reyranella. The sequence goes on from WOUR01000024.1 coordinate 110,806, forward strand.
GAAATAGCGCGAGTATTTCATCGTGTTGCGCAGCCGGTTGATGCCGTCGCGCTGCACCAGCCCCATCGTACCGGCATAGTAATAGGGCCAGATCGTCTCGCTGCCGTGCTGGCGCGCCTTGGCGATGAACTGCTCGGCCACGATATCAAGCGCGTCGGTCCACGAGATCTCGGCGAACTGCTTGGAGCCCTTCGGGCCGACGCGGCGCAGCGGCTTCATCAGCCGGTCGGGATGGTGGATGCGTTCCGCGTAACGCGCGACCTTCTCGCAGATCACGCCAGCCGTATAGTCGTTGCGCATCGAGCCGCGGACACGGCCGATCCGGGAGTTGCTCAGCCGCTCGACGTCGAGAGCGCAGGTGCTCGTGCAGTCATGCGGGCAGACCGACGGCACGGTGGTCGTGCCCGCCTCCCCGCTCCTGGCGCGGGCGATCGGCGGGTAGGCATGATCGTCGGGGGACATCTGGACGCTCCACGAGAAGTGCCGCAGCATACAGACCGGTCATCGGCCATGAAAGCCGCCTCAGGGAGTGGAAAGTCAGCGTGTTTTCTCAGGCTCGGGTCTCCGTGGGCGCCGTGCGGCGCGCCGTCGCCGCCGATGCCGATTGCATTGCCCGACTTTTCCCCAGCCTGCCGCCCCTCGCCTCGACCAGCGATACGCGGGCGATCTTCCTGATCGACGGCGAAACCGCCCCGCTCGGGGCCCTCCTGCTGGAGCAGGCGGCCGGCCATCTGGCCGTCGGCCCGCTGGTGACGGCGTCCGATGCCGAACGTACCGAGGTGGCGCGCGCACTGATCGCCTTTGCGGAAATGGCGGCGCGGGCGATCGGCCTGCGCGAGGTGCGGCTCGCCGACGGCAGCGTGCCATCCGATCTCGCCGCGTCGCTCGGCTACCGCGCTGGCGTGAAGCGCATCCGCACCGGCAAGCTTGCGCGGATGCTCGACCATCTCGAGGCGCTGGGTGTGCCGCTGTGGCGCGACGGCGCCGCGCCGTTCGATCTCACGCTCTACTATCGTGGCGTCTGGGCGGCGATGGCGTTGCTGGTCGGGTTCGGCAGCATCACCCTCGCCGTGTTCGGCCCCGGCGAGATCACCCTGCTGCATGTGCTGGGCCCCGCCCTGCTCTGCCTCGGCGCCTCCGCCTTCGCCTTCGTGCAGGTCTGCCTGATTGCGATTGCCGCGCGACGGCGGGCCCCCGTCCCGCTCGCCCTCGGCATCTTCGCCGCCGCGGCGCTGTCGATCGCCGGCATCGGCGGCCTGCTCTACGAACGGGCCGTGCCTTCGATCGGCGAGTTGTGGGCGATCTATACCGGCGACGAGGCGCTCGACACGCTCGCCGTGACGGTAAGTCCCGACGGCATGGCACTCAGCGTCGAGGGCGCCTACGGCACCGGAAGCGCCGACGCCGTGCGGCGCGCACTGGACAAGCATCCCTCGGTGCGCCGCGTGGTGCTCGCGGGTCCGGGCGGCCGCATCGGCACCGCCTTCGAAATCAACCGCCTGATCCGCAATCGCCGGCTGGCGACGCGTGTCGACACGGCCTGTGCCTCCGCCTGCACCATCGCCTTCCTGGGTGGCAACGACCGCTCCATCTCAGCCAGCGGACGGCTCGGCTTCCACCAGGGCAGCTTCCCGGGTCTCAGCTCCAACGACCTGTACGAGAGCAACCGCGACATGCGGCGTTTCCTGGTCGCGAGCGGCGTCACGCCCGAGTTCGCGCAGCGCGTGATCGACACGCCGCCCGACGAGATCTGGACGCCGACGCCGCAGGAACTGCTGGCCGGCCGCGTCGTGCAACGCGTCACTCGCCAATGAAGGTTCTCCGGGCATGATCCCTCGCGGTCTCGGTTACGACGACGCCATGCGGCAGTTCCGCTGGCCCACCCCCCAGCGTTTCAACATCGGCCGCGCCGTGTGCGAACGTCATGCACCCGACACGCTGGCGATGATCGTCGAGAATGCCGACGGCTCGGTGCGCAACTGGACCTTCGGCCAACTGTTGTCCGCGAGTTCGCGGCTGGCCAACGCGCTGGTGGCGCGCGGCATCGGCAAGGGCGATCGCGTCGCCGTGTTCCTGAGTCAGGGCGCCGAACTCACGATCTGCCATCTCGCCGGCTATCGCATGGGCGCCGTCGTGCTGCCGCTCTTCACCCTGTTCGGCGAGGAGGCGATCGAATACCGCCTGGCCAATGCCGAGGCCTCGGCCGTCATCACCGATATGAGCCAGCTGCCGAAGCTGCTGGCCGTGCGCGACCGGCTGCCCCGGCTCAAGACGGTGATCGTGATCGGCGCCGGCGCGCATGGCAGCGCGTTCCTCGACTGGGACCGGCTGCTCGGCGCGGCCTCCGATCGCTTCACCACCGCCGACACCGCGGCCGAGGATCCCGCGCTGCTCATCTATACGTCGGGCACGACGGGCCAGCCCAAGGGTGCGCTGCACGCGCACCGCATGATGCTGGGCTGCATCCCCGCCGTGGAGCAATGGCTGGGCCACTGGCCGCGCGGCAACGAGGTGATGTGGACCCCGGCTGAATGGGCCTGGATCGCCGGCCTCTACGACGCGCTGTTCCCCGCCTGGTACTACGGCACGCCGGTGCTGGCCCACCGGTTCGCCAAGTTCGATCCCGAGCGCGCCTTCGCCATGCTGGCCAAGCACCGCGTCGGCGTGAGCTTCATCCCGCCGACCGCGCTCAAGATGATGCGCCAGGTCCACAGACCGCGCGACCGCTGGACCTACGACATCCGCGCGATCTCCACCGGCGGCGAGGCGATGGGCGAGGAGCTGTTGAGCTGGGGCCGCGACACGTTCGGCACGACGATCTCGGAAGGTTACGGCCAGACCGAGATGAACCTGATGCTGCTGAATTCGCCCGACTGGTTCGAGGTCCGCCCCGGCTCCTGCGGCCGCGCCTGCCCCGGCCGCAAGGTCGCGGTGGTCGATGGCGACGGCAACGTCCTGCCGCCCGGCCAGGAAGGCCAGATCGCGGGCTGGCGGCACGACCCGATCGTCATGCTGGAATACTGGCGCAACCCCGAGGCTACCGAGCGCAAGTATGCCGGAGACTGGCTGCTGACCGGAGACCTCGGCACCATCGACGAGGATGGTTACGTCTTCTTCAAGAGCCGCGACGACGACGTCATCACCTCGGGCGGCTACCGCATCGGGCCCGGCGAGATCGAGGAATGCCTGATGAAGCATCCCGCCGTGGCGATGGTCGGGGTCGTGGGTGTGCCCGACCGGCTGCGGACGGAGATTGTGAAGGCCTTCGTCCAGCTCAGGCCCGAGATCGCGCCCACCGACTCGCTGAAGGCGGATCTGGCGAACTTCGTGAAGACCCGGCTGGCCGCGCACGAATATCCGCGCGAGGTCGAGTTCGTGCCGGAACTGCCGCTGACGACGACCGGCAAGATCCTGCGCCGGGAACTGAGGCGCCGCGAGGCCGAGCGCGGCGAGGTCGAGGTCGTACGACTGCGTTAGGTCAGGAAGGTCTGGACGCTCTCGGCGAGGCTGTTGAGGAGCGTGGCGAGGCCGATCAAGGCCGCCGGCCACCACGAAACGAGGCGGATCGCAGGGTCCATGGAAAACATGGTCTTCAGGTCCAAATCAAACTCAGAATATAGATTAACAATATTCTTCAATTAATTGAAAATCAAAGATTTTATATTATTCTAAAGTGCGCTCTCAGCTCGCGGCGGTCGACACGTTGAACTGCAGCTCCGCCAGCCGGCCGTACAGGCCGCCGCGTCGCACCAGCTCGGCATGGGTCCCGACGTCGACCACCCGCCCCTGGTCGAGAACGACGATGCGGTCGGCCTTCTGCACCGTGGCGAGTCGATGGGCGATCACCAGGGTCGTGCGGTTGCGCATCACCCGGTCCAGGGCCTGCTGGACCGCCAGCTCGCTCTCGGCATCCAGGGCGCTCGTCGCCTCGTCCAGCAGCAGCACGGCGGGGTCGCAGAGCAGCGCCCGGGCAATGGCGATGCGCTGGCGCTGCCCACCGGAGAGGCGCACGCCGCGTGCCCCGAGGTCGGTCGCGAAGCCGTGCGGCAGCGCCTCGATGAACCCCAGCGCCGAGGCTGCCTCGGCGGCGGCGCGGACCTCGGCATCGCTGGCATCGGGGCGTCCGTAGCGGATGTTCTCCGTGACCGAGGTGCTGAACAGGGTGGGATCCTGCGGGACGACGGCCAGCGACCGACGCAGGTCGCCCAGCGCCAGGTCGCGTATGTCGATGCCGTCGAGGCGGATCGTGCCCTTCTCCGGATCGTAGAAGCGCAGCAGCAGGTTGAAGGCGGTCGTCTTGCCGGCGCCCGAGGGGCCCACGATCGCCACCGTCTCGCCCGGCGCGATCGCGAGGTCGAAGCCATCGAGGGCGAGCGCGTCGGTGCGCGTCGGATAGCGGAACGAAATCCCCTCGAACGACACCGCGCCCTTCACCGGCCTGGGCAAGGGCGTGGGATGGGCCGGCTCGGCGATCGACGGCGCTTCCGCGCGCAGTTCGGCCAGGCGCTCGGCGGCGCCCGAGGCGCGCTGCAGGTCGCCGATGGTCTCGCTGATCGCGCCGCCCGAGCTGGCGACCAGGACCGCGTAGAACACGAAGGCCGAGAGATCGCCGGCGCTGATGCGCCCGGTCAGCACGTCGTGGCCACCCATCCACAGCAGGAAGCCGACGGCCGAGAAGACGATGAAGATGACCAGCGTGGTCATGATCGCGCGCCGCGACACCCGCCGCGTCGCGGCCACGAACGCGCGCTCCGTCGCCTCGCCGAAACGCCGCGCGGCACGATCCTCCTGGGCGAAGGCCTGGACCGTGCGCACCCCGTCCAGGGTCTCGGCGCCTTCCGACACCATCTCGCCCATGCGCGCCTGGGCCTCGCGCGACAGCGCCCTCACCTTTCGACCGAACACGACGATCGGCACGACGGTGAGCGGCACGACCGCGAGCGTCCACAAAGCGAGCTTGGGATTGGTGACGACCAGCATCACCACGCCGCCAAGGCACATCAGCGTGTTGCGCAGCGCAACCGACGCCGAGGAGCCGATCACCTGTTCGATGAGCTGCGCGTCGGCCGAGATGCGGCTCATGACGTCGCCCGAGCGTTTGATCTCGAACCAGGCCGGCCCCAGCCGCACGACATGGTCGAAGAGGTCGCGGCGCAGGTCGCCCACGACCCGCTCGCCCAACCACGAGACCAGGTAGAAGCGCGCGCCCGAGGCGATCGCCAGCACGACGGCCACGGCCAGCAGCGAGGCCAGGGCATAGTTGAGGATGTCCGGCCGGCCTTGGGCGAATCCCCGGTCGATCAGGGCGCGCAGGCAGGCGCCGAAGGCCAGCACCGTCCCCGCTGCCACCAGCAGCGACAGGAGGGCCAGGATCGTTCGCCCGCGATAGGGTTTGAGATAGGGCCCCAGCAGGGCCAGGCCACCAAACCGGTTCATGGCGCCTGCCAATTCAGCACTACGCCCAGCTCGGCCCCGAGGACGGCCAGCAGGTCGCCGCCGCCCCGCGTGTCCTGCCAACGCCCCGTGGTCGCATCTAAGGCATAGTGCCGGGCACCGCTCACCGGCGAACTCAGCCATATCTGCCGGGTGGGCGCATGTTTGTTGACGATCCAGGTTCCGGCATCGCCCTCGACCGTCAGGATGCCCTCCTGCAGTTCGGCGTCGACATGATCGCCCAGCGCCTCCTCGAGGGTGGCGAGCAGGCTGTCGGCGAGGGTTTCAAAGGGTGAATCGCTCATGGCTGGCCGGTCTACAAGCCATGGCGGGGCCGTACAACCAGCTTGTCGCCACGCTCCGGGGACTGTATATCCCCGCCCCTGTTGCGCCGGCCGGTCGGAATCGGCCCTGAAGCGCTGGAGAGAGATCATGCAAGAGAAGATTCACCCCGACTATCACACCATCACCGTGGTGATGACCGACGGCACGTCCTTCGAGACGAAGTCGACCTGGGGCAAGGAAGGCGCCAGCCTGCGCCTCGACATCGATCCGAAGACGCATCCGGCCTGGACCGGCGTGCGCCAGAGCATCGATCGCGGCGGCCGCGTCCAGCGCTTCCGCAATCGCTTCGGCATGATCGGTAGCGACAAGACCGATCCGGCCAAGGCAGACGCCAAGCCGGACGCCGAGAAGAAGTAAGCCCGCTTCTTCTTTCCGAGCTTCTGCTACATTACGGCCGCGATACCCTTCGGGAGGCGGCGTAGTGAAATCTGTCAGAGTTGTTTGTGCCCACGATTGTCCCGACATGTGCTCGCTCATCGCACATGTCGACAACGGTAAGGTCGTGCGCATCCAGGGTGACCCCGACCAGCCGTACACGGCTGGTTTCGCCTGCGGCAAGGTCAACCGCGACAGCGACCTGGTGAACTCTCCCGAGCGGCTCGCCTCCCCGCTGCGCCGCACCGGGCCGAAGGGCTCGGGCCAGTTCGAGCCGATTACCTGGGACGAGGCGCTCGACGAGATTGCCCAGCGCTGGAAGTCGATCATCGCGGAGAGCGGCCCGCTCGCCATCCTGGGCTACGCCTACTCCGCCCATCAGGGCCTGATGAACCGTGGCCTGGTGAACGGCCTGTTCCATGCGCTCGGCACGTCGCGCCTTCAGGCCGGCACGGTCTGCGACACGTGCTGCGAGACCGCCTGGGAAATGACGCTGGGCCCGGTGGGCGGCGCCGATCCCGAATCGGTCATCTATTCCGACCTTATGATCTCCTGGGGCGCCGACCTGGCCGCCACCAACGTGCATTTCTGGGCCCTGGCGGAAAGCCAGCGCAAGAAGACCGGCATGCCGATTGTGGTGATCGACCCTCGCCGCACGCGCAGCGCCCGGGCCGCCGACCTCTACCTGCCGATACGGATCGGCACCGATGCGGCGCTGGCCCTGGGCGTCATGCACATCCTGGTGCGCGACGGGCTCGCCAACCGTGACTACATCGACGTTCACACGCTGGGCTTCGACAAGGTCGAGCGCGAGGTGCTGCCGAAGTTCACGCCGGCTCGCACAGCCGAGATCACAGGCCTCGCGGTCGCCGACATCGAGGCGTTCGCCGCGATGTACGGCCGCGCGACGGCCGCGCTGATCCGGCTCGGCGAAGGCATGACCCGCCTCACCCATGGCGGCCAGGCGCTGCGCACCGTGGCGCTGCTGCCGGGCGTGAGCGGTCATTACGGCGTCAAGGGCGGCGGCGCGCTGCTGCTGACGGCCGCGTCGTGCGATCTCAACTACGCCGCCGTGCGCAAGCCCTCCGGGCCGGCGACGGCGCGGATGGTGAACCATCTGCGCCTCGGCGAAGAGCTCCTCAACATGAAGGACCCGCCGCTCCGCGCCCTGTTCGTGGCCGCCAACAATCCGGTCGTGACCTGCCCCGAAGTGCACAAGGTGCAGAAGGGCCTGATGCGCGAGGACCTGTTCACCGTCGTGCACGACCCGTTCATGACCGACACGGCGCGCTACGCCGACATCGTGCTGCCGGCCGCGAACTATCTCGAGACCGACGACCTCTACCGCGCCTACGGCGCCTACTGGATGCAGTGGGGCCAGAAGGCGGTCGAGCCGGCCGGCGAGGCACGCTCCAACTTCCATGTGGCGCAGGCACTGGCGCAGCGCATGGCCATCGCCGACCCGATCTTCAGCCTGACGCCGCGCGAAGCGGCCGAGGAATTCTTCAAGGGATCGACCGGACCGGCCTCGAAGGTCGACCGCAACGAGCTGTTCGCCGGCGTGCCCCTCAACATCAAGCACGACTGGGACGGCCAGCCCTTCAAGACGCCGTCGGGCAAGCTGGAATTCTATTCCGAGCAACTGGCCAGACAGGGCCTGCCGCCGATGCCGGATTGGGAAGCCGACCCGATCGAGGCCGAGGAAGCCGCGCGGTGGCCGCTGCGGCTGCTGACCGCGCCGGGCTACTTCCAGGCCCATACCGCCTTCTCGGGCGTCGGCTTCCTGCGCGAGCGCGAGGGCAAGCCGTTCTGCATCCTGCACCCCGACGATGCGGCGAAGCTCGGGCTGAAGGATGGCGCCCCGGTGCGCGTGTTCAACGACCGTGGCGAGATCGGCCTGATCCTCAAGATCGCCGACGAGGTCCAGCCGGGCGTCCTGCTGGTGCCGGGCCAGCGTCCCGTGGGCGAGGCCGTGTCGGGCACGATCAACATGCTCTGCTCGGACCGCTACACCGACATGGGCGAAGGCGCGACCTACCAGAGCACCTGGCTCGAGGTTGCAGCCTGGAAGGACGCGGCGGCGGCCTGACGGCCGCCGCACGTCCCTCCTCTTAGAGTCTTTCCACCTCACCCTGAGGAGCGAACGCAGTGAGCGTCTCGAAGGGTGGGCGAGAGCGGCGCATTTGCTGCCCATCCTTCGAGATGGCCACTTCGTGGCCGTCTCGAAGGATGAGGTCGGTGGGTCGATTCAAGGCGGAAGACTCTAAGCCCCCGCGTGAACGAAACGGTGCTGCGTGCGCTCACGCTTCGTGAGCTTGGGCAGCGCCTGTCCGACGATCAGCGCCTTGAAATGCGGCGTCTCCTGGTGGGAGGCGAAACCCGCCTCGTCGTGGAACACCTCGTAGAAGAGGAACTTCCAGGGCTCCGCGATCGAGCGATGGATCTGGAAGGCGTGCACCCAGGGCTCGCGCTGGGCCTGTGGCAGATACTCGCGAACGATCGCGGCCACGGCATCGGCCTCGGACGGCCTGGCTTCCCAGAACGCCGTGACGATGAGCCCGTCCTTCAGGGCATGTAGATCGACCATGAGTGCTTCTCCTGCCGTTGCTGACGGGAGGGTTCTAGCCCGGCCATCCACGCCGACGTTTCGGCGAGGATCGAAGCGACTACTTCACCATCTCCGGCGCCGCGACCCGGATTCGGCCGGATCGGCGCGCCTTGTCGAGCGTGTCGTGATCCTCGTCGGTCTGCCTCGCGTAAGCCATGGCGAACTTGCCGATCGCTTCGTCGAGAACGTCGCTGTTGCCGCAATAGCCGGCGATCATCGCAGGATCGCCCGACTTGGCGTGCGCCAACGCAAGCGCCCAGCCGCACAGTCCGCAATATTCGGTGAAGCCGTCGAGGGTGCTCGGGTCGCTCTCGTTGAACTTGACGCTGCCCTTCATGTCCGCGAGCTGGCGCACGTAGAAGTCCTTGCCGTCGAGCTGACCCCAGCCGAGGAAGATGTCGGGTGACCCCTGTGCCAGGCGCTGCCCGACGACGACCCGTCTGCCCTGGTTCTCGAACCTGAGTTTCTGCGTGACATAAGGGGCAACCACCGACTGCTGCGCCTGCTTGACCTGCAGGAACAGCGGATCGTCGGAGTCTATGCCTTGCAGCAGGATGACCCAGCAGCCCGTCCCGACGCTGCCGACACCCACCACCTTGCGGGCCGTATCGACGATGCGGTAGCGCGACAACAGCACGCGCCGGTCGATCGGCAGCGATTCGATATAGGCCTGCAGCATGCTGTCGAGCGCGACGTCGGCCGGGGTGCCTGCCGCGGTATGCGTCTCGCGCACGATCAGCGGCACTTCCTCGATGATGCGATGCTCGCCGTCGACCTGCTCGGTCAGCTTCTCGAGCGCGCTGACATGTCCCTTGGCACGCGCCTTGTCCATCATGCGCTCGGCGCCGCGTCTCGCTCGCGGCGACAGGGTGTCGAGCACGGCCCGCTCGTCGATCCGATCGTACCAGGTCTGCAGGTAGCCCATTTCTGAGTAGCGCCGCATGCGCTTGCGGTAGGAGCGTACGATGGCCTGCGCTGCACCTTCGGCCGCCACCTTGTCGCCGCCCATGAAGCGCACCGCGACGGCGGCGCTTGCCGCGAGACGCTTCAGGTCCCATTCCCAGGGGCCGGGGTGAACCTCGTCGAAATCGTTGATGGCGAAGATCAGGTTGCGCTCGGCCGAGGCGAAGACGCCGAAGTTCGAGACGTGCATGTCGCCACAGGCTGCAACGGCCATCCCGGTGACCGGTGTGGTCGACAGGTCGGCCGTCATGACGGCCGCCGAGCCGCGCAGGAAGGCAAAGGGCGACGCCAGCATGCGCGCAAAGCGCACCGGCACCAGCTTCTGCACTCGGCATTCGTTCTGGGCTTCGAGGATGGCGACGGGATCGGGCCGATCCGCGGCGCGCTCGAACCAGGCGTGGGAGGTGCGCGGCACCCGCGTACGCAAGGCCTTGCCGGCCTGGAGGCGCTCCGCGACCGTTGACCGCTGCGCGACGAAGCTGTCGCGCAGCGTCAGGCTGTCCATTGCCGCGTTCATGCGCTCGAACGTTCGATCGATGTTCGACTGCAATTCCACCACTGCCATGCGTCGCGCCCCGCTCCGGTCGTTCAACGTTATGCCGCCGCCCTCTTACCACCCGAGCGGCCCGCCAGCATCGCCAGGCGCGCGCCCACGACGGCGGCCAGGAGAGCCGCCGGCGCGAACCCCATCGGCACCCAGAAGGCGGCGCCGGTCACATCCTGCGCGCTGAGGTCACGTGAAAAGCCGGCGAGGGTCGCCACGATGCCGGCGGCGGCGGCCCCCAGGGCGAATCCACTCTGCTGCACGGTCGCCACGGCGGAGGCCGCCAGCTCCGCCTCCCCCTGCTTCGCCCCACCCATCAGGCGCTGCACGCCGAAGCCCCAGCAGGCTCCGATCCCCACCCCGACGAGAGCGATGAACGCCGGCAGGACGAGCACCGGCTGCGGCATCAGCAACGCCACCCCAGCCAGCCCCGCCGCCATCGCCAGGGGGCCGGCGACCAGCAGCCGGCCGGCCGCCCGCGGCGCCCGGCCCGCGACGACCAGCGAAGCCACCGTCCAACCCATCGAGGCGCCGGCGACCGTATAGCCGGCGGCCAGCGGATCGAAGCCGTGAAGGCTCTGCAGGAAGATCGGGATGAAGATCGACAGCGGGCTGTAGCCGATCGAGACCAGCAGGCAGAACCACATGGCGATGCCCGTCACCGTGCCCGGGGAGAAGGCGTCGCTCGGGAACAGCGGCGCTTTCGAACGCCGGTCCAGCAGGATCATGGTTACCAGCAGACCGACCGCTCCGAGGAATAGACCGGCCTTGCTCGACGGCAGGGTGACGACGCTGGCCGCCGACATGGTGGCGATCGCCAGACAGATCAGCGCGACCCGACCGCCGGGAATCGCGCGTGCCGCCCCCGCCGTCTCCGCCCGCGCCCGCGGTAACGCCCGGGCCGCGACCAACGCCAGCAGGGCCGCCAGGACCGTCACGGCGTAGAAAGATCCGCGCCAGTTTGCCCAGGTCGCGAAGGCGCCCCCGAGCATCGGTCCAACCAGCACCGCCATGCTCCAGGCGCCCGACAGCAGCGCGGCCACCCGTGGCCAGACGGGCTCGGGGAAGGAGCGGCCCACCAGAACGTAGGCCATGGCCGACAGGACGCCGCCGCCGAAGCCCTGCACGAAGCGACCCGCCACGACGATGCCCATCGAGGGCGCAAGCGCGCAGACAAGCGCGCCGATTCCGAAGACCAGCGCACCGGCGCAGAAGGCGCTGCGGGCCCCAAGCCGTACAGTCAGGTGTCCCGTGCAGGTCGCCGCGACGATCGACGAGGCGAGGAAGGCCGTGGTCGGCCAGCTCACCATCGCCGCGCCGCCGACATCCGCAACGATGCTGGGGAGCACCGTCGCCAGCATCAGCACGTTCATCGAATGCAGGAGGACGCCGCCCACCAGGGCCACCAGCAGGGGAATCCATTCGCGCTTCAGGAGCGCCGACCAGCCGGCTGTCGCAACCATGGCCGGCGACTGATCACGTTCCTGTCCCCGGGTCAAAGACTAACGGGTCCGAAAACCGCGAGCGCCGACCGCGCGCGCGTGGAAAGATCGGCGCATGGAATTGCTCGACCGCAGCACCCATTACCGCGCTTTCCAGAGCCGCGATGCCCGTTTCGACGGAAGGGTCTTCGTCGGCGTGACCTCGACCGGCATCTACTGCCGGCCGGTCTGCCCGGCCCGCACGCCCCGGTTCGAGAATTGCCGCTTCTTCGCCTCGGCCGCCGCCGCCCAGGAAGCGGGCTTCCGCCCCTGCCTGCGCTGCCGGCCCGAGATCGCCCCCGACTTCGCCTCCTGGCGCGGCAGCGCCAATACGGTGACCCGGGCCCTGGCGCTGATCGCCGACGGCGCCCTCGACGAGGACGAGGCCGGCGTCGAGAATCTGGCCGGGCGGGTGGGCGTCGGTGGCCGCCAACTGCGCCGCCTGTTCCACCGTCATCTCGGCGCGTCGCCCATCGCGGTCGCCCAGACGCGGCGCGTGCTGTTCGCCAAGCAGCTGCTGCACGACACCAACCTGCCGATGTCCGAAGTGGCCCTGGCCTCGGGCTTCGGCAGTATCCGGCGATTCAACGAGACGTTCCGGAAGCTGTTCGACCGGCCGCCGAGGATGCTGCGCCGCAGAGCCGGCACCGATACCTCTGCCCGCGACGGCGTCACGCTGAGGCTCGCCTACCGCCCGCCCTATGACTGGCACGGCATGCTGGCAGCGCTCTCCTCGCGCGAACCGTCCGGCCTGGAATGGATCGAAGCCGGTGTCTGGCATCGTCGCCTCGATCTCGACGGCCTGCGCGGTCGCGTCTCCGTCGCGCATCTGCCGGACCGCAACGCCGTCGCGGTCACCATCCACTTCCCGTCGGTGAAGGCCCTGCCGGCGATCGTCGCGCGCGTGCGCCGGGTCTTCGATCTCGGGGCCGACATCACGACCATCGACAGCCATCTCGCGCGCGATCCGGCGCTCGCGCCGCTGATCGCGCGGCGACCGGGCCTGCGTGCGCCGGGCGACTGGGATGGCGAAGCGATGGATATTCCCGCCGACGACGAGGCGCCGCCGTCCTGGCGGCCGTGGCACGCCTATGCGGCGGAGCACCTGCGGAGGGCGCGGCATGCCTGAACCGCTCGACTTCAGGATCGATCGCCTCGCGACACCGGTCGGCGAGCTTGTGGTCGTCGCCGACGCCGCGGGCCGGCTGCGGGCAATCGACTGGACAGACCACGAGGCGCGCATGCGCCGTCTGCTCGACCGCTATTGCGGCCGGGGGCGCTACACCCTTTCACCCGCGCGCGATCCGGGCGGGCTGACCACGGCGATGGGTTTGTATTTCAAGGGCGACGTTGCGGTCATCGACACGCTGCCGGTCGAGACGACCGGTACGCCGTTTCAGAGAAGCGTGTGGCAGGCGCTGCGCAAGATCCGCCGGGGTACCACGATCTCCTACGCCGAACTGGCTACGCGAATCGGCAAGCCTCGCGCGGTGCGCGCGGCCGGACTCGCCAACGGCCAGAATCCGATCGGCATCGTCGTGCCGTGCCATCGCGTGATCGGCAGCAACGGCACGCTGACGGGCTACGGCGGCGGCCTGCCCCGCAAGAAGTGGCTGCTCGAACACGAGGGCGCGCTGTAGGCGCGCGCGGAAGACCGACCCTCAGTCCAGCGAGACGCCGGTCTGCGTTGCCACCGTCTTCCACTGGCGCACTTCGCCGTCGAGGAAGCTCGCCATCTCGGCACTGCCTTGCGGCATGGGATCGAGAAAGGCGGCGTCGAACTTCTCCTTCACGTCCGGCAGGAGCAGCACGCGGCCGATGTCCGCCGCCAGCTTGTTCGTCACCTCGGGCGGCGTGCCGGCCGGGGCCAGGAAGCCGTACCAGTTGTAGACCACGACGCCCGGCGCGCTCTCGGCATAGGTCTGCACCTCGGGCAGGCGCGGATGTCGTTCGGCCGTGGCGATGGCCAGCGCCTTCAGCTTGCCCGACTGGAGATGCGGCATGACCGGCGCCATCGCGTTCATCACCAGCGGGATCTGGCCGTTGATCGCATCGTTCAGTGCCGGCCCGCCGCCCTTGTAGGGGACATGGACGAGGTCGAGGCCGACCTTGGTGCGTAGCAGCTCGTAGGTGAGATGCGGACCGCTGCCCTGCCCCGGCGTGCCGACCGCGATCTTCTGCAGCTGCTCGCGCGGCATCGCCAGCAGGTCCTTCAGCGAGTTTGCCGGAAAAGACGGATGCGCCACCATCACCTGCGGCGAGGCGCCGACCAGGGTGATCGGCACGAAGCTCTTCACCGGATCGTAGCGCGCCTTGGAATAGACGGCCGGATTGATGCCGTGCGCGACGTCGGCATAGAGCAGGGTATGACCGTCGGCCGGCGCGCGGGCGACGATCTCGGTCCCCAGCATGCCGGCGGCGCCGGCCCTGTTGTCGACGATCAGCGTGTAGCCCGCCGTCTCCTGCAGCTTCTGCGCGACCAGACGGCCCGTGAAATCGGAACCGCCGCCCGGCGCATAGGGCACGACGAGGCGAATGGTCTGCGATGGATAGGTGGCTTGCGCGCGGGCAGACGCGCCAGTCAGGCCGGCGACAGAGCCGGCAGCCAGAAGCGTGCGTCGGGAGAGGGTCGTCATGACACGCAGCCAATCACACTTCGTGCCAAACCTGCCCTTCCTTCGCGGCTTCTACCTCGGCGGCATGGTGTCGAAACCCGCCAGCGCCGGATCGACCTGGTCCCACGCATGACCACGCGCCCTGTAGAACACCATCTTCGGCGCGTATCGGTCCGGCTCGTCGAGGCCTGCGGCGTGCACGGTGAAGAGGTCGGGCATTGCGGCGAACGTCAAATAGACAGGTGTTCCGCAGGCAGGACAGAAGGCGTGCGTCTTCACGTTGCCGCTGTCCGCGGCAAGGTCCCAGTGCGTCGCGCGTCCGGAGATCTTGACGTCCTTGCGGCCCGCGAAGGTCAGATAGGAGCCATGCCCCGTCCCGCTGCGGCGCTGGCAGTCGCGGCACTGGCAGTCGGCCATCACCACCGGTTCGGCGGGGATTTCATAACGGACCGCACCACAGGCACAGCCGCCGGTATAGGCCTCGCTCATATCCGCCCTCCTTCCAGGGGGCGCTGCGCGCCCGTTCGTCGATTTGCGATCAGCTTCAACCAGGGGCCGGCATGGAAGGCGCTCATCAGGCCGTACATCACGGCCATGCCGTTCACCACCGACGCCCCGCATAACGCCTCGGCTGGCCCGCCACCCGACGCTGCCGTTGCGACCGCCATGGCCGCGAAAGTCGGCATCGCCGCATAGCGCAGCCCGTCGGCGACGGCGGCGAGAGGGCTGGTCATCATCGGGCTCAGCGCCTGCCGTATTCGTCGTGGCGGCGGAACCGCGGCGGGCCCTGCTCATTGCGGCCCCTGGGCGCGCGATCGAGCCACTGATACATGGACCACAGCCCGTCGACGCCGCGCGTATAGGTCGAATAGGTGTGATAGACGGCGCCGTCCTCCGTCACGAAGGCGCTGAGGCCCGGCCGGTCGCGCCCGTAGGTCGGCGCGTCGACGCCGCACATGCCGGCGAACTTCACGACCGGATCAGGCGCCGGGCTGATGTCGAGAGCGTGACCGCCCTGCCGGTAGTTGTATCGAATCTCGCCGTCGCGTTGCTGTTGCTCGGTGAACGAGACGTTGAAGTCGAAGTTGAAGTCGCTGTCGCCCGAGGAAACCCAGGGGAAGCTCCAGCCCATGCGCTGCCGGTAGGCCAGCAGTTTGCCGAGCGGCGCACGGGACGCAGCCACGAGCGTCACATCGTGGTTGGCGAGATGAACGACGCTGCCATCGAAACCATCGGCGACCGACGAGCACGAGGGACAGCCCGCCTTGTAATCGGGCCCGAACATGAAGTGGTACACGAGGAGTTGCGACCGCCCCTGGAAGAGGTCCGACAGCGCGGCGCTCCCCTCCTCCGTGTCGAAAACGTAGGTCTTGTCGCCCCGGACCCAGGGCAGTTCGCGACGGCGTCGCGCCAGCTCGTCGCTGCGCCGCGTCAGCTCCTTCTCCTCCTCGAGCAGGGCGAGGCGGGCCTTCATCCACTCATCGCGCGAGACGACTTGATGCTGCATGACAGGCTCCCTCAGTGCGGCTTGCGGATGGCGGTCTCTTCCGCCGAAAGGGCGTCGATGGTCTTCACCACCTGCTGCCAGCCCTTGCCCATGCCGGTGAAGGCCGTCTCGTTGCGCGGCAGCACGAAGCCGGAATGGACGAGGCGCAGGCGCGTGCCGGCTTCGACCGGCAACAGGGTCCAGGCGACCACCGTGTCGAGCGGCGCGCCGTAGCCCACGTTCGACTCGTGTCCGCCCGTCCAGGAATGGACGAAGCGGCGGTTCTCGACGACTTCTAGGACTTCGCAGTGGATCGTGCCGTCCCAGCCGCCGGCCGGAGTCGTCCTGTAGGTGAAGCGATTGCCCACCACCGGCTCGAAGCCGGAGAGCGGCATCTTCAGCCAGCGGCCGATCAGGGCGCCTGTGGTCAGGACCTTCCAGATCGCCGAGGGGGCGTGCGGGAAGACGTCCTCGACGACGATCTCGTGCGTATCGAGCTTGCGGGCCGCAGCGTTGCTCATGGGTCCATTTCCTTCAACAGAGCATGGAGTTGATCGAAGCGCTCCCGCCAGAAGACGCCATAGTGGCTCATCCAGTCGACCAACGGCGCGAGCCCCTTGGACTCGGCGCGGTAATAGACGTTACGGCCCTCCGGACGCTCGGCGACGAGCCCGGCCTGCTTCAAGGATTTGAGGTGCTGCGAGATGGCGCCCTGCGTCACCCCGCTTCCGCGCGTGAGTTCGCCCACGGTGATCTCCGTGGCGCCGACCACGCGCTCGAACACCGCCCGCCGCGTGGGATCGGCGAGGGTGCGCATGACGGCATCGAGGGGAGCAGGCTGGTTCATGACCAAAGAATTAGTCGACACTAATACATTAGTCAATACTAATTTGTACGCCTTCAGTAGGTCGCGAAGATCCGCGCAATTTCGGCCGGGTCGGAAGTCCGGGTGAGCGCCAGTGCCAGCAGCAACCGCGCCTTCTGGGGATTGAGATTGTCCGCGGCCAGAACGCCGGCCTTGGCGAGCTTCTCGCCGCGGAAGATGCGGCCCGAGCCGGCCCGCGAGGACTGCACCACAACGATGCCCTGCTTCACCGCCTCCTCCATGGCAGCCAGATCGGCGGCCGGCGCCATGCCGGGTGCGAAACCGGCGGAGACCAGCCCCTTTGCCCCGGCCGCGATGAACGCGCGCATCGCACTGCCGTCGGAGCCCGCATAGGCATAGGCGATGTCCACCCTCGGCAGGGCGTCGAGGCCCGCGAGGTCGAATTCGGTGTCGGGCATGTGCCTACGTTCGGGCCGCCGGTAATAGGCGACGCGATCGGCGTCGGCATGGCCCAGGACGCCGAAGTCGGGCGTGCGGAAGGTCTGCATCCGCCAGTTCGAGGTCTTGGTGACCTCGCGCGCGGCCTGGATCTCGTCGTTCAGCAGCACCAGCACGCCGCGGCCCCGGCTCTGCGGGCTGGCGGCGGTGCGCACCCCGTTCACGAGGTTGATCGCGGCGTCGGTCGACAGGCCGGAGGCCGGTCGCTGCGAGCCGATCAGCACCACGGGCACGTCGACCTTGAGCACCAGGTTCAGGACCCAGGCCGTCTCCTCGAGCGTCGCCGTGCCATGGCCGACGACGATGCCGGACAGGTCGGGATGCTCGGCCACGACGCGATGGCAGAGCGCCGCGAGTTCCTTCCATTCGGCGAAGTAGATCTCCGGGCTGGGCACGTTGCGGAAGTCGACCGGGATGACCTCGGCGATCTCCTCGACCACCGCGAAGCGGGCCACGATCTCGCTGGCATGCAGGCGGTTCTCGTGCACGCCGTAATCCTGCAGTTCCAGGGGATGGACGCCCAGCGAGGACATCGTGCCGCCGGTGCCGATGAAGGCCACCTTGGGCCGGTTCGTGCTGCTCACCCGATGCTCCCGCGCTGATCTCGATCCGGCGAGCGAGGCAAGATCGATGCCGCCACGATGTCGCGGATGACGACATCGTGGCGCAATCGGGTCTTCCGCTCAGCCCTTGGCCGCCACCTTGTCCTGCGTCTTCAGGTCGAAGTCGCTGGCGTCGTGGCGCTCATGGAGCTGAGCCGCGGGATCGCCCTGCAGGCGGTTGACGATGCGGCCGCGCTTGACCGCCGGGCGTGCACCGATCTCATCGGCCCAGCGATTGACGTTCTTGTATTCGTGCACGGCCAGGAACTCGCCGGCGCCGTAGAGCAGGCCCTTGGCTAGCCCGCCGTACCACGGCCAGACGGCGATGTCGGCGATCGTGTAGTCGTCGCCGGCCAGGTACTTGCTCTCGGCCAGCCGCCGGTCGAGTACGTCGAGCTGCCGCTTGGTCTCCATCGCGAAGCGATCGATCGCATACTCGATCTTGGTCGGCGCATAGGCATAGAAATGGCCGAAGCCACCGCCGAGATAGGGTGCGCTGCCCATCTGCCAGAATAGCCACGACAGGCACTCCGCCCGCTTGGCGCTCTCCGTCGGCACGAGCGCGCCGAACTTCTCCGCGAGATAGAGCAGGATCGCACCCGATTCGAAAACACGCACGGGGTTGGGGCCACTGCGATCCACCAGCGCCGGGATCTTGGAGTTCGGGTTGATGGCGACGAAGCCGCTGCCGAACTGGTCGCCCTCGCCGATCTTGATCAGCCACGCGTCATACTCGGCGCCCTTGTGACCGAGCGCGAGCAGTTCCTCGAGCATGATGGTGACCTTCTGGCCGTTGGGCGTGCCCAGCGAATAGAGCTGCAGCGGGTGCTTGCCGACCGGCAGTTCCTTTTCGCTCGTCGGGCCCGCGATCGGCCGGTTGATGTTGGCGAACCGGCCCCCGCTGGCCTTGTTCCAGGTCCAGACCTTCGGCGGCGTGTACTCGGATGCGTCACTCATGTTCAGGTTTCCTCTGATGAAGGCTTCGTGAATGGCATCATCTTAGCGTCTTTCGCGGGCCCTGCCCGCCCGGCAGCCAGAATTAGAAATCAGCGCAGAAGATATGCTAGGTATGGGGGGTTCCATTGCATGATGGCCCCATGAGAATTCTTGTTACCGGCGGCGCCGGGTTCATCGGCTCGGCCGTCGTGCGGCACATCATCCGTGACACCGACTGGGCCGTGGCCAACGTCGACAAGCTGACCTATGCGGGCAATCTCGAGTCACTGGCCGAGGCGCGGACCAGCAACCGTCATCGCCATTACAAGACCGATATCTGCGACCGCGCGGGAATAGACGCCATCCTGGCCGAATTCCGGCCCGACGCGATCCTGCATCTCGCTGCGGAAAGCCACGTCGATCGCTCGATTACCGGCGCCGCGCCGTTCATCGAGACGAACGTCAACGGCACCTTCACGATGCTGGAGGCAGCGCTCGCCTATTGGCGCACGCTCGATGAGACCGCGCGCAGCCGCTTCCGCTTCCAGCACATCTCGACCGACGAGGTGTTCGGCTCGCTGGGCGCCACCGGTCTCTTCACCGAGACCACGCCCTACGCGCCCAACTCCCCCTACTCCGCGAGCAAGGCCGCGTCCGATCACCTGGTTCGCGCCTGGCACCACACCTACGGGCTGCCGACGCTGGCGACCAACTGCTCGAACAACTATGGCCCTTATCACTTCCCCGAGAAGCTGATCCCGCTGGTCACGATCCGTGCGCTACGCGGGGAGAGCCTGCCGGTCTACGGCAAGGGCGACAATGTGCGCGACTGGCTGCACGTCGAGGATCACGCCGAGGCGCTGACCCTCGTGCTGCGCAAGGGACGCCCCGGCGAGACGTACAATATCGGCGGCAACAACGAGCGCCGGAACATCGACGTGGTGCGCGGCATCTGCCGCCTGCTCGACGAGATGCAGCCCGACGCTGCCCATCGGCCGCACGAATCGCTGATCCAGTTCGTGACCGACCGGCCGGGCCACGACGCCCGCTACGCCATCGACGCGTCGAAGATCGCGACCGAACTCGGCTGGCGACCGCGCCACGATTTCGAGAGCGGCCTGCGCGACACGGTGCGCTGGTTCCTCGACAATCGCGGCTGGTGGGAACGCGTGATGAGCGGCGAATATCGCGGCGAACGGCTGGGCCTGACCGCCCCCTGATCGAAGTAGCGTTTCGCCAGGCCGCCGGGCCTAGGCGCTCGTCAGGCCCTTGGCTTCGAGCAGGTTGAGCACCTTGTCGACGGCCTCTTCGACCGAGAGCCGGGCGGTATCCAGATGGGCGTCGGGATGCTCGGGGGCTTCGTACGCAGAGCCGATGCCCGTAAAATTCATGAGTTGCTGCCGCCGCGCCTTCTTGTAGAGGCCTTTGGGATCGCGCGCCTCGCAGACATCCAGGGGCGCATCGACGAACACTTCGAGGAACTCACCCTCTCCCATGAGATTGCGCGCAGCCTCGCGCTCGCTCCGGAACGGCGAGATGAAGGACACGATCACGAGCAGGCCGGCATCGACCATCAGCCGTGCCACTTCCGCAACGCGCCTGATGTTCTCGATACGATCGGCATCCGTAAAACCCAGGTCGCGATTCAGCCCGTGGCGGACATTGTCGCCGTCCAGGACGTAGGTATGCCGCCCGAGGCTGTAGAGTCTCTTCTCCAAGGCCGATGCGATGGTCGATTTCCCCGAGCCTGAAAGGCCGGTGAACCAGATCACCGCCGCCTTCTGGTTTTTCTGCGCAGCCCGGGCCGATCGGCTTACCTCCAGGTTCTGCCAGTGAATATTGCTGGCGCGCCGCAGCGCGAAGTCGATCAGCCCCATGCCGATGGTCTGGTTGGTGATGCGGTCGATCAGAATGAAGCTGCCGAGATCGCGGCTTTCCGCATACGGCTCGAACGCGATCGGCCTGTCCAAGGAGATGTTGCAGAGCCCGATCTCGTTGAGCCGGAGCGTCTTGGCCGCAATATGTTCGAGGGTATTGATGCTGATCTTGTGCTTGAGCGCCGTAACGGTCGCCTGCGTCGTCACGGTGCCCGCCTTCATGAGATAGGTCCGCCCCGGCAGAAGCGCCTCCGGCGCCATCCAAAGGATACGCACGGCGAACTGATCTGCAATGGAGACGGGTGATCCGGCGGCGCAGACGACGTCGCCGCGGCTGACGTCGATTTCCCGGTCCAGCACCAGCGTCACCGCCTGGGAGTCGACTGCGGCTTCAAGGTCGCCGTCCTGGGTAACGATGCGCGAGATCGTTGCCTCCTGGCCGGATGGCAGCACCTTGATGCGATCCGACGTCCTCACCGTGCCGCTTGCGATGGTCCCGGCGAAGCCGCGGAAATCGGCGTTGGGCCGATTGACCCATTGCACGGGCATGCGCAGCGGGCGCATGGAGCTTTCCCGGCCGAACTCCACAGTCTCCAGGTAGGGCAGCAACGCGGGCCCCCGGTACCAGCTCATATGCCGGCTGGGCGAGATGACGTTGTCGCCGCGCAGCGCCGAGATCGGAATGCACTCGACCTGCGTCAGCCCGAGTTCCTTGGCGAAGGCCATGTACCTGGCGACATAGGCCTCGAAGACGGCCTGGTCGTACTGGACGAGGTCCATCTTGTTGACGGCGAGCACGATGTGGCGGATGCCGAGCATCGAGCAGATGTAGGAATGCCGCCGCGTCTGCGTCAGCAGTTCGCTGCTGCGGTGGGCATCCGCCAGGATGATGGCGAGGTCTGCCGTCGATGCGCCCGTCGCCATGTTGCGCGTGTACTGTTCATGGCCGGGTGTATCGGCAACGATGAACTTGCGCTTGTCGGTTGCAAAGAAGCGATAGGCGACGTCGATCGTGATGCCCTGTTCGCGCTCCGCCGCAAGCCCGTCGACAAGAAGCGCAAGGTCGAGATCGCCTGCCTGGGTGCCGACCCGTGCGCTCTCGGCCTTCAGGCTGTCGAGCTGATCATCCAGCAACATCTTGCCTTCGTACAGCAGCCTGCCAATCAGCGTGGACTTGCCGTCGTCCACGCTCCCGCAGGTGATCAACCGCAGCAGATCCTTCTTTTCCTGCGCGCGCAGGTAGGCGTCGAGCTCGGATGTGTCGCCGCTCATCAGAAATAGCCTTCCAGCTTCTTCCTCTCCATGGAGCCCATGCCGTCACGATCGATCATGCGGCCCTGACGTTCCGAGTTTCGGGCGCGCACCATTTCCTGGAGGATCGCCGGCAAGGTGTCTGCATCGCTTTCGATCGCGCCGGTGAGCGGATAGCAGCCCAGGGTACGGAAGCGGACCTTCCTCATCTCTGGCCGCTCGCCCGGCCGCAGCGGTAAACGCTCGTCATCCACCATGATCAGCATGCCATCGCGGCGCACGACGGGACGCTCTTTGGCGAAGTAGAGCGGCACGACGGGAATCTTCTCGAGGGAGATGTATTGCCAGATGTCGAACTCGGTCCAGTTCGACAACGGAAAGACCCGGATGCTCTCGCCCTTGTTCTTGCGCGTGTTGTAGAGCTTCCAGGGCTCCGGCCGCTGGTTCTTCGGATCCCAGCGATGATGCCTCGATCGGAAGGAGAAGATGCGTTCCTTCGCACGGGACTTTTCCTCGTCACGGCGAGCGCCGCCGAGGGCCGCGTCGAAGCCGTGCCGGTCGAGCGCCTGGCGAAGCCCTTCGGTCTTCATCACGTTGGTGTAGATCGACAAGCCGTGGTTGAACGGGTTGATGCCTTGACGGACGCCGTCGGCGTTGGTGTGGACGATGAGATCGAGGCCGAGACGGGCCGTGACTTCCTCGCGGAACGCAATCATTTCCCGGAACTTCCAGGTCGTATCCACGTGCAGCACCGGAAACGGCGGCTTCGCGGGATAGAACGCCTTCATCGCGAGATGAAGCATGACGGAGGAGTCCTTGCCGATCGAATACAGCATCACCGGCTTGTCGCACTCCGCGACCACCTCGCGCATGATGAAGATGCTTTCGGCTTCGAGGCGCTGGAGATGCGTCAACCGTTGGGCGGTGTCGAGCAATCGATCTCTCTCCATCAAAGAAGGTGGTGCCGGCCATTGATGCTTTCCATGAAGGCGTGGCCACCCATCATGCCGAGCGGTCTCCATCCGCCCCGAGCCTTTCCCGTTCCGCGGCGACAGCGCGATGCACACCCAGGAGGTAGAGACCGTAACGGCTCTTGCTCGCCGCGATCGCCAGCCGATGAAAGGCGTCGAGCGTTATGTGCCCCAGTCGCAGGGCGACCTCCTCGGGACACGACACGCGAAGCCCCTGGCGTTGCTCCAGGATCTGGACGAACTGGCTGGCCTCGGTCAGCGATTCGTGGGTGCCGGTGTCAAGCCAGGCGAAGCCGCGCCCCAGAAGCTCGACGAAAAGCCGTCCTTCCTCCATGTACGCCCGATTGACGTCGGTGATCTCGATTTCGCCCCGCGGGGAGGGCTTCAGGGCGGCGGCGATGTCCAGCACACGATTGTCGTAAAAATAGAGCCCCGTGACCGCGAAGTTCGACTTCGGCTGCGTAGGCTTCTCCTCGATCGAAAGTGCACGGCCGGCGGCATCCAGTTCGACCACGCCATACTGCTCCGGGCGGGCCACGACATAGGCGAATATCGTGGCGCCCTGCTCCCGTGCCGCCGCGCTCGCCAGGGCCTCGGGCAGGCCATTGCCATAGAAGATGTTGTCGCCCAGCACCAAAGCAACACGATCCGTCCCGACGAACTCGCGGCCAACGATGAAGGCATCGGCAAGACCTCGGGGCGTTTCCTGCGCGGCATACGTAAAGCGCATTCCCCACTGGCTGCCGTCTCCGAGCAACCTTTCGAAAAGCGGCATGTCTGGCCGCGTGGATATGATCAGAATGTCGCGGATGCCGGCAAACATCAGCGTCGTCAGCGGATAGTAGATCATCGGCTTGTCGAAAACAGGAAGCAGCTGTTTCGATACGACCGCCGTCACCGGATAGAGCCGGGTGCCCGAGCCGCCGGCCAAGATGATACCCTTCATCACACCCCACCCTGCCGACTCACCAATCTTGCCAATAACGTACAATTACTCCTATAAAAAGCCTCACGTTAGCGGGCGAGTGACATAGAATGCGCGCGTTCGAGACCACACTTCCTGGCGTGGTTGTTTTCGAACCTAGCCGGATCAGAGATTCCCGCGGCTTTTTCGTCGAGACATTCCAGGCAGACCGGTACTCGTCGTGGGGCGCGCCCGACCGGGTTGTGATCGGGGCGCCACGTCCCCGCAAGATCGTGTGACAGTGACCGACGGCTGTCAGTGCGACCATAACACAACTCTGGAACCCGCCACGCCTCTGAGAGATGATCCATTGCCGGCCTGCCACGCTTGGCGGCTCGACCATCCTATGAGAGCTGATGTAGCCAGATACAGGCCCACAGGATCGCACGGCATGTTTCGAGGCGATTGACATGAGTCCGACCAAACAAGAGCCCGGCCATCCGGAAGCCCGCCCTGCGAACGACCGAATCGGCCGGCGGAGTCTGCTGAGATCGTCTTGTGCGGCCGCCGGTTCCGTCGCTGCTTCAAGGGTCGGACAGGGCGCCCTCGCCTCACCCGATGGAGCGTCGCCGACGGAGGTGGACCGGCCCCGGTCCGTGTCTCGAAGTAGTGACTCGATTCGCTCGCGGCTAAATCCTATGCGGTGTTCAACGAAGGCAACTTCCTGGGACCGTTCTCCGCCGCCCGGCACGGCGTGCGCCACAACGTGGAGTTGAGACGCCTCACCACGTCCACGCGCCTGCCCGAAACGGGAGAGCAGGTGCAAGTCAGCGGTCTTCTCGCGCTCCCGGCCGGCAGCCAGGGTTCGTTGCCCGTCGTCTCCTGGTAGCACGGCACGATCCTGTCCTTCAACCAGGTTCCGTCGAACCTGACGCGGCTCAAGGCCGAGACCTATGAGCTACGAGACAATGTCGATTCGCTCGAGACCCTGTTCAACATCCAGCGCTTCGCGGGAAACGGCTACGCTGTCATCACCGCGGAGTATCCCGGCAAGGGCCCCTATCGCGAGGGCCGCGCCGAGGCGTATGCCGTCAAGGACGCCACGGTTCAGTGTTGCCTCGACGTTTTGCAGGCGGGCTTGCGGGAGCTGGAGAAATCGGGCCTGCGCCCCTCCGCCTCGTTCCTGAATGGCTGGTCGCAAGGCGCCCTCAACACCCAGTGGCTGAAACAGGAGCTGTAGCGGCGCGGCACCAAGGTGGCCGCAGCGGCCGCCCAGAGCCCGTTCAACGATCTGCCCGACACGTTCCATTACTGGTCCTGCCCGTAATCCTTCATCCTCTCGACGGAGAAATCCTATCCGCTGCCGCCGGCCTGGATCGTGCCCTGCATAGTCGTCCTGCTCGGCAGCTACCGGCGCTACTACGGGCTGGGGATCTCTTCGAGACCGCGATCAAGCCGCAATACCGTGCCTTCGCCGAAAAATACTGGTCGGACTACAGGCTCGACGCGGAGACCGCGAAGACGCCGCCGCCGGCCGCCGACTTCCTGACCGACGGCTTCTTCGAGCGCCTCACGCACGACACCAACGGCAAGTTCCTGCGCCGTCTCGCGGCCAACAGCACCACCTTCTGGGACTACGACTCGCCGATCCGCTTCTAGTACGGGCTGGCCGACGAGGCCTTGTACCCGGGCCTCGTCAAGATGGCCCTGGCGTCGGGAGGACGTGACATGGCAGGCGTTCCGGTCAAGGGAGGGAGCCACCGCGCCACCTTCCTGGCGAGCCTCTACGGCGACGCCGCCGTCCTCGACGGCAAGTCCACCGTCCTCGACTGGTTCAACACGCTGTGCTGAAGGCCTCCCTTCGCCCCCTTGCGGGGGCAGAGAAGAACCGGAATCCACCCCCCGTCTCGGGGCAGGACAATCGCGTTTGCCCTCAAAAGATCGCACTAGCTGGCGTTTTGAATGAAGCGCAAGGTCCCTGTGGATTCAAGTTTGAAGTGCAACGATTGAGCAGAAAGTATCTCGGGCGGCGACTTGAACCCAAGGCATTTTCGCGGGGTGTTGTTGTAGGCGGTGACCTGCTCCCCCGAAACTCTCACGTAGTAGAGTTGGGTCCGTTCGGGGAGAACGGACATGAAGCGGAAGCGATTTAGCGAAGAGCAGATCATCGA
>WOUR01000025.1 GCA_009772935.1 Rhodospirillaceae bacterium
GCCTGCCCGGAGAGCGAACCGTCGCGGCCGGCCGAAGGATCGGGCCGCAGCGCCGGCCACTGACGCGCCAGCAGGGGCGCCAGCGCCAGCGGCGCGAGCATGGCCAACAGCTCGGCATTGAAGGCGTAGCGCAGGTAGAGGTGCAGCAGGCCGAGCACGATCAGCAGCCGCAGCAGCGGCAGCTTCAGCCCGCGTGACAGCGCGGCATAGAGCGCGATCAGCAGCAGCAGCTCCTGCAGCGGGGCCTTCTGGAAGTCGGGCGACTTCCACTCCGCGATGAAGGCCAGCGTGTCGTCCAGCGCGAAGATGCGCAGCGTCACCCAGATCGATTCGGGTCCGTAGGGCGTGATGCAGGCCGCGACGAACGAGGCGATGCCGAACTTCGCCCATCCGGACAGCAAGGTCTTGCGCTCGGCGGCATCGCGCGCGCCGACCACCGCCTCGACCGCGAAGGCGGCGCCCAGCAGCAGGCCCATGATGAAGCTGCCGTGCAGGTTGGCCCACAGCAGCATGACGAGCAGCAGCAGCGGTGCAGGCGCTCGCCGCTCCTCGACGGCGCGCACGAGGCCCGCCATCCAGACCAGCATGAACGGAAAGGCGAGCACGGCCGGCCGCGCGAGGAAGTGCGGCAGCGTCATTGCAATGGCGGCCAGCACGAACACCGCGGCCGGCAGCGGTCGCAGATCGCGCAGCAGGAGCCGCAGCATCATCGCGAAGGACGCGGCGAGCGCGCCCGCGGCCAGCACGGTGACACCGCCCCAACC
Organism: Rhodospirillaceae bacterium; assembly: GCA_009772935.1. Lineage (GTDB taxonomy): Bacteria > Pseudomonadota > Alphaproteobacteria > Reyranellales > Reyranellaceae > Reyranella. The sequence continues at coordinate 765 of WOUR01000025.1, forward strand.
GCCGAGCTTGAACGCGACCGACATCAGGAGCTGCGACAACCACTCCTTGGCAATCCACGGCTGCCCCGCGAAGGAGAAGGAGAACGGATCCGCCGTCGGCACCGCGCCCTTGGCCAGCATCCAGTTGCCGACGGCGATGTGCCAGTGCGTATCGGGATCCGCCAGCAATGGCAGTCCGCTGCCGTTGGCGAGACAGATGAAGAGGAGCAGCCCCAGCACCAGCGGCCAGGACAACGACCATGCCGAGCGCGGTTGCGCGACGCGCGCGGCCTCATCCTCGGGAACATCAGGGGAAACCGTGAGGCCGGAAGTGACGGCCATGCAGGGGTGGCTCCGAAAGCAGGGGAACAATCACCCCTAATCAATTGATATACATTACAATTTATTCGAATACCACTAATAGATTGCAGTGCGCGGACGACGGCGGGATCGTGCCTCCGGCGAATGCGTTAAAGGAAAGAGACGATGCAACCGGCGCCCCTCCTCAAGGATCTCGTGCTCGTGGGCGGCGGCCATTCGCACGTCCATGTCGTGAAGAGCTTCGGCATGAAGCCGATGCCCGGCGTGCGGCTCACCCTGATCGGGCGGGACATCGAGACGCCCTACTCCGGCATGATCCCGGGCTTCGTGGCCGGCGCCTACTCCTTCGACGAATGCCACATCGACCTCGCCCGGCTCTGTGCCTGGACCGGGGCACGGTTGATTCATGCCGAGGCAATCGGCCTCGATCGCGTACACCGGCAGGTGCTGCTGAAGGATCGGCCACCGGTCTCCTACGATCTCGTGTCGCTCGACGTCGGCTCTTCGCCCAGCATGGGGGCGATCGCCGGCGCAGCCGAGCATGCGACACCGGTGAAGCCCATCGCCGAACTCGGCCGCCGCTGGCTGGGCTTCCTCGAACGGGTAAAGGACTGGCAGGGCGCGTTGCGCATCGCCGTGATCGGCGGCGGCGCGGGCGGCGTCGAACTGGCGCTGGCCATCGACCATCGGCTGCGCACCATCGCGCGCAACGCCGAGGTCTCGGTCACGCTCGTGACCAAGGGCGAGATCCTGACGGGCCAGGCGGTGGCGGCACGGCGGCGTATGCGTGCCATCTTCGCGCGCCGCGGCGTCCGGCTGCGGGAGAACGCCGCCACGACCCGCGTCGAGTGCGATGCTGTGCATCTTGAGTCGGGCGAGCGCCTACCGGTCGACGACGTGTTCGTGGTGACGCAGGCCAGCGCCGCCGACTGGTTTGCGAGCACCGGCCTGCCGCTCGACGAACGCGGCTTCTTCGCGGTCGAACCGACCCTCGCCTCAAGCGGCGATCCGCTCGTGTTCGCGGCCGGCGACTGTGCCAGCGTGACCGCCCATCCGCGTCCCAAGGCCGGCGTCTTTGCCGTGCGCCACGGCCCCCCGCTCGCCGCCAACCTGCGCCGTGCCTTGCTGGGCCTGACGCGGGAACCCTTCACGCCGCAGCGACGCTACCTCTCGATCCTGGGCACCGGCGACGGCAATGCGGTGGCGACACGCGGCTCGTGGGCCTTGGAGGGCTCGTGGGTGTGGCGCTGGAAGGACCATATCGACCGCAGGTGGATGCGCATGTATCGCGAGCCGCCCACGAAGCCGATGGACACGAGCGCCCGCACTGCGCCGCCCGATCCTGCGCTGGCCGATGCCGAGGCGAGACGCCTGCTGGCCGATGTCGGCATGCGCTGCGGCGGTTGCGGCGCCAAGGTGGGGGCCGGCGTGCTCGATCGCGTGCTGGCGCGGCTCGGACTCTCGCCCGCCGCCAATGTGGTGATCGGCCTCGACGCCCTTGACGATGCGGCGATGATCGAGGTGCCGTCTGGCCAGGCGCTGGTACAATCGGTCGACTTCTTCCGCACCTTCATCGACGATCCCTTCGCCTTCGGCGAAGTTGCCGCCGTGCATGCGCTGGGCGACATCTGGGCGATGGCGGCAAAGCCGCATAGCGCGCTCGCGCTGGCGGTCGTGCCGGCCGCGGCCGAGCGCCTGATGGAGGAAGACCTCTTCCAGATGCTGTCCGGCGCGCGGCGCATCCTCGACGGCTCAGGCTGCGCGCTGATCGGCGGCCATTCCGGCGAAGGTCCCGAGGCGGCGCTTGGCTTTTCGGTGAACGGCCTCGTCGTCGCGTCACAAGCCTTGCGCAAGGGCGGGCTGAGACCGGGCGACAGGCTGGTGCTCACGAAGCCTCTCGGTACCGGCGTCATCTTCGCCGCGGCGATGCGCGGCATGGCAAAGGCGCGTTGGATCGAAAGCGCGCTCGCCTCGATGCGGATGCCATCGGGCAATGCTGCACGTGCGTTGGTGGCGGCAGGTGCGCATGCCTGCACCGACGTAACGGGCTTCGGCCTCGCCGGCCATCTCACCGAGATGATTCGCGCCAGCGACAACGTGATGGTCGATCTGCATCTCGACTCGCTGCCGGCATTGCCCGGCGCCCTCGAACTGTTCGCACAAGGCTACGCGAGTTCGTTGCAGCCTGCGAATCTACGCGCGCGTCATCTCATCGATGGTCTTGATCGCGCGGCGGGTCATGCGAAGATTCCACTGTTGTTCGACCCGCAAACTGCCGGTGGATTGCTCGCGGCACTGCCCGCCGACGCATCCCTCAGCGACCACATGACTCACATCGGCACGATAAAATCACGAGAAGAATGCGTGACAGAGATAAGAATCGTGATCTAGATGCAATCAGGAGCGGTGCGACGTGTGCCGTTCCTTGACATGGACAGGGAGATTTCAATGGCTGCGAAGAAGAAGGTTGCGAAGAAGAAGGCGGTGAAGAAGGTCGTTGCGAAGGCGAAGACCAAGACCGCCGCCAAGAAGGTTGTGAAGAAGGTCGCGAAGAAGGCAGCTTCGCGTCGCAAGCGCCGCTAGACTGATGCGAGGGCCCGGCAACGGGCCCTCCAGCATCGGGAGGCGAAGACGGCGGCATGGCACACGCAAAGGCAAGCATCGGCACGACCAACTACGTGACGGCCATCGCGACGGGCCATGGCGGACGTCACAAGCTCACGGCCGACGAGGGCCCTGAGCTGGGCGGCACGGATGCCGGCCCCGCTCCCTACGATCTCCTCACCTCGGCGCTGGGCGCCTGCACGGTTATCACGCTCCGCATGTATGCCGAGCGCAAGCAGTGGCCGGTAACGGCGGTTCACGCCGACATCCATTTCAGCCGCGACGGCGACAAGCAGCGTATCGACCGCGTCCTCACCATCGAGGGCGAAGTCGACGACGAGCAGAAGAAGCGCATGGCCGACATCGCGGAGCGCACGCCGGTAACGCTGACCCTGAAGAACGGCCTGGAGATCAGAACGTCGCTGGCGTGAGTCAAAAAGGTTCGTCGACCTGGGCAAAGCGCCGTAGGCGCGCAGCTTCGCTCAGGACGACGGTTTTTTGTTTGGGGCCGCCTACTTCCTCCCCCGCGCCTTCCACGCCTCGAAGTCGCGCTTCGCCTCTTCCCCCGCCACGGGGAACAATCCTGTCAGCGACCGGCCGCGCGCCACCTCGGCCTCGGCGAATTCCTCGTATTGGTAGGTGTCCAAGGCTTCCTGGGCCACGGCCTCGACGATGTCGGGCGGGATCACGAGCACCGCGTCACGGTCGCCGACGACCACGTCACCGGGATAGACGGCGACGCCGCCACAGGCGATCGGAAGGTTGAGGTCGACCGGGCGGTGGGCGATCGGGCTCGGCGGCGAGGACGGGCGGCGGTGATAGGCCGGCAGCCCCGCCTTGTGCACGCCGTCGGTGTCGCGGAAGCCGCCGTCGGTCACAATGCCGGCCGCGCCACGCGCCTTCAGACGGCCTACATAGAGATCGCCCGCCGACGCCGCCCGCGAATCGCCGCGCGAATCGATCATCAGCACATGCCCCGGCGGGCACTCCTCCATCGCCTGCGGCTGGACCATCGAGCGGTTGGTGGAGGTCGGCCCGTCCTTGTCCTCGCGTGAGGGGATGAAGCGCATCGTGAAGGCAATCCCCACCATGCGCGGCTGCTCCGGCCGGATCGGCCAAACGTCGTACAAGGTCATGCTGCGCAAGCCGCGTTTGTTCAGCACGCCGGTCAAGGTCGAGGTGCCGACCTTCGCGAGCGCCTCCCGCAGATCGGATGTCAGGATGGTCATGGCGCTTCTCTCCCTCTCGATTTTGCCAGGACCTTAGCCGATACTCCCGCAAATGCGCGTGGAAATCCTCTGTACCGGCGACGAGATCCTCACCGGCAAAACCATCAATACCAACTACAGCCACATCGCTCGCCGCCTCGTCGAGGTTGGCCTCGGTGTTCACTGGGGCACCACGGTCGGCGACGACCGCGAGAGCCTGCTGAAGGCGTTTCACCAAGCCGGCGAACGAGCCGATGCGGTGATCGTGAATGGCGGGCTGGGGCCTACGGTCGACGATCTCTCGCAGGAGGTGGCCGCTCAGGCCTGCGGCGTCGAGCTGGTGCTGAGCGACCATTGGATGACCCGCATGGAGGAATCCTACGCGCGGCGAGGCCGGGTGATGCCGCCCAACAACAAGAAGCAGGCGATGCTGCCGGCCAATGCCGAATTCATCGACAATCCGATCGGTACCGCCTGCGGCTTCGCCGTGACCATCGGCAGGGCCCGCTTCTTCTTCACCCCCGGCGTGCCACGCGAGATGCGACGCATGCTCGACGAGCAGGTGCTGCCCCGCATCCTGGCGATGAGCGGCATCGCGGGCGTCACAAGGCTCAAGCGCTTCCACACGTTCGGCATCGGCGAATCGCGCGCCGACCAGATGCTGGGCGACATCGAGGCCTTCAAGGAGAAAGGGGGCATCAAGCTCGGCTTCCAGGCGCATTACCCACAACTGGAGACCAAGCTCGCGCTCCGCGCCGACGACGAGGCGGCGCTGGCCACCCTGCTCGCTCCGGCGGAAGCCGAGGTGCGCAAGCGTCTGGGCAATTTCATCGTGGCCGAAGACGACCAGACCATCGAAGGCGTGATCCTGGCCAGGCTGCTGGCGGGCGGATCGACCGTCGCCATCGCCGAGACGGTGACCGGGGGCCATCTCGCCGCGCGCATCGCCCCGCTCCCCGGCGCCGAACGCGCGTTCCGACGCGGCACCGTCGCACGCGATCTTTCCGAACTCGGTGCCACGGCCGTCGCGCCCGATCAGGCCGCCATCGTCGCCAGAGCGCTGCGCGCCTCGAGCGGCGCCAGCCACGCGCTGGTCGTGCTGCTCGAACTCGACGAAGGCAACGACCGGCCGGACATGGGCGGTACGATCTGCATCGGCCTCGCCGACGCGAACGACACGGTCACGCGACAGGCTCGCCTGATCGGCGGCCGCGACTGGGTGCGTATCGGCGCGACCGAACTCGGCCTCGACTGCCTGCGCCGTCACCTGCTCGGCCTGCCGGTGGATGAACGTATCGACTTCGAACGGCGCTGACAGGACCGCCTTACCATCGGATGGGAGCAACACATGGCTGTCGTCGAAACCGAGAAGCACGGGCAGATCTTCGTCGTGCGGATGAACCGGCCCGATCGTCTGAACGCGCTCAATCACGAGATGCGGACGGAACTCTCGGCAGCGTGGAACGCCTTCCGCACCGACAAGGACCTCGAGGTCGCGATCTTCACCGGTGCCGGCCGCGGCTTCTGCGCCGGCGAGGACATGAAGGAGTCGCTTAAGGACGGCGCGCCAGGCGGCCGCCGGCCGGAGATCGAGGACCCGTTCATGTCGGGCAAGCTCGAGAAACCGGTGATCGCCGCGATCAACGGCTTCGCCATGGGCGGCGGCTTCATGCTGGTCGAGCGCACCGATCTGCGTGTTGCCGTGCGCGAGGCCGTGTTCGAGGTCTCCGAGGCCAAGCGCTGGCTGCTCGGCGGCTACAATCACGGCCACATCGCCAACCTGCCCTATCCGGTGGCGATGGAGATGGCGCTGGGTTTCCGCTTCACCGCGCAGCGCTTCTACGAAATCGGCTTCGTCAACCGACTGGTCGATGCCGCCGAACTCATGCCGACGGCGATGTCGATGGCCGAGCACCTGCTGACCCTGCCGCCGGCGTCCCGGGTGAACACGGTGCACATGATGCGCCAGATGCGGCCCGCCCCCGGTCCCGACATGCAGCAACTCGCCGCTGCGCTGCACGAGCACGGCGCCAAGAGCGATCTGATGGAATCGCGCGCCGCCTTCGCCGAGAAGCGCAAGCCGAACTTCAAGGGCTGGAACGACCCTGAGGATCGGCATCGGTTGCCGACGCTCGAGAGCGTGAAGAAGAAGTAGCTAGTAAGCCTGCCCCTCGCAACGCGCGGCAACGGTCTGGATGATCGCGCCTCTTGTATCGGCGTAGTAGATGTAGGTCCCGGGCTCCAGGCCGCGCTTGATGCCAATTATGATCGTATCGCTCGGCACGATGCTGTTCAGCACGACGAGATAGCGGTCTGCCAGCTGGACAGAGGCACGCACCGGCGGCGCGCCATTGTAGATCACGGTCGGCTCGCCGCCGCGGTTGATGATGGCGAACTTTGCGCCGTCGTCGGCGACGCAGACCGACTGCCCGTCGACGTTCAGGGGTGGCACGGGCTTCAGCACTGTCGAACGGCCGGCCATCGGGCCGGGCAGCGGCGCCGAGGGCGGCAGGCCCCAGGGGGCGAGCTGGCTCGGCTGGTTGACCGGCGGGACCGGCTTGGGTTTCGCCCTGGCTTGCGGCTTTGGCTCGACCGTCGGCTTCACCTCGGCCGGCCGCGCGGTCTCGGCTGCCATGACCTGCAGACCCGGCCCCCTTACCGCGCGCGTGGCAAGATAGCCGCCGACCCCGATGAAGGTCATGAGCACGACGGCGACGACCAGGATCGAACGCAGTCGCGCCATCGCGTCGGCGTGTGCCAGATGGGCCAATGGTGGCGCAGCCCTCGGCGGAATCAACGGTTTGGGCGGATGTGCGGCCAGCGATATGGCAGCGGCATCCGGCGCCGGCTTGCCGAACAGCCTCTCGGCAATTGTCGTTTTCAGGGCCGGCCTCGCTGCCCGCGCGAGCGCGGCGGCCTGGGCGGCCTGCTCGCGGCGGGCCCGCTCGGCGTCGAGCGCCGCCTGCACCGCCGCATCGTAGTGCGCGCGAGCGTCCGGATCGGAAAGTGTCTGGTAGGCGTCGGTGATCTGCCGGAAATTGAACGCCGCGAGTTCGGGATTCCCGGCGGCCACATCGGGATGATAGCGCTTGGCCAGCGCCACATAGGCGGCACGGATCATCGCCGCGTCCGCCGTCCGCGACACGCCCAGCACCAAGTAGTGGTCGACGTCGATCCTCATGGCCGCGAAAGTCTACCGGATTCCATCGCCCACGGCCCAGGTTTCGCGCATCGAATGTTTTTGCGGGGGACGGGCAAGATCTTCCGGCCTATTCTTCCGGAAAGGAGGAAACACCAATGGCCTATCAGTCGATCGAAGTGCGCAAGCTCACGCCGTCCATCGGCGCGGAGATATTCGGTGTCGACCTCGGCAAGCCGCTCGGCAACCAGCAGTTCCAGGAGGTGCATGATGCGCTGATGGAGAACCTGGTGATCTTCTTCCGCGATCAGAAGATGTCGATCGAACAGCACAAGGAATTCGGCCGGCACTTCGGGCCGCTGCACGTCCATCCCAATGCCCCGATCGCCTTCCCCGAGCATCCCGAGATCCTGGTGATCAAGGCCGACGAGAACTCGAAGCATGTCGCCGGCGAGGAATGGCACAGCGACGTGTCGTGCGACCTCGAGCCGCCGATGGGGTCGATCCTCCATCTGACCGAGGTCCCGCCCGAGGGCGGCGGCGACACGCTGTTCGCCAACATGTACCGCGCCTACGACACGCTCTCCGAGCCGATCAAGCAGATGCTGCAGGGCCTGACCGCGCTGCACGACAGTTCCAAGGCGCACTATTACCGCGTCAAGGCCACGGACCGCGACGACATCAAGTTCCCCAATGCCGAGCACCCGATCGTGCGAACCCACCCGGTGACTGGCCGGCAGAGCCTCTATGTCAATCGCGGCTTCACCCTGCGGATCCCGCAGCTCAAGCGCCACGAGAGTGACGCGCTGCTCGAGATGCTGTACCGCCACATCGAGACGCCGGAGTTCCAGTGCCGCTTCAAATGGCAGCCCAACTCCGTGGCTTTCTGGGACAATCGCTGCGTCCAGCACCACGCCATGTTCGACTACTTCCCGCACCGCCGCTACGGCCACAGGGTCACGGTCTGTGGAGACCGGCCGTTCCTTCGCCTGAACTGAGCCTTGCCGTTGCGGCCTTTACAGCCGCCCGGCCTTCGCCCTATATCCCTGCCATGCTGCGTTTCGCGACCAAAACGACCACGACCACCAAAACGACCACCTTCGGTGGGCCGGCGAGGACGTGCGCGTAGAGTCGAACGTGACATAGGACGACCTCACAGGCCCCGCCGGTTTCGGACGGGGCCTTTGTCTTTCCAGGCACCCGTCTGCCGGCCTCAACGAAGGAGACAGACATGCCATCCAGACCTCTCGCAGGAACCCCCCTCACCGTTGCGATCGTCGGCGCGACCGGCGCCGTCGGCGTCGAGTTCCTGCGCTGCCTGACCGAGCGCCGCTTCCCGGTGAAGGAGCTGCGCCTGCTCGCTTCCGCCCGCTCGGTGGGCCGCGAGCTGTCGTTCGACGGAAAGGCCCTCGTGGTCCAGGAGCTGACGGAGAACAGCTTCGAAGGCGTCGACATCGCCCTGTTCTCGGCCGGCGGCGGCATCTCCAGGCGCTATGCCCCGATCGCAGTCTCGGCCGGCGCCATCGTGGTCGACAATTCCTCGGCCTTCCGCATGGACCCCGACGTGCCGCTGGTGATTCCCGAAATCAATGCCGGCGCGATCGCCAACCACAAGGGTATCGTCGCCAACCCCAACTGCGCGGCAATCATCGCCATCACGCCTCTGTGGCCGATCCACCAGCACAATCGCATCAAGCGCATGACCATCGCCACCTACCAGGCGGCCTCCGGTGCCGGCGCGGCAGCGATGGACGAACTGGCGGACTCCACGCGCGCCTATCTCGAAGGTCGCGCGTTCAAGCCCAAGGTGCTGCCGCATCCCTACGCCTTCAACCTGTTCAGCCACAACACCGCGATCGATCCCTCGACCGGCTACAACGACGAAGAGACCAAGGTCATGCGCGAGACCCGCAAGATCTACGGCGACGAGGAGCTTCGGCTGTCAGCGACCTGCGTGAGGGTACCGGTTCTGCGTGCCCACGCCGCTGCGGTGACCTTCGAGTGCGAACGGCCGATCAACGAGGCGCGCGTACGGGCGCTGCTGGCCAACGCACCGGGCGTGCGTATCGTCGATGACCGCGAGCGCAACGTGTTCCCGATGCCGCTCGACGCCAGCCAGCAGGACGACATCCTGGTCGGCCGCATCCGCCAGGACCTGGGCGATCCGACAGGCCACTCGATCTCGTTGTTCGTCGCTGGCGACCAGCTCCTGAAGGGGGCCGCGTTGAACGCCGTGCAGATCGCAGAACACCTGCTGGCAGCGTAGCGCTCCGTCGTCTCGACCGGATACGCCGAGCTGCGCCCGGCTACCGTCGAGACGACGGACCACGCTATTTCTTTTTCGCCGCGAGGCCGGCATGGCTGACCTCGCCCATGCTCTTGACCAGCTCGTAGATGCGCCGGCGCACGGGCTCGTCACGGATCTTGTAGTAGGCCCGCACGAGCTGCAGCGTCTCGCGCTTGATCAGCGGATCCTTCTCGGTCGCAAAGGGGCTTCCCGCCTCGCCGAAACCGCTCCCCTTCCTGACCTTGGCTGCCATCGGCCGGCCTGAAAGGGCGTTCCCCGGCATCTCGTCGAAGAAATAGGACACCGGCACGTCGAGGGCCTTTGAGAATTCGTAGAGTCGGCTCGACCCTACGCGATTCGAGCCGCGCTCGTACTTCTGAACCTGCTGGAAGGTGAGGCCGACGGCTTCACCCAGCTTGGTCTGGCTCATGCCGAGCAGCGTACGCCGTTGGCGCATACGAACACCGACATGCGCATCGACGGGATGTGACTTGGCCATCTGTCTTCTCTTCCACAATGTTCGCGGGCCCTTGCGCCCGACCGGCGAGCCCGTCGAATTCATACCCAGGCTTCTTGTACGCTCGACAACGCTTGCCGGACCACGCCGAAGCGCCCGACCGGTCGCGTACCCAGCAAGCTACGGGCCTGCTTTCGCAAACCGCGGAGACTGCAACCCGACGTTGCCTTCACAGGAACATTACGTCCAATATCGTTGGCAGGTCTCTCTGATACCACTATGGTATCAATTATGGACCTGAGAACTCTTCGCTATTTCAGCGCCGTGGTGCGCGAAGGTCATTTCGGGCGGGCCGCTGTTTCGCTTGGCATCGCCCAACCTCCCCTCACCCGTCAGATCCAGAAGCTGGAACGCGAACTGGGGGTAATTCTGCTCCACAGGAGCCAGAAGAAATTTGAGGTAACACAGGCGGGGCTGCTGCTCTACGAGCGCGCGCGGCGCCTTCTGGACAGTGCCGAACAGGCCGAGGCCGACGTCCGGCGCCTCGGAACCGGAGAGACCGGCCGGCTCGTCATCGGCTTCGTGCGCTCGACGCCTTTCACGATCCTGCCGGGGATCGTCGTCCGGTTTCGCGCCGCCTATCCCGACGTCGAACTCGAGCTGCGCGAGATGAGCAACCCGAACCAGGTGAAATGCCTCGAGAATGGCATCATCGATGTCGGCCTGCTGCGTCCGCCGATCAGCAGTCGGGCCCTGCAGATGGTGACGCTCATCCGCGAGCCGTTCCTCGCGCTCGTCCCGGCGGATCATCCGCTCGCTCAGCGCCGGACGACCTCCATCCAGCAGCTCGCCGCCGAACCTTTCGTCATGTACTCCCGCGCCGGTTCGCCGCTGATTCACGCGCGCGTGATGGAGATGTGCCGTCGCGCCGGGTTCGAGCCCCGGATTGCGCAGTACGCCGACCAGATTCATACCGTCGCGAGTTTCGTCGGGGCGGGCCTGGGCGTCGCCCTGTCGCCATCGACGGTGACCAGCTTCAATATGTCGGGTCTTCGCTGCCTTGCAGTCTCAGACAAGCCTGCACCGCTTCCGGTGGTGGCCGTATGGCGGACCGGAAACGCCTCCATCCTGGTGCGCAACTTCACCCGCATCGCGCGGGAGGCCGCCTCAGCCTGGCAGCCGCAGGAGCTTCCAGGCTGAGGCCGGCCTCAGTCGGCCTTCTTGGACAGCATCTTGAAGTCGGTGTCGAAGACGAGGTCGTGCTTCTGGTTGCCGCACATCGCATCGTCGACGTCGAACTTGCCGGCGGGATGCGCCGTCGCCTTGTCGTCGTCGAACTCCATCTCGCCGCCGGTGCATCCCGCCGCTTTGACGGCCTCCACGAGCTTCGCCCGCTCCTGCTCGGTGACGGGACGGTCCTTTGCCAGCGCCGACAATGCGAGGCCGGCAGAAAGGAAGAGTGCTGCGGGGACAGTGACGATCGAGCGCATCTGAAACTCCTGGAACTGGATTGCAGAACCAATGCAATGCATTTCCGGGCCAAGAGTTCCAAAGCGTCCCCAACGAGTGGTGAGATCAAGACCAGCCCCCCGCCACAGATTGAAATCTGTCCCGGCACTCTTCACGTGTCGCAACAACGGCGCGCAGGCGCAATTGAATCGCCCAGACCTGAGGGGAACCGAAAATGGCTGCACGACCCAGTAGGGAAGGGCATCTGCGCATTTCCCTGGTGATTTGTCCTATCTCCCCCGTGGTCGGCGACGACCGGGGCTGAGACGGTGCGTTTCAACCTGATCAATCCGAAGACCAACAACTGCATCAGGATGAAGACGGTCGACGCCGGCACCGGCAAGGAACTGTCGCGCAGCGACCTGGTGAAGGGATTCGCGATTGCGAAGGACGAGTACGTCCTGCTCGACAAGGAGGATTTCGAGAGCGTGAAGCTCGACTCGACCCGCATCATCGACATCGAGAAGTTCGTCGCGCGCGAGACGATAGACCGTCTCTACTGGGACACGCCGTACCATCTCGTGCCCTCGGGCAAGGACGGTATCGAGGCCTTCGCCGTGATCCGCGAGGCGACGAAACGCAAGGGCATGGTGGCGATCGGCCGGCTCGTCATGAGCACGCGCGAGCGGGCCTGCGCCATCGAGATCGAGCCGACTTCACCGAACGCTACGAAGACGCGCTACGCGTCCTGATCGAGGAGAAGAAAAGGGGCAAGCTTGTGAAGAGCAAACTGGTTCGCGAGCCGGACGACTGCGGCGTTGTCGACCTGATGGCCGCCTTGAAGAAGAGCCTTCAGGGCAATGGCGCCCCGGGCGCGAGCGCGCGGAACGCTTTACCGCCGCCGCTCGCGCCAACAGGAAGAAGCCCTCGCCGCGACGTCGCAAAGCGGCCTGATCAGGCCGGGACGGCGCCATTCAGCACGAAGAGAACGCGGGCGATGCGGTCGGTCCGGTTGGCCCAGGCATGATTGGTGCCACGCTGGATCAACACGTCGCCAACCGTCATCAGGGTCTCGCCGACGTCCATCAGCGCCCAGATCTCGCCCTCGATCACGACGGCGTAGTCGACGCTGTGGGTCTTGTGGAAACCGGGATGGCGGGCCGCGTCGTCATGGGCCTGCGCCGCGCCGTACTGGCGGAAGACCTCGGCCTGATTGCCATAGTTGCGCTCCTTGTCAGGCGGGAACTCGACGATACGGACGACATTACCGGCCGGCGGCGGCTTGAGCTTGAATGGCCGCACTGTCGGATCGGCCGGCCCCGCTTCGTTCGATGCAGGGATCGCGTCGAGAAGCCACAGATTGGTCAATCCGACATTGGGCGAGTGCGACGGCGAAAACGGATGGGGCGCCGGCCCATCCTGGAGGAATACCGAGCGCCCCTCGCTGTCGTGGCCCGTCACGATCCGGCGCACTGGCTTGACCATACGTCGTCTCCCAAAGGTTTCGACGCACTATGCCTCACCGCGCGGCGGGTTTCATCGCCGTGCGCATGCAGACCTGATTCATTGGTCGACCTAGCCGCCGGACGTACGCAGCAGCACGGGATCGGCGCGCCACGCTGCGGGGAAAAGTCGCTTCAGCCCTTCGATCTTGGGCCGGTCGTGGTGATAGATGTACGGGCTGTTCGGATTGAGGGTCGCGTAATTCTGGTGATAGGCCTCGGCCGCGTAGAACGGCTGGGCGTCGTTGAGCTGCGTCACGATCTTCTTCGGAAACACGCGAGCCCGGTCGAGCTGGGCGATATAGGCTTCGGCGATCCGACGCTGCGCGGGATCAGCGAAGAACAGCGCCGAGCGATACTGCGTGCCGACATCCGGTCCCTGGCGGTTGAGCTGAGTCGGATTGTGGACCACCGAGAAAAAGATCTGCAGGATCTGGCCGTAACTGACGATCCTTGGATCGAACGCCACCTCGACGGCCTCGGCGTGACCGGTGCGGCCCGATGTCACCATCTCGTAGACGGCCTTCTCCCTTGGACCGCCGGCATAGCCGGAAACTGCTCGACTCACGCCCTTCACATGCTGGTACACGGCCTGCACGCCCCAGAAACAGCCGCCGGCCAGCACCGCGGTCTCCATCGTGGCCCCGGGCGTCCGCTCGTCGAGCATCGGCGCCGGCACCACGACCATCGCCTCATGCGCTCCAGCCGGGGGAATGCCGTACAGCGCGACTCCGACCAGCAAGATGCCCGAATGACGCAACGCACTGCGCCGGCTTCGACTAGTGCGAATACTAGCCATCGATTCCTCCTGGAGTTTCTGGTCCGACGCTAGGCCGCGGCAGCCGCGAAGGTCATTGCCACGCCGTTCATGCAGTAGCGCAGGCCGGTCGGCCTCGGTCCGTCGTCGAAGACATGCCCGAGATGGCCGCCACACTGGGCGCAATGCACCGAAGTGCGCTTCATGAAGAACGTCGAATCTGTCCCGGTGCCAACCGCCCCATCGAGGGGCGCCCAAAAACTCGGCCAGCCCGTACGGCTGTCGAACTTGGTGGCCGACGAGAACAGAGCGAGCTGGCATCCGGCGCAGGAGAAGGTGCCCTTGCGGTGCTCATCGTTAAGTGGGCTCGAATAGGGCCGCTCGGTGCCGTTGCTCCTCAGCACCGCGTACTGCTGCGGCGTCAGGAGCTTCTTCCATTCGGTATCCGTGCGGGTCACCTTGAATGCCGCTTCAGCAGCCGCCGGCCGCGCACGCCACGGCATGGCCGCGAGCAGTGCCGCGACGGCAATTCCGATGCCCACCCCCAGCTTCAGGACGTTCCTTCTGTTCGGCAGGACGGAATCCGACATGACGGGCCTCCTCTCGACGGACCGTGAGGGTCTGCCGACATGTGGGCCCGGCCATCTCCATATCCAACTAAAGATATCGAGAGGCCGGCGTGACCGTCCCTCTCCCCTGTATTCGTACGGATGCTCGGGAACGTTACATCCGCCGGGCGCGCGTCGTGGGATTGCCCCCTATAAGCCGAGGTCCTTCTTCGCGTCGTCGAGCGCCAGCCCGAAGCGCTTGCACATCTCGCCGATCTGGTCCTCGGTGATGATGAGCGGCGGCGTGAAGGCGATGCGGTCGCCGATGGCGCGCACGATCAGGCCGTGGTGCAGTGCATGATCCATCACCATCGTGCCGACCTTCTGCTCGGGCGCCCACGGGGTGCGCGCCTTGGCGTCCTTCATGAGCTCGACGCCGGTGAACAGGCCCACGCCGCGCACGTCGCCAACCAGCGGATGATCGCGGAACTTCTCCAGCCCCGCCTGCATCACCGGCCCGACCTTGCGCACCTGTCCCACGATGTCGCGCTCCTCGTAGATCTTGAGCGTCTCCAGCGCGACGGCGCAGGCGACCGGATGGGCGCCGTAGGTGAAGCCGTGGCCAAACGTGCCGTTGGTGGCGCTCAGGCTCTCGACAGCGTCATAGACCTTGTCGGAGATCATCAGCGCCGAGATCGGCTGGTAGGCGGCCGACAGTGCCTTGGCGCAGGAGATCATGTCGGGCTGGATGCCGTAGGTCTCGCAGCCCCACATGTTGCCGGTGCGACCGAAGCCCGCGATCACCTCGTCGGCGATCAGCAACACGTCGTACTTGCGCAACACCTTCTGGATTTTATCCCAGTAGGTACGCGGCGGGGTGATGGCGCCGCCGCCGCCCTGGACCGGCTCGCCGAAGAAGGCTGCGACCGTGTCGGGCCCCTCGGCCAGGATCAGCGCCTCGAGGTTGGCGGCCATGCGGTCTGAGAACTGTTCCTCGGTCTCGCCCTCGGTGTGGAAACGGTAATAGTGCGGATTGTCGGTATGCTTGAACATCGGCAGCGGGATGTCGAAGCCCGCCCGCATGTGCGGCTGGCCCGAGACGCTGACCGAGGCCACCGTGTTGCCGTGATAGCCGCGCTCGCGGCCGATGATCTTCTTCTTCTCCGGCTTGCCGATGGCGTTGTGGTAGTACCAGACCAACTTGATGGCGGCGTCGTTGGCCTCCGAGCCGGAGCACTGGAAGAGCACGCGGCTCATCGGCTTGGGCGCCATCGACAGCAGCTTCTCGGCGAGGTCGACGCTGGCCAAGTGCCCCTTGTCGAAGAACGTATGGTAGTAGGGCAGATCCAGGAGCTGCTTGTAGCCGGCCTCGGCCAGCCGCTTCTCGCTGAAGCCCAGCGAGGCGCACCACAGGCCCGCCATCGCCTCAATGTACTCCTTTCCCGACTCGTCGACCACATGGATGCCGTTGCCACGCGCCATGAGCGTGCCGCCCTGCTCGCGATAGGTCTTGAGCTCCGTCTGCTGGTGCACCAGGTAGCGCTGGTCGCGCGCGTGCGGCGAGTTGGCGTGCAGTCCGTCCATGATCATCCTCTCTCGACGTAAATTGGTTGCGTGGCAGCCCGCGCCCCGCCTATGCAAGAACCATTCTATCGATCCGGCCTCACCCGAGGGGCCGCCGGATCGCTTCACCGACCACCTCGACCCGATGGCATCGGACCCACTGGCCCGGCACGAGTTCACGCAGTTCGGGCATGCTCTGACGGCAGGCCGGCTCGGCCGCCGGGCAGCGCGCCGCAAAGCGGCAGCCTGGTGGCGGATTGATGGGACTGGGCGGATCGCCGGTCAAGCGGATGCGATTGGCCGCACGCTCGCGTCCGCCGCGCACGGTCGGCACCGCCGACATCAGCGCCACGCTGTAAGGATGGAGCGGTCGCGCGAAGAAGGCCATGCGCGGCGCGCGTTCGACGATCTGGCCGAGATACATGACCGCCACCTCGTCGGCGACGTGCTTCACCACAGCCATGTCGTGGGAAATGAAGAGATAGGTGATGCCGAGGCGGCGCTTGAGTTGCTGGAGCAGGTTCAGGATCTGGGCACGAATGGCCACGTCGAGGGCCGACACCGGCTCGTCGCAGACCAAGAGGTCGGGCGCCGGCGCGAGTGCTCGGGCGATGTTGATGCGCTGGCGCTGGCCGCCGGAGAATTGGTGCGGGAAGAGATGCTGGCTCTCGGGCCGCAGGCCCACCGCCGCGAACAGCTCGGCCACCCGCGCCTCGCGCTCGGCCGGCGTTCCGATGCCCAGCACGTCGAGCGGAGAGCGCACGATGGCGCCGGCGCGCACCCGCGGATTGAGCGAGGAGTATGGATCCTGGAAGACGTACTGCATGTGCCGGCGCATGTGGCGCATTGCTTCGGCACCGAGCGCCGTGATGTCCGTTCCGCCAAGCACGACATGGCCCGACGTGACGGGCACCAGCCGCAGCAGGCCACGCGCGACCGTCGTCTTGCCTGAGCCCGACTCCCCCACGATGCCCAGGGTCGTGCCCCTCCCGACATCGAAGGAGACGCCGTCCACGGCGCGCACGGTCTCGCGCGGTTTCAGCGGATTGAAGTGTGGCCGGGCGAAATGGATCCTGAGATTTCGGACGGACACCAGCGGCGCGCTCACGATGGCACTCCTTGGTGCAGCCAGCAGGCCACGCTGTGCCCCGCGGTCATGACGGTCGTGGGCGGCATCTCGGCGACGCAGCGCGGCATCGCCTCGGCGCAACGGTCGGCGAAAGGGCAACCTCTCGGCAGATCCCAGACCGACGGGACCATGCCGGCGATCTCCACCAGGTCAGCCCCCGGAGCCTCCTCGGCATCGAGATCGGGCACGCAGGCGATCAGGCCCCGGGTATAGGGATGGGCCGGCGCCGACAGGATTTCCGCCGTGGCAGCCTCCTCGACGACCCGGCCGCCATACATGACGGCCACGCGATCGGTCATCTCCGCGATCACGCCCATGTCGTGGGTAATGAGGATCAACCCCATGCCGCGACGGTCGCGCAATTCGCGCAAGAGCTCGAATATCTGCGCCTGCACCGTGACGTCGAGCGCGGTGGTCGGTTCGTCCGCGATCAGGAGCTGGGGCTCGCAGCCGATCGCCATGGCGATCATGACCCGCTGGCGCATGCCGCCCGAGAGCTGGTGCGGATATTCGTCGACCCGGCGCTCCGGTGCGGGAATGCCGACTGCCCTCAGGAGCTCGATCGACCGTCCACGCGCCGCGCGGGCATCGAGTTTCAAGTGCTTGACCAAGGTCTCGGAGAGCTGGTCGCCGATCGTCAGCACCGGATTGAGCGAGGTCATCGGCTCCTGAAAGATCATGCCGATGCGATGGCCCCGCACGTCGCGCAGGCGCTGCTCGGATGCCTGCAGGAGATCTTCGCCCTCGAACACGATCCGGCCGCCGGTGATGCGGCCCGGTGGCGACGGCACGAGCCGCAGGATGGCGAGCGCGGTCATGCTCTTGCCGCAACCCGATTCGCCCACGATGCCCAGGGTTTCGTTGGCCGCGACCGTGAGCGCCACGTCGTTCAATACCCGCGCCGTGCGGCTGCCACCTCTGAACTCGACGGAGAGCCCGGAGATGTCGAGCAGGGGCATGCCGGTACCGGCCATCACCGGCGCTCCCGCAGCTTCGGATTGAGCGCGTCGTTCAGCCCGTCGCCGATCAGACTGACGGCCAGCACGGTGAGAAAGATCATCAGGCCGGGAAAAGTCACGGCCCACCAGCTCGACAGCATGTAGGACCGGCTCGACCCGATCATCAGGCCCCAGCTCATTCGATTGGGATCGCCCAACCCCAGGAACGACAGGCTGGCTTCGAACAGGATCGCCGCGCCGACCGCCAGCGTGGCGGACACGACCAGCGGCGGCAGGGCGTTGGGTAGGATCACCTTCCACATGATGCGTCCGCGCCGCGCCCCGATCGCCAGTTCGGCGGCAACAAAATCGTACTGTTTGATCTTGAGGAATTCCGCACGCGTGAGGCGTGCCGTGCCGGGCCAGCTCACCACGCCGATCGCCAGCACGACGGTGGTCAGGGTCGGGGAGAAGAGCGTCACCAGCACCATCGCGAAGAGCAGCGACGGCAGGACCTGGAAGAACTCGGTGAAGCGCATCAGCGCCTCGTCGACCGTGCCGCCGAAATAGCCGGCAACCGCGCCGATCGTGATGCCGATCACGACGGAGATGAGCGCCGCCGCGGCGCCGACCGTCAGGGTCGCTCGGCCGCCATAGATCAGTCCCGTCAGCACGTCCCTGCCCTGCTGGTCGGAGCCCAGCAGGGCGCCGTCGCTGAACGGCGGCGACAGCGGCGCGGCCACGATGTCGAAGGGATCGGCAACGTAGACCAGCGGACCGACCAGGCTCACCAGCAGGATGGCGATCAGCAGCACCAGGCCGCCCACGGCCACGGGACTGCGGGCGAACATGCGCATCGCCTCCAGCGAGGGGTGCTCCGTCCTCGGAATGCCGGCGACGCTCATGACGCCTTGATCCGCGGATCGGCCAGGCGGTAGCAGACGTCGACGAGCTGGTTGGCCACGATCACCAGCAGCGACGAGAAGAAGAGCAGGCCAAGCAGGGTCGGGTAGTCGCGGCGCAGCACCGAATCGAAGGCGAGGCGCCCCAGCCCTGGCCAATTGAACACGGTCTCGACCACGATCGCACCGGCCAGCAGGTTCCCGAACTGGAGGCCCACGATGGTGATGATCGGCAGCATGGCGTTGCGGAAGGCGTGCTTGAAGAAGACCTTCCGCTCCTCCAGGCCCTTGGCCCGCGCCGTACGCACATAGTCCGAGCCCAGAACGTCGAGCATGCTCGCGCGGGTAAGCCGGCTGTACTGCGCAAGATAGACCACTGCCAGGGACAATGCGGGCAGCACGAGATGGTGGGCGACGTCGAGCGAATCGAGTAGCCATCCGCCGCTGACCGCCGCCGCGGTCATGCCCGAGACAGGCAGGATGGGGAGAACCGAGGCGAACAGGATGATCAGCAGCATGCCTGTCCAGAAGACCGGCGCGGAATAGCCGATCACCGAGACGACGGTGATGGCCTGCGAGAGCAGGCCATTGGGCCGCCGCGAGGCCAGCACGCCGAGGATCGTGCCACTTACGACCGCCAGCACCAGAGCGGTCAGCACCAGCAGCAAGGTCGCGGGCAGGCGCTGCAGGATCAGCGACAGGACCGGCAGATTGAAGAAATAGGAGTAGCCCAGATTTCCCGTGGCAAAACGCTCGAGATAGATGCCGAGCTGTACGAGCGTGGGCTGGTCGAGGCCGTATTCGCTGCGCAGGCCGGCCCGGATCTCCTCCGTCATCCCGCCCATCTGGCCCGCCAGCGTGTCGACGGGGTCGCCCGGCGCCAGCCGGATCAGCAGGAAACTCAGGATCAGGACCCCGATCACGAGGATCGCGGCATAGAACAGGCGCCGCGCCATGAAGAGGATCAGCGCCACGCCGCGCCTATTTCTCGGAGAGCCAGACGTCGAGCATCGGAGACGCCGTCCCCCAGATGGTCGTGGGCGGATTGTGGACCCGCTTGTTGTAGATCGTGTGGTAGGGCAGCTCGGTCAGCCAGAAGAGTGGAAGGTCCGCCGTGACGATCTTCTGGAACTCGCCATAGAGCGCCTTGCGCTTGGCGGCGTCGGGCTCGCGGCCGGCGGCACCGAGCAGTTCGTCGACCTTGGGGTTCTCGTACTGGGCGTTGTTGGTGAATACCAGTGGCCGGATGTTGGTCGACAGATAGGTGCGGTTGACGCCAATCACCGGGTCGCCCCAGGCGAAGGCCGCATCCATGCTGATGTCGAAATCCTTGGTCGCCATGCGCTTTGCCCAGGCCGCGAAGTCGGCAGGCGCACGCACCTCGACCTCGATGCCGATCTTCTTCAGCGCCGGCTTCATGTACTCGGCGAGCCGCTTCTGGCCGTCCTCGTCGCCCGGATAGTAGTCGCACGTCACCTTGAGACGAATGCCGTCCGGTCCCTTCTTGAGGCCGGCGGCGTCCAGCAGCTCCTCGGCCTTCTTGAGGTTGAGCGAGTACCTCGTCACATCCGCCGAATACTGCGGGAAGCCGCTATGGATCGGACCGGTCGCCACCTTCGACAGACCCTTGTGCAGCGCCTTGACGATAAAGTCGCGGTCGATCGCATAGGCGAAGGCCTGGCGCACCCGAACGTCGTCGAACGGCTTGCGCTTGTTGTTGAAGAGCAGCCAGTTGATGCCGCCCACGGCGGCATAGCCTTCGTTTGTGATGACCAGTTGCGGATTGGTCTTGGCGCGGTCGAGCTCGAGCACGCGGTTGAAGAAGGGCTGCAGCAGCAGACGTCCTGCCTCGAGCTCCAGGATCGAGGTCTGCGAGTCGGGATAGGTCTTCAGGATGATGCGATCGAGATATGGCCGGTCCTTGATGAAGAACCTGTCGAAACGCTCGAGGACGATCTGGTCGCCCGGCTTGAACTCCACCAGCTTGAATGGGCCGGAGCCCACGACGTCTCGGGTATTGTTGGGGTGGGTCTTGATCGGCCGGCCATCGCCATAGATGTGTTTGGGCAGAATCGGCATCAGCGGCGGCCCCATCGCATAGAGCAGCGCGGGATGCGGATGCTTCAGACGAATGATGGCGGTGGCGGCGTCGGGCGTGTCGACGCGCTCGACGGGCGCCAGCATCGTGTTGAAGGGATGGTTGTCGCGGATCGTCAGGATGGAGAAGGCAACATCCTCTGAAGTCACCGGCTTGCCGTCGTGAAAGACCGCATCCTTGCGCAGATGCAGCGTCATCGAGAGGGAATCAGGCGAGAGTTCCCACGACTCCGCGAGATACGGCTTCGGGTTCCACTTGTCGTCGTGCATCACCGGGCTGGCGAAGATCTGTGCGCCCGGCACCATGATGCCGGTTCCCGACCCGACCGCGTTGTTGAAGCTGGTGGTGCCCGTCGACTGGCCCATGACCAGGGTGCCGCCCCGCCTGGGTTCCTGCGCCGAAGCCGTCGCCGCGGCCGCAAGGGCCAATGTCGTGATGAAAGCCGCTATCGCTCGCCGCATGGCCGATCCCCCATCCTGTACCCAGGGTGAAACGATAGCTTCACACGTCCCGCAAACGTGCACGTTTCGGCAGGGAACGTCTCCTTTTGCGCCAAAAACGCTTCAGCGTTTGTCGCTGCTGGGAGGGCGCCCGAATTCCTTTCGATAGCAGCGCCAGAAGTAGGAGCGCGACTTGAAGCCCGTCGCCATCGCGACTTCGGTCACTGAGGCCTCCGCGTTGGCCAGCATCTGGTGCGCCCGGTCGAGCCGGACCTTGCGGCGGAAACGCGCCGGGCTGGTCGCCAGCTTGTCGGCGAAGATGCGCTGGAGCTGGCGCCGCGAGACGCCGACCGACTGCGCGACGGTGTCCATGCGCGTGAGCCGGGGGCCGTCTTCCTCCAGCATCTGCATGGCGCGCGCCAGCTTGCGGCCGTGCCGGGCTCCGACGGCCCCTGGCAGGTCCCGCTGCGCCGCCCCTGCCGGACGCGGCAGCCCGTGCATGCAATGCTCAGACACTCTCAGGGCGAGCTGGCTGCCGAACCGGAGTTCGATCTCCTTGAGGACGAGATCGAGCGCCGCGGAGCCACCGGCGCAGGTGCAGCGCCTGTTGCCGACCTCGTACAGGCGCTCGGTGACGTTCACCTGCGGGAACTGCTCGCGAAACGTCTGCAGGACCTCCCAGTGGGCGGTCGCCGAAAGCCCGTCGAGCAGGCCCCCGCGCGCCAGGACCAGGGGGCCGGTATCGACGCCGCCGATCGTCGCGCCGGCGCGGGCCAGCCGCCGCAAGGTCGGCAGGATCGCACGTTCCAGGCGCCGGGGCGGCTGGGCGTCGGCGACCACCAGCAGGGTCCCGATGCTGCCGACCTCGGCCAGCGCGCAGTCGACCGCCACCTTGACCCCGTTGCGATCAGGCACCGGCTCGCCATCGGCGGACACCAGAAGCCAGCGGTAAGGGCGCGAGATGTAGCGGTTGGCGATGCGCAGCGGCTCGATGATCGACGACAGCGCGATCGAGGTGAACTGCGGGATCAGCAGAACCGCGATCGGGCTCGGCAGCAACTCGGCAGCTTGTGTGGTGATACGCTTGGGAGAGAGGGACGGCATCGGGAACGCTCCGGCCAAATCAGACACGGATTTGGCCCAAAAGTATACATAGCCGAATCGACGCTGCCCTAGACTATCTTCGCGGAGGCCCGCCTGGCCGCCCGCTGGGGGTGCAGCTCATGTCGAAAATGACCGTCTTCGTCGCCCGCAAGATCCGGACCATGGAGCCTTCGCTGCCCGAGGCCACGGCCGTCGCCGTCCGTGACGGCTCGATCGTCGAGGTCGGCTCGCTCGAAACCCTGCGGCCCTGGCTCGAGGCGCATCCCCACACGATCGACCGCACCTTCGAGAAGCACGTGCTGATGCCCGGCTTCATCGATCCGCACCTCCATCCCTCCATGGCCGCGTATCTTCTCCAGTGCGAGTTCATCACCGCCATGGAGTGGCAGCTACCCGACCGCACGGTCGCACCGGTGCGGACACGCGACGCCTTCCTGGCGCGCCTGAAGGAGCTGCATGAGGCCAATCCCGATCCGAAGGATCCGATCTTCACCTGGGGCTACCATCGCGACTGGCACGGCGAGATCTGGCTCCAGGATCTCGACGCCATCTCGAGGACGCGGCCCCTGATCCTCGTCCATCGGTCGTTTCACGAGACGATCATGAACGACGCCGCCCTCGACTATTTCGAGCTCGACCGGGAAAAGCTGCAAGGTGCCCACCAGGTCGATATCGGCCGAGGCCATTTCTACGAGGCCGGCAACCGCTTCGTGCGCGCGAAGCTCTCCGCTTACCTCCTGTCGCAGCAGCGCCGGGGCCCGGCCATGAAGCGCACCGCCGAGGTCATCCATCTGGGCGGCCACACGACGGTCGGCGACATGGCGTTCGGCATCTTCGATCACGAGGCCGAGTGGGCCAGCTCGGTCGCGGCCTTCGACAATGACGAGACGCCCTTCCGGGTCGAGTTCGTGCCGCACGTGGCCTTCGCGGGCACGGGCCTGCGGCTGGAGCAGCTCGCCGCGCTTCCGGAACGCAACAGGCACCGGTTGCGCTTCGGCAAGCACGTCAAGCTGTTCACCGACGGCGCCTTCTTCTCGCAGCTTATGCAGCTGGGCGGCCCCGGCTACATCGACGGTCACGACGGCGAATGGCTGATGGCGCCCGAGGCCTTCGAAAAGGCGGCCCGCGCGCTGTGGAACGACGGCTACGTCATCCACGTCCATTGCACGGGCGATCTCGGCGTCGAACTGGCGCTCGACGTGCTGGAGAAGCTGCAGTGGGAACGTCCGCGCTTCAACCATCGCTTCACGATCGAGCATTTCGGCATTTCGACACCCGCCCAGGCGCGGCGCATCGCCGATCTCGGTGCCCTGGTCTCGGCCAATCCCTACTATGTGTACGAGCTGAGCGACATCTATTCGCGCCGCGGCGTCGGCCATGAACGGGCGAGCCAGATGGTCCGGCTGGGATCGCTGTCTCGCAACCGCGTGCCCTTCGCGCTCCACTCCGATTTCACCATGGCGCCCGCACGGCCGTTGCAGAATGCCTGGATCGCGCTCAACCGCGTCAACGCGGCGGGCGACGTGCTCTGCCCGGAGGAACGGGTTTCGCTCGACGAAGCGCTGCGGGCCATCACCATCAACGCCGCCTACGTGATGGGCCTCGAACACGAGATCGGCAGCATCAGCAGCGGCAAGAAGGCCGACTTCACCGTGCTCGAAGCCGATCCCTGCGAAGTCGCCGCGCTGGAACTGCGCGACATTCCCATCTGGGGCACGGTGTTCGAAGGACAGCCCTATCCGCTGGGCAAGAGATGACATCCGTCCCCGTCACCACGATCGGCGGCTATCTCGGCGCCGGCAAGACGACGCTGGTCAACGGCCTCCTGGCGGGCGACCACGGGCTGCGGATCGGCGTGCTGGTCAACGATTTCGGCGCGATCTCGATCGACGAGAAGCTGATCGTGTCGCGCGACGACGACGTCGTCACCCTGGCGAACGGCTGCGCCTGCTGTTCGGTCGCCGGCGATCTCGCGATGGCGCTGGATCGCTTCGCCGGCCGCGCCGACCGATACGAGCAGATCGTGATCGAGGCGAGCGGTGTCGCCGATCCGGCCCGTATCGCGGCGCTGGCGAAATCGCCAGGCCTGTCCCCTGGCGCCATCGTCGTGGTCGCAGACGCCGCGACGGTGCGTGCCCGCGCCCGCGACAAGTTCGTGGGCAGCCTGGTGCGCCGGCAGCTTGCCGCGGCGCACCTCGTCGTCCTGACGAAGATCGATCTCGCCGGCCCGGCGGACGTGAAAGACGCCCGCTCGCTCGCGACGGCACAGGCCCCGGGCGCGCGCATGATCGAAGTCCTGCAAGGGCACGTGGACGCCGGGGATCTGTTCTCCCAGACCACGCCTCGGCGCGGAGGCCTGCCCGCCTGCACGTCGGGCGGTCTCGAAGCCGCCTCTTCCCTCTTTGCCAGCCATGTCTGGCGAACCGACGCGCCGGTCGACATCGAGGCGTTGCGCACCGTCGTCGCCGGCCTGCCAAACGGCATCGTGCGCGTAAAGGGCATCGTCGCCACGGGTGCCGGCCGCCGGGTCGCCCTGCACCGCGCCGGCGAAGTCGTCAGCCTCGATCCGCTGGACAATGACCCGGATACCAAGGGTGCCGAGATCGTCGTGATCGGACGATTGGGCCGCCTCGACGGAGCCCAACTCGACGGCGCATTCGGCGCCTGCCTCCTCCAAAGCAGGACAGACTCGTGAACGCACTGCCAAGCCATGCCCGCGTCGTCATCATCGGTGGCGGCGTCATCGGATGTTCGGTCGCCTATCACCTCGCGAAGCTCGGCTGGAGCGACATCGTCCTGCTGGAGCGCAAGCAGCTCACCTCGGGCACCACCTGGCACGCGGCCGGACTGATCGCGCAGCTTCGCGCGACCGCCAACATGACCCGGCTGGCCAAGTACAGCCAGGAACTCTACGGCAGGCTCGAAGACGAGACGGGCCTGGCGACCGGGTTCAAGCGCAACGGCTCGTTGACCGTCGCGCTCACGGAGGAGCGCCTCGAGGAGCTGAAGCGCGGCGCATCCATGGCGCGGTCGTTCGGCGTCGAAATCGAGACGATCTCGGCCGCGGAGGCTGCTTCGCTCCATCCCCTGCTCAATATCGACGGCGTAGTCGGCGCGGTCGCCTTGCCGAAGGATGGCCAGGGCGATCCGACCAACATCGCGCTCGCCCTCGCAAAGGGGGCCCGTCAGCTCGGCGTGAAGATCTTCGAGCACACCAGCGTGACCGGGATCGTGAAGGACCGCGACCGCGTGACCGGCGTCACCACCGACAAGGGCGCCGTCGAGGCGGAGTTCGTCGTCAACTGCGCCGGCATGTGGGGCAGCACCGTGGGCAGGATGGCGGGCGTCCCCCTGCCGCTGCAGGCCTGCGAACATTTCTACATCGTCACCGAGCAGGTCCCCGGCCTGTCGCGCACCCTGCCGGTGCTGCGGGTGCCCGACGAGTGCGCCTACTACAAGGAGGATGCCGGCAAGATCCTGCTGGGCGCCTTCGAGCCGGTCGCGAAACCCTGGGCCACGAACGGCATCCCCGAAGACTTCTGCTTCGACCAGCTGCCGGAGGACTTCGACCACTTCGCGCCGATCCTGGAGAGGGCGACACGGCGCATGCCCATCCTGGAGAAGACCGGCATCCATACCTTCTTCAACGGACCCGAGAGCTTCACGCACGACGACCGCTACCTGCTGGGCGAGGCCCCGGACCTCCGGAACTTCTTCGTCGCCTGCGGCTTCAACTCGGTCGGCATCCAGTCGGCCGGCGGCGCCGGCAAGGCGCTGGCCGAGTGGATCGTGGGCGGCGCCCCACCCTTCGACCTGTGGGACGTCGACGTGCGGCGGACCTTCCCCTACCAGTCCACGAAATCCTTCATCGAGGCCCGGGTGACGGAGACGCTGGGGCTGCTCTACGCCGACCACTTCCCGTACCGGCAGTTCGCCTCGGCGCGCGGCGTGCGCCACACGCCCTTCTACGAGCGCCTGAAGGAACGCGGTGCCTGCTTCGGCGAGACCGCGGGCTGGGAGCGCGCGCACTGGTTCCAGCCGGCCGACCGGCGCGAGGCCGGCGTGGCGCCCGCCTATCGCTATTCGTGGCAGCGGCAGAACTGGTTCGAGTATTCGGCCGAGGAACATCGCGCCGTCCGTACCGGCCTCGGCATGCTGGACATGAGCGCCTTCGGCAAGTTCCGCGTCGACGGTCGCGACGCCGAGGCGGTTCTGCAGCGAATCTCGGCCAACGACGTCGCCGTCGAGCCCGGCCGCATCGTCTACACGCAGTGGCTGAACGAGCGCGGCGGCATCGAGGCCGACCTCACCGTCACGCGGCTGGGCGAAGAGTCGTTCCTGGTGATCACGGCCGCCGCGGCGGTGACCCGCGACCTGGCCTGGCTCAGGCGGCACATCCCGGCGGAGGCCCACTGTACCGCCCTCGATGTCACCAGCGGCGAGGCCTGTCTGGCCATCATGGGCCCGCGCTCACGCGAGTTCCTGCAGTCGTTGACGACGGCCGACCTGTCGAACGCGGCCTTCCCCTTCGGAACGGCGCGCACGATCGAACTCGGCATGGCCCTGGTGCGCGCGCACCGCATCACCTATGTCGGCGAGCTGGGCTGGGAACTCTACATGCCCACCGAGTTCGCGCGGCAGATCTTCGATCTCCTCGTCGACGCCGGCGAGCCGTACGGGCTCCGGCTGGCCGGCGTGCACGCCATGAACTCGCTGCGCCTCGAGAAGGCCTATCGCGATTTCGGCCACGACATCAGCGACGAGGACCACGTGCTGGAGGCGGGCCTGGGGTTCGCGGTGAAGGTCGATAAGCGGTCCGGCAAGTTCGGCGACTTCCTCGGCCGCGCCGCCGTCATGCAGAAGAAGCAGGCCGGACTCAGCCGCCGCCTGCTGCAGTTCCAGCTCGTGGATCCCCTGCCCCTGCTCTATCACGCCGAGCCGATCCTGAGGGACGGCAAGGTCGTGGGCTATCTCGCCTCCGGCGGCTACGGCCACCATCTGGGGGCCGCCATCGGGCTGGGATACGTCCCCAGCGAAGCCGGCGCGGATATCCTCGCCGCGCGTTACGAGATCGAGGTCGCGGGCGAGCGGATCCAGGCCATTGCCAGCCTGAGGCCGCTGTACGATCCAATGAGTAGGCGTGTCCGCCAGTAACGACTTGCCGGCTGTGCGGCTCGCCCGGCTCACCCCTGGATAAGCGAGCCATTAACCGCCGTGCTCGTGAAGTCGAGCAGGACGATCATGTCGGCGTAATCCAGGCCGCCGCCCAGCACCATAGGTTGAGTCCGTAACTCCAGAGGGTGTGAAGTTATGGGTCTTCGGCGGTAGTTGAACGCAGAGAGTTGTGTGGTCGAAGGCAGGATCTGCCTTGAGGCCATGTATTGAGTGAGGTCAGGCGAGGCCGAGACGCTTGGTCTGGAGGGAGTTGAAGGCGTGGACATGCCAGAGCACCACGGCCTTCACCTTGTCGACGCCGCGCACGAGCAGACGACGGAAGCCGTGGTTCCTCATGTGGGCGTGCGGCCGCTCGGTGGCGAAGCGCCTGCGATAGATAGCCTGTCCCCGTTCGCCGGCCATGCGCTGCCGCCAGGCGACGGTCCCTGGTCCGTCCCCGCGCTTGGGGAGGGCGGGATCGATTTTGCCCTTTCGCGGCAGCGGGCAGAACAGCTCGATGCCCCGCCCGTGCAGCGTCTCGATTTCGGTCTTGCTGAAGTAACCTCCATCCGCCAGCAGCTTGTCCGGTGTCACGCCATAGCGGCGTTCGACCTCCCCGACCGCCTCGCCCAGCAGGCCGTAGTCGCTGCCCCGGTCCGTCACCGACACGCCGACGACGTGGGCGCCGCCCACCGCGGTCTTGACCTGCACGTTGTAGGCCGCCCGGAAGCTGCCATCTCCCATCTTCATGATCCGCGCGTCGGGATCGCTGGTCGAGGCTCGGCTCTCGCCGCCGTCCTTGCGCGGCTCCTTGCGGCGCTGCCCGGCCGCCGCCTCGTCGCGGCGCTTCTCGATCTTCGCCTGTGCCCCGCGAGCCTTCTCGAGACGCCGCGCCCGGTCTTCCGCCGCCGCCAGCCGCCGTGCCTTGATCCGCCGCTCCGAGGCCGCCGGGTCCTCGTCAACCTCCGCCCGCAGCTTGCGCACCGTCTCGACCGACGCCCGATGCAGCTCCGCCAGACGGCCGGCACTGCGGAACGAACGGCCACTCGCCAGCGATTGAAGCTTCATGCCGTCGACCGCCAACACCCGCACATCAACCGAGCCTGAGGCGATCAGACCCGTCAGCGACTGCGACAGCAGCTCATCCAGCACAGGCCCTGCCGA
This sequence comes from Rhodospirillaceae bacterium, assembly GCA_009772935.1. Classification (GTDB taxonomy): domain Bacteria; phylum Pseudomonadota; class Alphaproteobacteria; order Reyranellales; family Reyranellaceae; genus Reyranella. The sequence goes on from WOUR01000025.1 coordinate 29,508, forward strand.
GCCGCGGAAGTCCGACAGCGTGTGGTAGTTCACGCTCACCCCGCCCAGCAGCCACAGGCAAGCAAGGTCGGTCTTGCACAGAGGTCCAGCAGACGCGCGCTGCCGCCCCCTTCCAGGGTCGCATACAGCCACAGCGACACCAATATCGCGGGATCGATCGCGGGCCGGCCACTCGACGACACCGTTGTTTGTACCCGCCCGTACAACAACGACAGGTCCAACTCCTCGACGTAATCCCACACCTGACGGGCCCGGTGATCGGGCGCCAGAAGATCATCCAGGCTGCTCTGCTGGAACTCGATCTGCGTCCGGACTGCCGTCTCAAGACGCAATCCCGGTGGTCCACCCTTGCCCATCGACGCCTCGCTGAACTGACTTCCAGATCAGCGAATCAAAACTTCCGAAGCGTCGCGAGGCTTCTTCACAACCTCTCCAGTGGCGCGAAGGCAGTCGAATCCAAGTCATAGTCTAGGAGAGTTACCGACCGAGAAATTTACTCGAGCCCAGTTTGCCCAGGTACCGATTGCCATTAGCGACTTCGGCCATTGGCGCCTTGACGGCCTGCCCAAGTAGCCTCCGCCACCCCCTGGCAGCTCTGGTGACCAGCGGCACCGGCTCGAAAAGGTCGCGAAAGTACTTTCGCCTAGGACTCTCAGTATATCTGCTGAATGCGGCTTGATATACAGCGTGGTCGCCGTCGCGATAGACGCCCTGGATGGGGGTTTTATCCCATGTAGCGGAGGGTGAGTTCTGAGCCCAGACCGCGACCAGGGCATCAGTTGTAGTTTTCAGTGCCTGGGCGAGACCATTCTCATTGAAAGCACTCCACTCATAGACATCGAATGAACTCTGGTAAGCTACCGGCTCCTGCTCGGGAAGCGCGGTTGATGTTTGGTTTGGTCTGCTACCCCCACAACACCACCCCCACCTTCGCGTCCGTCAGCCGTCCCTGTTCCCAGGTGAGGGCGCCGTTCACCACAGTGTATTCGACGCCGCGCGAGGGCACGACGATGCGCTTGGCGCCGCCGGGGAGGTCGTGGCGGCGTTCGCCGTGGTTGCTGAAGCCGATGGCCGACGGATCGAAGATCGCGACGTCGGCCGGGGCGCCCTTCCTGAGACGGCCGCGGTCCTTGAGGCCGAGCAGGTCAGCCGGATCCGAGGTGAGCTTGCGCACGCCTTCCTCCAGGGTGATCGCCTGCTTCTCGCGCACCCAGGTGCCCAGCAGGTAGGTCGGGTAGCTGGCGTCGAACAGCATGTCGACATGGGCGCCGCCGTCGCCCAGTGCCATCAGGATGGCGGGGTTGTTCAGCAGCTCGCGCATGCGGTCCTCGCGCGTGTTCCACGAGGAGATGGTGAACTCGGTGTCGAGATCGTGGGCCAGCACCGTGTCGAGGAAGGCGTCGACGCTGTCCTTGCCCTGCACCTGCGGGCAACGAGCCTCTGGTGTCACTGGTCGAAAGTGCCCCAAAGTCCCCATCTGCCCTTGTATTACGTGGGCTATGGCGTCCTTCCACTGGTTGTAGTCAAATGCCCAGGACAATCGGAGGAGGGGAGGTATGACGGTAAAACTTGCGGTTTGGGCCATGATCGTGAGCTCAACCCTAGCGCTTATCACCAGCCACGCTCCGCGATGAACTTGAACTTCCAGGCTGCCGGCGTGAGATCAGTCGCCCCGAACGCACCGGGATTAACAATGAGAAAGGCTGATGACGTCGTCACCGTCAGTCGCATGGTGTTGCGCGTCAAGCTGATCGACGGCGCTCTGGCGTTGCCACTTTCTGAACCCGTGGTGCTTAGTACGCTGACCTGCTCGCTTACCGCAAAACCGGCATTCGCAGTCGTGCATTCAAAAATGATATCTTTCGCGCGCGGTACGATTCCAAGATTGTGGCTCCTGCTGACGGACGTCGAAGTGCTTGGCAGGGTCGAGGTGAAGCCCGAATCGTATTGGCCGTTGTAGCCATAGGCGACTGTCGAAGTGACGCCCATCCCGTCGGTCGCTGCCTCCCCCATCACGACGAGGTTCACCGGCGGTGCTGACGTTCCGTTGCCGAGGTAGCCACGCATCTCGGCGATGTTGAAGGTGAACTGGCCGCTGGTGACGGCGGGCGTGCCGCCGTGCTGGTAGATCGGTGGCAGGAGCGTGCTGCCGGGGGTCAGGACGCCGCCGGCGATCGTGACATAGAGGAAGTTCGGTGTCGCGGCGGCGCGGTTGGGCGCCAGCCCCGGCCAGGTGAGCGGGCCCGTGCTCACGCCGATCGTGTCGACCGGCGCCCCGGTCGCGACCGACCAGCCCGATGCGGCCGTGGCGACCAGCGGGTAGGTCGGCGAGACGTTCGACGTCTGCAGCGCGAGGGTGCCGCTCGTCGTCGCCGGCAGGAAGTTGGGCAGGCCGGCCGTGGTCACGGGGCCCGCGCTCACCGTCTGGCGGCAGCTGGAAAATGCCGGATAGGCCGGCGTCTGCCAGGCGGCATCGGCGCCGCTGATGCCCAGGAACTGGCCCGAGCTGCCGCGCGGCAGGCGCCTGTAGCCGGCACCGTCGCGGGTCAGGAGGTCGCCCGCCGTCGTCAGCTTGTCGATGTCGCCACGGAAGGCCTGCAGCGCCTGGATGTGCGCATAGTTGGCCTGCTCCGTCGCCGGGTCGCTGATGCTGGAGACGGTGTAGCGTCCCACGATCTCGGCGAGCTGCTGCATCGCCATGTAGATTTCGTCGAAGCGCCGCTCGACCACCTCGGGATAGTAGCCGCCCTGGTTGGAAAGCACCGTCGTCTGCGTGTAGGGCACCGTGCGCACGATGGTCAGCTTCGTGCCGGTGGCGATCGGCGAGCCGGTGAGCGGATAGGTGACGTTGCCGCCGGTCCGCCCGCCGATGCCGGTGACACTGAACTGGCTGGCCGACAGGGTCGTCTCGACATCGTCCTCGTCGGTGTAGATCACCGACAGGTGCGAGGCTTCCAGGATCGGGAAGCTGTAGGCGAAGACGGTCGCCGAGGCGTTGCCGTCGTGGATCACCTTGCGGGTCGTGGTCGTGAGGGCCATGGGTCAGGCTCCGGCTTCGATTCGGGGGATGATGGCGACGAGTGTCGCGGGCAGCGGGTTGGACTGCCGCACGAAGACCCGGCCCTGGCTGTTCCATGACGGATCGATCAGGACGCGCTCGTCGCCGGTCGCCAGCATGGTCGGATAGCCGAACGTCTCGCCCTGCCGCTCCTTGATGTCCACGAGCCGGCCGGACGTGGGCCCGGCGCTGAGGCCGCGGGTATCCTTCACGCGGAGCACGACTTCGTTGATCACCTTCTGGCGCCCTTGCAGGGTCGGCTGGCCGGCCTCGATGTTCAGGGTCTCCAGGTCGCAGGTAAAGGAGAGGCCTGCCACCACGCGACCGCAGGCGCGGGGCAGCGTGACCGAGCCGTCCGTGACCGTGGCCGTGGGCTGCACCGATCCGTCACCGAGGATGGCGACTTCACGCCCCTCCAGATGCCACAGCCTGCCCAGCGTCAGGGTCGCCAGGGCCCAGTCGGATAGGGCCGTTGCCTGCAGGCTCGTGTGCGGTGCGGTGTCGAGGGTGGCGCTGACATGCGTCGAATCGGTATAGGCCGTGACGGTGACCGTGACCTGGTTCTGTCCGCTACGCAGGATATACTTCGCGCCCACCGAGCCGCTGGCGAAGGGCGAATGCCCCGTGGCGGCCATCGTGACCGTGTCGCCGGCATTGTAGGATGCGCCGCTGATGTTCAGGAGCTTCGAGACATCGTCGTTCCACCCGTCATAGCGGACGCCCGAATCGACGCACCAGGACGACTGGACATCCGGGAAGTAGCGGCTCGCCATGCGCTCGACATAGCGCACGGTCTGGCCGTTCACCGTGCGCCGGACCGACAGGTACACAATCGACTCGTCGCCTTCCTGCACCGTCGCCACGCTCTCGACGTAGCCGTCGGTCTCGTGCCGCGACCAGGCATAGACGTCGTGTTCCTTCAGGTAGGTGAAGGCCAGCAGGACGCCGTCGGCGCGCACGCACCAGACGATGCCGCTGGGATCGCGGGCATAGGCCCATTCCTCGATGCCGTCGGCCTCGAACAGGTGGCCGGCCAGGATCGAGACGTTGCGGCCCTGGAAGCTGTCTGACGCAAACTCATAGGCCACGTCGCGGACCTTCTTGCCCGACGCCGTCACATAGACCGCGCTGCTCTCGGTGCCGATCGGCGGAAGTTCGGAAATTCCCTCGTAGCTCTGCGGCTTCACCGCGCAATTGGCCGGAGTCATGACGTCCGCCTGCGCGCCCGCCCACGCCTTCCACACCGCGCCCGAGGTCCAGACCAGAAGCACATTGAGGCTGAGCAGGTGCCGGATCTCGTTCACTTCGCGGCTGGCGATCGTGCGGGTGATGGCGTCGCTGTCCTTCGACGGCGAGCTGGTGTTCATGTTGTTGAAGGCGGCCGAGGCCGACGACCACAGCGTCTGCGGCTTCTGGTTGGTGCGGGCATACCACTGCCGCCCCTCGTGGTAGGTCGAGCAGCCGGGATAGTGATCGGTCGTGTCGAAGGGGTTCTTGTCCTCCGGCGGCGTGTCGGACGTGTCGGGCGCCACCGTCGTGTCGGTGAAGCCCGTCGCGCCGTCCCCCGCCCGACCGATGAAGCCATAGACCCCGTTCTTGCCCTTGTAGACGTTGTAGGAGTTGGCGCCGGCGGCATCGGTCCAGGTGATTTTCGAGGTCTGCGTCGTGGCGCTCACGGAGGCCGAGGCCACGCTTTCCTCGCCGGTTTCCTCGCTCACCGCCGTCACGACATAGTCGAAGCCCGCCCCCGCCGCGGTCGACGCCAGCGCCGTCGGTGGCTGCTGCGTCGGGGCGTAGGTGATCGCCGTCAGGGTCCATGAGGCATGGCCGGTGCGGGTCAGGTTGCGCGGCGCATGGGACGGGTGCGTCAGCGTCATCGTGTCGGCGCTCTGCACGTACTTCAGGCGAGACAGGTCGGCCACCGGATAGGGCGTCGCCAGCGTGTAGAGCCGCGCCGCCGTGCCGCCCGAGGTCCAGGCGCCGTAGCCCGAGGTGTCGAGCCCGATGGCGAACGTGTCGGCGGTCAGGACGGTGACGTCGACGCTGCGGCGGTCGAGCTCGGTCATGCCGCCGAGACCGTCGAGGAAGATCCGGTCGCCGGTCGAGTAGCCGTGCGAGGTCACGGTCACGACGCCGGGATTGTTCTGGGTGACTCCGGTGATGGTGCCAACCGCCTCGAGGACGTAGCCGCCCTCCTTGACGACCCGCATCTTCCGGTCGCCGAACTCCAGCACGTAGGTCTGCTCGGTGTTGAAGGCGAAGGGGATCAGCCGCGAACGCTTGGCATTGTTCAGCACGGCGCCGACCCACGCCGTCCCTGCCCGCGTCGAGGCGCCGCCGAACGGGTGAATGAACCAGTTGAGGCAGGTCGCGAGGCCGACCTGGTACTTGGCGAGATCCACGCGGCCGTGCAGCGCCGGCGAAATCTCTCCGGCGGCGAAGCTCGGCAGGACGAGCGGCACGATGGTCATGGCGCGCTCCCGTCGAAGCCGCGCACCCTGAGGCTCTGGGGCAGCCGGTCCACGTCCCCCGGCATCATGCCCTCGTTGGCGCTGTCGGCCATGGCACGTTCGATGCGCTCCTGTGCCCGGCGCGCGAGATGCTCCGCGAGGTCGGCCTTCTGCGTGATGGCGAGTGCAACGGATGCCGCGAGGCAGTCGACGAAAGCCAGGATGAAGCCCGGCGTGAAGCGCGCAGGGTCGGTCACCCTCTGGGCGTAGACCGCCGACACCTGGTCCTCGTTGCAGTAGAGAAACGTGCCGCTGCCGTCGGAGGCGATCTCGAAGCCGGTCACCGGCGAGCCGGCGACCCAGCTCGCGCCGCCGAAATCGAGCCGCCGCATCCGGAGGCAGTCGGACGGATAGGCATAGCTCGCGGCCCAGCGCGCCGGCGGCGCACCCGAGGCCGCAAGCGCCTGGGAGACACGGTTGAAGTTCCAGTCGACCAGCGACTGGAGTTCGTCGCGCACGGTCTCGTACCAGATGTTCAACTGGCGCGCCTCGGTGCTGTTCTCGGTGAGGTCGGCGATGGTGGCGCGCGTGCCCAGACGGCTGAGCGCCATGTTGCCGATGTCGGTGTCGGCCGGCATCTAGCGCCCTCCCCCCGCCACGATGGCCTTCTCCAGGGCCGCCGACTTCTGCGCCGAGCCCGAACTGGAGCCGACCCAATAGGCGACGATGTCGCCGAACTTGGCACCGAGGGTGCCGAGCAGGATGTAGGCGATCTCGCGCGAGGCCGGCGGGATCTCCTGGCGGACGACGAACCACAGCGCGGCCATGAAGGCTGCGGTCACCAGCATGCTGACGACCACGGCGCCCCAGGCGATGGCGGAGCCGGCCTTGGCGAGCTCGACCGTCTGACTGCGCGCGCTCGCCACGTCCGCAAGTTCGGCCTGCAGCGTGTCGAATGCCTGCCGACGGGCATCCGCCTCGGCCTGGATCACCGCCATCCTGAACTGCAGCGCCAGGTTTGGGTCGGTCGAGATCGCCCGTTCGATGCCGACAGCGTCCGACGTGCCCAGGATCTCCTGCGCGATGCCCGTCACCTTGGAGACGGCCGCACCGGTCTTGTCGCCCATGATCCAGCTTGCGACGGTCGGCGCGAGGCCGAGCAGCAGGGGAAGAAAGGGCATCTAGGCCTCCTGCGAGAGAAACAGGTCGCGCTCGGCCGCGCGACGGGCGACGAGCCCCGGCAGGATGCCGTCGGCACCGCGGTTCCAGCGCTTGAATTGCTCGGCCGCGCCGGCCGCGTCGCCGGCGTTGAGCCGGCGCAGCAGGGTCGAGTTGGCGAAGGCCGAAGGCCCGACGTTGAAGACGAAGCTGGCCAGCGCATCGAACTGCATTTGCGTCAGCGGCACATCGACCAGGTGGCGCACGGCACCCTCGGCCGCCTGGAGATCCTCGCGCAGCCAGTCGGTGGCCTGCGCTTCGGTGCAGGTGTTACCCCGGCTGACGCCGCGCGTATGGCCATAGCCGATCGTCCAGGGCTCGCCGGTCACGCGGTTGCCCGGGTCGGGATAGGCCTCGGTTTCGAGCCCTTCCAAGACCTTGATCAGGTCCAGTCCCGTGTCGGACATCACCAGGAGAGAATTGGCGGGGTGACTCATGGCGTCCTCGTCATGGGAACAGGCGACCACAGGCGTTGCCATAGGCCGTCGATCTTCACGTCCTGTGCGTCGTTTCGACGATCTGCGGTGTCGAGCCGCTGGGAATGGGCGTTAAGCCGGCTGTCGGTGGCGCCTTGCATGGCGGCGACCTGGGCCTGCAGGCTGCGAACGGCGGCCGTCGTGTCGTCGAGCGTCGCCAACGTGCGCTGGGAGAGCAGGACGAGCAGCGCCATGCCGCCCGCCACGATCCAGCGATAGGCCTGGACGCCAAGTCCCGCCCTGCCACTGCTGCCGTTCGGGTGTTCGGAGCTACTCATGCTTCGGCCGGCATAGCCGCCGCGGGAAACGACGGATCCTCGGCGTCGAGTTCCGGCAGCAAGGACAGGTACGCCCGATGCAGCGCGTGCGCCGGATCGTCCAGCACCTCGGTGCCGAGGATGAACACGCCGGTCATGCGTTCGATCGGCACGAGGGAGCAGCCAGGGATGATGCAGGAGGGACCGGCGACGGTGTCGCGATCCTTCCGGCCGAGCAGGATGAACCGGGCCATCAGACTTGCGCTCCGACGGAAGTTGCCCACGCTTGGACGTTGTTGTAGCGCGTGAGTCGCTGGCCGCTGTTGAGCGCCGCACCCCAGGCCACGTAACCGACGGCGGCGGCGCGCGCCTGTGACAGGGCGCCGGAGACGTTGGCGCCCCCCACATAGAAGCTGTGCGACGGCAGCGACGCGCCAAGAGCAGACTGCGGGGCGAGCTGCGCGAGGTCGACGCCGTTCTTGGCACCATAGACGTCGCTGACGGTGGCTCCGTTGCGCCCGAACTGCGTCAGACCGGCGCTGGTCAGGGGGCTCAGCGCGTAGGATGCACCGAGGCCGTTGGCGGCCACCTGGACGGCATTGACGTTGCGCGGAAACACGTTGATGGCCCGGTTGGCGCCCGAGTTCACGCCGAGCGACGAGGCCGCCGAACTGACGTTCGTGCGCTCGTAGACCTCGGCATGTGCCGAGCTGATACTCATGGCGAGCGCATGACTGCCGGGCACGAAGCCGGTGTCGCCGTAGCTGCTCGTTCCGTTGAACGCATAGTCGCGGTCCACGGTGAAGGTCGGCGAGTTGACTGCCGTCGCCAGGCGCCGCTGCTTCAACGAGGTCAGCGCCTGCGCCGCATTCTCCGCCCAGAAGCCCAGGTAATCGTCGGTGAGTGCCCAGAGCCCCGCGATCTTTTCGCTGAACACGAACTGGTCGACGACGATCAGGCGCGCGAGCGAGACCGAACCGCCATTGACGGTGACGGCGTCGCGCCACGCCAGCACGTCGGCATCGAAGGCGCGGGTGCTGCCGCGCGCCCTGTTGAGAAAGGCGATGGTCATGCTCAGGCCCCGACGTAGACGGTGAGCTTCTGGCCGTTGGTACCGATCTGGGTCATGGCGCTCTGCGCCTCCTTACCCGTGATCTGCACGGTGTCGCCGCCTGAAAGGGGAATGCCGGCGTCGAGCGCGCAGCTGCCGCCGGTGGGATCGAACGCAGCATCGCCGTTGGCCTTCGTGCTGCACACGATGACGATGCGCCGCGCCGCGTCGGCCGGAACCAGTTCGGCCGACGCGCCGGTCATGGTGACGCTCGACTTGCTGAGCGCCGTTCCCGTGAGGTTCGTCAGCACGACCGGCAGCGGGTTGGCGTCCGAGACGGGGATGGCGCTGCGCCGGACGGCGGACTGGTAGGCGATGTCTTGAGCCATGGAACGTTCTCCTCGTGATGGCGGGGCCGGCCCGGATACCGGCCCCTGTGTGCGCTGTATCCGCCGATCACAGCTCGGCGATCACTGGACGAGGACGACCTGGTCGCCCGGCTTCGCGGCCTTGACCGGCCCGCCATCGCCGCGGCCGGCCAGCGGATCACCGAAGATCGGCGCCTCGCCGGCGCTCCGGCGTCGCGGGGCGTCGACCGGCGCCAGCGACAAGCCCGGCGGCCCGGACCACAGAATGCGCGCGCCGATCGGGTGAAGCTGGACCCCGTCGTAGAAGGGATTGTCGACGACGACGTATTCGGCGGACTTGTCGCTCTTCTCACTCTTGGCCATGACGATGCCTCCGTTCAGCTCACGGTGAAGCCGGACGCGTAGGCCCTGCTGGCCTGACGGTCGTGGGCGAGGAAGGCGGTGAACGTGCCCGCCGTCAGCGGACCGGTCGCCACCGTGTAGTTGGTGCGCAGGTAGCGTTCGGCATCGAGAGGCAGCTTCACGCGCAGCACCTCGGTGCCGGCCGGGAGCGCGGCCTTGCCGATCGCCCCCGAACTCGCGAGCACGATGGGCGAGGAGAAGCCCGCGGTGTCGTCGGTCTCCAGGGCGAAGGTGACCGTCGCGGCGCCGGCGGCCGTCACCGACTGGGTGACGAGGATCACCAGTTCGAGCGGTTCGCCGTTGCCCATGTCGCGGGCCGCGCCGAGATCGACGATGTCGGTCGACGGCGCGGTCGTGGTGACCGCCTGGTCGGTTCCGAAGGTGCTCAGCTTGTCGTACATCATGTTGTCTGGTCCTTTCCGGTGGCGCCGCTTACGACACGGTCGCTTCGGCCAGCGTGATCTGGTCACACTTGCGAATCGGGATGCCGCCGAAGCTGTCGAAGATGCGGCCGTCGCTCTCGTCGAGCGTGCGGCGGATGTTGGTGTTGTTGGTGGTGGCCGCAACCGAGGCGCCGAGGTTGCGCTGGATGTCCAGCCACTGCTTGGTGGTGCGGTTCATGTACCAGGCCGGCCGGCACATCTTGAGGTTCGGGATCTTGTTCATCGCCCGCATCATCAGCTTGACCAGGTCGGCCGGCGTCGAGCCCGCGAGATCCGACACGTCGATGTTGCCGATGCGCACGACATAGCGCCAATCGCGCACCGTGAGGCCGGCGTCCCACTTGTAGTGCGTGCGATAGCCCTGGTACTTGTTCCCAGCGGCATCGAGCAGCGTCTGCTCGCCCAGGTCCTTCATCGAGAGGCCAGCCCTGCTGCCCTTGGGAAAGATGCCGTGCACGGTGAGGTCGCCCCAGCCGACCAGCCAGATCGACGTATTGTCGGAGCCCGACCCGCCGCCGGAAATGAAGTTGCTGGCGGTCTGCGACGTCGCCGTGGAGGTCGTGTTGTACCGCGGCGCGAACCCCATGAAGCGCTCGGGATTGGTCGCCGTGTTGCCGTAGAACAGCACGCCCGCGAGCTGCTGCGTCAGGCCCTCCAGGAAGGCGCGATCCTCGGACAGGCGATAGGCCGCCGTGTTGCCGTTGAGGTCGGCCAGCGCCTTGTCGATCTCCGAGTAGGTCTCGAGCATGCCGCACGAGTCGGTGATCTGCGTGCTCGTGCTCTTAGTCGGCGCGATGCCCTCGTTGAAGCGGCGCCACGTACCAGTCGGCAGAGAGGTCTGCACGCTGGTGCGGTGGCCGGTGGGCAGGTTGCCCTCGTTCCACACCATGTCGTCGGTGATCTCGTTCATCTGCGACAGGAGCTGGATGACCTGCGCAATGCTGCCATCGGGATCGATGACCTTGGACCAGTCGGCCAGGGTCGGATTGGTCACGGAAAGCGTTGCCATGGAGCTTGGTTCCTAGTTGTGCTGCGAGTTGGGGTAGAGGGCCTTGGGGTCCATCGCGCCGGTTCCGCGGCCGGCATTGCCGCCCACGAACGAGTCGTCCTTGATAGCGCTGGCGACCTTCACCATCCCGCGGATGAGCCCCGGATGGTTGGTGAAGCCCAGCCCTTCGAGATAGGCGATGGTCTGCCGGTCGAAGACCTTGGCGAGTGCGGCGCGGGCATTGCCCAGCGCCTCGGGCGAGAACTCCTTCTCGGAAGTCGTGCGCCATTCGGTGGTCTGCTTCATCCAGGAGGACGCGGCGTGCTCGTTGACCGCCCGCGCGATCTCCCTGTCGCGCTCGACCGTGAAGTCGATCAGTTTCTGCGCCGTCTCCGGCGCGATCTTCTCGCTACCGAACAGCTTCATCGCTTCGCCGAACACCGGATCGTCGGCGCGGTAGCCATCGGGAAGGCGAAGGCCGGAATAGTCGGCCGGCGCTTCGGCAGCTGCTTCCGCCCCGGGTTCTGGAGTCGCCGGTGAGCCGTCGGGCCCGGTCGTCGGCGCCATTTCCCGGTTGGCGGCACCAGGTCCCTCTGCCTCCGTAGCCTGCTGTTGGGGCGCGGTCTCGAAAGCGTCAGCCATCGTTCTGCTCCTCCGCGGCCCAGGCCGCCCATTCGGTTTCGATCGCGTTGAAGCGGGCTTCCGCACTCATAAGCTCGGTCATCTCCGGCGCGTGACGTTCGAGCTCGCCCAACAGCTCGATGCCGACGCTGCGGCGCCCCGCCCGGTAATCCTGGTGGCGCTGAGCCTCGACACCGCCCGGCACGTAGCCGCCGCTGCGGATGTCACAGAGGCCAAGCAGCCCGTGCACGAACCGGCGGCCGGACTCGGTCGCCATGATCGCGCAGAGATCGTCGGCGACCCGCTCCTGCGCCTGCTTCTCCCGCCGCCCGGCCTCGCGGACCTGCCGCGCATCGTTTGGATCGTGCATCGCTAGACTCCCAGTACGGTTTGAAGGGCGTTGCGGCCGGCGCCGACCTCGGTTTCGCTCAGGGTCTTGGCGCCCTGGGCAACGGTGCCGGCCACCTGCAATGCCCGCGCGGCCTGGGCCTGCAGCGCCCGCGCGGCGCGAAGTTCTGCCAAGACGTCGTCGGCCACGGTGATGGCGGCTGGCGCGCCGAGCTTGTCGGCGTAGACGTCGATGCTCTCGTCGACGCTCAGCTTGTCGAGGACTTCGGGCCGCGAAGCGGCGATACTGCCGGCAAAGGCCCAAAGCCGCTCAACCGTGCCGAGATCGGCCGCCTTCTGTGCCTGCGCCAGGATCGAGATCAGCTCGACGTCGAGCGGATAGCCGTGCAGTTCCGGCGGCGGTTCAGTGAATAGGCCGTTCTCGGCCATGATGGTGAACGTGCGCTGGACGAGCGGCTGCAGAAGATCGTCGTGCAGGTTCTCCAGCACGGGCCCGAGCATCTGCATCTTCTCCTCGCGCCGCGCGCTGATCTCGAGCTGGTTGCGCGGCTGCACACCCTCCATGTCGGAGATCATCAGGAAGAGATCCGCGAAGAAGGCCGACTTGATCGTTGCCTGGGTGCGCGACACGAGACGCTCGACTTCGGCGATGGCGCCGGGAGCCGTCTGATAGAGCGGCCACATCCCCGCTCCCCTCTCCTGGGTAGTGAAATAGTTGATGGCGCCGGGCAGCACCGACGAGGCCGAGCCGCGCAGGCTGACATGCGCGCCCATAGGCGGGTTCACGTGCTTATCGACGGCGTTATGCTCGCGCTTCTTCAGGATTTGCAGCGACTTCACGTCAGGCAGCGCGTCGTGGCCGGGGCCCCTGGAGTAGGCGTCGTTGCCGATCGGCGCCCAGCGCGGAGTCAGCGCCGGGAACTCCGAATAACCGCCACGATGGATGAATTCACCGTCGGCCTGGCCGCCGCCCTCGCGCCAGTAGACCGAGCGGAACTTCTTGCCCGCCGAGTCGAGGCGGCCCTTCTCGAAACCGGTATTGGGCTCGATCATGTGCAGGATCGCGATCTCGATGTCGGCATCGGCACCGCGAGCACGCTCGGAGATCTCGGCAATGCCGTGGTCCGGCCACCGCTCCTGGATCTGGCGATACGAATACATGAAGCGGCGCGCCAGCGTGTCGACCCGGCCGCGCCAGTCGAGGCCCAGCCAATACTCACCGGTCGACAGCGCGTAGAGACGGATTACGTCCTCGCGGTCGAACTCGACAATTGCGCAGCCGGTACCGAACTGGCCCAGCTCCTCGTAGATCGAGGGCAATGCCGAGTAGAGGTTACCGGCGTTGAACACCATGCGCATGCGCTCGGCGCACTCGTCGAGCCAGACCTTCACCGATGCGAGCGACGCCACGCGGCGATCGGGAATCGTAAGACGGAACCACGGCCGCGCGGGCGAGGTGACGCCCGACATCAGACCGGCCACCAGAGTGCGCAAGGCGAACAGGGCTGTGGGGTCGAGGATGGCGGCATTGGCCTGCGCGCCGCGACCGCCCTGGTTGGGCGACGAGAAGAACTGACCGCGGCGCGGGTTCACGAAGCGCGACAGCTCACGCCAGCCCGGCTCCCAGGATTGGCGCTGGCGCTTGAGGACATTGAGGCGGGCATCGATGTGACGGCGGAGAGCGGGATCGTGCGCCATCGCTCAGGCCCCCAGCATCGTCTTGCCGCGCAAGGCTGTGGTGGACGCGGCGTCGGTCAGCCCGAGGCCGCCCGTGGCGATCGTGGAGGCGTAGCCCGCCATCGCGGCTGCGCGCTTCTTCTGCGCCTCCCGCGCCTCGCGCACCGACGGATCGGCCATCGAGGGGAAGGGATCGGGCGCCGGCGGCGGGGCCGGCGGCGACATAGGAGGATAAGCGGCCTGGCCGCCACCAAAAATTCCCAAGGGCGTCTCTCCTGTGAGCGAGCCCTTGAGTTACTGATGAACCGGATTTCGAGGATGCAAGCGGGAAGTTGAAAAAACTCGACACGCGGCTTGTTCGCAGCGCTTGCGATCTTGCCGCCGTCCTCGCCCGCGCACTGGCGAATGACATTGCCGCCTGCATCATCTGTGCGCCGTGGGCGCGCGTCATCAAGGGCGCGCAGGCCTGGGCGATGATGATCGCGCCCGCCGTCACCTACAGCTCATCCAGATGAAAAGGCCCGCCATCCCCTTCGAAATTGGGGAACAGCGGGCCTCCAGACATCGAGCCGGCCAATCAAACGGTCGCCCAGGATGCCTCCCAATCACCTCTGCGGGCGATTGCATGGACGATGACAACGCAGTGACGCTGAGTCCAGCGCTCAAATCCCCCCGTGGGGATCATAGTCGGATTCGATCGCGACGACTCCGGGCGCTCTCGTTTCGCCGGTTCCCTCGAACCGTATCTCCTCCGGCAGATCTGCCACCGGATAGGCGAAGGTCAGCGCCAGGCCGTCGGCATTGTCGGGGGAGGCGAGACCACGCTTCTTCATGTCCTCCTTCTTCTCGAGCTGGATCGCATTGTGCAGGTTGAAGCCGTATTCGCGGGACGTGAGTTCACCCTTCAATTCGGGATCGTCGGGGATGGCGCCAGCCTTCAGCCAGGCGCGCATCGAAGCCCACATTTCGGCAGCCTTGTTGGCGGTAAGCGGCATGCCGTCGCCCCAGGTGTAGCGGTCAGCGCGGCCGCCGAAGTTGACGCCGACCACGAGCCGCCCCTGCAGCATATGGCGTACGCGATCCACCACGCCGGCGCCGATTCCGCCCTCGTCGATGAAGACAGCCGCCACCCGATGCTGGATCGCCTGCTCCGCCACCTTGCCCGACAGTACCATGAGGTCGCCGACCCGGAGCTTGATCGCCGGGACGGTGCGCGCGTCGAGACCACGGCGAAACCAGATCGTGCTCTGATCGTCGCCGCCGCGCGCGCAATCGACGCCCATCACCAGCGGCTGGCGCAGGTGGCTCTCGGCCGGGCGGCGTGCCGCCTCCTCCACAACCTCGCCGTCGATGAACTGCATGGCGCCCCCTCTCGGAAACTCACCCTTCACGCGCACGCGGAAGAAGTCGCTGTCGTCGCCATAGTCGGCAGCCCAGCGGGCGATCTCGTCCTTATCGGTCAGCGAGACCATGCGGCCGTCGACCTGGTGGTGCTGCCAGCGATGTCGGAAGCGGCCGAAACATTCGCGGAAACGACCCGTGTTGCGCGTCGGGTTGCCGGTAGCCAGCCACAGGATCTCGGTGTTGCGATCGGTCAGAGCACCCTCAATCGTCTCCCAGACCGGGTCCGGAATGGCCGAAGCCTCGTCAAAGGCCACGAACAGCCGACGACCCTGGTTGTGAAGGCCGGCGAAGGCCTCGGTGCTGCGCAGGCTCCAGGGCACGGCGTCGATGCGCCAAGTCCGCTCGTGTGCGGGTTCGACGCTGGCGATAGACGTGGCCGTAATCTCGAACCACTCGGCGCAGACGGCCAGCTGCAGCCACTTGGTGAGCTCGGGCCAGGTCTTGGTCTTGAGCTGCGTCGCCGTGTTCGCCGTCACGACGCCGCGCGTATCGCGGAAGGTGGCGAGCGCCCAGACGATGATCCACGCCACCAGCGCGGACTTGCCGACGCCATGCCCCGAAGCGACGGCGATGCGGATCGCGTCGGAGGCGCTCGTAAGGGAACGCCCGATATCCCCAAGCACGACGCGCTGCCACGGCTCGGGGGCCGTATCCGCCGCCAGCACGGTCCCCGCCTCGCCCCACGGGAAAGCGAACAGCACGAAGCCCAGTGGGTCGTGCGCGTAGGTCCCGATCTCGATGGCCAGGGGATCGAGGGTGGTTGCTTGCGAGAGAGAAGAGGAGTCCGGAACATCGCCCACGATTCGTGTCCTGACGAACCGGACTCTTCGTTTGCAAGGAGAAAGCGCATACTCCAACGTCCTCCGCCACAGGACAGGTCATGACGGCACCGCAGCCACGCACCCTCTACGACAAGATCTGGGACGCGCATGTCGTCGATCGGCTGGGCGGGCGGACATGCGTGCTCTATGTCGACCGCCACCTGCTCGACGAGGTGCACAGCCCGCAAGCCTTCGACGGATTGAGGCGCGCCGGGCGTTCGGTGCGGCGGCCCGCCTCGACACTTGCCGTTGCCGATCACAACGTTCCTACTGAGAATCGCCGACAAGGCGTCGCGGATCCGAAATCGCGCGCCCAGATCGCAACCCTTGAGGACAATGTCGTCTCGTTCGGCGTGCCCTACATTCCGCTGCTCGACGAACGACAGGGTATTGTCCACGTGATCGGCCCCGAACTCGGCTTCTCGTTGCCCGGTCAGACCATCGTCAGCGGCGATTCACATGCCTCGACGCACGGTGCGCTGGGCGCTCTCGCCTTCGGCGTCGGTGCTTCCGAAGTCGAGCAGGTTCTGGCGACACAGACATTGGTGCAGGAAAAGGCTCGCAATATGAAGGTCGAGGCGACCGGTGCCCTGCCCTTCGGCACGTCGGCCAAGGACCTGGCGCTCGCGCTCATCGAGAGGATAGGCGCCGCGGGCGCCAATGGCCACGCGATCGAGTTCTGCGGCGATGCCGTCATGTCGCTCGGCATGGAAGGGCGGATGACCCTGTGCAACATGGCCATCGAGGCCGGCGCGCGCATAGGGCTGATTGCCCCCGACGACAAGACTTTCGCCTATGTGCGTGGCCGTGAGAGGGCCCCGCCGGACGACGTGCTGGAACGCGCCGTCGACACGTGGCGGACCCTTCCGTCCGATCCCGGTGCATCGTGGGACAGGGTCGTGACGTTCGACGCCTCGCGAATCACCCCCATGGTGACCTGGGGAACCAACCCCGAAGCGGTCGTGCCTATCACGCGGTGCGTTCCCGACCCTCAAAACGAGCCCGACCCGCGCCTCCGCAACCAGAAGCAGCGCATGCTCGACTATATGGGGCTGGTCGCGGGCCAGAGTCTCATCGGCCTCAAGATCGATGTCGTGTTCATAGGCTCCTGTACCAACGGGCGACTGGAGGACCTGCGTGCCGCCGCGGCAGTGGCCTGCGGCCGCAGGGTGGCGTCTCATGTCAGGGCATTGGTTGTTCCGGGTTCCGGTCTGGTGAAGCGACAGGCCGAACGGGAGGGGCTCGACGAAGTCTTCAGAACAGCAGGCTTCGAGTGGCGTGACCCCGGATGCTCGATGTGTCTTGCCATGAACGACGACCGGCTGAAGCCGGGACAGCGGGCCGCCAGCACATCCAATCGCAACTTCGAGGGCCGGCAGGGACAAGAAGGTCAGACCCATCTCATGTCTCCCGCAATGGCCGCGGCAGCCGCCATTGCGGGGGCGCTGGTTGACGTGAGAGGGATGACTGTCCGGCCACTGGCTTGAAGTCGATTGCCTCACGTCGTGACAAACGTGTCATGGTGAGGATCGGATGAGACACGCAATAGGGGCCCGGCATGCGGGCCCCTTGCTCAAACTATGCCCGGGGGTCAGCCTGGCCAGTTCGCGCGCATGCGGTCGATTTCGGCTTGGCTCGGCCGGTACGGCGGCGCCTTGGGGTCGAAACTCTTCCACCCACTCGCGCGATACTCCGCGCCACGGGCAACGGGGTCGATCGGGCGCGATGCAGCGAGGATCGCCTCGATGCGAGCCGCATCGCCGTCGGGCACGCGCGCCGTGACAAGCGTACCGCCTCGACGCACCGCTTCGGAGTAGATTTCGGCATGCTCCTTATCGGTGCCGGCCTCGACCATCGCCCCGACGATGCCACCGGCGGCGGCGCCTCCAGCCGCTACAGCAGCCGTCGAGGCGAGCCAGCCCGCGGCAACGACGGGGCCGAGGCCCGGAATGGCGAGCAGTCCGAGGCCCGCCAGCAAGCCGGCTCCCGCGCCGACGGCGCCCCCGATGCCGGCGCCGGCGGCCGCCTTGTTGACGTCGTCAACGTCGGCGTATTCGGCGCTGACATACTTGTTGGCGACAATGCTTACATCACTGCTTGGCACGCCCGCCCGCTCGACTGCGTCGACGGCCGCGCGGGCCTGGGCGTAACTGTCATAGGCTCGGCTTACGGTCTTCATCCTGGTGCTCCTTTGTTTCGTGGAAGCTATTGGTTGACCGTTACGACATTGCCCTTGTAGTCGACGGCGACCCGCACCTGCTTGCCGGCGTGCTGGGCTGTGCCCCGCCAGATGCCATCACCGTCCTTGGTCAGACCGGTCACGTTGTCCATGCCCTGAGCGATGACGCGATCCTTGGCCTGCGCTTCGGTGAAGGAGTTGGAGCCTTTCAACGGCGCGCCGGCATCGGCCTGCCTCACCTTGTAGGCGTCGGCCTTGCAGGCATTCATGAACTCGGCCTGCGTGATCGTGCCTTCGGTCGCCACGGTCATGCCCGCGACACGCATGAACGACAGGTAGCGCATGGATTCGCCGCCGGTGACGTTGCCGTCGCCGTTAGCGTCGGCCCTCTTCCACATGTCTTGGCACTCGGCGTCGGTGGCGGCAAATGCAGGTGCGCCGGCCACTAAGGCCGCGACTGCTGCAAGGGCAAACGTCTTCTTCATTTATTCGTGTTCCTCTGAATAGGAGCTGATGAGTCAGCCGCGGTATAAACGGACCGGCGCCCAATGGTTCCCCTTGCCGTTGAATTGCAACTTCATCGCGGAAGGCCGCGTTACTCCGGTGATTCACACGAGGCTCACCCTTGGGGAACATTTATGACGAAGACTGAACAGCTCATGCAGGAACGCGACGACCTGAAGGCGAAGCTGGCCAATGCGCCCAAGGCCGCTGCATCCGAACGCGAAGCATCGGACCGGAAGATGATGGAGCAAGAGCTGCTGGCACTGGAGCAGCGCATTGGCCGCGAAGAGACAGCCAGGTCGGACGCCGCAGGCAGAAAGCCGGGCTCCCTGACCGAGGTCGTGGACCGGAAGTTGGATGCCGCCCTCAAGGACAGCTTCCCCGGATCGGATCCCGTCTCGTTCATCGAGGCCACACCCGTGAAGCCGGGCGATGAGTCGCTTAGCGAGGTGAAAGCAGGAAAGCGCTGATCGCTAGCCGGCGGCGTAAGTCGTTCCGGCGACGCGTGCCACCTGAGCAGCCAGTTGCGATGCTGGTACCGGGCGTGGGACGCGTCTGCCTTCTCGAGTCCTGCGGCCAGAATAAATCAGTTGCTATGACGGTCAGCTGGCTGCCGGGGATGGCATCCCGCCCGCCCCGGAGGTCAGCCGTTTGTAACCGCGTTCCGGCGTAGGCGGCGATCGGTCGATGGCGGGCGCCGCGGATGCGGGAAGTCCTGGAGGCTTCGTCATCGCGGACAAGTGCGACCTGCCGTCAAGCAATTGCGTACCTGAGCCACTTTGCCGAGAGGCTCACAGGAAGGGCTTGCCGCCCGTTACCGCGATGGTGGCACCCGACGTGTAGCTCGAGCGTGGATCGGCCAGCATTACATAAGCGGTTGCCAGTTCCGCCGGTTGGGCGGCACGCTTCATCGGAACGTTGCTGCCGAACGTCGCGACCGTCTCTTCCGGCATGGTGGAGGGAATGAGGGGCGTCCAGACCGGGCCCGGTGCGACCGTATTCACCCGGATTCCATCCTTGGCGAGGATCTGCGCCAGCCCGCCGGTGAAGTTGTGGATGGCGCCCTTTGTGGTAGCGTACGGGAGCAGATTTGGATTGGGCACGTCGGCGTTGATCGAGGCTGTATTGATGATCGAACCACCCCGCTTCTTGAGGTGGGGAACGGCGGCGCGTGTCAGCCAGAACATCGCATGGATGTTCGTGCGGAACGTCATCTCCCATTCCTCGTCAGTGATCTCGTCGAGCGACGTGAGTGTCGCCTGGTGTGCGGCGTTGTTGACAAGGATATCCAGGCCGCCGAGCTCCTCTATGGCGCGGTCGACTAGGCTGCGGCAATGGCCCGAATCCTGGATGTCGCCCGGGACCAGCACCGCCTTTCGCCCCGCCTTCTCGATCCAGCGCGCTGTCTCGCGCGCATCCTCGTCTTCGCACAAATAGGAGACGAGGATGTCGGCCCCCTCGCGGGCAAAGGCGATGGCGACCGCCCGCCCAATACCAGAGTCACCGCCCGTAATGAGGGCACAATGGCCTTCCAGCCTTCCCGAACCGCGGTAACTCTCCTCGCCATGATCCGGGTGCGGCCGCATCTCGCGGGTGGTGCCGGGCATCGTCTGCTGCTGGGGTAGCTGATTCTGGGTCTCTTTCCGGCTCATGCCGTCCTCCTGAGGATTGGTCTCGGGAGGAAAGCACGCAGGCGGGTGCGGTTGCGCCACCAGGGCAAGATGGAAACGGCCCGGCATGCGGCCCGTAGGCAGCTCGGTACCCGGCCGTTCCCTCTCATTTGCTACTGCATTTGCTCCGGCTGGCTCCGGGCGAGCTTGTGGCCCGTGAAGGAGCGCGTCTGCGGCGGCGGGAGCGCCCCTCCCTCCTTGAACTTGGCAAGGAGCTGCGACTTGCGGGCCTTCAGGCGCTCGCCGAGCTCGTCCAGATCCATGCCGGCATCGCGCGCCTCCGCGAACAGGCCCTCGGACCGCATCTCCTCCTCCTTGACATGATGCTTGATCATCTCGGAGAGGACCTTGACCTTGGCGTCGTAGAACGCGTCCGAAGGCGAGCCCTGCAGCAATTCGGCGATCAGCACCTTGGCCCCGTCGTGTTCGACATAGGCCTCGTCGAGAAGCTCTCCGTCCTTGATCTTGCCCTTGCAGGCCGGATAGAAAATTTCCTCCTCAATTGTCGCATGAACCATCAATTCGGTGCAGATCTCGTTCACCAGCACGACCTTGCGGTCCTCGGATCGAGCCTTCTCAAACGACTCGAACAGCTCTTCGACCTTGCGATGGTCTGCCTTGAGCAGAGCGACCGCGCTCTCTTTGGACGCCATGATGTCTCCTTGGGTTGTGTGGTGTGCGAAACGAGATTGGCCCCGATCCCGTTGAGATCAGTTGGGCGCAAGGTTCGAAAGGCGTCGCGGGAAGCGATGCTGAGCGAGGTTGTCGAGCAGCTGTGTCGTGAGCCTCGTGCCGCCGATGGCCAATCCTTCCGCATCGGTGATGCCGATGAGTTCGAACAGAGCTCGCGCGTCTTCTGCCGCCACGATCGGCTTGCCATGCCGGAAAGCCTCGTCGATGAAGCGCTGACCCATCGGCATCGCCATGAGCTCTTCCGAGACGCCCGGCGGAACGAGGACCGCGTCGTAGATCACCGAGGGTGCGTTCGGTGCGGCACGGTTGACAGGCAGCGGCTTGGTGGTGGAGTCGATCACGGCGCCGGCCGTCGGGCCGATCAGCTCGGGCACATGCCCGGCCTTCGTGAGGTCGCCGACCATCGTCTTGACGATCGTGGAATCGACGCCGTCGCCCACCAGGATCGCGATTTTGCGCCCGCGCAGGAGCGGCGGCGCCTTATCCATGGAGAGCGCCGGCGAGCTCAACTCGGCCGCATTGGGGTTGAGCGGTCCCGATGGCGTCGGCGCAGACGGCGTCGGCGCATCTGGCGTACCGGCTGGGGCCACTTCGATACCTGTCTGGACCGAGACCAGGTCCGCCAGCTCCGACGAGATGTTGCACAGGAGCTCGTTCATCACGCGGTTCCGTACACCCCGGTCCACAACCATATTGAGCTCAAAGGAGAAAGCGGCGGCGATATGGTCCTTCTCCCAGTCGCTCATGCTGTTCCAGAACATCGTCGCCTGGCTGAAATGATCCCTGAAGCTGTCGCTGCGCTGGCGCAGCTTGGCGCCAGCCTCCTGGACCGTGACCGAGCGGAACGCCGCCGCGGCCGTGGGCGCATGCATGGGACATCCACCGCCCAGGCTGTTGGGGAAGTATGAGACCTTGCCGGGATTGATCGTGATGCGGCCGAACCCGTCACGCTGGTTGTTGTCCACTGGGCGCAGAGAGCGGTTGATCGGCAGTTCGTGGAAGTTCGGACCCACCCGTCGCAGCTGAGTGTCGATATAGGAGAAGAGCCGGCCCTGCAGCAGCGGGTCGTTGGTGAAATCGATGCCCG
This sequence comes from Rhodospirillaceae bacterium, assembly GCA_009772935.1. Taxonomy (GTDB): domain Bacteria; phylum Pseudomonadota; class Alphaproteobacteria; order Reyranellales; family Reyranellaceae; genus Reyranella. The sequence continues at coordinate 51,223 of WOUR01000025.1, forward strand.
GCACGACATGACCGGTGTGGAAGGCCACCTGCTCCGTCTCGGCAAAGAAATTGTCGGGATTGCGATTTAGCGTGAGCTTGCCGACCTTCCGGACGGGGACGAGTTCCTCCGGGATGATCTTCGTCGCATCGAGCAGGTCGAAGTCGAACTTGTGCTCGTCTGCCGGCTCCACGATCTGCAGGCCGAGTTCCCATTCCGGAAAGTCGCCGCGTTCGATCGCCTCCCAGAGATCGCGCCGGTTGAAGTCCGGATCACGGCCCATCAGGAGGTTCGCTTCGTCCCATACAAGCGAGCACACGCCCTTGAGCGGCTTCCAATGGAACTTGACGAAACGCCACCCACCCTCCGCATCGACGAGGCGGAAGGTGTGCACACCGAACCCTTCCATGGTCGCGTAGCTGCGCGGCAGCGCACGGTCGCTCATCGCCCACATCAGCATGTGGGCGCTCTCCGGTGTCAACGAAACGAAATCCCAGAAAGTATCGTGTGCCGATTGCGCCTGGGGAATCTCGTTATGGGGCTCGGGCTTCACCGCATGGATCAGGTCGGGGAACTTGTTGGCGTCCTGGATGAAGAACACCGGCATATTGTTGCCGACCAGGTCCCATACGCCTTCCTGTGTGTAGAACTTGACCGCGAAGCCGCGTACATCGCGCGGCGTGTCGGCCGAACCGCGCGAGCCCGCGACCGTCGAAAAGCGCACGAAGACCGGCGTCTGGACCGTGGGATCCCTAAAGACCTGCGCGCAAGACAGTTCCGAGAGGTCTTCATAGACCTGAAACAGGCCGTGCGCCGCCGCCCCTCGGGCATGCACCACGCGCTCAGGGATGCGCTCGTGGTCGAAATGCGTAATCTTCTCGCGCATCAGTATGTCTTCGAGCAGCGTCGGCCCGCGCACTCCGGCCTTCAGGGAATTCTGGTCGTCACTGACGCCGACACCCTGGTTGGTCGTGAGCACGTCGCCGGGCGGCATCGTGTCGGGCCGGAGATCACCCGTTTTGACCGTTTCCTGCCGGGCCGGATTTCCCTTGTCGAGAGGCGTTTCCTGCCCCGCCGTTCGCGGAGAGGGAGGAGCCATCGTCGGCAGTACGGGCTTCTTGGCCATGGTAGGTTCCGTTCAGTTGTACGTGAGGAGCGCTGCAAACGGCCCTGCCACGAAAACGGTTGCCCTGCTTCTCCGCATAATATCGACGGGAGAGCCGATCTCAGGCGTCACCCCATCGCAAGCGTTGCGCCCGCGTCCGGCGTATCGATGGTCGGTACCCCGCGCACGGTCACGCATGGCGCCTACCAGCGGCGCAGGAGTTCCTCCGTGGTCGTTGCGTCCACCTGGGCGGCGAAGCGTGTGCGGAACAGGTCGACGAGCGCATCGTGCGCGCCATCGCTGGTGCTGCACAGTGCGTCGGTCGGCAGCACGATGCGGAAGCCGAGGTCGATTGCTTGCATGACCGTCGCCAGCACGCAGACATCGGTCTCGCCCCCGGTCACGACCAGAGTGTCGATGCGACGGCGCTTGAGCGCAGCGGCGAAGCCCGGACGGCTGAAGGCCGAGTTCCCCGGCTTGTCGACAGCGCGTGCAGGCGGCACGAAGCGGCCCAGTGGTGCGACCAGGTCGAGCAATTGCGGGTCGAGTGCCGCGCGCGTCATCTGTGGCCAGCGCTCGTAATAGGCACGCCAAGCGCCGTCGGCGGCGTCGGGCGTGGCGGGCGGCGCAAACCGGGTGAAGACGGTGTGCTGCGCATGCCGACTCGCGATCTCCACGACGGCCGGGAGCACCCGCGGCAGCCATGGCACGTGCCACGCGGTCGCCTCCGCAAAGAGACGTTGCATGTCGACGCAGAGGTGGAGCGTGGCGTCGGCCTCGAGCCGGAATCCCGCCCCGTTCACACCAGGCCCCTCAGTCCTGACCCCAACGATAGCGCGACTGTTCCTCGGCTTCTCGAGCGGCCACACGGGCACGGCGGCCCGCACCACGGCCATCGGGTAGGCCGGCAATGGCAAGCAGCGACTCGTGGCAGGCCTCATCGAGTTTGAAATGGCGGCGACCGCGCCAGAGCGATGCGTCGACCTCACGACCGCCTGTCGCTTCGCCGAGTCGTGAGAAATCCGCGGCCTCTGTGACCACGCATTGGATTACCAGGGTATTGCCGTCGCGCAAGGGCTGCACCGCGAAGGGCCCCTTGAGCTTGAGATGGCTGCAGGTGCGCACAATCAAGTTGGCTGCGAATCTCAGGCGGGCGCTGTCGAACGGATCGTCGTCACGCGGCCCTCCCGCGAAACAAGGCGCGACTTCGCCTGCAACCAGGAACGCCGCGCCAGGAGAATTGGCAAGCTCAGCCCAAGCGACACGGGACATCGGCAACGGCCTCGCTAAGGCTTCGGATGTGACAGTGCAGAATGGGGAACGTTGGAAACCTCTCGTCCGATGGGCATATCGGGAACAACCAATTTGTCGCGACGTTCGCGCAACACCCAGTCGACGAGGGACTGACGGCGGCGCCCCTCCGCCAAGGCGCGCAACATTGTGAGTTCGGTTCCCAGTCCCGTTTGCGAAACTTCGAGCCGCATCCTCTTCTCCTTCACCCCGCGCTTGTTCAGCAAACGGGACTTCTGCGAGGCGGTTGCGTTCTAGTTGTGTCAAATTCCCGTCCCCCGCCCTTGGATCGAGACGAAGGAGAAAGGCCACTACTGAGCGGGCCTGCAGCAACTTCTAATTAAGATGAAATTCAACGTCCGCGGACGCAAAGGCTGCGATGATTAGTGCTCGGGGCCCGATGAAAGCGCCTGCTCTCAAGCCTCGGCCGCGGGACCATCCGGCGGAGTCCCGCTGGCAGGGCGCACCACTGCCCGCAACGCCTGGCGCAAATCGGCGGCGGTCATGTCGTCGTGGAGGCCCCGCAGCAATGCCAGGCCATCGGGAATCGGGGCCACATGCTCGGCGGCGCGGACAGCCTCCAATCCTGCCTCATATTGCCCTTCGCGAAGCGATTCTATGGCCGAGAGGATATGGTAGGCCTCTCGACGATTCGGATTGCGCCTGAAGCGTTCCAACACAAGCACGAAACGATGGATACGCTGGCAAAGTGAGTGACGTGTCGCGTCCGCCAAATCCGTCATGCCGTCACCACTATCGCAACATCGATGAGCATCCAAGCACTGGATTCAGTGTGATGATATGCAAACCGCAGAATTGTGAGTGGAACGCTTCATGCGTGCAAATTGCTCACGAAATCTTGTTCAAGATTGCCGCATTACAGATGCGAGTTTTCATCGGCCCCGGCCATGAGCGGTCCCGGCCCGCTTGAAATGCAACAGAAGCCTCAGGCGCGCGTTGTTCCGGATGTCACAACGGAGAAGCTGGATGACCAGAGAGGTTGCGATTGCCGGCATCGAAGGCTCGCTGGAAGTCAATGACGATGGGGAGTTCGTCTACACGAAATCGGGCCTGGAGACCGAAGTGCTGAAACCAGACCAGGCGATTCGGCGCTGGCCGGAAGCGGAAAAGCAGATTCGCCAGGCACTCAGGGAACTCGATTGAGGGCGAGTTAGGACAACCCCCGTACGGCCGGCGAGCGCTTCCACCGGTCGTCCGGCAAGTCCCGACAATTTTAGTGTCGCCGTCGCTCCGCGAACGTTGCTCTCCCCTGGGGCGTTCGCGAAGCGACAAACGGTTCGGCACGATATTGGCTACGCTTTGGTCATCGCCGTCGGGCCATCGTTGAGTCAGGCCGACTTGGCCTTCAGTTCCTCGAGCTGCTGGCGGGCTCCCGCGATCATGCAAGAGAGATCGGCCGTCAGCATCACCATGTCGAAGCCACGCTTCACCGCGCCGGCCGCAAAGGGTGCGGCCGCGCAGTGCATGACGCACTTGATACCGGCCTTGTGCGCCGCAGTCCGGATCTTGTCGCAGGTCGCGAGGTGCAGTGGATCTGGGTTATCGCCACGCGGCGGCAGGCCCAGCGCGAAAGAAAGGTCCGCCGGGCCGATATAGACGGCGTCGAGGCCTGGCGTCGCACAGATCGCCTCGAGATTCTCGAGACCTTCCTTGGTCTCGATCATCGCCATCACGACGATCTCGTCATTGGCCTTCGCAACATAGTCGGCGCCGCCATAGTGAACGGCGCGCACCGGCCCGGAGGAACGCATGCCCACCGGCGGATACCGGCAGGCCGCGACAGCATTCGCGGCTTCCTCGGCATTGTTCACCAGCGGCACGATAATGCCGTAGGCGCCGAGATCGAGCGCCTTCATGATGGCGGCCGGCTCGTTCCAGGCCACGCGCACCACCGGCACCGTGTCCGTCTGCGAGATCGCCTGCAGCATAGGCGCCACGTCCTTCATCTCCGAAAGCCCGTGTTGCAGGTCGACGCACAACGCATCGAAGCCCTGCCGGGCCATGACTTCGGCGGTGAAGGTGTTCGGCACCGAGAGCCAGCCCAGTGTCGCGCATTTCCCCGCGGCCCAAATCTCCTTGATCTTGTTCTTTCGCATGGCCGGACCTTTCATTCATCCAAGAGTCTCGAGAGCAGTGGAATTGGGCACGATCCGACACCCTCCATCAAGGGTCCAAAATCGCTGCGCGATCACCGCCGCAACCGCAGTCAGCAGCGGGGCGGTCTGCCGGGATGTCGGTGAGCCACCAATGCCGCAAGGCCACCCATCGCCAGCAGCAGGCAGTCCATCCCGGCGACGGCCCACAGGTGGCCGTGCGAGAGGCTGCGTATCGGATGATCGCCGGTGGTGATCCAGTTGAGCACGACTGCCGCCAAGGCCAGGACAGTGATCGCCAGGCATTGCCCCGCCCATGCCCTGCCCGGCCACAGCCGCGCATGCGCGAAGGTCGCGAGCCAAACGCCGTAGAAGACCCACATCTCCAGCTGGGCGCGGTCCTCGCCGAGGAACACCGCGCCGAGGGGCAGCAGGCGATTGGCGACGAAGAACGTCAGCGTTGCGACGACGATGCCGCTGACTGACCCGACGGTCAGAGCCTCCACGAGGCGCACGCCGCGCGGCCCGAGCCGGTCGTCCTTCTTCTTCCGCGACTCCAGCCAGAACAGGTAGCCGGTCGCGATCACGGCGCAGCCAGCGAGGCCCAGCACGAAGTAGACCCAGCGCAGGGTCCAGTGGCGGAACTGGATCAGGTGCAGCGCGGCGATGAAGCGCTGCGCCGAGAGGACCGGCTGCGGGGCGACGCGCTGATGCAGCAGCGCGCCGGTGCTCGCGTCGAAATAGGCGATGTCGGGGCTGCCGGCGACGCGATCCTCGCCGCGGCGCGCCACCTGCACCACCGCAGCGGCGTCCCCGGGATGGCGGACGAACAGGTATCGCGGGGCTTCGCCGTCCCACAGACGGCCCGCCTCCGCCGTCATGGCGGCGAGCGAGGCGAGTTCGCCAGGCCGGCCGACCTTTTGCCGTTCGTAGATGCCGTAGGCCTCGCGCGGGAAGGCTCGAGCCTCGTTACCAAAGACGAACTGGGCGGTGCCGGGGAAGTACACCCCATAGAAGATGATCAGACCCGACAGGGTGATCGTGAAATGAAACGGCAAGCCCAGCACGCCGGTCACGTTGTGCAGGTCGAGCACCAGCCGACGCGGCTGCCGGTCCGCCCGGAAGGTGAAGAAGTCGGCGAAGATCTTGCGATGGATCACAACACCCGACACGCAGAGCAGCAGCATGGCCATGCCCGCCACCCCGACGATCCAATAACCCAGCCGGACATGCAGCATGTAATGGAAGGGATAGACGAAACCCGTGCCTGCCCACGTCCCGGGATCGGGGAGCGCAGCGCCGCTGGCGGGATCGAACACGCGCAGGAGCTGGCGGGTCCCCTCGCGCCACGTGACCTGAAGCACCGGCGCTCGCTCGGTGGGCAGCTGCGCGAACCACGAGCTGGCGCCGGCGGCGGCCGCCGCCTCGTAGGACGACCGCAGCGCATCGACTGCGACGGGCCCGCCTGCCGGAGCGAGCCGCGTCATCGGCGCCATCCAGCGGTCAATCTCGCGGTCGAACACCGACAGGGTACCCATCCAGAAGATGGCGAACAGCAGGCCACCCAGCACCACCCCGGCCCAGGTGTGAAGCCAGTCCAGGGAAGCTCGAAAGCCGGTCCCCATCGCAGCGATCGACGCCGCCTAGAAGTCCGCCGTCAGGGCCAGGCGGAAGGTGCGCGGCGTGCCGACGTTGAGGCGCGTGTTGAACGACACCATCGACCAGTAATTGGTGTCGAGCAGGTTCTCGACGTTGAAGCGGATGGCCACCGGCTTGCCCGTGGGGCTCTTCGCGTCGGCGATCACGTAGCGGGCGCCGACGTCGAAGCGCACCCAGTCCGGAATGCTCTGCCGCGGAGTGGTCAGGCCGACATACTGAGGACCCGTGTAGATCACCCTGCCGTCGAGCGTCAGGCCGCGCACGAACGGCGTGTCCCACTCGCCTGCCAGGTTGACCTGCACGTTGGGTGCGCCGGCGGCCTGCCATCCGTCGTTAACGCCGCCCTGCGTGCTGACCAGGATCGCCTCCTGGAACATCGCGCCGCCCAGCAGCCGCACGCCCTCGGCCGGCGTGCCGAACACGTTGAGCTCGATGCCGCGATTTCGCTGCAGGCCGTCCTGCGTGAGCGTGTTGGTCGCGGCATTGGCGATGGCGCTGGGCTGGCTGATCTGGAAGGCGCTGAGCGTCGTGGTGAACTTGCCCCAGTCGATCTTTGTGCCGAACTCGAACTGCGTCGACTGGAACGGCGGAAAGACCTCGCCGGCATTGGCGAAGGTCGACCCCACGACAGTGCCCGGCTGCAGGCCCTGGATGAAGTTGCCGTAGAACGAGACTTCCTTCCACGGACGCACGACCAGCGCCACCGAAGGGCTGATCGCGTCCTGCAGGTAGCCCGATGTGCGAGCGCCTGTTGCTAGGTTGAAATTTTCGCCCATGAGCTGCTGGTAGCGCGCGCCGACCGTGAGCTGGACGCGCTTTTCGGCGAAGGAGAGCGTGTCGGCGATGGCAAAGCCGTTGAGCTGAAGCGTGCTCGATTTCCGGGGCGACTGGGTCGTGATGTTGGGCGGCGCGATGACGTTCGGCGTGTAGATGTTCGAGGCATAGGCTGTGCCGATGCCGCGCCCGAACCCGAATACCTGCTGGTAGCGCGACGCGCTGATGGCGAAGCTGTGACCGATCAGTCCGGTCTGTGCCTCGCCGCGCAAACCGATCTCGCTCGTCCACTTGGTTTCGTAGGAGGTGTTCGAATAGGGCGTCTGCGTGCTGGCACCGGTCCAGCTGGAGACGATGGGGTCGCCCGACCACAGCGAGTTCCAGCGATTGTCGTGCGCGCCGATGGCGCCGTAGAGCGTGACGCCCGGCCAGACATCGACCTCGGCCCGCAGCGCACCGAACACGTCCTGCGCGTAGGTCTTGGTCCAGGGCAGGATGAAGTTGTTGTTGAGGTCGGGCACGCCCGGCACCGGCGCACCGGTCGCGACGCTCACATACCCGACGCCGCCACTGATATACTGGGACTGGTAGCCGCCATCGAAGGAGACCCGAAAACCGTTGCCGCGATAGTCGACGCCGATGGTCCCTAACCCCAGCTCCTCGGCGTTCCACATCACCGGCGTCTGACCGGCGCGATAGGCGCCGTTGACGCGCACACCCAGTTCCTTGTCGGGTCCGAAGCGGCGGCCGACATCGACGGCGCCGCCGAACTGCGCAGCAGAGCTGTATGCCGCCGTCACGCGGTTCATCGGCTCGTCGTGCGCACGCTTCGGCACCACGTTGATCGTGCCGCCGATCGCGCCGCTGGGCGGCATGCCGTTCAGCATGGCGCTCGGTCCCTTCAGCACCTCGATCCGTTCGGCCAGCTCGACACCGACCGCGTAGGTGGGCAGCAGGCCGTAGAGGCCGCCATAGGCGATGTCCATGCTCTCGACGGTGAAACCGCGGATCATCATGTTTTGCGCGCCATTGTTGCCGGTCGGCCGGATGATACGGACCGACGGATCGTCGATCAGCACGTCGCGAATGGTCTGCGCCTGCTGGTCCTGGGCCTTCTGAGCGGTGTAGCTCGTCTGGTTGAATGGCGTTTCCATCACGTCGCGGTTGCCGAGCAGACCGAGCTGCCCGCCGGTCGCCACCTGGCCGCCGGCGTAAGCCGGCGGGATGTTGTCGATCATCGCCTGCGACGGCACCGCGAAGACGCCTTGGACCTGCACGGGATCGAGCACCATGGCGGACGAATCCATCGAGGAGATCGTCACCGACGTAGGCGAGGAGTAACGGAAGGTCGCACCCGTTCCCGAAAGCAGCCGCTGCAGCGCCTGCTCGACCGTCATCGTTCCACTGACGCCCGCGGTTGACTTGCCGGCCACCGCGCCCGCATCGAAGACGACCTGAAGTCGGGCCTGACGGCCGAAGGAGGTGAGCGCCGCCGCGAGGGGCTGAGCCGAAATGTCGAACGATGCCGTGCGGGGCGCGGGCGCCTGCGCCTGCAACTCCTCCGAAGGGGCCTGTGCCCAGGCCGGAGCCCACAGGCTCACGCAAAGCGCTGAAGCCGTCCCGAAAGCGAGTGCGGAACCATACGCAACCGAAAGGACACCCGGCAGCCGCGCCGTCTCAACATTGGCAGGCACGAAAACTCTCCCCAAATTTCCGTGCCGGCGGGTACACGGGCTCACCCCGCGCGCACTTGCGCGGGGCTCTCGCTGGGGAAACGAACGGCCGGCCAGAAACTTAACGGCTGCGTCGCCACAAAAGATGAAATCGCCCGCCCGATCCTCAACGGGAGCTGATCACCGTCAGGTAGGGCGAGATCCGGGTGACGCGGCCCTGCTGGAGATCGACCAGCGCGCGCAGGGCATCGTCGGGCCGGTCAAGGTCGATGATTCCCGAGACCAGACTGTTGGCGATCCGGGAATCCGCGAAGACGATCATGCCCGGCATGCGTCGGCCCACCTGCTCCACCACGTCCCGCAGGACGGCGTCGTAAGCGACCAGTCGGCGGTCCCTCCAGGCGGCGACGTCGCCCGGCACGACCGTTCCCCTGCCGACCTGCCCATCGCCGGCAATATGTACCCATTGCCCCGCAGCCAGCGCGGCAACCTCGCCCGCTCCGCTCCGCGTGACGTTCACGCTGCCGCTCTGGACCGACACGGCGACGCCCGTCTCCGATCTCGCGACGTCGAACGCCGTGCCGGTCACGGTGACGTCGACCTGCCCCACGCTCACGACGAACGGTCGCTGCGCCGACGGCGTGACCTCGAAAAACGCCTGGCCGGACAGCAGCCGCACCGACCGTCGGGCTTCGGCATACTCGACTGCCACCGCGCTGCCGGCGTCGAGCGCAATCCGGCTCCCGTCCTCCAGGACGATATCGCGCCTCTCGGCCGTCCCCGTCATGTGATCGGCCGCCAGACGCAGCTGCAGGGCCGGGACGGCAAACAGGGCCACGCACGCGGCCAGCGCCGCGCCGGCCATCATCGACACGGGCCTGCGATACCAGGACCGTCCGCCACGCGCGGCTTCGCGACGGGCGGCCGTGAGCGGAGGAAGGGCGACCGAGGCGCCCCAGACGGGCCCGACCGCCGCGTAGGCCCGACGATGCATCTCGCTGCGCGACAGCCAGCTCTCGAACTCCGCGCGCAGTTCCGCGTCGCCTGGCGCGCTCTCCAGCCGCATGAGCCAGTCGATTACCTGGCCTTGAAGGGACTCTCCCTTGGCGGGCGCCGGGTTCACAGTCTCGATTCCTCAGTCGGGCAGCGAACGGCCTCTCCCAGAACGACGAATGGCCGCCCGTGAATTTAACGGCCCGCCCCGGTTATTCGAAGATCAATCCCTCGGCGCCGGGCCGGTTCAGCGTGCAATGGAGCAGCGCGTCCTTGATTATCTTGTGGACGCGCGGCACCGAGACGCCGAGATGGGTGGCGATCTCCTGGAGAGTGCGGCGCTCGACGCGATACAGGACGAAGGCAACCTGGGTGCGCTCCGGCAATCCGGCCAGGCTCCGCTCCAGCGACCGCAGCTCGTCGCGGAAGTGCAGGATTCGCTCCGCCGACGGCGCGTCGCTGGGCACGCCCTCCATCGTCTCGGCAGTGATCGGCTGGGGAAGATGGGCTGAGCGGCGCCGCAACCAGTCGAGCGCGAGATTGCGCACGATGGTGAAGAGATACCTGGTCGGCTGGGCGAGATCGCCGGATTCGCCGGCCTTCGAGGAGAAGCGGAGCCACGCCTCCTGGACGACATCCTCCGCACTCGCCCGGTCACGCAGCAGGTGATGGGCGTAGGTCAGCAGCTCGTTTCGATGCGCCATGTAGATGGCCAGCGATGAATCCGCGGACGCCAAAAGGCTTCGCTCCATATTGCGAACGGCTCGCATTCTCTTCTACAAAGAGGCGAACGGCTTTGCAAGACTGTACGTCCTTTCAGCATCGGACCGGCAGTGCCACTGCGTCGTCGAATGCCGGCAGGCTGGCGCGGATCGGCGGCGAATCGAGCCATTTGCGAGCCTTTCCCGCATCCTTGAACACACGCATCGGCCGCCTTGCTGCAGCCAGGATACCAAGCAGGCGCGATAACATCACATACCTGTCGTCCGGCGCGACGACGGCCAACGCACCGTGATCCTGGCCTTCGTGCTGCAGAGCTCGGAGGCGCACGCCGATCCCCAACATCTCGATCGCGCTCATCTGTGTGTTGCCGTTCGTACCGTCGAACAATTTGCGATAGCCGAGCCCTTTTGCGCCCACCACCGCGTCAATCATCTCATTCACTTCGGCGAGCTCGACGTTGCCATCGCAGGTCGCCACGAAGATCTGCAGCCGCGAGTCGATGGTCCAGTGCAAAGGCATTCTCAGAAGATCCGCTACGCACGTCAGAACGAGATTCCGACAATGATCTGCAGCTCGGCCACTGGCAAGAAATCAACGACGTTCCTGGCCGACGCAACTGAAAATGGGCTCCGCCGTATCGGCGCACCAGCCCGCAAGTCGGAATGGACGGGCCCGCAGTGGGATGGCAGCTTGCGCGCACCATGGCCCTTCGCGAAGATTCTACCTTCGCCCCGGACTGGGCGCGAACCCTGATCGACCCTCAGGCTTTCGCTCACGAGCAGCGCTGCCTCGCCTATGTCTGGACGTTCCTAGGCCTCACGACGGATCTCGCGAAGGACGGTGACTGGTTTCGCACAACGCTGGCGATGCGATCGGTGTTCGTGCAGCGGTTCGGTACCGTACTCAGGGGCTTTGAGAATGTCTGCGCCCATCGCTTCCATCCGTTGCGGACCGAGGACAACGGCAACGGGCCTATCGTCTGCGGGTTTCATCACTGGCGATACGACGCCGACGGGTCCGCCATCGGCATTCCGAAATGCCAGGAGAATTTCGGCACCGTGTCGCGCGCGCTGGGCGCGCGTCTCAATGCAATCGAGATTGCGACCTGTGGCACGCTGGTGTTTGGCCGTTTTCCCGCCCCGGTAAGGCGCGACTCGCTCGAGGAATTCCTTGGTCCTGGCTTCCCAATCCTCTCGGCAATGTCGCGATCGAGGTCCAGCCCGCGGACCCTGTCGATGCCCGTTGCGGCCAACTGGCGGCTGAACCTTCACATCAGCCTCGACGACTATCACACCGTCGCGGTCCATCCGACGACGTTCGGTAAAAGCGGCTACATGCGGCGGGAAGACATGAGCTATGTCCGCTTCGGTCTGCATAGCGCCTTTCTCAACACCAGCAAACCGGACGCCTTCGCAGATATGGCCGCCGCCTGCGCCGACGGCTCCTTCCGGGCGACGCATTACTGCATCTTTCAGATCCTGCCGAACCTGATCGTTGCCCTGCTTCGCTCCGACGGCGAGTTCTTCCATTGCTACGTCCAGCAATCGGTTCCCGTGGCGCACGACCAATCGGTCCAGCGGATCTGGGTCCATCCGGCACCCTTTCCGGCCGACCATGCCTGGCCCATTCGCTGGACCCGGACGCTGAGCGATCCCATTCGCAACCGGCTGCTCCCGCACTACGTCCGCCGCGTCGGACGCGAAGACAATGCTGTCTGCGAACGCTTGCAGGAGGTCGCGCACCAGATCGACAGGCCCCCTTTCCTGTCGGCCGTCGAGGAACGAATCGGCTGGTTCGAACAGGCCTACCGGCAACTCGTCGCCGAGGGCAATGACATCGTGAAGAACACGGCGACCGTCTGAGTTCGACCGGAGCGGCCCATCCGACCCGGGTCGATCGACCCCGAGCCATTTGTTGCCGGACGGCACCGACTGCAGCCCCCGAGGGCACATGCCCCCGCGCGCGGCGAACACTCAATCGAGTGCGGCCTGGCCGGCGCGGGCGCGGAACAGGTTGATCTTGCGATAGGCGGGGTCGCCGGTGACTTCACGTCCCACCCAAGGTGGCAGGGGTAGCGCGCAATCGAGCCGCGTAAGTTCGATCTCGGCCAGCACCACGTCCGCCATCACGCCGCTATACACATCGACCAGCCACATGAAGCCCTCGTAGCGCACGAAGTAGCGCGTCTTGCCGATCACATTGCCGTCGCAATGCCTGGCGAGCAAATCCTCCGCGTCGGCCAAGGGAATGGGATACTCGAATTCGGCGTTCACGCCTGGTGCCTGGCGGGCCTTGACGGTGAGCGTCGCTTGCCCGTCGCAAAGACGCACGCGCACTTTGCGCCCACCCATCATGGCAACCAGACCATCCACGAGATGCTGCTCGCGAACGACGCTGGCGCGCCAATCCTCGCTCGCAACGAGAAACTTGCGCTCGATTTCGGTTCCCATGCGGGTGGGAAATAGGCCCCCTCCGCCGCGCTCGCAACGCGACAATATGGGAAACCGGCGGCTTGTTCGATCGCGCCTGCCCAATGCCAATCTGCCCCTCCTAACCTCACCGGCATGCCCGGTTCGCAAGGGTGGGGCAGGTCATGGCCCACCGCGGCGACGAATTGATTACCGTCACCTCCACGCCGGAGAGTGGATTGCCCCGATTCCTCCACCGCCTGTACAAAGGCTCGCGGTATGTCAGGGGGAGTGCGATGGCGGGCGTGAAGGCGGCAAAAGACGAGCGACGCGAAGACTATGCGTGGTGGATGCCGGTCGCGAGCCGGTGGTCCGACTGCGACGCCTACGGCCACGTGAACAACGCCGTCTACTACAGCTGGTTCGACACTTCGCTCACCACCTTGGCGATCGAGCGCGGCATCCTGCGGGCACCCGGCCAGACCTCGATCGGCCTGTGCATCGCCAGCGGCTGCGAGTTCCTGGCGCCGGTCGACTTTCCCCAGACGGTCGATGTCGGCATCCGGCTCGGCCGCATCGGCAACAGCTCGCTGCGTTACGAACTCGCGATCTTCACGCAGCAAAGCGACACTCCCGCCGCCGTCGGCCACTTCGTCCACGTCTATGTCGATGCCGCGACCCGCGCGAGCGTCTCCCTCACCGAGGCCCAGAAGGCGGCAGTGGCGGACCTGCTGGCGATTTGAGATTCAACCGAGGCAACGTGCGATAAATGCAGACACAACCGGCAAATGCATTGAAGCGGGAGGGTGACATAGCCTAGCCTGTCGCCGCGATCTTGGGGGGGTATATGCGTTGGTTTCTGGCTTTGGGATTGGGAGCGGTGTTGACGGGCTGCGCGAGCGCACAGCTCAACTACAACACGGCAGATCTCGCCTCCTCCCTCGGCTCCTTGCAAAAGCGACATATTTTTTACAACCTGGCGCAGGCCCTCGATGATCCCGAGTTCATCCCTTCGCAAGTGACGATCTCGATCGGCACCGCGCAGACGGCCAACGCGGTCAATCCGAACCTCACCATTCCCCTGGGGTCGGGTTTCGCCTCTGCGGCCCGGATCACGGAAGGGGGAAGGAACGCGGGCAATCAGTTCACCGGGACGTTCACGACGGCTGCGACCGGGCTGGGTATCCAGTTCGTCGATTCATGGAACCAGAGCTGGACCATGGTTCCAGCCAACGGATCCAATCAGCTGCGGCGCCTCCGCGCACTCTATCAATACGCGACCGGCTCCTTCCCGCATCTCGAACCAGGTCAGGAAGTCACTGCGGAAGAGGCGGAGAAGGCCTTTCTCTGCGAATATCCCCTACAGGCCCTGGCGGTGCCGTCATCGCCGCCCGGCGACAACATCGCCTATCGCCTCGAAGGCTGCCCGGAGAATGGGCACGGCCCGCGTTCGCGATTGATGTACGCCGATCCGAATTTTACGCAGGGGCCCAACTGCGTGATCTGCGTGGACGACCTCAAGTCGAAATTCCCCCGGCTCCATGTCAATCCCCACCTGAAGTACCGGTTCATCCACCGCGACAAGGAGACCGCCGCCATGGTGAAGGTCGGCGACCACGGCTTCTCTTCATTTTACGTCTGCGGCTCCAAACACAGTGCCTGCAAGCGAGCGCCCAACCAGGAACCATTCGACGGGCGCAAGGCCTTCAGCGATTTCGTGCTGTTCGTCTACGAAGCGATGGCCGTGCCGAGCAGTAGCTCGGGCAGCGGCAAGTCGACGGGTGGCGCCAACTTCGTCTATTCCGTGCGGTGACTCCGACGCATCGCTTCATGGCGTACGCGCACGTCGACAGATCACCCCATCGCCTTTCATAGGTTTCCGGAGAACGCCCATGTCCGCCAAGACTCTCGCCGTCAGTCGCTTCCCAGTGCCCGCCCTTGCCGATATGCCCTCCGACATTCGCGAGCGCATCGAGAAGGTGCAGGAGAAATCGGGGTTCATCCCCAACGTCTTCCTCGTACTGGCGCATCGGCCCGACGAGTTCCGCGCCTTTTTCGCCTATCACGACGCGCTGATGGACAAGCCCGGCAACCTCAGCAAGGCCGAGCGCGAGATGATCGTCGTGGCGACCTCGAACCTCAACCAGTGCCAGTATTGCGTGATCGCCCATGGCGCGATCCTGCGCATCCGCGCCAAGGACCCGCTGATCGCCGACCAGGTTGCGGTCAACTACCGCAAGGCCGACATCTCGCCGCGCCAGAAGGCGATGCTCGACTTCGCCGTGAAGGTGAGCCAGTCCGCCCATCTCGTCGGCGACGACGACATGGAGACGCTGAAGCAGCACGGCTTCGACGAGGAAGACGTCTGGGACATCGCGGCCATCGCCGCCTTCTTCGGCCTCTCGAACCGCATGGCCAACGTCACCAGCATGCGTCCGAACCCGGAGTTCTATGCGATGGGGCGCACCTGAACGGCGAGGCCCGCCCTCACCTCGCCAAGAGCCGCAGGCCGGCAACGGCCATGACGGCCGCCAGAACGAAGCGCACCATACGCTCGGAGATGCGGAGAATCGCGGCGGTGCCGACGGCGGCGCCAAGGAGCGCGACACAGGCGAAGAGCGGAAGCTCCGGGGCGAATTGTTGGCCGATGAGGAGAGTGCCTGCCATTCCGGTCAACGAATTGCCGAGGATGAACGGCGCCGACAGGCCGGCAGCTTCTTTGGGCCGGGCCCAGCCCAGCACGATCAGCATGGGCGCGATGAAGACGCCGCCGCCGATGCCGGAGAGACCGGAGAGAAAGCCCGCCGCCGCCCCGATGCCCGCCAGACCCACCTTCGAGGCTGCGATGCCCGGCAGGAGCGCGGTCACAGGCCGCGCGACCATCATCACGGCTGCCGCAAGCAGCAGACCGCCGGTCACGGACGCATAGAGTCCCGACGGCAGGGCGATCAAGCCGCCGACGAACGCCGCGGGAAGTGCAGGCACGGCCAGCGACATCAGCATGCGCCAGTCGATCAGGCCGGCCTCGTGGAGGCGCCAGCTCGTGTAGGACGCGGCAACGACGTTCATGGCGAGTGCTGTCGGTCGAAGCTGGTCCACCGGAATACCGGCCATGGCCATCACAGCAAGGAAGCCTGTCCCGCCAGCCTGCCCGACAGTGGCGTAGACGACCGAAATGGCGAACAAGGCCAGCGCGACGAGCATGGCGCCCACTCTATGATCTGTCCGGGGCCTTGTCCGCTCGGACCGGATCAAGCTCGTCAAGGAGCCGTCGCAATGGCCGCGATGAAGACGTTCCACGTCGAGGCCGCGCGGTGGGCATTCCGCATGAAAATGTCCTTTGTGTAGATTAGGTACCATCGTCATAATTACGCCAATGTCTGCTCGGCAGCCCCCGTCCCAGATGCGCGCCTTTGTGCTGGTGGCGGCGCTGTTCGCGCTGACGCTGGCAATCCTGCAGCCGCTGGCGCACGCGGTCATGCTCCGCACGGGCGGACCGGAGGCGGCGGCAGCCCTGTGGGGCGCGCTCTGCCAACCCACGGCGGATGGCGAGACGGAAGGCTCCGGCCCATCCACGGCAAAGGCCCACGACTGCTGCTTCGGCCTCGCCCATACGCCCGTGCTGCTGGGCCCGGCGGTTGCTGCCGTCTTCGTCGATCAGGTCCCGGCCTCGGATCGGGTCCCGTCCCGACATCATCATCCAACGACCGGCGCGATCCGCGACGGTCCACAACAACCCCGCGCCCCGCCGCTTCCGAACGACTGACAATTCATCGTGCAACGCGCGCGTCCGTGACGCGCGCGATGCTCTGCGTCAGCCAATCAAGGAAGCAATAAATGTTGTCGATTCCCTGGGCGACTACCGTCGCCTTCGCGGGGCTGGCTTTGATGCCTGCACTCGCTCTACCTCCGTCAGCTGTTTCCCTGGCCCGCCTCGCGGGATGGTCCCTCCTTCCGGTCCTCTCCGACTCGACGGATTCCGCGGCCACCTTCAGCGTCATGACGGCTGGAGGCACTCATGTGCGCTAAGCCCTGCCCAGCAGCCCATCCCGTGGAGACTGGCGTTGCAATCGTCTCCGCTGGGAGCCGCAAGGCTCGACATCGCCGCGGGGACGGCCGCTCCAGCGCCGCGAGTCTCCTTCTCGGATCCGGCCTGGCGCTTCTGACTGTGCCGGCGTTCGCCCAGACCGCGGACCAGCCGCCAGCGGCACCGGTGGTCTTCCCGCCCGTGCTCGTCCAGGGCTCGGGTGTACCGATCGACGAAACGACCGCCGGCCCGGTGCAGGGATTTCGAGCGCTCACGGCGAAGTCTTCCACCAGGACGTCGACACCCATCGAGCAGCTGCCCCAGAACATCAACGTCATTACCCGGTCCCTCATCGACAGCCAGCTCTCGATCACGCTCAGCGATGCCGTCAGGAACGCGAGCAACGTGCAGCCTGTCGACACACGGATGATCGGCAACGTCGAGCAGACCCCGGTCAAGATCAGAGGGTTCGGCGCGGAACTCTGGACCGACGGCTTTGCCGGCAACCTGTTCATCGCGGGCGACCGCGACGGGCTGGTGAATGTCGAGCGCGTCGAGGTCCTGAAGGGCCCCAGCGCGGTCGTTTATGGCGGCGGCGCCGGCGCGCCGGTCGGCGGCGTGCTGAACGTCGTCTCGAAGATGCCGACCGACACGGCGAAGTATCAGTTCGGAACGACGTTCGGCAGCTACTGGTACGCAAATCCCTACATCGACGTGAACCAGCCCCTGAACGACGAGAAGACGGTGCTGTTTCGCCTCACTTCCGAGTACACCGGGAGCAGCAGCTACATTGACGTTCTGAATTCCCGCCGCTTCAGCGTCAATCCAACGCTTACCCTGACGAACAAGACGGACACGACCCTGACTCTCCAGGGATTTGTGTCACAGGCCTACCAACAGGCTTACCCCGGTCTACCGGTGAGCGGCACGATCACCGGCGCCTACACCGTCGACCGAAGCCTGTACTTTGGCGATCCCAACATCATGCCCAGCTATTCGAAGATGTATGGCGTCACCGGAACACTGGACCATCGCATCGACGATGTCTGGTCGGTCAACGTCAAGGCGCGTTGGAGCCGGTCGGAGATGCAACAGAACTCCCAAAGCGCCTTCCTCGACGCGACTGGGACCGGGGGCACGCCGTTGTTTCCGCCGTCGACCTTCGATGTCAACAACATCGAGGTATACGACCAGCAGCAGGAGTTCAGCATCAATCCGACGGTGCAGGCCAAGTTTTCGACGGAGTCGACCAAGAACACGCTGCTGATCGGTGGCGACTTCAGCCGCGTCACCGACTGGGGGTTCATGAACGTCGACACGAATGGCAACTTCTGCTTTCTCATCGGGTTCGGCTGCACGCCCTCCCTGGTGAACCTGCAGAACCCGTCGTTCACGACGCCCTATACCTTCCCCGTCCCGGGACGCGGGGAAGGCGTTTCGTTCTTCAACTTCAACAACACCTATCTGACGACGGGGTTCTACGCGCAGCTGCAGTCGACGATCAACGACCGCTTCCATGTCCTGGCCGGTGCCCGCGTGGCGTCGATCGACATCACCTATAACGAGTTCGCCACCGGTGCGATGGTGACGCGCGTGACCCAGGCGACCCGGCTGCTTCCGCGCGCCGGCATCGTCGTTGATCTGGTCAAGGGGCTGTCCCTGTACGGCAGCTACTCCCAGGGCATGAAGTGGGTGCCGTTCTCTCAGACATTCGCCCAGCCGGCGCCCGAGTTCTCCACGCAGTACGAGGCCGGCGTGAAGCTGAACATCAACGATACTTTCACCGGGACCATGGCGCTCTTCCAGATCGAGCGCACAAACGTCCCGGTGCGGTTGACGGCCCTGTCCGCCACCCTTTCTCAGCAGAAATCGCGCGGCTTCGAAGCCGACTTCCTCTATCAGCCCAATCGCAACTGGAGCGTGCTGGCGAGCTACGGGTACACGAGTGCCTTCTTCGCGGACCCCGCCGGCCCCGGCATTCCGGCGGGCTACCGACTGCCCTTTGTCCCGGAACATTCCGGGCGCTTCTGGCTGAACTACCAGTTTGATGAGAGCGTGGCGCCGGGGCTCAGCCTGGGCGCCGGCATCTACGCGGCTTCCAACCAGTATGTGGATGCCTTCAATCTCTGGCAGACCGCCGGCTACTATACGATCGATGCGAAGATCGGGTACGAGAACGAAAGGCTGAGAGCCGTTCTTTCGGCCAAGAACCTCACGAACAACCAATACTTCGTTCCATACAGCTGGCTCGGCGGACAGGTCGCACCGGGAGCGCCGCTGTCGGTCTATGGCCAGCTTGCCTTCAAGTTTTGACCGGAGGTCCGCCATGTCTCTGACACGACGTCAATTCTCCGCCGCGGCCGCCATGTCCGCGGCGGTCCCGCAGTTGCCGGGAAAAGTCCTGGCGCAACAAACGGGCGGCGCCGGGCCGTCCGCCGGAGCCGGGCCCATGGAGGTGGATCACGACATGTCGTCGATGCCCGCCCATTGGATGGGATCGGAGCAGATCGCCTTCCTGGTCTATCCGCAATTCACGGCGCTCGACATGGTCGGTCCGCATCACATGCTGACGAGCCTGATGGGGGCCAAGGTCCATCTCGTCGCCAGGACGCGCGACCCGGTGCAGAGCGACACCGGCCTGGTCGTGATGCCGTCCATGACCTTCGACGAATGTCCAGCCGACCTCGACATCATCTGCGTGCCCGGCGGCTCGCACGGCACGCTCGCGGCGATGAAGGACGACGCGACAATGCTCTTCCTGAAGGACCGCGGGAACCGGGCAAAGTACGTCACGTCGGTCTGCACCGGTTCGCTGCTCCTGGGCGCAGCCGGCCTGCTCGCCGGATACAGGGCGACATCTCATTGGGCCACAAAGGGGCTCCTGCCGCTCTTTGGCGCCACGCCCGCAGACGGCAGGGTCGTCGTCGACCAGAACAGGATCACGGGAGGGGGCGTAACGGCGGGGATTGATTTCGGCCTCACTCTCGTGGGCCATCTGCGGGACCGGCAGTATGCGGAGGGCGTCCAACTCATGGCAGAGTACGATCCCAAACCTCCCTATTCGGCTGGCACGCCCGAACGCGCACCTGCAGAGGTCAGGACGCTGATTGAAGGCATGTTCACCGGTTTCGTCTCCGACGCTGACAAGGAAAGCCGCATCGCCTTCGCAAAATTCGGGAGGCTGCAATGACGCAGACGCTCGTCGGCCAAGCGGCTTGAGCTAGGCCAGACAACCCAGCTAAACTGCAACATGGTCGCGAAGCCGCCGATTTCACGTTTGCGCTCGATGGCGCTGACGGTGGCGCTGTTTGCGATCACGCTCGCCATCTTCCAGCCTCTCTCCCACGCGATCACGCTGCGGATGGGCGGCCTGGAGGCGGCCACCGCCCTGTGGGGTTCGCTCTGCCAGCCGAGTGGAGAGAAGGGCGAATCGCAGGGACAGGCGAACGCTCGAGTCCACGATTGCTGCTTCGGACTGGCCCACGCTCATGCGCAGGCGCTGCCGTCCGGCACGTCGATCGAAGTCGAGACCACCGAGACGGCGCAGCGCATCGCCACGGCGCACCATCATCCCTCGACCGGGGCCATTCGCGACGGTCCCAACCAACCCCGCGCTCCACCGCTTCTGAACGTCTGACCTACCGTCCGGCAGCGTGCACGCCTGCGGCGTGCGTGTTGTTTCGCGTCAGCCATTCAAGGAAGCATCATGTCATCGACTCTTCGGGCGACCGTCGTCGCCTCCATAGGGCTCGCCTTCGTGCCCTCGACCCTCCATGCCGAGGAACTGGCGCAGACCCAGGCGCCCGCCATGCCGGCCATTACCGTCACGGCGCCCACCGCATCGCTCACCGTGCCTTCGGCCAAGCAGGCGGAAGAGGAAATCAACAAGACTCCCGGCGGTGTCGAGGTCGTGCCGGCCTCGCGCTATCTCGACGGCCGCGCCACCACCATGAAGGACATGCTCGACTACACCCCGGGCGTCTGGGTGCAGAGCAAGTACGGCCAGGAGGATTCCAAGCTCGTCATCCGAGGCTCGGGCCTGTCGCGCAACTTCCACCTGCGCGGCGTGCGTCTCCTGCAGGACGGAACCGTCATCAACCAGGCTGATGGCGGCGGCGACTTCCACGAAATCGATCCGCTCGCCCAGCAGTATGTCGAGGTCTACAAAGGAGCCAACGCCCTGCGCTACGGCGCAATGACCCTTGGCGGCGCGATCAACTTCGTCTCGCCGACTGGCCGCAGCAATCCCGGGCTCGCCGCCCGCGTCTATGGCGGGAGCTACCAGACGTTCGGTCAGCAGGCAGCGGCCGGATTCAGCGACGGTCCGTGGGACGCCTGGCTGTCCTTCACCAACCTGAGCGGTAACGGCTTTCGCGAGCATACCAACCAGAGCCTGCAGCGCCTGAACGGCAATGTCGGGGCGCAGGTCGGATCTAATGCCGAGACGCGCTTCTTCTTCTCGGCCAACCAGATCCGGAACCAGATTCCCGGCTCGCTGACCCAGCAGCAATACCTCACCGATCCGCGACAGGGGCCGCTCGCCAACGTCCTTCAGAACACGCGTCGCGACGTCGATTCGTTCCGCTTCGCCAACACGACGGTGGTGGACATCGGCGACGACGCCCTCACGCTGCAGGCCTACCTCAAGGCGAAGTCGCTGTTCCATCCGCTGACCTTCGCGGTCATCGACAACAACCTGCTCGATTGGGGCGTGACCGGCCAATACAAGGGCTCGCGCCAGCTCTTCGGCCATCGCAACGACTTCGTCCTCGGCGTGAACTATTTCGGCGGCACCAACCGCAACAGGCAGTTCCGCAACAATTTCGGTGTGCCGGGCGCTCTGACCAACGACAACACCGAGTTCTCGAGCAGCGTCGAGATCTACGGCGAGAACTGGTTCTACGCGACACCCGAAGTCTCGATCGTCACTGGCGTCCAGTTCAACTGGGCCAACCGGACGCTGACGGACAACTACCTCGTCAACGGCAACGACTCCGGCGCCGCCGCCTACTTCGAGGTCAATCCGAAGATCGGCGTCCTCTGGGAGCCGCGCAAGGATCTGCAGTTCTTCGCCAACGTCTCCCGCGCCTCGGAGCCGCCGACCTGGTCGGAGTTGAATCCGAGCGTGGCGCCGGGCTTTGCCCCGCTCGCGCCGCAGACCTCTTGGACGGCCGAGATCGGCACGCGCGGCAAGCTCGGCGAGAATGTCGGATGGGATCTGTCGATCTACCGTTCGTGGGTCAAGAACGAGCTGCAGCTGCTCGTCGTGCCGGGCTTCGGCGGCTCCGCCATCGCGGTCAACATTCCGAACTCGATCCATCAGGGCATCGAGCTCGGGCTCGACGGCACGGCATGGCGCAGCGAACGCAACGACCGCATCAGCGGCCGCATGGCACTGACGATGAGCAACTACCGCTTCGACAACAATCCCACCTATGGCAACAACCAGCTGCCGGGTGCGCCGCCGTACTACCTGCGCGCCGAGGCCCGCTACGACTCGCCGGGCGGCTTCTACATCGGGCCGAACCTGGAATGGTCGCCGCAGGGCTACTACGTCGACAACGTCAACAACGCGGCATTCATGGCGCCGCCCTATGCGTTGCTTGGCCTGAAGGCAGGCTATACCGGCCTGAAGGGTTTCGAGTTCTTCGTCGACGCCCGCAACCTCACCAACCAGATGTACGTGTCGAACGTCGGCGTGATCAACACCGCCACGGCGGCGAGCCAACTCTACAATCCAGGCGATGGGGCGTCGGTCTACGCCGGAATCCAGGCGCGCTTCTGATCCGGAGCGGTCGAGACCACGAAGGCTTCGCCGCAGGCCTTCGTGGGACGGCGGGAAAGTGATCTTTCCCGTCACTCGCGGCGGAAGTGCATCAACAGGAGAAATCGGATGATTGGACGTCGAACTGCAATCTGCGCACTGCTGGTCCTGTCCTGGGCAGGATCTGCATCGGCTCACGACTACAAGCTCGGGTCGCTGGAGATCGCGACGCCGTGGACCCGCGCCACGCCGGCTACCGCCAAGAGCGGTGGCGGCTTCATGACGATCACCAACAAGGGAACCACGGCCGATCGTCTCATCGCTGCCCGCAGTCCGGCATCGCTCAAGGTCGAGATCCACGAGATGAAGATGGACGGCCAGGTGATGCGCATGCGCGAACTCGAGAAGGGGCTCGAGATTCCGGCCGGGGCGACCGTAACACTGAAGCCAGGCGGCTATCACATCATGTTCATGGAACTCAAGGCGCCGCTCGCGAAGGACACCAAGGTTCCCGTGACGCTGGTCTTCGAGAAGGCGGGAAGCATCGACGTGGACCTCAAGGTCGAGGCCATGGGTGCCGCCGGTGGCGGACACCAGATGCGATAGGGGTCCTTCGTCGTGCGGCTCGACCGTCCAATCCCTCCCGGCGCACTCGCGGAACCTCTCTCGACCGCGGCGCGCCGGGGCATCCTCGCGCTGGTGATCTTCTTCCACGTGGGCGGGGGCTGGGCGCTGACGCAAGTCGAGCCGGTGAAGCTG
>WOUR01000097.1 GCA_009772935.1 Rhodospirillaceae bacterium
CCTGGACGCCGTCAGGGCCCCGCGTTCCCGCTATCGGCAAGTCGAGGAACGGCGCCGCCTGCGCAGGTCGCAACGCGAACATCGCGCTCCGATCGCGTCGCAACGTCTCGCACGTTTCGCACGACGCCTGTCCGAGCGTCACCAATCGCTGCTCGCCACAGCCCAGCGACGCCTTGTGCGCCTGCAGAACTTCGCCACCTATCAGCATCCCGATCGGCAACTCCGGAGACACATTGAAGCGGTGGCGAAGCCAGTGGCCCGCCAACTGAAAGTCCAACACCACCGAAGCAGGCACGTGCATCGCCTCACCATCGCCAGCCAGGATCGTCTCCGGCCTGGGCGCGTCCAACTTCATCGCCGGTGCCACCTCGGCCAACAACGGCGGACTTATGAAATTGCGACCCGCGCCCGTGTCCATTAGCGCGTTGATGTTGAAATCTCCGACGCGAACCGGTGCCCAGAACAGCATCGACGCTCCACTCGCTCCACAGAACTGCGACAACTTCTCACGCAAACCGACATCGACCTCCATCAGCATAGCCGTCGGCGGCCCTTGACGGCCACGTGCGTACTGCTGCTGCTGATTTTGACGTAGGGGCGGCGGGATGTACGGCTGCTGCTGTTGTTGATACTGTTGTTGTTGCGTCTGCGCGACGGCAGCCACCCTCGGCGCCGCCTGTCGAGCGAACTGTTGCTGACCAGCCGCCTGCTGCTGCACGGGCGGCCGCGGCGGTTGACCCTGCTGCGATGGCGCCGGCTTCTGCGCCGCCGACCGCAGCTCTGGTCGCAACGGAGCCGGGCACTCACGAAACATGTGGCCCACTTGCCGACAATTGAAGCACTCGCGATCGTGTTTCTGCACGAACCCGCTCGAACTCGAGCCACGTCCGCCGCCCCGTGACGGGCCATGACCGCGGCCGCGCGAGTACCCGCCCGGCCCAGCAGAACTGCCACGCTGTGCGCCCTGAGCGTTCCCGCCGCCGCCTGCCGCTGCATAGCACGCGTCGCTCATATTTGAATTGAAGTCGATCAACGACACGTCCGGCGCCATATCCTGACTCGCCTCTGCGCCGTCCAGGCCCGCGGCCATGAAATGTCCGTGCCGTCGGCCGTGACGATGTCGCGACTGGCCGTGCGCGAACGGATCGGTGCGACGCGACACCTCAGGCTCCTCTCTGTGCTCGCCCGCCCGCGGCCAGGACGAACCTGGAACTGACCACTCGCGTGGATCTCGCATCGGCTGCGTATCGTACTGCACCCCGACCGAGTCATCCAGCACGCTGCCGAATTCCATCGACAGTGCAGTGGCCGCGCGCGAGGCCACCGTCTCCAACTGATGCAGCTTGACTTTCTCGCTTCGCTCGAGTGGAATGTGGTCCGACACCTGCAGCCGAACGCGTTCATCGTGCAACCCGCCAACGAAGTAGTCGGCGATAAGACGATCTTTATCTTTCTTTCTCATTGACGGATACGACTTGCCGACCAGGCGCTTGATCCGCGCCATGAAGTCGCAACACCTCTCAAACTTTCTCTGCCGTGCGCAGCGAAGCTCCTCGCCCGCTTGAGCGGCCACGTCCCCCGTCCGGAACGCCTCGATCACGGCTTTCGTAAAGTCGCGCCACGACTTCGTCGGCATCTCCTTCACTTCCTTGTGCAACCGACTGTCGAAGTGGGCGGCCGTCTGCTCGACCCAGAACTCCTTCGACAATCGCGTCGCCTTGAAGTGCGCTTTCATGCTGGCCAGCCACGCGTGGATGTCCATGCGGCTGGACGCGTTAAAGCGAGGAATGTGATTAGGCGGCGCGTACTGGAACTTCTGGTCGGTCGCGAAGCGGACCATACTGTCCGCCAGCTTCGTCATGCTGGTCTCGAGCGTGCCCGACACCGACGCATCCGCCGTACTCGCCGACTGCTCCGATTTTTTCGATTT
>WOUR01000026.1 GCA_009772935.1 Rhodospirillaceae bacterium
GGCGCGACGGGACGGCTGAGCGCCGGCTGGCCGGTCTGCATCGGCCGGTTCATGTCGAGCGACAGGTAGTTCGGCGCCGGCTGCTGGGCGGCCATGGCGGCGATGCCGGTGGCAACCACCGACACGCGCATGCGGCCGTCCATGGTGGCATCGAAGGTCGAGCCGAAGATGATGTTGGCGTCGCCATCCACTTCCTCGCGGATGCGGTTCGCCGCTTCGTCGACTTCGTGCAGCGTCATGTCGAGGCCGCCGGTGATGTTGATGAGCACGCCCTTGGCGCCCTTCATCGAGTGATCTTCCAGCAGCGGATTGGAGATCGCCGACTCGGCCGCGACGCGGCTGCGATCCGGGCCTTCGGCCTCGCCCGTGCCCATCATCGCCTTGCCCATCTCGCCCATGACGGTGCGGATGTCGGCGAAGTCGAGGTTGATGAGGCCCGGCATGACCATCAGATCGGTGACGCCGCGCACGCCCATGTGCAGCACGTCGTCGGCCATCTTGAAGGCGTCCGCGAACGTCGTCTTCTCGTTGGCGATCTTGAACAGGTTCTGGTTGGGGATGACGATCAGCGTGTCGACCACCTTCTCCAGCTCGGTGATGCCCTGCTCCGCCGACTGCATGCGGCGGCGGCCTTCGAAGTGGAAGGGCTTGGTCACGACGCCGATGGTGAGGATGCCCTGCTCGCGCGCCGCGGCGGCGATGACGGGCGCCGCACCGGTACCGGTGCCGCCGCCCATGCCGGCGGTGACGAACACCATGTTGGCGCCGTCGAGGAGCTGCAGGATCTCGGGCAGCGCTTCCTCGGCGGCCTGACGGCCGACCTCGGGCCGTGCGCCGGCGCCCAGTCCCTGGGTGATGGTGATCCCGAGCTGTACGCGCCGGTCGGCGAGCGACTGGCTGAGCGCCTGCGAGTCGGTATTCGCGACGATGAACTCCACGCCTTCCAGCGCGGCGCTGATCATGTTGTTGACGGCGTTTCCGCCCGCGCCACCGACACCGACGACGGTAATGCGCGGCTTAATCTCGGACTCCGTCTGAGGGAGACTGAGGTTGATGGTCATTCGGTTTTCTCCACGCAAACGAGGGGTTATCTGCTCGGAGCGACAGCGTGAATCTCCTGTTTTGTTCAGAGACCCTTCACCGCCACCGGCTTTTTCTTGTCTTTATGTCTATAGCCTGTGGGATCTGCCTTATCCCGCACAACATATTGCCTAAAAGTTTTCTCTAATCCAACTGCCAATCCGGCCGATCCGACTCGATGGCGCTTCGTTCGTCGCCGGCTGGCTCTGCGTCACCGCGTGATTCTGGAGCGCGAAGGAAAGCAGGCCGGCGGCTGCGGAAAATGCCGGCCCGCCAGTCGAATCCGCGAGTCCGGCCAGCCGGAGCGGCGCACCGGTGCGGACCTTCTTGTTGAGAATCGCCGCGGCAACTTCGGGCACGCCGTCGAGTTGGCAGCCACCGCCGACCAAAACGGCACGACCACCGGCCAACTTATCCACACCGCTCGCCTCGAGTCGACTCCGCACGAGCTCGAACGTCTCTTCGATTCGCGGACGAATGATGCCGACCAGAATCGAACGCGGAATGTGGTTGGGCCGCGTGCGATCCTCCTCGCCGATCAGCGGAACGTCGATGATGTCGTATTCATCGTTGGGCTTGGCGACGGCGCGGCCGATCTGCGTCTTCATCCGCTCTGCATGGGCGACCGGGGTCGACAGGCCGCGCGCGATGTCCCGCGTGACATGCTCGCCGCCCACCGGGATCGAATCGACATGGACGAGATGGCCCTCATAGAAGACCGCGATCGACGTCGTGCCGGCGCCCATGTCGATCAGGGTGACACCGAGGTCGCGCTCGTCCGAGACGAGCGAACTGAGGCCGGCAGCATGGGCGGCGACCACGCGGTCGGCGATCTCGAGATGGGCCCGGCGCACGCAGACCTGCAGGTTGCGCATCGCTCCGCTCGCGGCGGTCACCAAATGAACATCGACGCCCAGCCGCTCGCCGAACATGCCACGCGCATCGCGGACCGGTGTGCCGTCGACCGTGTAGCCGATGGCGGCGGAATGGATGATGTCGCGGTCCGCGGTCTCGGCCGGAAGCTGGATGTGCTGCTGGACGCGCCGGACGTCGCGCTCGCCGATCTCGTGATGCCCGATCGCCACTTCGAGGCTCTGGTTGTGCGAGGCGGCCGAGCCGCCGCTCACCCCGACGATCACGTCGCGGACCTGCTCGCCGCACATCTCCTCCGCCGTCGACACCGCCGTGGAGATGGCGCGGGTCGCGGCCTCCATGTCGACGATGTTGCCGGAACGCATGCCGAGCGCGGGCTGGTGTCCGATGCCGACGACGCGGAGGCCCTGGCCATCGACGCGCGCCACGAAACACACGACCTTGTTCGTTCCGATGTCGAGCGCCGCAACGACGCCATTTCTCGTCTTCGCCACGATGTCCCCCGTCTTACGCGTACTCTTGCGATTTCATTCGATTCTACGCTGGCCCGGACGTCGCGTCGCCCGGATTGCGCTTTCTGAGATAAAGTTTGTCGGGCAGCCTGAGATCGACGACGCCGAACTCGCGTGCCAGCAGCTTGTGCTGGCCGTCGAGCTTGGCGAGATGCTGCAGGGCCGCGACGGCGTCCTCCTCCGGCAGCCAGATCTCGACACCATTGTTCAGGATGAGATTCCAGCGGCGCTGTCCGACCCAGACGGCGGCACGCAGCTGCCGCGCCACCGTCGGCTCGTAGGTGAGCAGGAGCAGAAGGTCGCCGACGTGATCCGGTGCACCGGGACCGCCCAGCAGCAGCAGCGTCTCGGCGCCCGGCGGCATACGGCTCGCCCGAACCGTGCGCCCGTTCGCATCGATCAGCGTGTATTCGGTGCCGTTCTGCCAGATCGCAACGGCGCGGCGTTCCTTCAGCGTGACATAGAGCGTGTCCGGCAGACGACGCTCCACGGTCGCCCATTCGACCCAGTCGATCGCCTCGAGCCGCTTGCGCGACGCCTGGAGGTCGATGCCGAGGAGCGAGTCGCCGCGGCTGACGTTCAGCGCCGCAAGGAGATCGCTGCGCTCGACATAGTCGCGGCCCTCGACCGTGACGTCCGCCAGCTTGAACGGCGTGATGGCGCCGACGACCGTGCGCGAGATCGCGTCGAACCGGTTCTGGGCCTCGACCAGCCAGCCCTCGCGCCACGCCCACCATCCACCCCCGCCGCCGCAGCCCAGCAGCAGGACGATGGCGCCAAGCAGCACCGGCTGCTTCCAGAAGGGGCGGCCGGTCTTGCGGATGGGCCCGCGCTTCTTGCGCCGGTCGTAGTCGCGCCGCGGTGCGGCGCCGGCCTTCGGGGTGGCGGTCTTCTTTGCGACGCTCACGAGGGGTGCCTCGCGTGTTCGACCATCCAGGTCATGAGCTGAGACCAGGAGATTCCGGCCCATTTTGCCTGCTCCGGCGCGAGCGACAGCGGCGTCATGCCGGGCTGGGTGTTCAGCTCCAGGATCACGAGGCCGGAGGTGCCGGGTTTCGAATCGTCCCAGCGGAAATCGGCGCGGGCGAGCCCGTTGCAACCAAGCTCCTGGTAGGCTGCGAGCGCCCACTGCTTGGCGGCCTCATAGACGTCTTCGGGGATCGGCGCCGGCACCAGATGCTCGGTGATGCCGTCGGTGTACTTGGCCTCGTAGTCGTAGAAGCGGGTGCGCGGCCGGAGCTCGGTCACGGCGACCGGCTTGTCGCCCATCACGGCGACCGTGAGTTCGCGACCGGGCACGAACTTCTCGATCAGCACGCGCTCGCCGAACGCGGCTTCCGCCGCCTCGACGGCGGCCAGGTTGTCTCCCTCGCGCACGATGTGCACGCCGATGCTCGACCCCTGGTCGATCGGCTTCACGACATAGGGCCGCGTCATGGGATCGCCGGACGCCAGCGAGCGACGCTCGATCACCTTGCCCTCGGCGACGCGCAGGCCGAGCGAGGCGAAGATGTGCCGCGCCAGCGGCTTGTCCATGGCGATCGCGGAGGCAAGCACGCCGGAGTGCGTATAGGGCACGCGCATGATCTCGAGGACGCCCTGGATGCAGCCATCCTCGCCGTAGCGGCCGTGCAGGGCATTGAAGACCACGTCCGGACCGCCGCCCGTGGCGGGGCGCAGGAAATCGACCAGGGTGCGCAGGTCGCGCTTCACGTCGTACTCGACGACCTCGTGCCCGCCCTCGCGCAGGCCCTCGGCACAGGCCTTGCCACTCACCAGCGATACTTCACGCTCGGGCGACCAGCCGCCCATCAGCACTGCAACGCGCGTCATTGCCCCGCTCTCCCCGCTGATGCCCCGATGCGCCGGATCTCCCATTCGAGCTGCACGCCGGTCTTCTCCCGCACGCGGCGGCGCACTTCCTCGCCCAGCGACTCGATATCGGTCGCCGTTGCCTCGCCGAGGTTGATCAGGAAGTTGCAATGCTTCTCGGAAACCTGCGCCGCGCCGATGCGCAGGCCGCGGCAGCCCGCCTGGTCGATCAGCTGCCAGGCTTTCAGGCCCGGCGGGTTGACGAAGGTCGAGCCGCCGGTTCGGCTGCGCGGCTGGGAGTCGGTGCGGGCGGCGTCGATCTCGGCAATGCGGCGTGCGATGGCCAGCTGGTCCCCCGGTGTCGCCCGCAGGCGCGCCGCGGTGAAGATCCAGCCGGCCGGCGCGTCGCTGTGACGGTAGCTGAAGCCCATCGCGTTTGCAGGGACCCTGTGAACCTCGCCTGTCCGATCGACCGCCTCGGCCGAGACGAGGACTTGTGCCAGATCGCCTTCATAGGCGCCCGCATTCATGCGCAGGGCGCCGCCGACCGTGCCGGGAATGCCGCTCAGGAATTCGAGGCCCGCGAGCGCATGGTCGCGCGCGGTCAGAGCAACGTTGAGGTCGAGCGCGCCTGCACCGGCCACGATCTCGTGGCCCTCGACCGATATGCCGGTGAAGCCGCGCAGCAGGCGAATCACCACGCCCTTAACGCCGCCGTCGCGCACCAGGATATTGGAACCGACGCCCAGGACCGTGACGGGTACATCCGACGGCAGGCCCGCCATGAAGGTCGCGAGATCCTCGACATCGGCCGGCCGGAACAGGACCTCGGCCGGGCCCCCTGCGCGGAACCAGGTCTGCGGACCGAGGGCCGCGTCGGCTGTCAGCCGTCCGCGCGGCCGGGGCAGCCGGTCGATCAGGTGAGGCGTCGAGGTCGCGAGTGCCATCATGCCGCCGATCCGCCGTGGGAGCCCGAATCGTTGGCGATGGCACGCGGACCGGCCTTCTCGGCCGCGAGCTGCTGGATCTGGCCGGGCAGCGCATGCGCCCAGGCGGTGATGTTGCCGGCCCCCAGGCAGACCACGACGTCGCCCGGACGCGCGACCTGCCAGATCATTTCCGGAAGCTCCCCCGGCCCGCCGAGCGGCGCCACGTCGCGATGGCCGGCACGCTGCACGAGGCCCACCAGCATGTCGCGATTGACGCCCTCGATCGGCGCCTCGCCCGCGGCGTAGACATCGGCGATGATCACGGCATCGGCATCGGAGAAGCAGGTGGCGAACTCGGCGCGCAACGCGCCGAGACGCGAGTAGCGATGCGGCTGCATGACGGCGATGACCCGGCCCGAGCCGCCATAGGCCTGGCGGGCGGCGCGCAGCACGGCCGCGATCTCCACCGGATGATGACCGTAGTCGTCGATCACCGTGATGCCGTGCGCCTCGCCGGTCTTGGTGAAGCGCCGCTTGACGCCGGCGAAGGAGCCGAGTGCGCGGCGGATCGTGTCGTCCGGCAGGCCCATTTCCTGCGCCACCGCGATGGCCGCCAGCGCGTTCTGCACGTTGTGCTGACCGAACATCGGCAGGCGCATGCCCGCGATGATGCGCGATTCGTTGGTGGCCCTGTTCTCGACCATGACGTCGAAGTCGGCGCCACCGCGATCGAGCTTCAGGTTGATGGCGCGAACGTCGGCATTGGCGCCGATTCCGTAGGTGATGATGCGCCGGTCCGCGACCCGCGGGATCAGCGCCTGGACCTCGGGATGGTCGGAGCAGAGCACCGCGAAGCCGTAGAAGGGGATGTTCTCGACGAAGCGCACGAAGGCGTCGCGCAACGCGTCGAAGGTGCCGTAGTGGTCGAGATGCTCGGGATCGACGTTGGTGACCACCGCGATGGTGGCCGGCAGGCGCAGGAACGAGCCATCCGATTCGTCCGATTCGACGACCATCCAGTCGCCCTCGCCCAGGCGCGCATTGGTGCCGTAGGCGTTGATGATACCGCCGTTGATCACCGTCGGATCGAGACCACCCGCCTCGAGCATGGCGGCGACCAGCGACGTGGTCGTCGTCTTGCCGTGGGTGCCGCCGACCGCGATGGACCACTTCAGTCGCATCAGCTCGCCCAGCATCTCCGCGCGGCGCACGACCGGTACATGGCGCGTACGGGCGGCGAGTACCTCGGGATTGTCCTTCTTGACGGCGCTCGACACGACGACGACCTGGGCATTGCCGACGTTCTCGGCGCGATGGCCGATCATCACCTTTATGCCCAGTTCGGCGATGCGGCGCGTGTTAGCGCCCTCGGCGACGTCGCTGCCCTGCACCTTGTAGCCGAGATTGTGCAGCACCTCGGCGATGCCGGACATGCCGATGCCGCCGATGCCGACGAAGTGGATGAGACCGAGATCGAGCGGCAACGCCCTCATGCGGCGACTCCCGTGGCTGACGGCGAAAGGGGAAGTGAAACGAGTTCGCCGACGACGTCCGCCAGCCGGGCAGCGGCATCGGGACGGCCAGCGGCGTGGGCGGCCCCCGCCATCGCGGCAAGACGTTCCGGCTCGTCGGTCAGCGACACGAGGTGCCCGGCCAGGGTGGCGGCGGTGAAGGAGGCATGCGGCAGCACGATGCAGGCGCCCGTCGCCTCGAAGGCGCGGGCATTGGCGGTCTGGTGATCGTCGGCCGCGTAGGGATAGGGCACCAGGATGGACGGCCGGCCGATCGCCGCCAGTTCCGCCACCGTCGAGGCGCCGGACCGACCGATCACGAGATGTGCGGCGGCCATGCGCTGTGGCAGATCGGTGAAGAACGGCGCGATCTCGGCGACGACACCCGCCTTGACGTAGCTCGTGCGTACCCGGTCGATGCTCTCGGGACGGCACTGCTGCACGATGCGCAGGCGCGACCGCAGGACCTGGGGCAGGGAGAGGACGGCCTGCGGCACG
Organism: Rhodospirillaceae bacterium; assembly: GCA_009772935.1. GTDB lineage: Bacteria > Pseudomonadota > Alphaproteobacteria > Reyranellales > Reyranellaceae > Reyranella. The sequence goes on from WOUR01000026.1 coordinate 7,216, forward strand.
ACTTCGCCGAACGAGGCCGCGCCCTGGCTGCCGCCGAACACCAGGAGATCGATCACCCGTCCCTCGCCCGGCGCACGGTAGGGCGAATCACGCAGGACCCTCACGGGCTCGCGCACGGGATTGCCGACCAGCTGCGCTCGCGCGTCGCCGTCGAGATAGCGGGTCCGGGCAAAGGAGGTGGCCACGCGCCCGGCGCCGCCCAGCACGAGGCGGTTGGCACGACCGAGCACGGCGTTCTGCTCGTGCAGCATCGCGGGCAGACGGCGCAGGCGGGCCGCGACCATGGTCGGCACCGAGGCATAGCCGCCGAAGCCCACGACGACGGACGGACCGATGCGGCCCAGCGCCCGCCAGGCGTCGAACAGGCCGAGCGCCAGCGAGAAGAGCGCCAGCACCTTCTTCACCGGTGACCCGGTGGGGCTGGCGGAACGGATATAATGGATCGGCCGTCGCGACAGCGCGCCCTGCCACTGCCGGCCGCGCGAATCCGTGACCAGGGTGAACGGCACGCCCCGCGCCTCCAGCTCGCCGGCGAGTGCCTCGGCCGGGAACACATGCCCGCCGGTGCCGCCGGTCGCCAGGACCACAGGGCGCACGGCCTGCGTCATACGGCCTCCCTCAGGCCGGCATGTTCACGCGTGAGCGACAGCATCATGCCGACGCAGATCGCCATCGCCAGCGCCGAGGAGCCGCCATAGGAGATGAACGGCAGGGTCATGCCCTTGGCGGGGATCAGCTGGATGGTCGAGGCCATGTTGATGGCCGCCTGCAGCCCGAACTGGACGGCGAGACCGGTGGCCGCGAGGGTGATGAACAGGCTGGTCTCCTTCGAGGCGCGCGACATCGAGCGGAGCGTCACGAAGGCGAACAGGCAGAGGATCATCAGGCAGACGACGAGGCCGAACTCCTCGCCGGCCACGGCCATGACGAAGTCGGTGTGGGCGTCGGGAAGCTGCGCCTTCACCGTCCCCTCGCCCGGCCCGCGGCCGAACAGCGAACCGTTCATGAAGGCCTCGAGCGAGGTATTGACCTGGTAGTTGTCGCCCGAGGAGGGATCGAGGAACCGGTCGAAGCGGCTGCGCACATGGCTGAACAGGAAGTAGGCGCCGACCATGCCGGCCGCACCCGCCACCGCGCCGAAGCCCGCGACCCACATCGGCAGGCCGACGACGAAGAGCTGGACGGCCCAGACCGCGGCCACGACGACGCTCATGCCGAGGTCGGGCTGCATCACCAGCAGCGCCAGCACGCCACCCACGAGCACCGTGGACAACAGATAGCCGGGCGCGCGCCGCTCGGTACGGCTCTGCGCCAGCAGCCAGGCCGAGATCACCGCAAGGCTCGGCTTCACGAACTCCGACGGCTGCACGCTCGACAGGCCGGGCACCGAAATCCAGCGTCGCGCCCCCTTGATCTCGATCCCGATCACGAAGGTCGCCGCCAGCAGCACGATACTGCCGCAGAAGACGACGAGCGCCAGGCGCCGCACGTGCCGCGGCGAGGCGAGCGAGATCGACAGCATGACGAGGAGCGCCAAAGGCAGGAACAGGAACTGGCGCTTGGCGAAGAGGAACGAGTCGGCGCCAATGCGCTCCGCGGCCGGCGGCGAGGCCGCGAGCGTCAGCATGACACCGAAGGCCATGATCGCCAGGATCGCCCCCAGCGACCAGCGGTCGACGGTCCACCACCATTGCCCGATCACACTGCGGTCGTCGCGCGGAACCTGGATCACGCCGCCCTCCCCAAAGTCTCGGCCCCCGGCAGCGCCCGCGCCATGGCGCGGAAGGCATCGCCGCGATGTTCGTAGCTCTTCCACTGGTCCCACGACGCGCAGGCGGGCGACAGGAGGACCACCGCAGGTCCCGCGGCCTCGCGTTGCGCCAGCGCGTGCGCGGCATCCAGCGCCGACTGCAGGTCGCCGCAGCGGCTGTACGGCAGCTTGCCCTCGAGCTGGCCGGCGAACAGCTCGGTGGCCTCGCCGATCAGGAAGGCATGGCGGATACGGTCGAAGTACGAGGCGAGCGGAGCCACGCCGCCCTCCTTCGCCTGGCCGCCGAGGATCCAGTAGATGTCGTCGTAGCTCGACAGCGCGCGCGCCGCGGCATCGGCGTTCGTCGCCTTGCTGTCGTTGACGTAGACGACCTTGCCGACAGCGGCGACGCGCTCCTGACGATGCGGCAGGCCGGGGTAGGTGCGCAGGCCGGCGACGATCGTCTCGCGCGGCACGTCGAGCCAGCGGCAGACCGCCCAGGCGCAGGCCGCGTTCTGGGCATTGTGGTCGCCCGGCAGGGTGAGCACGTCGGAGAAGTCGACCGTGTAGCCGTCGGCATCGACCAGCATCCCGGCGCGGTAGGAAATGCCGTTGGCCACCGGGCGATCGAGCGCCACCGGCACGCAGGCGATGCCGGGACGCGCCGCCAGCTCGCGCTCGGCGTCGCGCGAAGGCTCGTCCTCGGTGCCGATCACGACGCAGTCGCCGGCGCGCTGGCGTGCAAAGATGTTCCTCTTGGCCGCCACATAGCCCGCGAGATCGCCATGCCGGTCGATATGGTCGGGCGTGATGTTGAGCCACACCGCGATGTCGGCATGGAAGGTCTGCAGCAGCTCGAGCTGGTAGGAGGAAAGCTCCAGAACGTAGAGGCCGCCCTCGCCGAGCGGCTCGAGGTCGAGCGCGCCGCGCCCGATGTTGCCGCCGACCTGGCAGCGTGCGCCGGCCTGCTGGAGGATGTGGCCGATCAGCGCCGTCGTCGTCGACTTGCCGTTGGTCCCGGTGATGGCGACGAACCGCGCCTGGGGCTGTGCCCGGGCCAGCAGCTCGACGTCGCAGATGATCGGCTTGCCGGCGGCGCGCGCGGCGACCGCCACGGGATGCGGCACCGGCAAGGTGCTGGGAATGCCCGGGCTGATCACGAGGGCGGTGATGCCCGACCAGTCGATCGCCGCCGGGTCGGCGATCCGGGCGCCGAGTTGCGCCGCCGCGTCGCGCGACGCCGCATTGTCGTCCCAGGCGATGCAGTCGATCCCGGCTGCCCTCAGGGCGCGCACGGTCGCCAGGCCGGAGCGCGCGAGCCCCAGCACGACGAACGACGAACCCTGGAGGATGGCGAGATCGATCATCCGTTCACCGCAGCTTCAGGGTGGCGAGGCCGGCCATCGCCAGGATGGCGGCGATGATCCAGAAGCGGAAGACGATGGTGGGCTCGGCCCATCCCTTCTGCTCGAAGTGATGGTGCAGCGGCGCCATGCGGAAGACCCGCTTGCCGGTCCATTTGTACGACAGGACCTGCACGATCACCGAGATGGTCTCCAGCACGAACAGGCCGCCGACGATCGACAGGACGATCTCGTGCTTGGTGACGACCGCGACCGCGCCCAGCGCGCCGCCGATGGCCAGCGAGCCGGTGTCGCCCATGAACACCATGGCGGGCGGGGCGTTGAACCACAGGAAACCGAGACCGGCGCCGACCAGCGCCGCCAGAACCACGGCCAGTTCGCCCGAGCGCGGCACGTGATGGAGATAGAGGTAGTTGGTCAGGATCGTGTTGCCGACGACGTAGGCGATCAGGCCGAACACCGCCGAGGCCATGATGACGGGGCCGATGGCGAGGCCGTCGAGCCCGTCGGTCAGGTTGACGGCGTTCGAGGTGCCGGCGATCACCAGGATGCCGAACGCGATGAAGCCCACAGCTCCCAGGGGGATCAGCACGTCCTTGAGGAACGGCACGGCGAGCTGGTAGCGCAGCGGCGCCGGTGACGCCTGGGCGACCAGGTAGACCGCGATGCCCGAGGCCACGACGGTGAGCGCGAGCTTGATCTTGCCCGGCACGCCCTTCGGGTTGCGTTTGGTGACCTTGAGGAAGTCGTCCCACAGGCCGACCGCGCCGAACGCCAGGGTGACGCCGAGCACGATCCAGACGTAGCGGTTGGTGAGGTCGGCCCACAACAGGGTCGCGACCGACAGGGTGATGAGGATCAGCAGGCCGCCCATCGTCGGCGTGCCCTTCTTGGTCATCAGGTGGCTGGCGGGACCGTCGTCGCGGATCGGCTGCCCCTGCTTCTGCTTGCTGCGCAGCCAGCGGATCAGCGCGCCGCCGATCAGGAAGCTCAGCACCAGCGCCGTGAGGAAGGCGGCGATCGAACGGAACGTCAGGTAACGGAACAGGTTGAACGGCGTGAACAGGTCCGCCAGCGGATAGAGAAAGTTGTAGAACATCCTAGCGTCCCGCCTCGCCGCCGCTGGCCGCCAGGATGGCGTCCACGACGATCTTCATTTTCGAGCCCAGCGAACCCTTCACCGCGACCACGTCCCCTGCCCTGAGCGCGGCGGCGACATCGCCTGCCAGCGCCGCCGAGTCCGGCCGGTGCACACCGCGCTGCGCGGGCTCGAGCCGCTGCCACAGAGCCTGCATGTGCGGACCGCACAGGAAGACCTGCGCCGCACCGCTCGCGGCCACCGCATCGGCGAGGCCCGCATGATAGGCATCCGCGTCCTCACCCAGCTCGCGCATGTCGCCCAGCGCCAGGATCCGCCGCCCGCCCGGCTGCGGCTCGGTCCGCGCCAGGACCGCCAGCATCGCCCCCACCGAAACCGGGTTGGCGTTGTAGCTCTCGTCCAGCAGCTCGATCGTGCCGCCGTCGAACGCCAGCCTGCGCCGTGCACCACGACCGGGCGAGGCCTTCACGTTGGCCAGGACGGCCGCCGCCTTCACCACATCCGCTCCCAGCGCCTCGACGACGGCCAGTGCGCCGATGCTGTTCAGCACCCAGTGTTCGCCGGCCGCGCCCAGCCGATACTCGATCCGGCGGCCGTGGATCAAGGCTGCAACATCACTGCCTGAATCCTGCAGGTCGCAAGCGACAAGACGTGCCTCCGCCGCCTCGCTGCGTCCGAAGCCGATGATGCGGGAAACGCCGAAATGACGGGCTTTTCCGGCCAGGCGCTCATAGTGGCGACTGTCGCGATTGAGCACGGCCACTGCGCCTTCCGCCATGCCGGCGAACAGGCAGCCCTTCTCGTCGGCCACCGCTTCCTCGCTGCCCATGTGGCCGATATGGACCGGCCCGACGTTGGTGACGATGCCGACATGCGCCGCGACCTGCCGGGCCAGCGGTTCGATCTCACCGGGATGGTTCATGCCGATCTCGAAGACGCCGTAGCGCGCGTCCTGCGGCAGGCGCGCCAGGCTGATGGGCACGCCGACGTGGTTGTTGTAGCTGGCCATACTGGCTGAGGTCGGCGCCTGTGCCGACAACATCGCGCGCAGCGCGTCCTTGGTGCTGGTCTTGCCGACCGAGCCGGTGACGCTGGCGATACGCGCCGCGCTGCGGCGGCGGGCAGCGCGACCGAGTTCGACCAGCGCCTTCATCGTGTCGGGAACGCGGATCAGGGGACCCCCGGCGCCTTCGACGTCGCGCGACACGACGGCGGCCGCGGCACCGCGCGACAGGGCGTCGGCGACGAAGGCGTGACCGTCGGTCGTCTCGCCGCCCAGCGCGAAGAAGAGATCGCCCTTGCCGACGGCGCGGCTGTCGAAGGTCACGCCTTCGGCCTCGAACGGCGCGGTGACCGTCGCCGCCGACAGGGCGGACTGCACATCGTCGGAGGTCCAGAGCACGCTCACGTCCCGCCTCCGGTCAGCGTGCGCGCCTCCTCGGCATCGTCGAAATGATGTGTCACGCCTTTGATCGTCTGGCCGGTCTCGTGGCCCTTGCCCGCGATCAGCAGCAGGTCGTCGGCGCTCGACAGCGCCTCCATGCCAGCTGCGATGGCGGCGTGCCGGCCGTTTGCGATCTCGAGCCAGTTGCGCCGGCCGCCGGCGATGCCCCGCACGATCTCGGCGCGGATCGCCGCCGGCTCCTCGCTGCGCGGATTGTCGTCGGTCACGATCGCGAGGTCGGCAAGACGCGTCGCGATCTCGCCCATCACCGGGCGCTTGGCACGGTCGCGATCGCCGCCGCAGCCGAAGACCACGACGAGCTTGCCGCGAGCGAAGGGCCGCAAGGTCCGCAGCACCGTCTCCAGCGCCTCGGGCTTGTGGGCATAGTCGACATAGACGGCGGCACCGGAGCGATGCCGGGCCACGAGCTGCAGGCGGCCGGGCGCGCCCGTCAGGTGGGCAAGAGCCTCCACGGCACGGGCCGGTTCGCCGCCCGTGGCCACCACGAGGCCGAGGGCCGCCAGCGCGTTAGAGGCCTGGAATCCACCGACCAGCGGGAGGTCGATCTCGTGACGCGCGCCCATGATGTCCAGCGCAAGGCGCTGCCCGTCCGGCGTCGGATCGTCACTCAGCAACCGGATTTCCCGGCCCTTCGCGCCGTAGGTCCAGAAGCGGATGCCCCGCTGCCGGCAGATCGCACCGAGCGCCTCGGCCCGGTCGCTGTCGGCATTGACGACCGCGGTTCCGCCCGGCGGCAGCAGGACCTCGAACAGGCGCGCCTTGGCCGCGAAGTAGCGATCCATCGACTGGTGATAGTCGAGATGCTCGTGCGTCAGGTTGGTGAAGGCCGCGGCCGCCAGGTGCAGCCCGTCGAGCCGGTGCTGGTCGATGCCGTGGCTCGACGCCTCGATGGCCAGATGCGAGACGCCTTCGCGCGCCAGCGTCGCGAGGTCCTCGTGAAGCTGGACCGGATCGGGTGTCGTCAGGCCGCCGTCGCGCACGAGGCCGGGCGAGACGATGCCCAGCGTGCCGACGCTTGCGGCCTTCAGCCCCATCCGCTCCCAGATCTGGCGCATGAAATGGACCGTCGAGGACTTGCCGTTGGTGCCGGTGACGGCGGCGATCGTGGCCGGCTGCAGACCGGCGAAGGCCGACGCCATCAACGCCACGCGACGCCGCGGATTGGCGTCTCGCACGACGACGATGCCGGGATCGAGCGAGGGCAGCACCGCATCGGGCGCGGCCAGGATCGCGACGGCGCCGCGCCGCACGGCATCGTCGACGAACGCCGCACCGTCGTGCTGGGTACCCGGAAGGGCCGCGAAGAGATAACCGGGCTGGACCTTGCGCGAGTCGAGCGTCAGGCCGGCGAGAACGGGATCGCGCGGAAGCGCGGAAGAGATCGCGTTTGCGTCGGCGCTCCGGCGCATGAGCTCACTCAGACGCAACGCGGCGCACTCCCGGACCGGGCGCGGCCGCCGTCTGACCGGGGGCCGGGCGAACCGGCAACGCCTTGCGGTGATCGCCCGGAGAACGGCGCACGCTGGCGGGCACGAGCTGCGGCGGAGCGACAGGTGGCGGTACCGGCGTCGAGGCGATCTCGATCGGTGGCAGCCCGTCCTTCAGGTCGCCCGGCAGGATGCCGTAGAGCGACACCATCTGCTCGATGATGACCTTGACCGAAGGGGCCGCCACCCAGCCGGCCGTCGCGTAACCACCAGTCTCGGGCAGGCCCTTCGGCTCGTCGAGCGAGACGATGATGACGAATTTGGGATCGTTCATCGGAAACGCGCCGACGAAGGAGCTGATCAGCGCCTTCTGGCGATAGCCGCCTCGCCCCGGCTTCTCGGCCGTGCCGGTCTTGCCGCCGACCTCGTAGCCGGGGACATTGGCGTTCTTGCCCGTGCCTTCGACGGCGTTCAGCCGCAGCAGCTGCCGCATGTTGACCGACGTCTTCTGCTGGATGACCCGCCGGCCCTTGTCGCTGCCCGCGTGGCGCTTCACCAGCGAGGGCTGGTAGAGGATGCCGCCGTTGATCATCGCCGCCGATCCCATCGCCAGGTGGAGCGGCGTCACCGAGATGCCGTGACCGAAGGCGATGGTCATGGTGTTGATCCTCATCCAGTGGCGCGGCCAGAGCGGCGCCGCGACTTCCGGAAGCTGGGTCGAGATGGGCTTGAGGAATCCGATCTTGTCGAAGAAGGCGCGCTGGCCTTCGGGTCCCATGACCTCGACCGCCATCTTGGCCGAAGCGATGTTCGACGAGTACTTGAACGTCTCGGCCACGTTCAGCGGCCGGCGCTGGGCATGGTCGTCGTTGATGGTGAAGCGGTCGATGCGGATCGGCGACGTGGCGTCGAACACGCTGTTCAGCCCAACCTTCCCGCTGTCGAGCGCCATCGCCGTGTTGAAGATCTTGAAGGTCGAACCCTGTTCGTAGACGCCGAGGGTCGCGCGGTTGAACAGCGCCTCGTTGGTGAGCGTCCGGGTGCTGTTGGGATTGTAGGTCGGCAGCGACGCCATGGCGAGGACCTCGCCGTTGGTGACGTCCATGACGATCGCGGTGGCGCCGATGGCCGAGAATTTCTGGACGGCGCGCGCGATCTCGCGCTCGACGATGCGCTGCAGGCGAAGGTCGATCGAGAGCTGGAGAGTCTCGCCGCTCTGGAGCTGCTGGTCGAAGTAGCGCTCCACGCCCGCCAGGCCGGTATTGTCGACGCTGGCATAGCCCATGATGTGCGCCGCCGCCGTTCCCTGCGGATAGATCCGCCGTTCCTCGGCCTGGAAGTCGAGACCTGGAATGCCGAGTCGGTTGACGCGGTCGTGCTCGCGCGGGCTCAGGCCGCGCTTGATCCAGACGAAGGTCCTGTCGCCTTCCAGCTTCTCGCGGACATCGTCGTACTTGAGGTCGGGCAGCGCCGTCACGATCTTGCGCGCGGCTTCCTGCGGATCGATCAACAGGTGCGGATTGACGAAGGCCGACATGACCGGAACCGACGTCGCCAGCACGGCGCCGTTGCGGTCCACGATGTCGGCGCGCTCCGACTGGATCGAGCCGCCGCGGGCGGCGACGCGCTGGGTCGGCTCGGCGCCGTCGCGCAGCAGCGACACGTAGCCCATGCGCAGGCCGACGGCCGTGAAGGCGATGCCGAAGATCACCGAGGCGATCACCAGGCGCTGGCGGGCGGTCTCCTGGACGTCACCCTTCAGGCGCTCCTTGGGCGAGGCGTAACGCGCGCCGGCCGCCGCGTTTACCGCGGCGGCCGGTTCGGGCGACCCAGACTTTCGCCACAGCTTCACCGGGAACCCCCTTCGTTTCTCGAGAGGATGTCGTCGATGGAGACTGCGACGCTCTGGCCGTCGCCAACCGGACCCGATGTTGCCGGCTCTTGGATCTGGGCCGGTCGAGGGGGCGTCGTGGGTCCGGGGGTACGCTTGGAAAGGGGTGCGGAGGCCGGCGAGGGGCTGCCGGCCTCCGCTGCGACGCGGCCACCACCACCGGGCAAAGTCGACGAGGGGACGTCGTTGCCCGTTCGTGGGGGGGAAGGAGGTGGTGGATCGCGCCGCGGGGGGACAGATTCGGGTTTGAGCTGATCGAGCCGGACGACCTGCTTGATGGATGCCGACTCGAGCTTGAGATGCTTCTGTGCGAGCACTTCGATGCGCTCGGATTCGTTCAGGTGAGCCCATTCGACCCGCAGGATGTGCGTGGCCTGCTGGCTCTCGATGATCTTCTGGTTGGTGCGGTCGATGCGCTCCTCGAGGTCCTGCACCTTGTACTTGACGGTGAACAGGCCCACGGCCGTGGCGACGGCGACGACCGACCAGAACAGGAGACCGCGATGGATCATGCGGCGCCTTCCGCGCCGAGCTTCTCGGCGACCCGCAGGCGGGCGGAGCGGGCCCGCGGATTGGCGGCGACTTCCTCGTCGGACGGCAGTACCGGTTTGCGCGAGAGATCGCGCAGGGTGGCGGTCCGCGCACCGGCGCCCGGCGGTGCGTGGCGCGACGGCCCCGGCGTCCGACCGGCACGGGCGCGCACGAATTCCTTGACGGCGCGGTCTTCGAGCGAATGGAACGACACGACCGCAAGACGGCCGCCCGGTGCCAGCACCTGCTCGGCGGCCGCAAGGCCGCGCTCGAGTTCGCCCAGCTCGTCGTTCACGGCAATGCGCAGCGCCTGGAAGGTGCGCGTGGCGGGATCGCTCTCGTCCCGTCCTTGCGGGCCGACCGCACGGCGTACGATCTCTGCCAGTTCGCCGGTGGTTTCGATGTGCTTGGTGCGGCGCGCCTCGACGATGCTGCGGGCCACGCGGCGACTGCGGCGTTCCTCGCCGTAGCGCCAGATGATGTCGGCAAGCTCCGTTTCGTTTGTCTCGTTGACGAGATCCGCCGCCGACGGACCGCTCTTTTCCATCCGCATGTCGAGCGGGCCCGAGGCACGGAAGGAGAAGCCGCGATCGGCCTGATCGAACTGCATCGACGAGACGCCGAGATCGAGCGCCACGCCATCGATATCCTCGACACCCTCGGCCGACAGGAGCTCGGCCATGTCGCCGAAGCGGCCCTCGATCAGGCGCAGGCGCGGCGCATAGCGCTCGGCCAGCGCCCGGCCGGCGGCGATCGCATCGGGATCGCGATCGATGGCGATCACCTGACAATCGGCGCGATCGAGCATGGCGGCCGTGTAGCCACCGGCGCCGAACGTGCCGTCGAGATAGCGGCCGCCGTCGCGCGGCTGCAGCGCATCGACGACTTCGCGGGCCATCACCGGAACATGGCGGACTCCGCTCATGCGTCGCCTCCGCCCAGGTTGCGCACGAACGCGGCCATCTTCTCGCGTTCGGCTTCGCGGCGAGCCTGCCAGCGGCCGGGATTCCAGAGCTGGAACTTGTCGACCTTGCCCACCAGCATGACGCCGTCGGTCGCATCGAGCGTCTGGACGAACTCGGCGGGCATGGTGAAACGGCCGTCCGGCTCCAGCGAAATGGTGCGGGCGCCGGCCGAGAGATAGCCCGCCGGATCGAAGGCGTCGTCGTCGAGCGCGACCTTCAGCGAGCCCTTGGGGCCCAGCGCTTCGGCACGAAGGCGGTCCAGCATCGCATCGAAGCCCGCGCGGGAGTTGCCGTTCACGAGGCCGGGGATGGTCGGGGAATGATAGAGAACGAACGCGCCGCGATCTTCCGCAGGCAGTTCGTCGCGAAAAGCCGCGGGCAACAGAACCCGGCCTTTCTTGTCCAGCTTGATCAGGATCTCGGACCGGAATGCCACGGCCCATCTCCCCTCTAGACCCGCTGCAGGTGCCCCACGCTCCTGCGTCGTCTGTTACACGGGATACAATGGGATATCATGGGAAAGACCGGGATGCAATTATCAAAGAGGAGAATCCACAAGGAATCTGAACGACTTAGACACAACATCTATTGTGCGCTCGCTGCATGCCAGCACAAGGGGTTGTAGACGCGACTCGTCACGCGGAAGCGAAAAGGGTCAGACGGCCTGTAAGCCGGGTTCTGTCCTCGCCCGAAAGCGATGGATGGCCATTCCTCTGGGACGCCCGTTACCGAACGCCTCGCGCGACCGACCCGGGCGACGACGCGGAAACACCGCTGCCGGTTGCCCGGCGTGTCGCCCCTATTTGGTCTTGCTCCCGGTGGGGTTTGCCGTGCCGCTTCCGTTGCCGGTCGCGCGGTGGGCTCTTACCCCACCGTTTCACCCTTGCCGTCCTGGCGAGCCAGGCAGGCGGTTTGTTTTCTGTGGCACTTTCCCTGGGGTCGCCCCCGCCGGACGTTATCCGGCACCGTGTCTCCGTGGAGCCCGGACTTTCCTCACCCGCGCGGTTGCCCACCCGAGTGCAGCCATCCAGCCGTCTGACCCGGCGCCTGACTAGGCCGCCCGCCCCAGCGGGTCAAGCAGACCGGCGAGCAGCGCCTTCGTTTCCGGGTCGACCATGCCGTCCACCTGGGCCGGCCGGTAATGGCGCTGGAAGGCCTTGACGATCTCCTTCGGCGGCACGGCGAGCGGCGGCGCATAGCCGAATCGCTGAAGAGCCTTGTGGAAGTCGCCGTCGAGCGGCCGCGTGCCGGCCCTGGGCCACAGCCCTATCCCCTGCTCAGCCAGCACCTTCCAGGGAAAGCGACGACCGGGATCGATCTTGCGCTGGGGCGCGATGTCGGAATGGCCGACGACGTTGCGCGGCTCGATCGCCGGATGGCGCGCAAGGATGCCGCGGCACAGCTCGATCAGTGCCTCGACCTGTTCGGGCGGATAGTCGTGGCGATCTCCGTGCAGGTTCACGATCTCGATGCCGATCGACGTGCCGTTCAGCGCCTCGCGGCCGCGCCACCAGGATTTGCCGGCATGCCAGGCGGTGCGATCCTCGGGCACGAGACGGTAGGCGGTACCGTCGAGGTCCAGCACGTAGTGGGAGCTGACACGGTGCTCTCGCGCGGGGTCGCGCAGGATGTCGAGCGACTCCTTCAACGGCAGCTCCGTGTAATGCAGCACCAGTATGTCGACGATCCCGTTCGCCGGCCTCGGCGCGTGGTTGGGCGACGGCAGCTCGACGAGTTTCACGCTCAGGCCGCGACCAGACCGCGCTGCCTGCGCAGCCGGTCGTAGGCGTCGTTGATCAGCGCGAGCTTGCGGTTCGCCACCGCGATCGCCTCCTCCGGCAGGCCCTGCGCCATCAGCCGGTCGGGATGGTTGGCGCGAACCTGCCGCAGCCAGGCCTCGCGGATCTGCTCGTCGGTGGCCAGCGGGTCGATGCCCAGCACGACGCAGGGTTCGCATTCGACGACACCAAGTGCCGCCGCTTTCGCACGCTCGAAGCGAGAACTCGGCAGGCCGAAGATGCGCGCGACCTTGGCGAGATATTCAGCTTCCGCCGCATCAATCCTGCCGTCCGCCTGCGCAATGCTGAACAGGCCCTCGATCACATTCTCGAGGATTTCCGGCGCATCGGGAAACAGCGCCGCTACCTGACGCGCATAGGTCTCGAACCCGCCGGCATCGCGCTTGGCGAGATCGAAGAAGCGCTCGACATTCGCCTCCTCGCCCGGCGGCACCTCGAAGAAGTCGCGGAATGCCGCCCTCTCGACCTCCGAGACCTCGCCGTCGACGCGGGCCATCTTGGCCCCCAGCGCGATGACCCCGATGGTGAAGCCGATCTGCCGCAGGCCGGGATGGCCGCCATCGTCGGCCGGCGGCGAAGACAACCCCAGCAGCTCGGCGATGCCGAGGCCGTTCATGCCCTCAACGATTTTGTCCCAGATCCTCATGCCGTGTCCTTATACCAGCAGGGAGCCGATGGCGACGCAGACCAGCAGGCCGAGTGCAAGGCGGCGATAGAATTTCTCGCTGGCCAGCGGAAACAGCCGCTCGCCCACCACGCCGCCCAGCATCACGGCCGGTGCCAGGAACAGGCCCTGCACGCCGGTGCTCCAGCCGATCAGGTCGCGCGACGCGAACGATGCCAGGGCGATCAGGTCGACGAAGACGAAGTAGGTCGTGAGATTGGCCCGCACGCGCGCCGCCGGCTCGTTGCCCGCCAGATAGTAGAAGGCGATCGGCGGACCGGCCATGCCCGAGAGCCCGTTCAGGAAGCCGCTGGTCGCCCCGGCGGCGAAGGTCGTCGCCGCATTCGGTCGCCCGGGAAAGCGCCAGCCGCTGGCCAGCAGCGTGACCGCTCCCAGGATGATGGCCGAGATCGCCCAGCGCATCGGCTCGGGCTCGACTCCGGTCAGCGTATGGGTGCCGAGCGGAACGGCGAGGGCCGCCGCCACCAGCAGCAAGCCGATGCGCCGCCAGTCGACCAGCCGTACCACGCCCGGGACGAGCGGCAGGGCGACCGCGATCTCCAGCAGGAGGCAGAGCGCAATCCCGACCGCGGGCCCGTAGAGGGCCGAAAAGATCGGCGTCATCAGCATCGCGGCGCCGAAACCGGCGAAGCCGCGCACCATGCCTGCAATGCAGGCAACCGCGGCAGACACGAGGAAGGGAAAGCTCAGCAGATCCGGCATTGCGAGCGGGACGCTAGCATTGCCGGAGTGCGGTGCGCGCATCATATAATGGAGGTCATGGCCTCAAAGAATCTCGCGGTTCCGGCTGCTCCCCTCCTGATGCCGTACATCCAGCGGCGGCCGGAACTCGAAGGCGTAACGCCCAAGCCGTTCAAGCTCGTGTCCGACTACACGCCCGCCGGCGACCAGCCCGAGGCGATCCGGCAGCTCATCGCCGGCGTGGAGGCGGGCGAGCGCGACCAGGTCCTGCTGGGAGTCACCGGCTCGGGCAAGACCTTCACCATGGCCAACGTGATTGCGAGCCAGGGCCGGCCGGCGCTGGTGATGGCGCCCAACAAGACGCTGGCGGCACAGCTCTATGCCGAGATGAAGGGCTTCTTCCCGGAGAATGCCGTCGAGTACTTCGTCTCGTACTACGACTATTACCAGCCCGAGGCCTACGTCCCGCGCACCGACACCTTCATCGAGAAGGATTCGTCGATCAACGAACAGATCGACCGCATGCGCCACTCCGCGACGCGCGCCCTGATGGAGCGCGACGACGTGATCATCGTGGCCTCGGTCTCCTGCATCTACGGCATCGGTCCGCTGGAGAACTACCAGGCGATGACCTTCCGCCTGCACAAGGGCCAGAAGATCGACCGCTCCTCCCTGCTCCGCCGCTTCGTCGAGCAGCAGTACAAGCGCAACGACAACGCCTTCCAGCGCGGCACCTTCCGGGTGCGCGGCGACACGATCGACCTGTTCCCGGCCCATTACGAGGACAAGGCCTGGCGCTTCGAGATGTTCGGTGACGAAATCGATTCGATCACCGAGTTCGACCCGCTGACCGGCGACAAGACGATCTCGCTGAACGACATCATCGTCTACGCCAACAGCCATTACGTGACACCGAAGCCGACGATGCAGAAGGCGATCGACCAGATAAAGGCCGACCTGAAGCAGCGCCTGGAGGAGTTCAACCGCGCCGGCCGTCTGCTGGAAGCGCAGCGGCTGGAACAGCGCACATTGTTCGACATCGAGATGCTGGAGACCACCGGCTCCTGCGCCGGCATCGAGAACTATTCGCGCTACCTGACCGGCCGCAAGCCGGGCGAACCACCACCCACTTTGTTCGAATACTTCCCGCAGAACTCGCTGCTGATCTGCGACGAGAGTCACGTCACCGTGCCGCAGATCGGCGGCATGTTCCGCGGTGACTTCAACCGCAAGAGCGTGCTGGCCGAGTTCGGCTTCCGGCTGCCCTCGGCGATCGACAACCGGCCGCTCAAGTTCGAGGAGTGGGACGCGCTGCGGCCGCAGACGACCTATGTCAGCGCCACGCCGGGCGACTGGGAGATGGAGCGCACCCAGGGCATCTTTATCGAGCAGGTCATCCGCCCGACTGGCCTGATCGATCCGACCGTCTTGATCCGACCGGTCGAGAAGCAGGTCGACGACCTGATCGCCGAGTGCAAGGACTGCGCGAAGAAGGGCCAGCGCGTGCTGGTCACCGTGCTCACCAAGCGCATGGCCGAGGATCTCGTCGAGTACATGCACGAATCCGGCATCCGCTGCCGCTACCTGCATTCCGACATCGACACGCTGGAGCGCATCGAGATCATCCGCGACCTGCGGCTGGGCGCCTTCGACGTGCTGGTCGGCATCAACCTGCTGCGCGAGGGGCTCGACATTCCCGAATGCGCGCTGGTCGCCATCCTCGACGCCGACAAGGAAGGATTCCTGCGCTCACCCACTTCGCTGGTGCAGACGATCGGCCGCGCCGCGCGCAACGTCGAGGGCCGGGTCATCCTCTACGCCGACAAGATGACGGACTCGATCAAGTACGCAATGGCCGAGACCGACCGCCGCCGCGCCAAGCAGACTGCCTACAACGAGGAGCACGGCATCACGCCGGCCTCGGTGAAGCGCAACATCGCCGAGATCCTGCAGTCGACCGCCGAGCGCGACCACTACACGGTCGACACCGGCGTGTCGGGCGACGTGCATCTGGTCGGGCACAATCTGCGCACACACATCGCCGAGCTCGAGAAGCGCATGCGCGCCGCCGCCGCCGACCTCGAATTCGAGGAAGCAGGCCGGCTGCGCGACGAGATCCGTCGCCTCGAAGCCCACGAACTCGAACTGCCGGGCCAAGCCGCCAGCGCCAATGTCGGCGTCCATCTCGGCAAGATGCAGCATTCCCGGGTCTTCCGCGGCGTGCGGACCGGCTCCGGTGGACGCGGCAAGCCCGCACGGCGCAGCGGCCGTTAGCAGTTCGAGCCTCGCCAATTTCGCCTGACCGTGTCTCGTCGAGAGTTTTCTCGCCCGCCTGAATGCGCTCGTTATAGTCCCGGCGCATGTCCGCCGCGCCGACCGACCTTCGTCGCTATCTCGCCGCCCTCGCCTCGCTGACCCTGATCCAGGTCATCTCGACGATGGTCTTCAACCAGGCGTCGGTGCTGGCGCCCGCGGCCGCGGCCGAGTTCGGCGTCGCGGCGGCGGACGTCGCCTACTACGTGTCGATCGTCTATCTCGCGGCGATGATCTCGACCGTGGGCGGCGGCCCGCTCCCCCGCCGGCTGGGACCGATCCGATTCATCCAGACCGGTCTCACCGTCGCGGCCCTGGGCTCCTTCGTCTTCGCGACGGGCGGTGTCGCGATGGCCGCCCTCTCGGCATTCATCGTCGGGCTGGGCTCGGGCCCGCTCACCATCGCCAGCTCGCACATCCTGGCCCGCGTGTCGCCGCCGCGCCTTGCAAACGTCACCTTCTCGCTGAAGCAGAGCGGCGTGCCCGTCGGCTTCGCGATCTGCGGCGCCGTGCTGCCGACCCTCGCGCTCGATTTCGGCTGGCGCTGGGCCGCGACCTCGGTCGGCTTCCTCTCGATCGCCGCGGCCGTTGCCATGCAGCCCTTGCGCAGCCTCTACGACGACGAGCGCAGTGGCGGTTCCGCACGCCTGCCGACGCTGGCGGAAATCTTCGAGCCGCTGCAGCTTGCCTGGCGCGATCCCATCCTGCGGCCGATGTGCTTCATCGGCATGCTGTTCTCGGCGACGCAGGCGATCGTCGTGAACTTCACCGTCGTCTACGCCGTCGATGGCCTGCAGATGTCCTATGTGCTGGCCGGCGCGCTCCTGTCGGCGGCAACGGTCGCCGGCGCCTTCGGCCGCATCTTCTGGGGCGCGCTCGCCGACTTGCTGCGAAGGCCGTCGGCCGTGCTGGCCGGCATCGGCGCCATCATCGCGATGGCCGCGACCGTGATGGCGTTCTCGACGCCCGCCTGGCCCACCACCGCCGTCTACATCGTCTGCACCATCCTGGGGGGCACCGCCGTCGGCTGGAACGGCGTCTTCATCGCCGAGAGCGCCTCGCGCGCCCCGCCGGGACGCGCCGCCGAGTTCACCGGCGCGACGCAACTCTTCGTGTTCTGCGGCGCCCTCCTCTCCCCGCTCCTGTTCCGCACGGTGCTGGCCATCACCGGCGTCTATGAGGCGGGCTATCTCCTCCTGGCGGCGGGCGTGGCGACCGCGTCGTTCTTCCTCGGTCGCGCAGCGCTCAGCCGATCCTGACTCACTCTTCCTTGAGCGCGCTCTCGTGCCAGCGGCGCAGCAGGAGATGCGACAGCAGGGAAAGCAACAGATAGATCGCGATACCCGTCGCGGAGATCAGGACCAGGGCCGCGAACATGCGCGGGATCTTGAGCTGGTAGCCGGATTCGAGGATGCGGTAGGCGAGGCCCGATTCGCGGCCGCCCGAGCCCGCCACGAACTCGGCCACGACGGCGCCGATCAGCGCCAGCCCGCCCGAGATGCGCAGGCCTCCCAGGAAGTACGGCAGCGCCGCCGGCAGGCGCAGGTCGAGCAGCGTGCGCCAGCGGCTTGCGCCATAGAGCTCGAACAGGTCGAGCAGGTTGCGGTCGACCGAGCGAAGGCCCAGCACCGTGTTGGAGAGGATCGGGAAGAAGGCCACCAGCCAGGCGCAGATCAGCAGCGAGACGTTGACGTCGTCGACCCAGGCGATGATCAGCGGCGCGATGGCCACGATCGGCGTCACCTGGAGGATGATGGCGTAGGGAAAGAGCGACAGCTCGATCCAGCGCGACAGTGAGAACAGCAGCGCCAGCAGGACGCCCACCACCACCGCGGCCAGCAGCGCCTGCAGGGTGATCGTGAGCGTGACCAGCAGCGCCGGCCACAGCGTGCCCCAGTCGGACACCAGCGTCTTCGTCACCAGGATCGGTCCCGGCAGGATATAGGGCGGAATCGCCATCGCCCGCACGAGGCCCTCCCACAGGGCCAGCATGAAGAGCCCCATCAGGACCGGGGCGACGATGCGGGCGCTCATGCCGCCATCGCTTCCGAAAGCTGCGCCGAGGTAAGGCGGCAGAGGGCGGCGTAGTCGGCGGAGGTACCGAAGGACTCGCTGCGAGGGTAGGGCGCCGGGATGGCGAGTTCGGAGCGCACGCGGCCGGGGCGGGCGCTCATCACCACGATGCGCTGCGACAGGAACACCGATTCGAACACCGAGTGGGTCACGAACACGGCCGTGAAATGCGTACGCTGCCAGAGTTCCAGCAGGTCGGTGTTCAGCCTGCGCCGCGTGATCTCGTCGAGCGCGGCAAAGGGTTCGTCCATCAGGAGCAGCTTCGGCGAGGTGACGAGCGCCCGCGCGATCGACACCCGCATCTTCATGCCGCCCGACAGTTCACGCGGATAGCTCTTCTCGAAGCCCTTGAGCCCGACGCCGGCGAGCGCCTCGGCCGCGCGCGCCTCGCGGTCCGAGCGCGACAGCCCGCGTAGCTTGAGCGGCAGCGCCACGTTGGCCAGCGCCGTCGACCACGGCATCAGGGTCGGCTCCTGGAAGACGAAGCCCAGGTCGGGCCTGCCCTGCGGCCATTCGATCGTGCCCGCCGTTGGCTCCGCGAGGCCGCCGATCAGGCGCAGCAGGGTCGATTTTCCGCAGCCCGAGGGGCCGAGCACGCTCAGGAACTCGCCGGCCTCGATGTCGAGCGAGGCGCCGTCCAGCGCCTGGACGCCGTTCGCGAAGACCCTGGAGACATCGCGGACCCGAACGAGCGTCATCAACCCGCAGGCAAGGTCAGGTCGAGGCGCGTGGCCCAGACCGGCAAGGGCAGCGTGTCGCGCGTGGCGAGGTTGGCGGGCAGCGCGGCGCGGTCGGTCACCCGGGCAAAAGGCAGGACGAGGCCGGCACGCACGCCGAACACCGCATCGCCATCGAGATGCGCGTCATCCTCGGGGAAGAATTCGGTGATCAGCGGCGGATGGCCGGGCGCCTGGACGATCATGTGCAGATGGGCGGGCCGCCAGGCGTCGCGCCCGAGGACGCGCAGCATGTCGCCGGCTGGGCCGTCGTCCGGCACCTTGTAGGAGACAGGGCGCACGGTGGTGAAGGCGAAGGTGCCATCGTCCGCCACGGCGAGGCGCGCGTGATAGTTGGTCGGCGCCTGCCCGGCGTCCTGCTGGGCATAGAGGCCGTTGCCCGCATTCTGCCAGATCGCCAGCACGGCCCCTTTCGCCGGCGCGCCCTTTGCGTCGACGACGCGACCGCTCACGACCAGCGGCTCGCCCACCTGGCCACGCCACAGGTCGCCGCCATTGGGCAACTCGGGCGCCCCCTCGATATGGAACGGGCCGAGCACGGAAGACGGCGTTCCGCTGCCGGCGGCGTTCACCATGTCCACGAGCGACGACACGCCGAGCAGGTCGGAGAACAGGATGTACTCGTTGCGTTTGTCGTCGGTGAATTGCGTCGCACGCGTGAGCGCGTCGATGGCGGTCCCCCACTCCGCCTGCGTGACCTTGTTTTCACGCACGAAGCTGTGCAGGTGGCCGGCCAGCGAGACCAGCAGCGTCCGCGCCCGCGCGGACGGGGCGTTGCGGGCATAGTCGGCGAAGGCCTGGGTGATCGAGGTCGGGGTGAGATTGCGCACGGAAGCCTCCCTGGGGTCGGGGCCTCGGCCCGTTACCGTGGCGCCCGCAGGAGCGCGTCGTAGTCCGCCCGCAGCAGCGCGAACAGCAGATGGTCGGCCCACTGGCCGTTGATGCGCAGATACTGCCGGGCCAGCCCCTCCTCGTGGAAGCCGACCTTGGTCAGCACGGCCTTGGAGGGTTCGTTGTGCGGCAGGCAGGCGGCCTCGAGCCGGTGCAGCCGCAGGTCGTCGAACACGAACGGGAGGGTGGCACGCAGACCGTCGGTCATCAGGCCCTGCCCGGCATAGGGCTGGCCCATCCAGTAACCGACGGACGCGGCCTGGGCGACGCCACGGCGGACGTTGCTGAGGTTGATGCCGCCGACCAGCCGGCGGCCTTCATTGGTGAAGACGAACAGCCCGTAGGCCTCCCCGGCCCGCCATTCCTTGATCTGCTGCCGCAGCCGGCGCCGGAAATGGTCGCGGGCCAGCGAATCCTCCGGCCAGGTGGGCTCCCACGGGGTGAGGAAGGCCCGGCTGCGGGCGCGCAGTTCGGCCCATTCCGGCCAGTCGTCCAAGCTCGGCGCGCGCAGAAACACGCGCTTCCCGGTAATCCGGGTCATCCCTGACAGCGACAACGGGACGTCGGCAAAGCGGAACATCTTGGGCTATACTCGCGGTTCTTCGGAATTCTTGCATGTTTTCCGGGATTCGACGTAGGAAATTGAGACGGTCCGCCACGCACCGCGTCGCCGGAAGAGCTGCCGCCATCCGGCAACGGGCGTATTACTTCCCTCCATCGTGAGTCCTCGAGGCACATCGGCCATGGAAACGGCAAGCAAACCCAGTGTCGGCGAAAAGGGCAGATTCTATCTGACCAAGCATATCTGGCTTCCCCAGCAGCCGCTGGAGGATTTCAACCTCAAGCTTTCGGACATGATCCTGCGGAACATGCCGAAGCTGCCGCTGGGCGGCGAGGACGCGATGAAGGTCTTCCCGGTCCTGGGTGAGCTCAAGAAGAGCCACGCCAAGATCAAGGCCGACCTCGAGTACCTGCTCAGCCATCATGAGGAGATCCCTGCCCTGCACGAGGTCCATCCGCGCGACCTCTACGTGCCGGGCCGCGCCTGGCGCACCTTCCTGCTGAAACTGTGGGGCCATGACGTTCCGGAGAACGCCGCGGCGGTGCCGGACACGATGGCCGCGATCGCCAAAATCCCCGGCGTCCACACCGCGCTGTTCAGCATCCTCGCCGGCCGCGCCGAGATCGAACCGCACCGGGGATCTGCCGCCGGCATCATCCGCTTCCACTACCCGCTGATCGTGCCGACCGAACCGGAGAAATGCTGGATCGAGATCGGCGGCCATCATTTCTTCTGGAAGGAAGGCGAGCCGCTGGTCTTCGACGACACGCGAGAGCATTGGGTGAAGAACCAGACCGACGAGACCCGGGTCGTGCTGATCATCGACTTCAACGCGCCGATGCCGTTCCCGATGAATCTCTACACGGGCTTCCGCTACAATCTGGTCCGCCGCAGCGCCGAGATCAGGACCGCCATCGAACGCGCCGCGATCGGCGTTCCTCCACGCACGGCACAAACCGAACTGCCGAAGGCGGCCTGAGCAAAACACCACCTCACCCTGAGGAGGCTGCGCAGCAGCCGTCTCGAAGGGTGGGTTTCAGGTGCATTGGCAGCCCATCCTTCGAGACGCGTGCCTGCGGCGCGCTCCTCAGGATGAGGATTGTTGGGAGCGCGCGGTCTCTTACGCCGCGAGGCGGCCGGCGATCTTGTCGAGCGACTCGAGGCCGTCGATCGGGCCCAGGGCGGCGAGCGTGAGTTCACCCTGCAGCAGGCGACGCGCGACGCGACGGACGGCGTCCTGGTCGACCGCCTCGATGCGCGCCACGATCTCGGCATAGGGGATCGTGCGGCCGTGGACGATCAGGTGGCGCGCCGCCTGCTCGCAGCGAGCGCCGCTGGATTCCAGCGCCATCAGCGTTCCGGCCTTGATCTGGCTACGGGCGCGCACGAGTTCCTGCTCGTTCAGCGTATCGGCCACGGTGACGAATTCTTCGCACACCGCGGGCACCAGCTCGGCCAGATCGTCCTCGCCGGTGCCGGCATAGATGCCGAACAGGCCGCCATCGGCGTAGGCCGTATTGAAGCAATGGATGCCGTAGACCAGGCCCCGCTCCTCGCGGATGCGCTGGAACAGGCGCGAGGACATGCCGCCGCCGAACAGGGTCGAATAGATCGCCAGCGCGAAATAGTCCGGGTCGCGGTAGCCGATGCCCTCGCAGCCCAGCACGAGATGCGCCTGCTCGAGCACGCGCTGCTCGCGGCCGTCGCCCCCGACATAGGCGAGGGGGACCGGCCGCTCGGCGTTGGCCGGCGTCGGGGGGACGGAGCCAAAATGCTTCTCGGCGAGATCGACGATCTGGTCGTGCTCGACCCGGCCGGCCGCCGACAGGACCATGTTCGAGGCGGTGTAGTGGCGCGCAAGATAGGCGAAGAGATCGTCACGGCCGATCGCCTCGACCGACGTAGCGGTACCCAGCACCGGCCGGCCGAGCGGCTGGCCCGGCAGCGCGGTCTCCTGGAACTGGTCGAAGATCAGGTCGTCGGGCGTGTCGAGTGCCTGGCCGATCTCCTGCAGGATGACGCCACGCTCGCGCTGCAGTTCGTCGGGATCGAACACCGAGTTGCGCAGGATGTCGGAAATCATCTCCACGCCCAGCCCCACGTCCTCCTTGAGGACCGAGGCATGGTAGGCGGTGATCTCACGGCCGGTATAGGCGTTCAGGCTGCCGCCGACATTCTCGATTTCCTCGGCGATGGCGCGGGCGCTCCGGGTGCGGGTGCCCTTGAACGCCATGTGCTCCAGCATGTGCGCCATGCCGTTCAGCTCGGCGGTCTCGTGGCGCGTGCCGCAGCCCACCCAGATGCCGAGCGATGCCGATTCCACCTCGGGCATCGGGTCGACGGCGACCCGCAGGCCGTTGCCCAGCGTCGTAACTCTGACATTGCTCACGTGCGCACCTTGCTTCGGGCTGCGGGCGCGGCGGCCATCTCCCGGCGTTCGTCGATCATGGATTTGAGGGCCGCAACGTCGTTCGGCATCCCATCGGCACGCTCGGCGCGGTCAAGCAGGTCGGCGAGCCGCTCCGGCAGACGCGGCCGCCGGCCGGTCGCCCTCTCGACGGCGTCGGGGAACTTGGCGGGATGTGCCGTCGCCAGTACGACCATCGGAATGGCGGGATCGCGACGATGCTGCTGGGCCAGCGCATAGCCCACCGCGGTGTGCGGATCGATCGTTTCGCCGTAACGCGTCAGGCAATCCTTCATGGCGGCCAGCGTTCCGGCATCGTCCAGCCGGCCCGCGTCGAACAGCTGCCGCACGCCCGCCAGGACGTTGCCGCCGACCTTCAGGGTGCCGGTGCTGCGGAAGGCCGTCATGGCGTCGGCCAGGGCCACGCCGTCACGTTCGTAGAGGTCGAACAGCAGTCGCTCGAAGTTGCTCGAGATCTGGATGTCCATGCTGGGGCTCAGGGTCGGCACGACCTCCGAGGTCGTCATCCTGCCGCTCTCGAAGAAGCGGGCCAGGATGTCGTTGCTGTTGGCACCGACCACGAAATGCGAGATCGGCAGCCCCATCTGCTTCGCGGCGTAGCCGGCATACACATTGCCGAAGTTTCCGCTGGGCACGCTGAAGGCCACCGGCCGCTCCGGCGCGCCGAGCTTCAGCGCCGCCCAGAAGTAGTAGACGATCTGTGCCATCACGCGGGCGAAGTTGATCGAATTCACCGCCGTCAGTGCGTGCCGGTCGCGGAACGCCAGATCGTTGAAGCAGGCCTTGGCCAGATCCTGGCAGTCGTCGAAGGTGCCCTGCACCGCGATGTTGTGCACGTTGGGCGCCAGCACCGTCGTCATCTGCCGCCGCTGGACCTCGCTCACGCGGCCGTGCGGGAACAGCATGAAGATGTCGATCGTCTTGCGGTCCCGCACCGCCTCGATGGCGGCCGAGCCCGTATCGCCCGAAGTGGCGCCGACGATGGTGGCGTGCTGGCCGCGCGCCGTCAGCGTCTGGTCGAGCATGCGACCGAGCAGCTGCAGCGCCACGTCCTTGAAGGCCAGGGTCGGGCCGTGGAACAGCTCGAGCAGGTGCAGGCCCGAATCGCCCAACGGCTTCAGCGGCGCGACCTCCGGCGTCTCGAACGAGGCATAGGCCTCGCCGATCAGGCGCTGGAAGGTCGCCTCGTCGAAGGCGTCGCCGACGAACGGGCGCATGATGCGCAAGGCCAGCTCGGTGTAGCCGAGGCCCTTCATGGCCGAGATCTCGGCCGTGCTGAACCGCGGCCATTCGGCGGGCAGGTAGAGTCCGCCGTCGCGGGCCAGGCCCGCGAGCATGATGTCTTCGAAGCCGAGCGGCGCGGGATTGCCCTGCGAGCCGTGGCGGGTGCTGATGTAACGCAAAGGACTCCTCCGGCTAGGCGACCTGCCGACAGGCCTCATGGTCCTTGCGAACCCGTTTCGTCGAGGCCGGGAATTTGGCCAGGGCCCTCTCCGGGCGGGTAGGCCGCTTGACGAGATCGCCGCCGCAATTGGGGCAATGGCCGCCCAGGCGGGTTTGCGCGCAGTCGGCGCAGAAGGTGCACTCGAAGGTGCAGATCAGGGCGTCGGACGCGCCATTGGGCAGGTCCTTGTCGCAGCATTCGCAGTTCGGACGAAGGTCGAGCATGGTCCCTCTTACGCCTGCAGGTAGCGGCTTTCCAGATGGGCTTTGAAGGCGGCCGCGCCCAGCGGCGCGCCGGTGGCCTCGGCCAGGATCTCGTCGGTCGTCGCAATCGAGCCCTTGCCATGCACATTGGCGCGCAGCCAGCCCAGCAGCGGGGCGAAATCGCCCTGCCCGATGGCGTCCATCAGGCCGGGATGGGCGCGGCGGGCGGCGGCGAAGAGCTGGGCGGCGGCCAGCGCGCCCAGCGTGTAGGTCGGGAAATAACCCCAACCACCGTCCGGCCAATGGATGTCCTGCAGGCAGCCCAGGGAGTCGTCGGGCGGTACGATGCCCAGCAGTTCGCGCATGCCGTCGTTCCAGGCGCCCGGCAGGTCGGGCAGCGCGAGGTCGCCCGCCAGCATCGCCCGCTCCAGCCGGTAGCGCAGCATGATGTGCAGCGGATAGGTGACCTCGTCGGCATCGACGCGGATGAGGCCCGGCGCCACGCGCGTGTAGAGCCGGTGGATGTTCTCCTCGCTCCACGCCGGCCCCTCCTTGCCGAAGGCGGCGCGCATGCGCGGGGCGGCAAAGCCCAGGAAGGCGTCGCTGCGGCAGGCCTGCATCTCCATCAGCAGGGACTGGCTCTCGTGCAGGGTCATGCCGCGCGCATTGCCGACCGGCTGGCGGCGCCAGGCCTTGGGCAGGCCGGCCTCGTAGAGACCGTGTCCGGTTTCGTGCAGCACCCCCATCAGCGAGCGGGCGAAATCCGCCTCGTCGTAGCGCGTGGTGATGCGGACGTCGTCGGCCGTCCCGCCGGTGAACGGATGCGCCGACACGTCGAGCCGGCCGTGATGGAAGTCGAAGCCGATCCGGCGGATCAGTTCCTCGCCCAGCCGGCGCTGCGCCTCGACGGGAAACGGACCTTCGAGCGGCAACGGATTGGGCTCGCTCTTCTGGCGCTCCAGAACGCGGCCCAGCAGGTCGGGCAGGAAGCCGCGCAGCTCGGCGAACAGAAGGTCGATGCGCGCCGATCGTCCGCCGGGCTCGAACTCGTCGAGCAGTGCATCATAGAGCGAGGTGCCCAGCGCGGCGGCCTTGGCCTCGCCGACGCGCCGCATGATGTTCAGGACTTCGGTGAGCGTCGGCAGCAGCGACTTGAAGTCCGCATTCTTCCGCGCAGAGCGCCAGGCCAGCTCGCAGGCCGAGCAGGCCCGCGTGCGCGCCTCGACGAGGTCGGGCGGCAGCGCGCTCTCGTGCACCCACGACCGGCGCATCTCGCGCAGGTTGGCCGCCTGCCAGGCATCGAGCGTGGTCCGGCCCTGCTCGGCGCGCGACAGGAGATCGGGCATCTCGGGCGCGGAGATGATCTCGTGGGCGATGACGCCCAAGGTCGCCAGCTGGTCGGCGCGATCGCCGCTCGCGCCGTCCGGCATCATCGTCGAGCGATCCCAGTTCAGGATGGCCACGGCACGACCGATATCGCTCAGCCGCGCGAAGCGACGCTCCAGCTCGGCATAGGGATCGTTGGCGATCACGGGGCCTTCCTGCGCCCGTTGATCTCCAGCCGGCCGTTCTCCCAGTGATAGGCGAGATAGACGCCGGCCAGCGCGAGAGCGATCAGGAACCAGGTGATGGCGTACTGGAGATGGTCGTTGGGGATTTCGAGCCGGGTCTGGCCGCCCACCGGTATGCCACCCGGATTGGGCGTGGCGTCGGACTCGAGAAAAAAGCTGTCGAGCTTGGGATCCGGCGGCGCCCCCGCCCTCTTGCGCATCAGCGGCACGTCGGCCTGGAACCAGACGTTCTTCTCGGGGACGTTCTCGGGGGCGAAGCGGGCCCTCACCTGGGACCTGCGAACGAGGCCGGTCACCTCGACCCGCCCCGGAGGCTGCACCACCGCCTGTGTCGCGGCCTTGCGATCGGGCACCCAGCCGCGATCGAACAGGACCACTCGGCCGTCATCGGTCTTGAGCGGCACGATGACCTGCAGGCCGACCTTGTTCTTCAGGCTGCGCGCCGCCAGGAAGAATTCACGCCCATGCTCGAAAGTGCCTGAGACCTTCACGCGCCCGTATTCGTGGCGCAGCGGAGTGCCGCTCAGCAGCTCGTCGAGCGTCATCGGCGGCGCTGCCTGGTTGGTGGCGATGCGATCGAGGATGTCGCGCTTCCACTCGCGACGCTCCATCTGCCAGATGCCGAGGCTCAGCGAGAGGACCAGAATGGGCAGCGAGACGAGCGTGGGCCAGAGAGCGGGCCTCAGCCGGATCATGGTTTCTCCTCTCCGCGTCGAGTTCGCTTAATCATCAAGTTCGGTCGTCCGATGGACGAACTGCTGGGCGACCAGCAGGGCCTTGAGGAAGCGCAGCATCCAGACGGCCAGCGCGAAGGTGAGCGGCAGCCAGATCGCCACATGGACCCACCACGGCGGCTCGTAGCGGAACTCGACCCAGAAGACGAGCATCATGATGATGGCGCCGAGTCCCAGGATGACGAACACCGCCGGCCCGTCGCCCGCATCGTTGCCGCGCAGGTCGAGGCCGCATGAGGAGCAGCGATCAACGACGGTCAGCAGGCCGGCGAACAGCCGTCCCTTGCCGCAACGGGGGCAGGCGCCGCGCAGGGCGACGTCGAGGGGCGATTGGCGGGGCCAGTCGGACATGGGGTGTCTCCCAAAGACGAACCGCCGGGGAGCACCCGGCGGTTCCAAGATAGCCTGTAAGACGGCGTCAGTGCAGGGCGATCGGCGCCTTGCCGGCGCCCCACCAGTAGATGCAGAAGAACAGGAACAGCCAGACCACGTCGACGAAGTGCCAGTACCAGGCCGCGGCCTCGAAGCCGAAATGCTGCTTGGGCTTGAACTGGCCCTTCGCGGCGCGGATCAGGCAGACGATCAGGAAGATGGTTCCGACCAGCACGTGGAAGCCGTGGAAGCCCGTCGCCATGAAGAAGGTCGACGTGTAGATGTCCTGGCTGAACGTGAACGGCGCGTGAATATACTCGTAGGCCTGCACACCCGTGAAGATCATGCCCAGGAGGACGGTGCACAGAAGGCCGCGGACGGCGTCCTTCTGGTTGCCCTCGATGATGGAGTGATGCGCCCAGGTCGCCGTGGTGCCCGACAGCAGCAGGATCAGCGTATTCATCAGCGGCAGGTCGAACGGCGCGATGATGCTGATGCCCTTGGGCGGCCAGATGCCGCCGGTGGCCTCGGTGCGGACCGGCTGGTTCGGTGCGCCCGGATAGAGAGACGCGTCGAAGAAGGCCCAGAAGAAGGCCGCGAAGAACAGCACTTCCGAGGCGATGAACAGGATCATGCCGTAGCGCAGGCCCAGCTGGACCACGGCGGTGTGATAGACGCGCGACTCGGCGATCACGTCGGACCACCACCAGTACATGACGCCCAGCACCAGCAGCAGGCCCGGGGCGAGGCCCCACCAGTGCACCTTCTTCATGAAAGTGCCGAAGCCCTGGCCCAGCATGTCAGGATGCAGCGCAAAACCGAAGCCCAGCGCCAACACCAGGGCCGCGAAAGAACCCAGGGCCGGCCACGGACTCGGGTCGACCAGATGATAGGGATGCTTGGGAGTACCGCCGGCCATGTTCATCCACCCTTTCCGATATCGCTGCCGGGCAGCCCACCCAGCAAGGTCCTGGCCCGTTCCGTCTTCGCCTCGAAGAATGTGTAGGAGAGCGTGATGGTCCGGATGTTGTCGTAGCGCCGATCCTTGTCCAACTCGGGATCGACGAAGAAGATAACGGGCATGTCCACGGACTGCCCGGGCAGCAGCAACTGCTCCGTGAAGCAGAAGCACTGGAGCTTGTTGAACCATCCGCCGGCTGTTTCGGGGGTGACGTTGTAGGTCGAGGTCCCGACGGCCGGCCGCTGTGAAAGGTTGGTGACGCGGTAGTGGGCGAGACACTCCTCACCCAGCCGGACCGTGACCTCGCGCTGCAACGGCTGGAAACGCCACGGCAGGGACGTGTCGACGTTGGAATCGAAGCGCACCTTGACCGTGCGGTCGAGGATCGGCCGGTCGCCGTCCTGCGCCACGACTGGCGTGCCGCCGAACCCGGTGGTGCGGCAGAACAGGTCGTAGAGCGGCGCCGAAGCGTAGGCGAAACCGCCCATGCCGGCCGTCATGAAGAAAAGGCGTCGCGCCAGCCGCTTGTTCCTGGCGGCGGTGTCGGGCGTATCGTCCGTCATCCGTAGCCTCCCATCCGCACGATCGTCAGGGCAAAGAACAGGATCACGAGCACGACCAGAAATCCCGCGATGAACAGGTTCTTGCCGCGCTGGCGGCGGTGCATGTCGGTATCGCCCGGTCGACGGTCCTGTGCCATGGCCGCGTTCATCCCGCGATCCGGCTCACGAAGACATCGACCGGCAGGGCCGCGAACACGACGGCCAGATAGATCAGCGAATAGCGGAACATCCTGCGGGCGGCGCCAAAGGCCGTTTCATCGTCCGCGGTGCGCCAGACGGCGATCGCGTGCCCGATGAAGCCCAGGCTGAGAGCCAGGGCAACCGCGCCATAGACCCAGCCGACCGCCCCCAGCAGCGTCGGTGCCAGCGCGACCGGCAGGAGCAGCAGCGTGTAGATCACCATCTGCCGCTTGGTTTCGCGCGGCCCCGCCACCACCGGCAACATCGGCACGCCGGCGCGGCGATAGTCCTCGCTGCGGTAGAGCGCGAGCGCCCAGAAATGCGGCGGGGTCCAGAGGAAGACCAGCAGGAACAGCGCGATCCCGACGGCGGACACGTCGCCGGTCGCGGCGGCCCAGCCGATCATCGGCGGAAACGCGCCCGCGGCACCGCCGATCACGATGTTCTGCGGCGTCCGGCGCTTCAGCCAGATCGTGTAGACGAAGACGTAGAACAGGATCGCCGCCGTCAGCAGCGCGGCCGCCACCAGGTTGGTCGCCACCGCCATCAGCAGGACCGAGAAGATCGAAAGCAGCACGCCGAGGCCCAGCGCATCGTCCGGCGCGACGCGACCGGCCGGCAGCGGGCGGTTGCGCGTGCGGGCCATCAGCGCGTCGAGGTCGCGCTCGTACCACATGTTTATGGCGCCCGCCGCGCCCGAGCCCAGGGCGATCGCCAGAACCGCCAGCGCCGCCTTGAACGGGTGGAGATGCACCGGTGCGATCAGCACGCCGATCCAGCCGGTGAAGACCACCAGCGACATCACGCGCGGCTTCAGCAGATCGATGTAGTCGCGCACGCGCGCAGGCGTCGCGGCCCCCTCGATGCTTCCCGTGAATGTGTGCGCGGTGTCGCTCATGGACCTTTCAAGGCGAAGGCGCCTTCTTGGGGCGCCTTCGCTCCGTTCCTAGTGGTGTGCCGTCGGCGAGATGTGCGGCAGGTCTTCGAACGTATGGAACGGCGGCGGCGAGGACACCGTCCATTCCAGCGTCGTGGCGCCCTCACCCCAGTAGTTCGCACCGACCTTGCGGCCGTACAGCAGCGTGCCGAACACCACGAAGACGAGCCAGAACAGGGTCGCACCGAACGACAGGAACGCGCCGATCGAGGACAGGTAGTTCCAGTGCGCCATCGCGTCCGGATAGTCGACGTAATGGCGCGGCATGCCGGCCAGTCCCGAGAAATGCATCGGGAAGAACGTCAGGTTCACGCCGACGAAGGTGACCCAGAAGTGAACCTGCGCCGCCCACTCCGGATACTGCCGGCCCGACATCTTGCCGATCCAGTAGTAGAAACCGGCAAACATGCCGAACACCGCACCGAGCGACAGTACGTAGTGGAAGTGCGCGATCACGTAGTAGGTGTTGTGCAGCGAGTAGTCGACGCCGGCATTGGCGAGGACTACGCCGGTCACGCCGCCGACGGTGAACAGGAAGATGAAGCCGATCGCCCAAATCATCGGCATGGTCAGGCGGATCGAGCCGCCCCACATGGTGGCGATCCAAGAGAAGATCTTCACGCCCGTAGGCACCGCGATCACCATGGTCGCGGCCACGAAGTAGGCGCGCGTATCGACGTCCAGGCCGACCGTGTACATGTGGTGCGCCCACACGACGAAGCCGACGACGCCGATCGCGACCATTGCGTAGGCCATTCCGAGATAGCCGAAGATCGGCTTGCGGGCGAAGGTCGAGATGATGTGGCTGATGATGCCGAAAGCCGGCAGGATCATGATGTAGACTTCGGGGTGACCGAAGAACCAGAACAGGTTCAGGAACAGCGTCGGATCACCGCCGCCCTCTGGCTTGAAGAACGAGGTTCCGAAGTTGCGATCGGTCAGCAGCATCGTGATGGCGCCGGCGAGGACCGGCAGCGCCAGCAGCAGCAGGAAGGCCGTGACCAGCACCGACCAGGCGAACAGCGGCATGCGGTGCAGCGTCATGCCCGGCGCGCGCATGTTCAGGATGGTCGTGATGAAATTGATCGCACCCAGAATCGACGAGGCGCCCGCGATGTGCAGCGAGAAGATCGCCAGGTCCATGCCGGCGCCCTGGTTGATCGTGAGCGGCGGATAGATCGTCCAGCCGGTTCCCACGCCACCGCCGATCAGCGCCGACATCAGCAGCAGGATGAAGGCCGGCGGCAGCAGCCAGAAGCTGATGTTGTTCATGCGGGGGAACGCCATGTCGGGCGCGCCGATCATCAGGGGCACGAACCAGTTGCCGAAGCCGCCGATCAGTCCGGGCATGACCACGAAGAACACCATGATCAGGCCGTGCGCGGTCACGATCGTGTTCCAGAAGTGGCCGTCGGGCGTGCCGTCCGAGCCGTTGAAGTACTGGACGCCCGGCTGCATCAGCTCGAGGCGCATGTAGACGGAGAAACCCGCCCCGATCAGCGCCGCGAAGATCGAGAAGACAAGGTACATCGTGCCGATGTCCTTGTGATTGGTGCTGTACAGCCACCGCTTGATGCCGGTGGGAGTGTGGTCGTCATGCCCGTGGGCGGTGTGGTCGTGGGCGGCGCCGTGCGCGGTGGCCATTCTTGATCTCCTGCGGCGAAGCGCTTAGCGGGTGGCGGGAGTGGTGGCGGCGGCGACGTCGGTCGCGGGCACGAGCCCGGCGGCCTTCTTCTTGTCCGCCACCCATTTGTCGAAGTCGGCCTGGGAGACCACGCGGATGCCGATCGGCATGAAGCTGTGGTTCTGGCCGCAGATCTGCGAGCACTGGCCGAAGTACAGGCCCTCTTCCTTGACGCTGATCCAGCCTTCGTTGAGGCGACCGGGGATGACCGTCTTCTTGACGCCGAAGCCCGGAACCGTCCAGCCGTGCATGCTGCCGCCTTCGGCGGTGCCGATGATGCGCACCACGGCGTTGACCGGGATCACCATCTCCTCGTCGACGGCGAGCAGGCGCGGCACCTGCGGCTTGGTCTTGGCGCGGTCGGCCTCGTTCAGCATGCGGCTCTCGACCGTGAAGTTGCCCTGATCGGGGTAGTTGTAGGACCAGTACCACTGGTGACCGGTGACCTTGACCGTCAAGGCAGCGTCGGTCGCCTTGTCGCTGTAATAGAGCAGGCGGAAGGACGGGATGGCGATGACGACCAGGATCAGGATCGGAAGGATCGTCCAGGCGATCTCGAGCCCGGTATGATGCGTCACCGTCGTCGGTGTCGGGTTGCGGCCGGCATGGAAGCGCCACACGGCGTAAACCAGCAGCAGCAGCACGAAGATACAAATCGCGGTGATGATCACCAGCAGCAGGTCGTGAAGCGATTCCACACGCTCCATGATCGGCGTGTAGGGCGGCGGGAAGTTCAGCTGCCAATCATGCGGCACACCGATGACTTTCTGCGCCTGGGCCGGCGCAGCCAGGCCGAATCCAGCCAGTGCCGCCAGCAGTCCAACGACGCCCAATCCACGCTTAACGACCATGCATCCGTCCCCTCGGCGGTTCAGATCCGGCAGGTTTTTTCCGACCCGCAAAATCCCCCGCATTTCAAACGGGTTAGTACCAGATATAGCCGTGGGTGGTAACGGGTTTTCACCCTCGGTCGGTATGTGGCGGCCAGTCGCAGCCGCGCCCGCAATGGCCCCATGACGCAGTGCAGCAACCCCTCCAGCGGCGCCCCGAAGTTGCCGCTTGTCTTTCGAAAGCCGGCCTATAAGGTCCCGCCCGCCGCGGCAGGACCGCGGAATCGCCTAAGGAAATCGTCATGCGGCTCGCCATTCTGACGCCCGTCCTTGCCGTCATTCTCATGTTCGCAGGAGCAGCCTCCGCCATGGATAAGGAAAATACCCTCTATATCGACCTGAAGGATGGTCGCGTCGTCATCGAGATGCGCCCCGATCTCGCTCCCAACCACGTTGCCCAGATCAAGAAGCTGGCGCGCGAGGGCAAATATGACGGCGTGGTCTTCCACCGCGTGATCGACGGCTTCATGGCGCAGACCGGCGACCCTACGGGTACCGGCACCGGCGGCATGGGCGAGACGCTCAAGGCCGAGTTCTCCAAGGAGCCGCACAAGCGCGGCTCGGTCTCGATGGCGCGCACCAACGATCCGAACAGCGCCCGCAGCCAGTTCTTCATCGTCTTCAAGGACTCGAACTTCCTCGACGGCCAGTACACCGTCTGGGGCAAGGTCACGTCCGGCATGGAGTTCGTGGACAAGATCAAGAAGGGCGCGCCGGGCTCGGGCGCCGTGTCCGCCCCGCCGGACAAGATGATCAAGGTCCAGGTCGCGGCCGACGCGAAGAGCTAGGCTCCTCGCGCCCCGCTCCCTTCGTCTACTTCGTAACGGTGTGGAAGGCCTTGGCAATGACCTGCCAACGGCCTTCTACTTTCAGAAGGGTCAGATAGTCCGTGAAGTAGCGCGGCGGGATCTGGCACTCGACCTTGGCGAAGGCCGTCGCCGGGCCGGAAAAGTCGATCGAAACGATCCGGTCGCGGCGCTCGCTGCCGCTGTCCTTGGCCGACTTGCGGCTCTCGACCAGCTTGAACCAGTCGGCGCGCGGCATGTCCGCCGCCTTGCCGTCGGGACCGGCACTGTAGAGATGCGAAGCGGGATGGAAGGCTTCGCCCAGCTTCTTGGTGTCGCCCTCATACAGGCCGTCGAAATAGACCTGAAGCACCTTCTCGATTGCCGCGACGTCGGAATTCATTGCCCGTCTCCCTCGTTCAAATCGCGCCGTTGGGCGCCACCAGGATCTTGCCGTTGCGCCCGCCCTTGTCGGCATGCGCCAGCGCCTCCTTGATCTTCTCGATCGGATAGACCGTGTCCACCGGGGCGTAAAGCGTGCCGGCCACCACCTGCGCGGCCAGTTCCGCATAGATTTCGCGGATCTTCGCGGCATCGCGTTTGGCAAGGCCACGGCCCAGCATGAACCCCGTCAACTTGATGCCGCGGTAAATGAGGTTGCTGCGCCCCACCCGGGGATCCTCGCCGCTCATCGATCCATAATGCACGACGGTCCCCTCCGTCGCGATGCAGTCGACGATGCGTCCCGTGGCGGCGCCGCCGATCGCCTCGATGCCCAGCCGGATCGCGGCATTGCCGGTCGCCCCGGCAACCCGCTCGGCGAGATCGTCGCCGTCGACCAGCACGACATCGGCGCCCAGTGCCTTCAGCTCGCCGGCCAGCTCGGCGCGGCGCACGACGTTGACGGTGCGCAGGCCGCGCTGGTGGGCCTGTACGATCAACAGGCGCCCGACCGCCGAATTGGCCACGTTCTGGATGACCCATTCGCCGCCGGCAAGGTCGACGAAGTCCGACAGCATGAGCCGCGCCGTCGGCGGGTTGATGCGCACCATCGCGGCCTGGCGCAGGTCGATGCCGGCCGGCAGCGGGATGGCGTCGTCGCCCTTGACGCGCCGCCTCTGCGTCCAGTTCTCGCGCTGCAGGTTGATGACGAGGTCGCCCGCCTTCACGTGCTTCACGGCCGAACCGACCGCCGCGACCCGGCCGACGCATTCAGCGCCGGGCGTGGCGGGCAGCGGCGGCTTCAGCCGGTAGCTTCCCTTGCAGAACCACATGTCCGCGGGGTTGATCGGGAAGGCCAGCACGTCGAAGACGACCTCGTCGGCCGCCGGCTCGCCGACGTCCGGAACATCGGCGCAGCGCGCCACGTCCCAAGGAGTCCCGTACCGATCGATCAGCACCTGCTTCATGCCGCGCCTCCGCCCGATGAACACGGGCACTTTGTTGGCCCGTCGATTGCTTATATGTTTATTCGACAGGGGGTGAAATGCCGGATGGCAGCCAAGGCATTCGATGAGATGAATTCGGGCACCGACGGTTCTGTCCGCGTGCCCTATCGCGGTGTCGCCGACTGGCTGGCCCGGACCTCGCCCGAACGGTTGGAGGCGACACGAAGAGAGGTCGATCTCTTCTACCGCCGGCACGGCATCACCTTCGGCGCCTATGGCGCGGCCGAAGGTTCCGAGACCACCATCCCGTTCGACATCATCCCGCGCGTCATCGCGTATGACGAGTGGCAATTCCTGCACAAGGGCCTGTCGCAGCGCGTGCGCGCCCTCAACGCCTTCCTGACGGACGCCTATGGCCAGCGCGAAATCTGCCGCGCCGGCATCATCCCCGAAGAGCAGATCCTGATGAACGGCGAGTTCGTCGCCATGGCACAGGGACTGCAGCTCCCGGGTGGCGTGCACGCCCACATCGCCGGTATCGATCTGGTTCGCGTCGGCGAGAAGGATTTCTACGTCCTCGAGGACAACGTCCGCACGCCGTCCGGCGTGTCCTATGTCCTCGAGAACCGCGAAGTCATGATGCGGCTGGCCCCGGAACTGTTCGCGGCCATGAGCGTCCTGCCGGTCGCCGACTATTCCGAGGAGCTGCTGGCCACGCTGCGTTCCGTATCCTTCAGCGACGGCCATGAGCCGAACGTCGTGCTGCTGACCCCCGGCCACTACAACAGCGCCTATTTCGAGCACGCGTTTCTCGCCGACGAGATGGGGATCGAACTGGTGAAGGGCTCCGACCTGTTCGTCGACGAAAGCCGGGTCTACATGCGCACCCCGCGCGGGCCGCAGAGAGTCGATGTGATCTATCGCCGGGTCGACGATGCCTTCCTCGATCCGCTGGCGATGCGCCCCGACTCCTTCCTCGGCGTCGCGGGCCTGCTCGGCGCCCTGCGCGCCGGCCGCGTGAACATCGTCAATGCGCTCGGCAACGGCGTCGCCGACGACAAGTCGACCTATACCTATGTCCCTGAGATGGTGCGCTTCTATCTCGGCGAGGAGCCGATCCTGCAGAACGTGCCGACGTGGCGGTGCGACCGGGCCGACGACTACAAGTACGTGCTGGAGCATCTCTCCGAGATCGTCGTGAAGGAAGTCCACGGCTCGGGCGGCAAGGGCATGCTGGTTGGCCCGACCTCGAGCAAGGCCGAGATCGAGGAATTCACGGCGCTGCTCAAGGCCCGGCCGGACAATTACATCGCCCAGCCGACGCTGGCGCTCTCGACCTGTCCCACCTTCGTGAGCCAGGGCGTGGCGCCCCGTCATGTGGACCTGCGCCCCTTCGTGCTCTCCGGCAAGAAGATCACGATCGTGCCGGGCGGCCTCACGCGCGTCGCCCTCAAGGAAGGTTCCTTGGTCGTGAATTCGAGCCAGGGCGGCGGCACCAAGGACACCTGGGTCCTGGCGCCCGACCAGGCGGACGACAGGTAGGCCCGACCGATGCTGAGCAGCACCGCCAAGAATCTCTACTGGATGGGTCGCTACCTGCAGCGCGCCAAGTCGACGGCCCGGCTGATCGAGGCGACCCAGCGCATGGCCCTGCAGTCGCGCGGCGAGGAAGCCGCCGGCGTGGCGGCGATCTTCGGCATGGAGGACGAGTTCCGCCAGAGCCAGGCCCAGGGCGAACGCCTTGCCAGCCTGATCGACTTCCTGGTGATCGACGAGAACAATCCCTCCTCCATCGTCAATTCGATCGCCGCGGCGCGCCGCAACGCCCGCGAGGAGCGCAACAACATCACGGTCGACGTCTGGGAGAGCCTGAACGCGCTGTGGCTGGAACTCAGCGCCCGCCTGCACGGCAACCGCGCCACCCTCGACCGCGGCGCCCTGATCGAGTCGGTGAAGAAGCAGGCGGTGATGATCTTCGGTGCCGCCCAGGTGACGCTGCTGCGCGACGAGGCCAACAACTTCCTGCAGCTCGGCGCCTTCCTCGAGCGCGCCGACAATACGGGCCGCATCCTCGACGTGAAGTTCCACCTGTTGCGGCCGGACGGCAATCCCAGCGCCGAGGGACTCGACTACTTCGCCTGGTCGGAGCTGCTGGCCTGCGTCGGCGCCGTACGCACCTACCGGCGCATCTACCGCAGCGCGCT
This sequence comes from Rhodospirillaceae bacterium, assembly GCA_009772935.1. Classification (GTDB taxonomy): domain Bacteria; phylum Pseudomonadota; class Alphaproteobacteria; order Reyranellales; family Reyranellaceae; genus Reyranella. The sequence goes on from WOUR01000026.1 coordinate 43,793, forward strand.
CAACCCGATGAAGGTGGCGGAGCTGATGATGCTGCGGCGCGACGTGCCGCGCTCGGTGCACCATTGCCTCTGGATGGTCGACCTCAACATGCGCGAGCTGGCGGATGCCTACGGCACGCGGGGCGAGGCGGACCGGCTGGCGGGAGAGCTTCATGCCCGCCTGCGCTACGCGCGCATCGACAAGGTCTTCGAGATCGGACTGGCCAACTTCCTGGGACAGCTGCGCGGCGACATCGGTACCCTGTCGGACGAAATCGGCCGACAGTTCCTCCTGGATTGAGCAGAGCCATGCGTTACTCCGTCCACCACGCCACCCGCTTCCAGTTCGACCAGCCGTCCGGACACTCGATTCACGACGTGCGCCTCACGCCCAAGCCGGCGGCGGCGCAGCGCATCGTGTCGTGGCGCATCGACGGTCCCGGCAAGAAGTCGGAATGGAAGGACGGCCACGGCAACCAGGTCACGACCTTCTCGGTCGCCCAGCAGCACGACAGTGTCGAGATCGTGGTGCAGGGAATCTACGAATACAGCGGTACCGACCAGTGGCTGCGCTATGTCGAGGAGCCGACCCTGCCGGCACCCTTCTGGTTGCGAAACACGGGCCTCGCGCGCCACGACGCGAGCTTCGATCCGGTGATCGAGGGCCTCGACGATCGCACGGCGGACCCCACGCAGAGGGTCGCCGTCCTGCATGAGCTGATGGAGCGGATTTCGGCACGCGTGGCCTACAAGACCGGGGTCTCGACGGTGGACACGACGGCGGTCGAGGCGCTGACGCGCGGCGCCGGCGTGGCGCAGGACGAGGCCCACATCTTCATCGCCTGCTGCCGCCGCCTCGGCGTGCCCGCCCGCTATGTGAGCGGCTATCTCCGCAACGACGATCCCGAACTGCACGTCGGCCGGACCAGCCATTCCTGGGCGGAGGCCTGGGTGCCGGGGCTCGAATGGGTGGGCTTCGACCCCGCCAACGGCATCAGTCCGCGCGGCGACAGCCTGCGTGTCGCCGTGGGGCTCGACTATCGCGACGCGGCCCCGGTCAGCGGCCGGCGCGTCGGCTTCGGCGATGCGAAAATGACCGTCGACTGCGCCGTCCGCCTCATCGACTAGGCAAGCCTTTCCGGGACGTCCCGGCGGCGCCAGAGCGTGGCCAGCAGCACGAAGACGTGGCGAAGCTGTATGAGCGCGCCGATCGAGATGAGGGTGACCGAAACGGTCAAGAGCATATGCTCGTAGCCGATCGTGTTCACGATGCGATCCGGCAGGCTGATCATCGCCACGGCGATTTCGGCGAACAGGCCGAGGACGAGCTGGGCCACCCCGTATTCGTGGCACATCTCGTCGATCCGCACCTGCCGCTCCTCGTCCGCGCCGCCGGACACGCCGAACCGCCTGCGGATCACCGCCCGTTCCTCCAGCGCCACGCCCCAGCCGATCATGATCAGCGCGATCGTCGAGGCGATCGTGACCGGCTCATGGGTATCTGCATGCCGGTTCACGCTCTGCAGGATGTCGAGGATGGAGAGCACCATCGGGAACAGGATCATCACGTCGACCGCGGCGATGAAGACCGGCGAGATGAGGAACCGCAAGGGAACGAACAGCAATTTCATCTCGGCCTCATTGCCCTAGCGCCAGTACGGCCCGCCTGACGATAAATACGGGTCGTCGCCTTGCGGAAAGCCAGCGTCGCGACTAGCTTCGCGCCGCTCATACAAATGCCTGAAGGAGGCATATTCGTCATGGCTTTCATCGCCGATCGTCTCAGCCGCATCAAGCCGTCTCCGACCAATGCCGCGCAGGGCAAATTCCTGGAGATGAAGGCGGCGGGCAAAGACGTGATCGGCCTGGCGGCCGGCGAACCGGACATGCCGACGCCCGACCACATCAAGGAAGCGGCGATCCAGGCGATCCGCAACAACGACACCAAGTACACGGCCGTGCCCGGAACGCCCGCGCTGCGCCAGGCGATCGTCGCGAAGATGAAGCGCGACCATGGCCTTGAGTACAAGCCGTCGCAGACCGTCGTCACCTCGGGCGGCAAGCAAATCATCTTCAACGCCATGCTGGCGACGCTGGATCCGGGCGACGAAGTCATCGTGCCGGCACCCTACTGGGTGTCCTACCCCGAGATGGTGTTGTTCGGCGACGGCACGCCGGTCATCGTGCAGTGCCGGGAAGAGAACGGCTTCAAGCTGACGCCGGAGGATCTCGACCGTGCCATCACGCCCAAGACCAAGTGGATCATCCTGAACTCGCCCAGCAACCCGACGGGTGCCGCCTACTCCAAGGCCGACCTCCGCGGCCTGTGCGACGTCCTCCTGAAGCACCCGCACGTGCACATCCTGACCGACGACATGTACGAGAAGCTCGTCTACGACGACTTCGAGTTCTTCACGCCGGCCCAGGTCGAGCCGCGCCTGTACGACCGCACGCTGACCATGAACGGCGTTTCCAAGGCCTACAGCATGACCGGCTGGCGTATCGGCTACGCGGCGGGCCCGCAGAAGCTGATCGATGCCATGATCACGGTGCAGTCGCAGAGCACGTCGAACGCCAGTTCGATCAGCCAGGCGGCGGCGGTGGCCGGGCTCAACGGTCCGACCGATTTCATCGCGAAGAACGTCGCGATCTTCAAGCAGCGCCGCGACCTGATCGTGTCGATGCTGAACCAGACCAACGGCATCAAGTGCCCGCGTCCCGAGGGCGCCTTCTATGTCTATCCGTCCTGTGCCGGCCTGATCGGCAAGAAGACGCCCGACGGCAAGGTCATCAAGGACGACACCGACTTCGTGAACTACCTGCTCGAGGCCGAAGGCCTGTCGGTGGTCCAGGGTTCGGCGTTCGGCCAGGGCCCCGCCTTCCGCATCTCCTACGCCACGGCGACGGAACTGCTGGAGGAAGCGGGCCGCCGCATCCAGCGCGCGTGCGCCGCGCTGACGTAAGGACTGCTGACCTATTTCACCCCCGCCCGGCGTTTGACTCGGCCGGGCGGGGGTGAAACGATTTTCATGACAAGTGGGCTTCGCTCCGGCTGATCGTTCGGAAGCGTAACGTCTATTCCGCGACTTTCGTCCGGGGCTTCTGCGCTTTTGCGAAGAAGGAGGACGTTGTCATGGCCGAGTTCAAGACGGAGACGATCACCGGCGGCAGACCAGGCAGCGGCGCGCATCGCGTGGTGGCGCTGTGCGGGCCGTACCTGTCGGGCAAGACCAGCCTGCTCGAAAGCATTCTCTACGCGACAGGAGCCATCGGCCGGCGCGGCTCGACGCGCGCAGGCACTTCCATCGGCGACGCGGCCGCCGAAGCGCGCAAGCGCGGCATGGGCACCGAGATCAACGTCGCCTCGGTCGACTATCTCGGCGACCAGTGGACCTTCCTCGACGTGCCGGGCTCGATCGAATTCCAGCACGATGCCTTCGCCGCGCTCGCGGTATGCGACACCGCCGTCCTCGTCTGCGACCCCTCGCCCGAGCGGGTGATGGCGCTGACACCGCTCCTGAAACAGATCGAGGACCGGCACATCCCGCACATCATCTTCGTCAACAAGATCGACTCCGCCGAGGCCCGCGTACGCGATCTGCTGTCGGTGCTGCAGTCGGTGTCGCGCCGCAAGCTGGTGCTGCGGCAGGTGCCGATCCGCCGTGCCGCCGCCGACGGCAGCGACGAGACGGTGGGCTATGTCGATCTCGTGAGCGAGCGCGCCTATCGCTACCGGAGCAGCGGCGCGTCCGACCTGATCGAGATGCCCGCAGAAGTACTGCCGCGCGAGGCCGAGGCGCGCCGCGAAATGCTGGAGACGCTCTCCGAATTCGACGATGCGCTCCTGGAACAGCTGATCGAGGACATCGCGCCCGAGAAATCGCTGATCTACCGCGATCTGCATGACGAGTTCTGCACCGACCAGATCGCGCCGGTGCTGCTCGGCGCCGGTGACCGGGAGAACGGCGTGCGGCGCCTCCTGAAGGCGCTGCGTCACGATACGCCCTTCTTCGAGCAGACCGCGCGGCGCCGGGCCCTGCCTTCGGGCGACGCTCCGACGGCCGAGTGTTTCAAGGTCCTGCATCAGAGCCACGCCGGAAAGCTCTCGCTCTGCCGCATCTGGTCCGGGACGCTCGCCGAAGGCCACTCGGTCGGTGGACAGAGGATCGGCTCGATCCTGCGCCCGTTCGGACAGAGGCTCGACAAGATCGCCGGAGCACGTGCCGGCGAGATCGTGGCCCTTGCCAAGGTCGAGGGCCTTGCGTCCGGGCAGATGCTCGGTCCCGCAGGGATCGTCGCCTCGGCGGACTTCCCGACGCCCGAGACGCCGGTTTTCAGCCTGGCGCTGTCCGCGCGCAACCGGAACGACGAGGTGAAACTGTCGGGCGCGCTCCAGAAGATCGTCGAGGAGGATCCGTCGCTCTCCTTCGAGCAGCGCGGCGAGACGCATGAGCTTCTGCTCAGGGGCCAGGGCGAGATGCACCTCAAGGTGGCTGTCGACAAGCTCGCCGGGCGCTACAACGTCGCCATCGAGACGTCGACGCCGCGCGTCGCCTATCGCGAGACCATCCAGGCGGGCACGCAGCAGCATGCCCGCTACAAGCGCCAGACCGGTGGCCACGGTCAGTTCGCCGACATCAAGATCGAGATCAAGCCGTTGCCGCGCGGAGCGGGTTTCCGCTTCGTGGACCGGATCGTGGGCGGCGTGGTGCCCCGCAACTTCATTCCGGCCGTCGAGGAAGGATTGCGCGAATACCTGAAGGAAGGGCCGCTCGGGCAGCCCGTGGTCGACCTCGAAGCGACGCTGATCGACGGCCAGTACCATGCCGTCGACAGTTCCGAGATGTCGTTCAAGATGGCCGCGCGCATCGCCATGAGCGAGGCCATGCCCAAGTGCAAACCGGTCCTGCTCGAACCCATTCTTCGGGTCACGGTCGCCGGACCGGCCGAGGCGACGCCGCGGCTGCAGCGGCTGATCACCGGACGACGCGGGCAGCTTCTGGGCTACGATGCCCGGCCGGACTGGCCGGGGTGGGACGAGGTCTCGGCTCTGATTCCGGAAGCGGAGATCGCCGACATGATCGTGGAGATCCGGTCCGTCACGCAGGGCATCGGCACCTTCCGCGCGGCGTTCGACCACCTGCAGGAGTTGGCGGGCCGCACGGCCGAACGCATCGTCGAGGAGACGAAGAAGCGTCAGGCCGCCTGAAGGCGGCTCCGCTCGGGTCACAAGGCGGTGAGGCTGGACCGAAGGCGCTTCTCTCCCGTGGGCCAGCCTCACATATTCGCCCCGTGGAATGGTTCCACGGGAGTGATGTTCATGTTCAACAGACGGTCTTTGATGGTGGGTGGCCTGGTGATGGCTGCCGCATCGTCACTGGCCCGCGTCGGCAATGCCCAGTCTGGGCGCCCGACGCTGGTGTTCGTCGGCCACGAACTTTGAGGCGGCTGCAAGATCTGGCGTGCCCAGTCCGAGCCTGATTTCCTCAAGTCGGCCGCTTTCAAGAAGATGGATTATCTGGTGGTTCATCCGGCCAACGCAGACCTGCTGATGGTCGACGAAAGCTGGCCCGCGCCGGCGAGACCCATCCGGGCTGCCTTCCTGGCCAGCGAGGAGGGCAAGAAGAGCCCCAACGCCACGCCTCGGTTCATCCTGTTCCAGGATGGCAAGATCGTCCTCACGGTCACCGGCAACGGCGGCTGGAAGGACAAGATGTGGCCGACGATCCAGGACGTGACGGCCTCCAAGGCCTAGTTTCCGGCCGGGCTGCGTTGCTCCATATTACCCTCGTGGGATCTGTCACGAGGGGACGTGGATTGATGTTCAAGAGACGTAGCGTGATGGCGGGTGGCCTGTCGTTGGCCGCCTCGCCGGTCCTGGCGCGCGCGGCCGGCGCGCAGGGCACGAAGAAGCCCATGCTGATCTTCGCCGGGGACGAGACGTCGGAGGCCTGCAAGGTCTGGCGTACGCAATGGGAGCCGATCTTCAAGCAGGCCCCGGTATTCCAGAAGGTCGACTACCGCGTCGTGTTCCCGAAGACGCCGGCGCTCCTGCTGAAGCCTGCGAGCTGGCCCACGGACCTGCGCTGGGTGCTCGACGCCTTCCTGATGAGCGAGGTCGGAATCGAACAGGGGGCCGAGACGCCGCGGTTCTTCCTCGTTCAGGGAGGACAGATCACCTTCACCGCGGTCGGCAACAATGCCTGGCGCGACGTCATGTGGCCGACCCTGCTGGCCGTGACCAATTCGCAGCCGTAGGACCGCGCCATCGAGGGGTGTCACGGCGCAGTGAGCAGGGTTGATTTGCGACGGCCCCGCGCCGGGCCCATCTAGAGGCACTGCGTAAACAGGAGCGGGAACGATGCTGATCAAGCGCACGAAAGGCTGGGAGCTTCCGGAGTCGAAGACGACCCCGGAAAGCCACTATCTCAACCGCCGCGCGATGGTGCGGGCCATGGGATTCGGCGCAGCCTCCATCGCCCTGCCCGGCCAACTCATGGCGCAGGACAAGTCGGCCGATCCGTCGGCCGGCCTCTATCCGGCCAGGCGCAACGACCGGTACGGCGTGCCGACACCGATGACGGCCGAGAAACTGGCCACCACCTACAACAACTTCTACGAGTTCGGCACCGACAAGAGCATCTGGCGCGACGCCCAGAAGCTCGAGATCCGGCCGTGGACCATCAAGGTCGGCGGCATGGTCGAGAAGCCGTTCGAGATCGGCATCGACGACCTCCTGGCCAGGGTGCAGCTCGAGGAGCGGGTCTACCGTCATCGCTGCGTCGAGACCTGGTCGATGATCGTGCCGTGGAGCGGCTTCCCGGTGCGCTCGCTCGTCGAGCTCTGCAAGCCGCTCGGCAGCGCCAAGTTCATCGTCATGAAGACCCTGTCGCGGCCCTCGGTGATGCGCGAGCAGCGCGATCTCCTCTATCCGTGGCCCTACACCGAGGGGCTGGCGATGGACGAGGCAATGAACGACCTCGCCTTCATCGCGACGGGGCTCTACGGCAAACCGATCCACAAGCAGAACGGCGCGCCGCTGCGCCTCGTCGCGCCGTGGAAGTACGGATTCAAGAACGTGAAATCGATCGTCAGCGTCGAGTTCACCGACAAGAAGCCCAAGACGTTCTGGGAGGGGCTGCAGTCCAGCGAATACGGGTTCTGGGCCAACGTGAATCCAGAGGTTGCCCATCCGCGCTGGAGCCAGGCGACGGAGAAGCCGCTCGGCAGCGACCAGCGCATCCCCACACTGCTCTACAACGGCTACGCCGAGTTCGTGGCCGGGCTCTACGCCGACCGCAAGGCGGAAAAGCTCTTCATGTGACCGGCCCTCCTTTGCCTCGTCGCGCCGGGCCGCTAAAACGGACACCGGCCGGACGAGGCCTCAGGAGGAAACGTGAAACTCAACCGTCGTACGACCCTGGCCGGCGCTGCCGCGCTGGCGGCTGGTTCGCTGTCCAAGGCCGCCCTGGCTCAGGCCTATCCCACCAAGCCGATCAAGATCGTCGTGCCCTTCGCGGCCGGCAGCGCCACCGACCTGACGGCGCGCGGTCTCGGCGCCAAGTTGCAGGACATCCTGAAGCAGCCGGTCGTGATCGAGAACAAGCCCGGCGCCAGCGGGCAGCTGGGCGCCTCCGCCGTCGCCACCGCGCCGGCCGACGGCTACACGCTCCTGATGGGCACCAACACGACGAACGCCGCCAACGGTGCCCTGTTCAAGAAACTCAGCTACGACATCGACAAGGATTTCGCGCCGATCATGCGCTGCGTGATGGGCGTCAACGCGCTGGTCGTGAACAACGAGCTGCCGGTAAAGACGACCGCCGAGTTGGTGGACTACGCAAAGAAGAACCCGGGCAAGCTCAACTATGCCGAAGCCAGCGCCTCGCAGCGCCTCTCGGGCGAGATGTTCAACAAGCTGGCCGGCGTGAAGATGGAGCGGGTGCCCTACAAGGCCAGCCCGCAGGCGCTGGGCGACGTGGCCTCGGGCCAGGTCCAGGTGATGTTCCCCGACCTGCCGCAGGCGCTGACCCAGATCGAAGCCGGCCGCGTGCGCGGGCTCGCGACCACCGGACCCAAGCGGACAACGGTCACCCCCAACCTGCCGGCGATCGCCGAGACGGTGCCCGGCTACTCGCTGGTCTACTGGTTGGCCGTCTTCGCACCTGCGGCGACGCCGAAGGACGTCCAGAAGGTCCTGGCCGATGCGATCGCCGAGGCGCTGAAGGACCCGGCCACCGCCAAGGCGATGACACAGGGCCGCATGGAAATCGCCCCGCTCGCCCTCGGCGAGTTCGCCGCCTACGTGAAGAGCGAGACCGCGTGGTGGACCAAGGAGATCAAGGCCGCCGGTATCGAGCCGGAGTGAGCAGCGCCATGAGCAAGGTCATCATCGAGAAGAGCGGCCCGGTCAAAACCATCTGGATGAACCGGCCCGAGAAGCGCAACGCCCTCGACAGCGAGCTGATCGAGGCAATGATCGAGGCGCTGCGGGCTCCCGTCGCGGCCGACGATCGTGTCGTCGTGATCCGCGGCAAGGGCCACGTGTTCTGCGCTGGCCTCGACATGGCCGAGCGTCGCGAAACGATCGGCAGCGGCAACGCGAGCGGCATCGAGGTGATGCTGCGCGCGGTCGAGCTCTGCCCCCTGCCCGTCGTTGCGGTCGTCCAGGGCGACGCCATCGCCGGTGGCAATGAGCTTGCGCTGCACTGCGATCTCGTCGTCGCGAGCCAGACGGCCCGCTTCGGCATGTCGCTGGCGCAGGTGGGCCTGGCGCCCAACTGGTTCCTCGCCAAGAAGCTGATGGAAGTGCTGGGGCCGGTGACGACCCGCGAGATGCTGCTGCTGGGCGATCCCCTGCCGTCGACCAAGCTCCACGCGCTGGGCCTGATCGCCCGCTGCGTGCCGGCCGACCAGCTCGAGGCCGAGGCCTCGAAGGTCGTCGAGCGGCTGGCGGCCAATGCGCCGCTGTCGCTCAAGGCCATGAAGGCGCTCACGGTGAAGCAGCTCGAGTTCCGCGACGGGATCAAGCACGACGATGTCGACGCGCTCGTGCAGGCGGCGATGAAGAGCCAGGACGCGCAGGAAGGCATGAAGGCGCGGCTGGAGAAGCGCACCGCCAGGTTCCAGGGCAAGTAACCATGTCCCTGCGGCCGCGCCTCGACAAACCCTGGCAGCCGCTGACGGCCGAAACCGCGCAGCGCCTGCCGGGCCAGCTCGGCGTCTACCAGGTGGCCGATGCCGAGGGCACCGTCCTGTTCATCGGCCAGGCGGGCGCCCGCTCGCCCTTCGGCCTGCGCTCCGAACTGCAGCGCGAGCACCGGGAACGCGGCGACGGCTGCCAGTTCCGTGTCGAAGTGAACCAGCAATACCGCACGCGCTGGTTCGAGCTGCTGATGGTGCACAGCGCCGACCATGGCAGCCTGCCGCGCGACAACGCCAAGAACCCGCCCCCGCTGGGACGGTTGAGCCCGTCTTGAGATGTCACCCTTCTTCCTCCTCTCACCCGCTAGGGGGAGAGGCCGGGTGAGGGCGACGCACCTCCTGCAACCCCTCACCTAACCTCTCCCCCTAGCGGGGGAGAGGAACAAGAGGACAGAGCCAAATGGATTTCGAGCCCTCCGCAGAACAGCAGATGCTGATCGACCAGGTCCGCCGCTTCGTCCGCGAGGAAATCATCCCGCTCGAGGCCAGGCTCGATCCCGATGCCTCCGAGCTCGATCCCGCCGATCACGCGCGACTGGTCGAGAAGACCAAGGCGATGGGCCTGTTCGGCATCGACATCCCGAAGGAATATGGCGGCCCCGACATCGACATCGTGACCCGGGTGCTGCTCGCCATCGAGATGGCGCAGCACCGTGCCGGCCTCTACGTGCCCTGCTACGGCACCTTCGGCGGTGCAGGCCTGGCGCAGATATTCGAGGCCAACGACGACCAGAAGGAGCGCTATCTCTATCCGACGCTGCGCGGCGAGAAGAAGGCGTTCTTCGGCCTCACCGAGCCGTCGGGCGGCAGCGATCCGGCGCGTGCGATCCAGACGAAGGCCGAACGCAAGGACAATGGCTGGGTCCTGAACGGCGCCAAGATCTTCATCTCCAATGCCGATCGCGCGCAGTACGGCATCGTCTTCGCCCGGACCGATGCCTCAAAGGGGCGCGCCGGCATCACCTGCTTCATCATCGACAGCGACACGCCGGGCTTCCACGTACGCCGCGTCGTGCACACCCTGCGGTCCTCGCACTACGCGACCGAGCTGGAGTTCAAGGATTGCTGGGTCAGCGACCACCAGGTGCTGGGCGAGGTGAACAAGGGCTTCGCGGTCGCCAACGACCGGTTGACGCGACAGCGCATCCCCTATGCCGCGGGCTGCATCGGCGTCGCAATCGCCGCGCACGAGATGGCGATCGAATGGGCCAAGATGCGCACGACCTTCGGCGAGAAACTCGCCAATCGCCAGGCCGTGCAGTGGATGCTGGTCGACAATGAGATCGACATCCGCACCGCCCGGCACTTCACGCTGGAGGCGGCTGAGAAGGCACGGCGTGGCCTGCCCTTCAAGATCGAGGCCTCGATTGCCAAGTTGATCGCCTCCGAAGGCGGCGGCCGTGTGGTCGACCGCTCGATGCAGATTCACGGCGGCATGGGCATGACCAAGGACCTGCCACTGGAGCGGTGGTACCGCGAGATGCGAATCCGCCGGGTCGGCGAAGGCCCGAGCGAAGTGCAGCGCATGGTGATCGCGCGCGAGATCCTGGGGAGCAACCTGCGATGACGACGGCATCAGGCCCTCTCGCGGGCATCAAGGTCGTCGAGTTCGGCCAGAACCTCGCCGGCCCCTATTGCGGCCAGATCCTGGCTTTCCTCGGGGCCGAAGTGGTCAAGGTCGAGCGCCCCGAGGGCGACGACGCGCGCAAATGGGGGCCTCCCTTCGTCGAGGGCGACGCGACGGGCTTCATCGCGCTGAACCGCGGCAAAAAGTCGATCACCTGCGACCTCGCAGATCCGGAGCAGCGCGCGGCGTTGATCGAGCGCATCGGGGCGGCCGACATCTTCGTGCACAATCTCCGGGCCGACGTGCCGACCAAGTTCGGCTTCGATGGCGCCACGCTGACCAAACGCTTCCCGAGGCTGATCTACGCCGATCTCGGCGCCTTCGGCCATGCCGGTCCGTGGAAGGATCGGCCCGGCTACGAGCCGATCATCCAGGCCGTCGCCGGCCTGATCTCGCTGAATGGTGATCCAACGGGGCCGGAGGCGCGCATCGGAGTCTCGATCATCGACCTGTCGACCGGCATGTGGACCGCCATCGGCGTGCTGGCGGCGCTGGCCAAGCGCACGGCCACCGGCCAGGGCAGCCTGGTGAACACGTCCCTGTTCGAGAGCGGATTGATGTGGGCCTCCAACCACGTCGCCGGCTGGTCGGTGACCGGCAGGATGCCGCCGCGCCAGGGGACGGGCCACCCGTCGCTGACGCCGTACCAGGCCTTCGAGTGCAGCGACGGGCCCTTGATGATCTGCCCGGGCAACGACCGGCTGTGGCGCAAGTTCGCTGAGGCGCTCGGCCATCCCGAGTGGCCGGACGAAGAGCGTTTCAAGACGAACGTCCAGCGCGCGGAGCGGCGCGACCTGCTGCTGGGCATGATCGCCGACATCATGAAAGAGCATCCCCGGGCCTATTGGGCGGCCAAGCTCGATGCGCTGGGAGTGCCGAATGGGCCTCTCAACACCGTGCCCCAGGTGATGGAGCTGGCACAGGTCGCGGCGCTGGCGATGTTCGTGCAGCCCTACGCCGGCTCGAACGCCCTCTTCCATGGCCTGCCGCTCAGCCTCGACGGCCAGCGAGCCGGCGGTGACAAGAAGGCGCCGAAGATCGGCGAGCACAACGGCAAAGCGTGACGTCTGAGGCGTCACGTCCTGAGGCGAAGCCGAAGGATCCTTCGCTGCGCTCGGGATGACACTCGCGGGCTACGCCCGCTCCCGTCAACCGGCGAAGCTCAGGCAGTAGTCGCGCACCTGCTGGAGCGGGATGCGCGCGTGGCTCTGCACGATAATGAACTTGCCGCCGGGGTCCGTGCCGTTCGGCAGCCTGACCAGGCGCTCGAAATCGTCGGCGCCCCAGACGCAGGATTGTTCCGAGAACAGCTGCACATCCGACGTGTAACAGGTGTCCCACTCGGCATGATAGTCGAACAGCGTGCCGCTGATCTCCGCTACGCTGGTATAGAGCGAGTATTCCGTCCACGGCACCTGGAACGGCTTGCGGGCCTTCCAGAGCACCAGTGAGGTCATCGCGTCGAGCCGGCGACCGCGCACCTGGTCGAGCGTCATCCGGGCCAGGTCGCCATGCAGGATGTTCGGCGTGACCGAGAGGCCGTGTGACCTCGGATCGTAGGGAATGCCGATCACGTCCGACGCGCTCTGCCACCAATCGTGATGCTGCTTGGGCTCCCAGCGGGACAGGGCCCGGTCATATTGCACGAAGGTCCGCGAATCGAAGTCGCCGACGCAGCAGACGTCGGAATCCAGGGTAAAGTACCCCGCAAAGCCCAGGACCGCCGGCACGTGCAACTTCACGAGCTGCTGCCGGTACCAGCCGGTCATCCAGTAGAAGGAGCTGAAGGCCGGGAAGAAATCGCGCTCGCGGCGCACCGTCACTTCGATGTTGGGAAAACGCGGAAGATTGGACCGAAGCAGGTCTGCATCGCGATTGGGAGCGATGATCAGGAGCTCGAAAGGCTTGCTGTCGCGCCAGTGCTTGGCCAGCGACTCGATCAGGAGACCGGCACGCTCCAAATCGCCCAGGCGCTTGATGTTGCGCAGGGCGAGCGGGAGGATTCCTTGTCTGATCTCAGAAAACATTCAGGGCGACACTCTCCGACTATATATGGGCATCGTCGACTCCATATCAATCGATAGGTTAAATCATTGACCGTGCCACTTAGCGGCACATCGCCCCACATATGATCGACGGGTAAGCCTCTGTGCGGGCGAAAAAAAACGCCGGGCCCAAAGGCCCGGCGAGTCAAACAGGGAGGCTTCACGTCTGGGAGACGTGGGATCATGAGGATCCCGAGTTTCGAACCGATCAGCGAAAAGCGGTCGTGTCGAAAACCTGCAGTGAACCTATGCCTCGTGGTGAGGATTGGTAGTGGCGAAGTTTTGGACACTGGCATGCGGCGCGCGCATGCCTTTCATCGGCTATGCAATCCTGCAGGTCTCAAGCGTCAAAAACGTGTTTCAGCGACCTTCCGCAGCAAGAAATCCCGGAACACCGCAATGCGCTTGGAGTGCCGCAATTCCTCGGGATAGGTGAAGTACACATCCGTCGTGCGGACATTCAGATCGGGCAGCAGCATTTCCAGCTTGGTCGACTCACGGGCGAGGTAGTCCGGCAGGGAGGCGATGCCCAGGCCGGACTCCACGGCCCGGAAAATGCCGTAGGTATTGTTCACCCGCAGCACCACGAGCCGCGGGTTGTGGTCCGGGTTGCCTTCACGTAGCAGCCAATTCACGTCCTGGACGGGCGCGCGCGCATCCTCGCCGAAGATGATGAGACGATGCTGGTCGAGGTCGTCGATCGAGTTGGGCTTGCCGTACTTCTGCACATAGTCTCGCGAGGCGTAGACGTGACTGCGGACGGTCAACAGATGGCGTTGCACCAACCCCGGCTGCCGCGGCATGACCATGCGGATCGCCACGTCGGCCTCGCGCATGCCGAGGTCGAGTTCGTTGTCGGACAGGACCAGGCTCACGTCGATCTCGGGATAGAGCGCGATGAACTCGTGCATCTGGGCCGTCAGCCAGGTCGAGCCGAAGCCGACCGTCGCATGGATCTTGAGTCGCCCGGCCGGCTTGTCCTGGTTGGCGCGCAGCAGCGCCTCGGCGGTATTGACCTTGGCGGCCATGTCGCGCGCCGTGCGGTACAGCAGCTCGCCCTGCTCCGTCAGGATGAGACCGCGCGCATGGCGGTGGAACAGCATGACGCCGAGCTGCTCCTCGAGCGCGCCGATCTGGCGCGAGATCGCCGACTGGCTGAGCTTCAGCGACTCGCCCGCGTGGGTGAAGCTGCCGGCATCCGCCACGGCCTGGAATATCCGCAGCTTGTCCCAGTCCATTTCATTGCCTCCCTGTCCAAGCCTGCTGCTTTACTCGGCGGCCTGAGCGTGGCGCGTCTCCTGTGCTGCCAGCCACTTCTCGGCCTCGAGCGCGGCCATGCAGCCGGTGCCCGCGGCCGTCACGGCCTGCCGGAAGATCTTGTCCTGTACGTCGCCGGCCGCGTAGACGCCCTCGATGTTGGTTGCGGTCGAATCCGGCCGGGTGATCAGGTAGCCCTCGCCGTCCATCTCGAGCTTGCCCTTGAACAGCTCGGTATTGGGCGAGTGGCCGATCGCCACGAAGAAGCCGTCCGTCTTCACGTCGTGCACGGCGCCCGTTTTCACGTTGCGCAGGCGCGCCCCGGTGACGATCGGCGCCGGCGTCTTCTCGCCGAGGACCTCGTCGACGACGTGGTCCCAGACGACCGTCACCTTGGGATTCTTGAACAGACGATCCTGCAGGATCTTCTCCGCACGGAAGCTGTCGCGGCGATGGACCAAGGTCACCTTCGAGGCGTGGTTCGTCAGGTAGAGCGCCTCCTCGACGGCGGTGTTGCCGCCGCCCACGACCACCACTTCCTTGTTGCGGAAGAAGAAGCCGTCGCAGGTCGCGCAGGCCGATACGCCGCCCCCCCGGAACGCCTCCTCGCTGGGCAGGCCCAGCCACTTCGCCGTCGCGCCGGTGGCGATGATGAGAGAATCGGATTCATAGCGGTCCCCGGAATCGCCGAGGCAGACGAACGGACGCCGGCTCAGGTCGACATCCACGATCGTGTCGAAGAACAGCTTCGTGCCGACATGCTCGGCCTGCTTCTGCATCTGCTCCATCAACCAGGGACCCTGGATCACGTCCGCGAAGCCCGGATAGTTCTCCACGTCGGTCGTGATCGTGAGCTGCCCGCCGGGCTGGATTCCCTGCACGAGCATCGGCTTCAGGCTGGCGCGGGCGGCATAGATGGCCGCCGTGTAACCCGCCGGTCCGGAACCCAGGATCATTACTTTGCTGCGATGTGTTTCCGCCATGTCCGCTCCGCATCCCGCCAACCGCATATCTTGCACATATATGCAAACCTCGGCCGAGTTGCACGGATTGAAGTCGATTTCACACGCAATTGTTCACAGACAATTGGCAAATCCTCGCAACTTTATTGCGCGCCCGGCACGGTTCTGGCATAGACCGCGCCCAACGGAGGAATACTGATGGCTCGGGCCAAGCTCGATCGAATTGACCGGCGAATTCTCAGCGACCTGCAATCCAATGGACGCATGACCAATGTGGAGCTGGCCGAACGGGCTGGCATTTCGGCGCCACCCTGCCTGCGCCGCGTGCGGGCCCTGGAGCGGGCGGGAATCATCAAGGGCTACCACGCGGAGCTGAGCCCCGAGGCGCTGGGCTACAGCGTGTCCGTGTTCGCCCTGGTGGGGCTCAACAGTCAGGCCGAGGCCGATCTCAAGGCGTTCGAGGAGCTGATCGCCAACTGGGACGAGGTCCGCGAGTGCCACATGCTGGCCGGCGAGGCCGACTTCCTGCTCAAGATCGTGGCCGAGACCTGGGACGACTATCAGAAATTCCTGACGACCCGCCTCACCTCGGCGCCCAACGTCAGCCACGTGAAATCCATGATGGTATTCCGCACCGCCAAGGAAGTGCCTGGCGTCCCGATCTCGACGGAAGCGTGAATCAATGACCAACGACGTGACTTTTGAGATTCTGCACCGGGTCGCTGACGCGTTTGCCCGGCGCGACGTCGACGGAATCGTCAACTCGTTCGCCGACGACGGCGAATTCCGAAACGCCAAGGGGCCCGACTACTGGGGCCAGAGCTTCAAGGGCAAGGCGGCCATCCGCAGCTACTTCGAGCCGCTGTTCGCCAGTACCGGCGACGTGAAGTGGGTTCACACCAACGAATTCATCTGCGGCGACCGGGCGGTGACCGAGTGGCACCGGACCGCAACGCTGGCGACCGGCGAACGCCAGGAATGGCTGGGCTGCGACCTCTACACTTTCCGTCGCGGCCTCATCGTCATGAAGGACACCTACATCAAAGTCGTCGTCTGAGCCTCTTGCGGGAAACGGCGTGTATTGATAGCGTGACTTAGATACACAGCGTTGTCACGAAAACCGGAGGTCGCGAGCCATGCGGAATCTCTTCCAGGCGTCCAAGATCCTCTTGCTTGACCTCGCGTCCACGCTGCTCTTCCTCGCGGTCTATGTCCTCACGGACAATCTCTTCCTCGCCGTCGGGCTCGGCATGGCGCTGGGCATCGCCCAGATCGGCTGGCAGCTCGCCCACAAGCAGCCCGTCGAGGCGCTGCAGTGGCTCAGTCTCGTCATCATCTTCGCGTCCGGAACAGCGACGTTTCTGACCGACGACCCGCTGTTCATCATGATGAAGCCCAGCATCATCTACGTCATCGTCGGTCTGGTGATGCTGAAACGCGGCTGGATGACCCGCTACCTGCCGCCGATCGCGCGGGCGACCGTGCCGGACCTCGCCATCACCTTCGGCTATGTCTGGGCGGGGATGATGTTCTTCTCGGCAGCGCTCAACATCGTGCTCGCCGTCACCCTCGACGTCACGGGCTGGGCGGCCGTGAAGTCGGTGTGGGCGATCGGCAGCAAGATCGGCCTGTTCGGCATCCAGTACGCCATCATGAAGTCGACCGGCATCCGCCGGGCGCGCGCCATGATGGCGGCTAGCTGAATTGCACGCCCACCACTTCGTAGGACTTGCCGCCCCGCGGTGTCTGGACTTCGACCCGGTCGCCCACCGTCTTCCCGATCAGCGCCCGGCCGATCGGCGAGGTGACGGAGATCCGGCCCTTGGCGAGGTCCGCCTCGTAGGGGCCGACGATCTGGTACTTCACCTTCTCGTCGGTGTCCTCGTCGGCCAGGCGCACGGTGGCGCCGAACTTGATGACCTTGCCGCTCAGCTTCGAGAAGTCGATCACCTCGGTCCGCGAGATGATGTCCTCGAGCTCGGCGATGCGTCCCTCGATGAAGCTCTGCTTTTCCCGCGCGGAGGTATACTCGGCGTTCTCCGAGAGATCGCCATGCTCGCGCGCCGTCGCGATCGCCTTGATGATCGCCGGGCGCTCGACGCTCTTCAGCACTTTCAGTTCCGCCTCGAGGCGCTGAAGCCCCTCGGCTGTCATCGGAATACGTTCCATTTCCAAATCGTCCTTGATCACTCGTACGGCGTCAACGTCCAACGCAGCCGGAAACGGAGTGCAATCCGGCGCGCACCCGGCGGGAGCGGAGGCGAAAAGGCCTAGAAGGCAGTCTTGAAGTAGGATTGCAGGGGCGCCACGTCGAGCGCCCCCTCCTTGGCCGCGGCAATGCCCTCGACCGACGCCTTGGCGCCGGCGACCGTCGTGTAGTAGGCGATCTTGTGCATCAGGGCGGTGCGCCGAAGGGTAAAGCTGTCGGTCAAGGCGCCCGCGCCGTCGACCGTGTTGAAGACGAGTTGCACCTTGCCGTCCTTCATGAGGTCGACGATGTGCGGCCGGCCCTGCAGCACCTTGTTGACCTGCTGCGCCTCGATCGAATGCTTGTGCAGGAATTCCGCCGTGCCGCGGGTCGCCACCACCTTGAATCCCAGTTCGACCAGCCGCTTCACCGGCTTCACCATCGCCTGCTTGTCCTGGTCCTTGACCGAGACGAACACCACGCCTTCGACTGGCACCTTGCTGCCGGCACCGAGCTGCGACTTGGCGAAAGCGCGACCGAAGTCCATGTCGAGGCCCATGACCTCGCCCGTCGAGCGCATCTCGGGGCCCAGGATGATGTCGACACCGGGGAAGCGCGCGAAGGGGAACACCGCTTCCTTGACCGCGATGTGCTTGCCCTTCGCCTTCTTGATGCCCAGCGACTTCAGCGCCTCGCCAGCCATCAGGCGGGCAGCGAACTTTGCGATCGGCTGGCCGGTCGCCTTCGCGACGAACGGCACCGTCCGGCTGGCGCGCGGATTGACCTCGAGCACGTACACGTCGCCGTCCTTGACGGCGAACTGCACGTTCATCAAGCCGACGACGTGCAACGCCTTGGCCATCGCCTCGGTCTGGCGCTCGATCTCGGCCAGGATCTTGGCCGATAGGGAGTACGGGGGCAGCGAGCAGGCCGAGTCGCCGGAATGGATTCCCGCCTCCTCGATATGCTCCATGATGCCGGCGACGAAGACGTTCTGGTCCTTGTCGGCCAGGGCATCGACATCGACCTCGATGGCGTCGCGCAGATACGAATCGATCAGCACGGGGTTGCTGCCCGAGACCTTCACGGCGTCGCGCATGTAACGCTCGATCGCTTCGCGATCGTAGACGATCTGCATGGCGCGCCCGCCCAGCACGTAGGACGGCCGGATCACCACCGGATAGCCGATCTTCTCGGCGATCTCGATCGCCTTCTCCTGCGACGTCGCCGTGCCGTTGTCGGGCTGGCGGAGCTTCAGCGCCTGGATCAGCTTCTGGAAGCGCTCGCGGTCCTCGGCGAGGTCGATGGCGTCGGGCGACGTGCCAAGGATCGGGATTCCGGCGGCCTCCAGCGGCTTGGCGAGCTTGAGCGGCGTCTGGCCGCCGAACTGAACGATCAGGCCCAGCAGCTCGCCCTTGGAACGCTCGACCTCGACCAGCTCGATCACGTCCTCGGCGGTCAGCGGCTCGAAGTAGAGCCGGTCGGCCGTGTCGTAGTCGGTCGACACGGTCTCGGGATTGCAGTTGACCATGATGGTCTCGTAGCCCGCCTCGCGCAGGGCGTAGACGGCATGGACGCAGCAATAGTCGAACTCGATGCCCTGGCCGATGCGGTTGGGACCGCCGCCCAGGATGATGACCTTGCGCCGGTCGGTCGGCTGCGACTCGCACTCGGCCGGCCGCACGCCGTCGCCCTCGTAGCAGGAATAGAGGTACGGAGTGCGCGATTCGAACTCGGCGGCGCAGGTGTCGATGCGCTTGAAGACCGGGCGGACGCCGAGCGCGCGACGCTTCTTCGCCACATCGGCCGCCGGCTGCTTCGTCAGCTCGCCCAGCCGCTCGTCCGAGAAGCCCTTCTTCTTGAGGTCGGAGAACGCCTTGGCGTCCGTCGGCAGGCCATGCTCCCGCACGCTCGCCTCGATGGCCACGAGCTGCTCGATCTGGCGCAGGAACCACGGCTCGTACTTCGACGCCTGGGCAACCTCCTCGACCGTCAGACCGTGCCGGAAGGCCTGGGCGATCACCAGGATGCGGTCGGGCGTCGGCAGCGCCAGCGCACCGGCGATGGCCGACTTGTCGGGCGCGCCCTTGATCTCGATCTCGTTCAGGCCCGTCAGGCCGGTCTCCATCGAGCGCAGGGCCTTCTGCAGCGATTCCTGGAACGTCCGGCCGATCGACATCGCCTCGCCGACGCTCTTCATCGACGTGTTGAGGAGAGCCTCGGCGCCCGGGAACTTCTCGAAGGCGAAGCGCGGCATCTTGGTGACGACATAGTCGATCGTCGGCTCGAAGGAGGCCGGCGTTTCGCCGGTAATGTCGTTCAGCAGTTCATCGAGCGTGTAGCCGACGGCCAGGCGCGCCGCGACCTTGGCGATCGGAAAACCCGTCGCCTTCGATGCCAGCGCCGAGGAGCGCGAGACGCGCGGATTCATCTCGATCACGACCATCCGGCCGGTCGCCGGATCGACGGCGAACTGCACGTTCGAACCGCCCGTATCGACCCCGATCTCGCGCAAGCACGCGATAGAGGCGTCGCGCATGATCTGGTATTCCTTGTCGGTGAGCGTCAGCGCCGGGGCGACGGTCACGGAATCGCCCGTATGCACGCCCATCGGATCGATGTTCTCGATCGAGCAGATGATGATGCAATTGTCGTTGCGGTCGCGCACGACCTCCATCTCGTACTCTTTCCAGCCGAGCACGGATTCCTCGACCAGCACCTCGCCGACCGGCGAGGCGTCGACGCCGCCGGCCACGATCTCGAAGTACTCGTCGCGATTGTAGGCGATGCCGCCGCCGGTGCCGCCCAGCGTGAAGGACGGGCGGATGATCGCCGGCAGGCCCACACGGTCGAGGGCGCTGGCCGCCTCTTCCCGATTGTGCACGACCTCGCTCTTCGGGCATTCGAGCCCGATCTTGGTCATGGCGTCGCGGAACAGAAGCCGGTCCTCGGCCTTGTCGATGGCCTCGGCATTGGCGCCGATCAGCTCGACGCCATACGTCTTGAGTCGCCCGTCGCGATGCAGCGACATCGCCGTGTTGAGTGCCGTCTGGCCGCCCATGGTCGGCAGGATGGCGTCGGGCTTTTCCTTCTCGATGATTCGCGCCACGAAGTCGGGCGTGATCGGCTCGATGTAGGTCGCATCGACCAGGCCCGGATCGGTCATGATCGTGGCCGGGTTCGAATTGATCAGGATGACGCGATAGCCCTCGTCCTTCAGAGCCTTGCAGGCCTGGACGCCGGAGTAGTCGAACTCGCAGGCCTGGCCGATGACGATCGGGCCGGCACCGATGACGAGGATGCTCTTGATGTCTGTGCGCTTGGGCATGATTTCTCTACTTGCCCTTGCTCTTGTCGATCATCTCGACGAACCGGTCGAAGAGATAATGGCTGTCGGTCGGGCCGGGCGAGGCTTCGGGGTGATACTGGACCGAAAAGGCCGGCTTGTCGGTACAGCGCAGGCCTTCGTTGATGCCGTCGAACAGGGAGACGTGCGTCACCTCCGTGTTTTCCGGCAGCGATTCGGGGATGACGCAGAAGCCGTGGTTCTGCGACGTGATCTCGACCTTGCCGGTCGTCAGGTCCTTGACCGGCTGGTTGGCGCCGCGATGGCCGCGCTCCATCTTGCGGGTCTTGCCGCCCAGCGTCAGCGCCAGGATCTGGTGACCGAGGCAGATGCCGAACAGCGGCACCCTCTTGTCGAGCACGGCCTGGATTGCGGGCGAGGCATAGACCGCGGTCGCCGCCGGATCGCCGGGACCGTTGGACAGGAACACGCCATCGGGCTCGTGGCGCAGGATGTCCTCGGCCGTGGCGGTTGCCGGCACGACCGTGACCCTGCAGCCGGCGCTGGCGAGGCAGCGCAGGATGTTGCGCTTGGCGCCGTAGTCGACTGCAACGACGTGATACCGGGGGTTGGCGACCTTGCCGTAGCCCTTGCCCAGCGCCCACCTGGTCTCGTCCCAATTGTAGGTCTGCTTGGTCGTGACCTCGATCGCCAGGTCCATGCCGTCGAGACCGGGCCAGTCCAGCGCGATCTGGCGCATCTTCGGGATATCGAACCTGCCGTCCGGCGCATGAACGACGACGCCGTTGGGCGGGCCGCCATCGCGGATGCGCCGCGTGATGGCGCGCGTGTCGACGTCGCAGATACCCGGCAGATTGTGGCTCTTCAGCCAGTCGTTCAGCGGCTTGACGGACCGCCAGTTGGCCGGCTCGGTGATATCGCCGCGCAGGACCACGCCTCGGGCGGCCGGGGTGATCGTCTCGATGTCCTCGAGATTGGTGCCAACGTTTCCGATGTGCGGAAAGGTGAAGGTGATGATCTGGCCGGCATAGGAGGGATCCGTGATGATCTCCTGATACCCGGTCATCGAGGTGTTGAAGCAGACCTCGCCCACGGCATGGCCGGCGGCGCCCACTCCCTTGCCCCAGAAGACCGTGCCGTCGGCCAGCACCAGCGCGGCCGTGGCCCAACGCGGCGCGGCGTCGTTCGCGCCGGCGGTCTTAGGTGAAGTCATGATGATTTGCCCGTTCGTGCGGCCCGCGCGGCCTCGCCCCGGACCCGGCATGGGCGAGGCGATCGGCAAGCCGGGCGGGTTGTAACCAAGCCGCCGCAGAGGGTCAAGGCGCGCAAGGCAGCCAATTTCTAAGCTATTTCAATAGCTTATTTGCTTTGCCAACAGCGACCGGGGCGATTAGTTTCCGCCCCTTAGCCCTCGGGCGAACCAGTGGGACCCAAGCGATGCTGCGCGAAAAACTGACCGAAGCGATGAAAGACGCCATGCGCGCCAAGGATCAGGCGGCGCTTGGCACGATTCGTCTCATCCTCGCCAAGCTCAAGGATGTCGACATCGCCGCTCGCACCGAGGCCAGCCGCGAGGGCGTGGCCGACGACAAGATCCTGTCGATGATGCAAGGCATGATCAAGCAGCGAAACGAATCGATCGCGCTCTATGAAAAGGGCGGCCGCGCCGATCTGGCCGAGAAGGAAAAGGCCGAGATCGCCGTGATCGAGCGCTTCCTGCCGCAGCAGATGGACGAGGCCGCCGTCGAGGCCGCCGTGCGCGAGGCCATTGCCGCCGCCGGCGCCACCTCGATCAAGGACATGGGTGGCGTCATGGCCGCTCTGAAGGGCAAGTACGCCGGCCAGATGGACTTCGCCAAGGCCTCGGCCGCGGTGAAAAAGGCATTGAACACCTGATCTTCCCCGCTATCCCCTATGGCGTGGCCCTCGCGCGAGGGCCATCTTAGGGGATGGCCTTCCCCCCGGGCTTCCTCGACGAATTGCGCGCGCGCCTCAGCCTGTCCGACATTGTCGGGCGGAAGGTGTCGCTGAAGCGCCGGTCGGGTGCCGAGTATGCGGGCCTGTGCCCCTTCCACAACGAAAAGTCGCCGTCCTTCACGGTCAACGACAAGAAGGGATTCTACCACTGCTTCGGCTGCGGCGAGCACGGCGACGCCGTGGGCTTCGTCATGAAGACCGAGGGGCTTTCCTTCCCCGAATCGGTCGAGAAGCTTGCCCGCGAGGCCAACCTGCCGGTGCCGCGCGCGACCCCCGCGGAGCGCGAGCGCGCCGACCGGGCGGCCACGCTCCAACAGGTCGTCGAGCTGGCCGCCCTCTGGTTCCAGAAGCAGCTTCGCCTCCCCGTGGGCCGCCAGGGCCTGGACTACCTGCGCGGGCGCGGTCTTTCCGACGCCGTGATCGACGACTTCCGCCTGGGCTTCGCGCCCGATTCGCGCGATGGCGTCATCGCCGCCCTCAAGCGCGAAAATGTGCCGATCGAAAAGATCGTGGAGGCCGGGCTCGCCATCCAGCCCGAGGACGGGCGCGAGCCCTATGATCGTTTCCGTGGCCGCGTGATGTTCGTCATCAACGACCGCCGCGGCCGCGCCATCGCCTTCGGCGGACGCGTCATGGGCGCGGGCGAGCCCAAGTACCTGAACTCGCCGGAGACGCCGCTCTTCCACAAGGGCGCCAACCTCTACTGCCTCGACCGGGCCCGGCAGGCCGTGACCAAGGACCAGCCGGTGATCGTGGCCGAAGGCTACATGGACGTGATCGCCCTGCACGGTGCGGGCTTCACGGGCGCCGTGGCCCCCCTCGGCACCGCCCTCACCGAGGGACAGCTCGGCGAACTCTGGAAATTGGCCGACGAGCCCTATCTCTGTTTCGATGGCGACAATGCCGGTCGCCGCGCCATGTCCCGCGCCGCCGAACGGGCCCTGCCGCTGCTGCGCCCCGGCAAGAGCCTGCGCTTTCTGGCTCTCCCGGCCGGCGAGGATCCCGACAGTTTGGTCCGGACGCGCGGTCCGGAGGCGGTACGTCGCGTGCTCGACCTCGCCCGGCCGCTGTCCGACGTGGTCTGGGAACTGGAAATCGAGGGCAAGCCGGCCGACACCCCCGAGCGGCGGGCCAGCCTGCAGCGCGGTGTCGAGCAGCGGGTGGCCGAAATCGCCGACCCAATGGTCCGCGAGTACTATCGCGCCGAAATGCGCAACCGGCTGAACCGGATGCGCCGCCCGGAGGCGCCGGCCTGGCAGCCCCGTGGCGGCACACGCAAGCCGTTCCGCCGGCCCGGCGACCCCGAGCCGGCGCCCTTTGCCGCGGGCACTGGCGCCCAGCGGGCGGGAGAAGGTCTCGACGGTTCCCGCCAGGAGCGGGTCTTGCTGGGTGCCCTGATCGAGCGGCCGGCGCTGCTCCACATCCTGGCCGAGGAGCTGGCGTCGCTGCCCATCGGCCATCCCGAACTCGCCCGTCTGCGCAGCGGGTTGCTGGACGCCCTTTCGCTGGTCCCGTCGGGGGTGGACCCGGCCGCCGACGAGGCCGCAGGCGATCCCTCGCTCGAGGCGCAGCTGATCGAGCAGCACCTGGAGCGGATCGGCCTGGGGCGCCTGGCGGCCGAAACCCGCCTGAAGGCGCGGAATGCCTTCAGGGACGATCCGTCCGATCCCGAAGGATGGGTCGGGCAGTGGCGCCGAGCGGCCCGGCACTTGAGTCATCTCCAGGGCGGCCCGGAGGAGCTCAAACGGGCCGAGGAGGCCCTCGCCGGGGACATGTCCGATGAGAATTTGCAGCGTCTCCAGGCCATTCTGGATCGCATGCGGCGCGAAAACATCGAATCCAATGCCATGTAACGGGGCCGCGCAGATTCAGGGGCTTGCCCCTATCGCTGCTTGCACTGAAGCCCCATATAGTAGAAGGGTAGTTTTCGCGGGGCCGCCCTCCCGCCTCCCCTTCTTGCAGCCAAATAACGGCCCTTTGGCCGTTCTATCCGTTTGTCGCACCCAAGGATTTGAGTAAATGGCGACCAAAACCGCGACCGTAGCGCAGCCCGAAGTCACCGACGCCCGCGAGGAAGGCCCCGACGCCCCCCTGCTCGACTCCCTCGGCGCCGAGCTCAAGAAGCTCGTCCAGAAGGGCAAGGAGCGGGGCTATGTGACTTATGACGAGCTGAACGCCGCGTTGCCGCCCGACGAAGTGTCCTCCGAGCAGATCGAGGACACGATGGCGATGCTGTCCGAGGCGGGCGTCAACGTCGTCGAGGCGGAGGAGCCGGAAGACACGGCCTCCGCAACGCAGGCCGAGCCGGCCAAGACGGCGGTGGTCGCCGCCGAGGCGACCGGCGAGGACGAGGAGCTGGGGCGCACCGACGATCCCGTCCGGATGTACCTGCGTGAGATGGGCAGCGTCGAGCTGCTGAGCCGCGAGGGCGAGATCGAGATCGCCAAGCGCATCGAGGCCGGCCAGGACAAGATGATCGGCGGCATCTGCGAGAGCCCGATGACGATCACGGCGCTGCTGCACTGGCGCGACGCGATCAACGAGGGCCGGATCCTGCTGCGCGACGTGATCGACCTCGAGGCCACCCAGGGCGGCGGCGCCCCCGGTGAGGGCAAGGGCGTGAACGCGGCCGCCGCCGCTCCCGCCGCGCCGCCGATGCCGCGTCCGGCCATGATGCCGAAGCTCGTGCGTCCGGCTGCGGTGAACGGCGAAGGCGGCGAGGCGCCCGCAGCGGAAGGGGCTGAGGAGGACGACGAGAACGCCCTCTCCCTGTCGGCGCTCGAGGAGAAGCTGAAGCCCGAGGTGCTGCGCACCCTCACCAAGATCTACAAAGTCTATATCGAGATGTCGAAGGTGCAGAACCGGCGCCTGTCGACGCTCGCGCGCGGCCAGAAGCCCAGCGCCGACTTCGAGAAGAGCTACGAGAAGCATCGCAAGAAGATCGTCGAACTGGTGCGGACGGTGCACATCAATGCCGCCCGCATCGAGCAGCTCAAGCTGTCGCTCTACGACCTCAACCGCAAGCTGATGATGCTCGAGGGCAAGCTTCTGCGCACGGCGGAGAGCTTCCGCATCTCGCGGCAGGACTTCCTCGAAAACTATCTCACGCACGAGATCGATCCCAACTGGCTGGAGAAGGTCGGCAAGCTGTCAGGCCGGGGCTGGAAGGATTTCGCCAAGAAGCGTGGGCCCGAGATCGAGAAGATTCGCTCGGAGATCAAGGATATCTCCGATCACTGCGGCGCGCCCATCTTCGAGTTCCGCCGCATGTGCAAGACCGTCCAGGACGGCGAGCGCGAGATGATGCGGGCGAAGAAGGAGATGATCGAGGCCAACCTCCGCCTCGTGATCTCGATCGCCAAGAAGTACACGAACCGCGGCCTGCAGTTCCTGGATCTCATCCAGGAGGGCAACATCGGCCTGATGAAGGCGGTCGACAAGTTCGAGTACCGCCGCGGCTACAAGTTCTCGACCTACGCCACCTGGTGGATCCGCCAGGCCATCACGCGCTCGATCGCCGACCAGGCACGTACCATCCGCATCCCGGTGCACATGATCGAGACCATCAACAAGCTGGTCCGTACCAGCCGCCAGATGCTGCACGAGATCGGCCGCGAACCGCAGCCGGAGGAATTGGCCGAGAAGCTCGGCATGCCGCTCGAGAAGGTGCGCAAGGTCCTCAAGATCGCCAAGGAGCCGATCTCCCTCGAAACGCCGATCGGCGACGAGGAGGATTCACATCTCGGCGACTTCATCGAGGACAAGAACGCCGTCATTCCTCTCGAGGCGGCGATCCAGGGCAATCTGCGCGAGAGCACGACGCGGGTCCTGGCGACGCTCACGCCGCGCGAGGAGCGCGTGTTGCGCATGCGCTTCGGCATCGGCATGAACACCGACCATACGCTGGAGGAAGTCGGCCAGCAGTTCTCGGTCACCCGCGAGCGCATCCGCCAGATCGAGGCCAAGGCGCTGCGGAAGCTCCGCCACCCGTCCCGGTCCGAGAGGGATCGGCGATCCGTACGAGCGACGGCAGCAACCCGCTCACCGTCATGTGGAGCTGGCGAATCTCCTCCAAGACGGCGGACAGGTTTTCCTGGACGGCGGCGCAGTGGCGCGACGCCTCGTTGCGCACATCGTCCAGGCCGGGATCGATGGCATAGGGATGCCCGAGGGCACGCCCGCAATCCGCCAGCACATCCAGCAATGCGGAGGGCGCATCCGCCTTGTGGACCGGATGCATGAAATCCCGGGCGGCATGCTCGATCCGCTCCAACGCCGTGACAAGACCATCGACTTCCATGGGAGTCTCCTCGGCCGACAACGGGGACGCTATGATCCGCTTCGATGCTGTCACCGGGCTCCGCCGCGCACAAGCCCGCCCGTCCTCGCCCGATCAATGCAGCTGCCTGGCCAGCCAGGACGGCTGGCGACGCAGGAAGGCTTCCAGCTTCGCCCCGTAGTCGGCCGCAACGGCGTCGCGGACCGACGGCCGGGCCGCCAGCGCCCGTCGCCAGGCCTGCACCTTCGGCAGGTCCTCGAACACCCCGAGATCGATGAAGCGGTCGAAGACATCGAAGTAGCGGAACGCCGGCGCGAAGACCGCATCGACCAGACTGAAGCGCTTGCCGGCGAACCACGGACCTGCCCCGAGTTCCCCTTCGAGGCGCACGAACTTCTCGCGCAAGCTCCGCGCCTTGCTCTGGAAAGCCGCGGGATCCGGTGTCGTCTCCACGGTCCAGATGTCAGCCAGGATCGACGAGCCGAATTCCATCCACGCGCGATGCCGTGCCCGCAGAAGAGCGTCCCGGGGATGAAGCCTGGCGCCGCGAGTCTCATCGAGATACTCGACGATGACGGCGCTCTCGAAGAGCACTTCGCCATCGACCTGCAGCAGCGGCACCTTGCCGAGCGGCGAGATCGCCTTGAACCATTGCGGCTTGTCGGCGAGGTCGACGTCACGCCGCTCGAAGGGGATTCCCTTTTCCGCCAGGGCGATGGCCGCACGTTGCACATAGGGACAGAGATCGAAGGAAACGAGCGTCAGCATGCCTGCACTCCATATTGATGCATTTGCATTTATATGAAGCCGCAACTTGATGCAAATGCATTTACCTCTAGAATGCGCCGATGAATTCCCCTACCCCGCCCGATGCCGTCGTCCGTGCCTGGGCCCGCCTGGAACGAGCGCATCGGACCGCACAATCGACTGTCGAGGCCCGCCTCAAGAAGGCCGGGCTGCCTCCCCTCGCCTGGTATGACGCGCTGCTCG
Source organism: Rhodospirillaceae bacterium (assembly GCA_009772935.1). GTDB lineage: Bacteria > Pseudomonadota > Alphaproteobacteria > Reyranellales > Reyranellaceae > Reyranella. The sequence goes on from WOUR01000026.1 coordinate 71,608, forward strand.
AATTGGAGAGGGCCGACCCTGCGGGCCTGCGTCCCTTCGAGTTGCAGAAGGAGATGCTGTTTGCCCAGTACAATCTCTCGCGCCTCGTCGACCGCCTGGAAGCAGCAGGCTACATTGCGCGCTCGGCGAGCGAAGAGGATGGTCGTGGCCAAAGACTGACCATCACAAAATCCGGCCGGGCGATCCGCCGCCGCATGTGGCCCGTCTACGCGGACGCAATCACCGCCGCCGTCGGCAGCCGTCTTTCGGAATCGGAGGCGACCACCCTGGGCGATCTTCTCGGTCGTCTTTACGCCAGCGCCTGATCAGCCGAACCGCAGCAGCGGCACCGCCGCGGCCGCCAGCAGGACGGCTGCGATGCGCATGCGCGTGAAGGGCTCCTTCAGCCAGAAGACGGCGATGAGGACGGCGAAGATGGCACTCGTGTCCCGGAGCGCCGCCGCCGGGGCGATCGGCGCGTGGCTCCAGACCCAGAGGATGAGCAGATACGATCCCATGGCCGCGACGGCGATCGGCAGGGCGAGCGTCCAGTGTGTCGCCACCTGCGCCCAGGGCGGGCCACCGCGACGCTGCCGCCAGGCCATTGCCGCCGCATTTGTGATCGATACGACGAAACCATAGGCCCAGGGCGATCCCGAGAGCCGCACGCCCTGCGCGTCGCACATGATGTAGGCTGCGGTGCCGACTCCGGCCGCCAGGGTCCATGCCATCGCGGCCCTCGTGATCCCCTGCCCTCGCGCGGCATCCCAGGCGAGGACGACCAGCGCGAGCGAGATGACCAGGATTCCAAGAAATCCCGCCGTTCCGAGGTGCTCGCCCGTCATGACGGCCGCGAGCGGCACCACCAACAGCACTGCCAGTGAGCGGACGACAGGATAGACGAGGCCGAATCCGCCAAGCTCATAGGCGCGCAGCAGCGCCGATACGGTGAGGACATTCATCAAGGTCGACGCCGCGATCCAGCCGCAGGACGCGAGGTTGGGGAGGCCGGACCAGAAAAGCGCCGGGACGACCAGCGCCGCCCCCAGCACCATCTGGGCCGTCATCACCTGGGCCGGAGCGCGGCTGGCCTTCACCGCGGCGTTCCAGCCCGCGTGCAGGACCGCGCTCAGCAGGGCCAGGGAGACGTCGGTGAGATCCATCGCTCAGCCCGGCCGCGGCCCGACGATGACCACGCAGTAGCGCGCCGGCCGTTGCGTGGGATTGTGATACGTGATCGGCCGGTCGAGCACCATTGCCAGGCAATCGCCGGGGCGCAGCTCGAAGTCCTCGTCCCCCAGCATCACCTGGATCGTGCCCTCGAGGACCCAGACCTGCTGATGAGTGACCCCCGGCCGCGCCGCGGTCTCGTAGGCGACGCGCGCGCCTGCCGGGAAAATCACCTCGACGATCTGGATGGGGGATGGAAAGCCGCCCGGTGACACGTTGCGACGAAGGTATCCAGAAGCGGGGTCGCGCCACTCGATCTGATCGGCCCGGCGGGACACGGGACGCGGCGGCGCGGCCGGGGCCTCGAAGAGCGTGGCCAGGGAGACACCGAGGCCGGTCGCCAGTTTCTCGAGGACCACGGCGGTCGGGCTGCTTTCGCCGCGCTCGATCAGGGAGATCATGGACCGGCTGACCCCGCTCGCCTCCGCCAGGGCTTCGAGCGACAGGCCGAGCCGGCCCCGGAGTTCGCGAACCCGGGCCGCGATCCGATCGTTGATGCCGAATTCCACGACCCCTCCCTTACGATGGATGTATCATCCATTATATTGGACGCTCCATCAAGACGCGTGGAGCTGCGCTAGAAGAAGATCGGAAATTCGACCGGCGGAGAGTTGGAATGAAGGATATCGTCGATGAATTGCGGGCCCAGTGCCGCGAGCAGCATGGCCCGGCGGGTGACGACACCGACGTCCTCGCAGCCGACGTGCGCTGGCGGGCGGCGGCCGAGATCGAGTCTCTTCGGCAGACGACATGGCGGCCGATCGAGACGGCGCCAAAGGACGAGGGCCCCTTTCTGCTGTTCTGCCCGGGCCTCGCAGGTCACGTCGCCGACGAGGTCGTGGTCGGCACCTGGAGGTTCGATCCCAATCGTCGCTCCCTCGGCTACTGGGTGAGCGACGTCGGCGCCCTGGATCCAGGTTTCGCCGAAACCGGGCCCTGGATCGAGTATCACGAACTCCAACCCCGGCAATGGGCGCGCCTGCCGGCGCGACCCGGGAAAGGAAACTAGCGTCTTTCCGACGTGAATTGCGCCACGGAATTCAGATCAATCGCTTCCCCATTCAAATGGGGAAGTGCCCCGTCCTACGGGGCGATGGGGGCATGGCCTGAGCAAAGCTCAGCCTGCGAAGCGGCAGGACATTGCCTCGGCAATGTCCGGGAGGGCTGACGGAAGGACGGCCACAGGAAGCCGCTGCCCCCTCCGTCGCCGCGAGACGACAACACCTCCCCATTTGAATGGCGAGGAGAGCGATTCTCCTTGGGACGAAAGACTCCAGCAAAACAAAAAAGGCGGCCACGAGGGCCGCCTTTTCCGTAGTCGGTGTCGGTTCTTAGCCGCGCGGCGGCAGCGGAACCTTCGCGTCATTGAGCAGCTTCACGAGGGCGGGGATGCCCGCCTTGTAGTCGCCGGCATCGCACTTGGCGATCGCCGCCGGACCCTCGCTGGCCACCGAGTCACGACGCACGGAGTCGCGCCACTTCGCGGCCAACGCCTTGCAGTAGGCGGCGTCATCCATCGGAGCGGCGGCCATCGTCTGCGCGATGACGATTTCGACGCGGCGGTTCTGCGGCTCGCGAACGTTCGGGCCGGTCGCGACGAGCAGGCCCTGCATGCCGCGGCCGACGACCGCGATCGCGGTGGCGGGCACGCCCTGCTGGACGATCGCGTCCTTGACCGCATTCGCGCGGCGCAGCGACAGCGCCATGTTGTAGGCTTCCGAACCCGTGGTGTCGGTATGACCGGTCGCCGTGATGCGAGCGCTACCCTTCGTCTTGTAGGCTGCAGCAGCCTGACCGACGACGTTCGTGGCCTGCGGGTTCAGCTTGGCGCTGTCCCAATCGAAGAAGACCATGAAGCTCTGAGGTGCCGGCGGCGGCGGCGGCGGCGGCGCAGTGGCCGGCGCAGGCTGGTCGCAGGCGGCAATCATGAACGTCGCGGCAAGTAGAACAAACAACTTCTTGAGCATAAGCCCCTCTCCCCTATGGCCATTTAGGCTCTCGCAATATGCAAAACTGGCACTGCGTCAGCAATGCAAAAAAGCTTCACAACGACTGACCTTGGCTCATCCGCGAGCAAATACCGCAGCCGTGGCCGATTCGGAAGTTCTCGCAACCCCCGAGCGAATGCCCCGTTGGCGGGACATAACGTCAACAAGAGGAGCTTCCGTGAAGCAAGTAGCACTCATTCTCACTGTCGCCGGCTCTTTGGTGACAGGCTGCGCCTCCTATACGGAGCGTGTCGTCGAAAAACCCGTACCGGCGCGCACGGCCGAGCGGACCGTCGTGTACGACAACACCGCCCCGGTGCCCGCCCAGACGACCACCGTCTACACGACCCGTTAGGAGCCCGACTGCGCGACTACGCGGCGAGATTGTAGAGTTCGACCACGTTGTCGCGCAGGATGCGCTTCTTCAAATCGGACGGCAGGTGGGCAGTCTGCTCGGTGATGACATCCTGGCTCCACGGCCAGGTCGAATCGCTATGGGGAAAGTCGTTCGCCCACATCAGCTGCTTCGGTGACAACCGGTCGGCAAACTGGAATGCGGTCCAATCGTCCTGAAACGTCAGGGTAATGTGATCGCGAAAATACTCCGAGGGCAGGCGTTCCAGTTCCTTGCCCTTCATCCAGTAGCGGTGGCGCTTGTACGCATGATCCATGCGGTACATGAAATGCGGTGCCCACCCTGCGTCAGCCTCGACGCAGACGACGCGCAGCTTGGGGTGGCGCTCGAACACACCGCCGAAGACCAGCATGCCCATGATGTCCTGGCAGCCACGGATGATCGACAGGAACCCGTTGATCTTCGGACCGCGGGGCTTCGACAGTGAATTGTCGCCCGAGGTCGTGAGAATGTGCCACGACAGAGGCAGCCCGAGGGCGACGGCGGCCTCCCAGAACGGATCGTAGACCGGGTCGTCGTAGTCCTTCTCGCCGGGATTCCCCGGCATCATCACCCCCCGAAATCCCATCGCCTTGATGCGCTCGAGGTCGGCGATGCCCTCCTTCACCGTGCGCATGGCCGTCTGGCCCATCCCGACGAGCCGGTCGGGTGCATAGGCACAATAGGACTGGAGCCAGCGATTGTAGGCGTCGAAGCAGGCCTTCTTGAATTCGAAGTCGGGATGATTGCAGATCAGCATGCCCACGGTCGGATAGATGATCTCCGCCGCGACACCATCCCGATCCTGGTCCTGCAGACGGGCGGAAGGATCCCAGCCACTGCGATGCAGGTCCTCGAACTTGGCGCCGCCGATCCTGATGTCCTGGGGAGCAACGCCTGCGGCCGCGATCAAGCCCATCGGCACCGGCGTCTTCATGCCGTCGACGACGTAGATGTCGCCCATTCCGTCGTGACGGACGACGTGCGGCGCGCGCTCGCGGTAGGCGGGGTCGATATGGTCGCGGTAGCAGCCGGGCGGCTCGGTGATGTGGGAATCTGCAGAAATCGGGCGCCAGTCCATCCGCTCCTCCATTTTCTTTGCATCAGGGTAGGCAGACGGGGAGAGGCCCGGCAAGATGCGGAACTCCCTGCGTTTCGGACGGCGGCAGCGGTTGAACCGCCCCCCACCGTGTGGCATACCCCCGCCGCGCGCTGCCGTAGCTCAGTGGTAGAGCACCCCCTTGGTAAGGGGGAGGTCGACAGTTCAATCCTGTCCGGCAGCACCAGCGCTTCCTCCTTGACGATCAAGGAGATGCGGGCCCTTCTCGTTGGGTGGTAAAATGGTCCGGGATGGCGCAAAGCAATAAAATTGCATGGACTGGCGCTGTCGCGCTCGCGGTCGCCGTGATCTCGCTGGCCATCGTCTTTGTCGTGCCCGACCTCCAGGTCGGTAGCGCTCAGAACAGGTCGGAAGTGAACGGGCCGTTGATTTCGCGCGGCTACACCGATGCCCCTGCGGGCACGGCCGTCATCGCCGGTGATCCGGTCGGCGGCTCGGTCCTGGCCGAACTGCGCATCAAGAACGGTCAGGCCGTCAAACGCGGCGAGATCATCGCGGTCCTCAACAACTATGCGGCGGCGGACGCCGAAGTGCGCCGGATCGAACAGGAGATCGCCAAGGCGCGCCGGAAGCGCGAGTCGATGATCTCGGGCTACCGGACGGCCGAAATCGCGCTGCAGGAAATATCGGTGAAGTCGGCGTCCGAGGAGAACCGGCTCAAGGAGCTCGAACTCTCCCGCTCGAGCGTGCCTCCCGACCAGAAGCAGCTCCAGTCCAACCTCTCCCAGCAATCGCTGGAGCGAGAGGAAGCGAAGCTCACGTTCCAGAAGGCAGTGCTTGCGGCCGATCTCGCGCAGACCGATGCCGATATCGCCATCTTCGAGGCCAAGCTCGAGGAAGCCAGGATCGAGCGCGAGCTCGCCGTTGTGCGCTCGCCGCTCGACGGCGTCGTGGTCGATATCTACACCCGCCAGGGCGAGCGAATCTCCTTCAGGGGCATCGCGAAGGTCGTCGATCTCGGCCAGATCCGCATCTTCGCGGACGTCGACGAAATCCACCTGCGCAGCGTGAAGCCGGGCGGCAAGGTCGAGTTCACCTTTCAGGGCAGCCGCACCGTCCATGTCGGGACGATCTCGCGCACGCCACTGACGGTGAAGCGCACCAAGCGATCCGAGGCAGACCTCGGCGAATCCAATGCCCGGCTGGTCGAGGTCGAGATCAAGCCGGACGATCCGCAGAGCATCCCGCAGATGCTGGGCCGCGAGGCCCGCGTCGTCTTCCAGTAGCGGGCTGAGCGAAGCTCAGCCCTACGGTCCCGCTTCGCCCGAAGGGAGCGCCCTGCCCCGTCAGGCGGCGGCGGCGGTCCGCCGGGGCTGCCTGTATTCGTAGACGATGACGGCGGCCAGCACCGCCAGGCCGATCAGGCGCGCGACAACGGGGCCGCCCACCCAGTCGTCGATGATACCCGGGAAGGTGAGTGCGATCCCGGCGAGGCCGCAGACGGCGCGCGTGCCCACGCCGAGGGGCCGCCAGAGATGGCCCTGCGCCGCCACGGCCAGTGCCACGATGCCACCCGTTGCCCCCAGCGTGACCCAGGGGATCCAGACCCAGCTCATGTTCTTGGGCGTCTCGAGCAGCAGGCCGATTCCGATCGGATCGAGCACGAAGATGAACGGCACGAGGAAGGCCGGCAGCGCATATTTCCAGCTCTGCAGCGTGGTCACGTAGGGATCGGCGCGCGTGATCGTTGCGGCGGCGAACGGCGCCAGCGCGGTCGGGGGCGAAACCTCCGACAGCACGGCGTAGTAGAAGATGAACATGTGCGCGGCATAGTCCGGGATGCCGAGCTTGATCAGCGCAGGCGCCGCGATGACGGCGCACATGATGTAGGAGGCCGTCACCGGCACGGCGAGGCCGACCACCCAGACGATCAGCGCCGTGTACATCGCCGTCCAGAAGACCGAGCCACCGGCCAGGTCGATGACGATCGAGGAGAACTTCAGCGCCAGACCGGTCTTGGTGATCACGCCGACGATGAGGCCGGCGCAGGCGCAGGTCGCGGCGACGCCCAGCGCCTGGATCGAGCCGTCCGCCAGGGCCCGGAAGAGCCTGTCCGGCCACAGCGCCGTGTCGGCGCGCAGGTAGCTCACCAGGATGGCGAGCAGGATCGACCAGAACACGGCATAGGTCGCCGAGAAGCCCCACACCATCAGCACGACGACCGAGATCAGCGACGTGAAGTGGAAGCCGTAGCGCGTCATCAGCTGCTTCATGGTGAGATCGACCGACGGATCGACGGCGCGCAGTCCGTACTTGCGCGAATCGATCTCGGTCATCATCAGCAGGCCGAAGTAGTAGAGGCAGGTCGGGATGAGCGCCATCCGCACGATGTCGAGGTAGGACATCTTCAGATATTCGGCGATCAGGAAGGCCGCGGCTCCCAGCACCGGAGGCGACAGGATGGCACCCAGGCCGCCGGCCGCCAGCAGGCCACCGGCCGCCGACTTGCCGTAACCCGCCTCCTTCATGATCGGCCAGGCGACGGTGCCGATGGTGACGGTGGTTGCCACGCCGGATCCCGAAGGACCGCCCAGAAGGAATGACGACAGCACGACCGCGCGGCCGGCCGCGTTGGGCTGGCCTTTCATGGCACGGAGCGAGAAGTCGATGAAGAACCGGCCCGCACCGGAGGCTTGCAGGATGGCGCCAAAGATCGTGAACAGGATGATCAGCGTGGCCGAGACGTCGATCGCCGAGCCGAAGATGCCGTTCAGGGTCATGTATTCTTCGGCGATCAGATCGGACAGCGGATAGCCCTTGTGCGTCCACGGCGCCGGCAGGTAGTTGCCCCACATCGCGTAGGCCAGGAACAGGGCCGACAGGATCGGCATGATCCAGCCCGTCGCCCGGCGGGTGGACTCCAGCACCAGCAGGATCAGGATGGCGCCGATCACCAGGTCGGTCTGGGTCGGCGAGACATAGCGGTCTAGGAAGTCGTCGGAATCGGCGAGGCTCGTCCAGCTGCCGCCCGTCATCATGTACCAGATGACGACAATCACCAGCCCGGCCGCCGCGATGTCCCAGGGCGCGACCCGGTTGCGCCAGCTCTTCACCGCCGGGAACAGCAGGAAGACCAGGGACAGCGCGTAGGCGACATGGATTTCGCGCAAAGATTGCGTGTCGACCGTCGAAGCGGCGGCATAGAGATGGAAGATGGTCATGGTGAAGGCGATGAAGGTGAGGACCTTGCCCCACCAGCCCACGAACTTGTGGATGCCGCCTTCTTCCTGCTCGACGAGTTCCTCGATCTTGCGCTTTTCCTCGTCGCTCAGCAGTTCGGCCTGGACCGTCATCGTTCTTCCCACCCCAAAATGGAAACGGGGCCCCCCTGTTGGAGGGCCCCGCCGGTAGTCCTGTCCTCTAGGACAGCTTGATGCCCTTCTCGGCGAAATACTTCATCGCGCCGGGATGGAACGGGACCGACGAATTCGCGGCCTTCTGGTTCTCCGCCGTCATGTCGGTCGACGCCTTGTGGGTGGCGACCAGGTCGGCATGGTTCTCCCACAGGGTCTTGGTGATCGTGTAGGCCTGATCGTCGCTCATCGACGCCGGCACGATGAGGATGTTCCAGATGGCGATCACCGGCACCGCTGCATCCTGGTTCGGGTAGGCCTTGGCCGGAATCTGGCTGGCGGCGAAGACCGGACCGTATTTCTTGTTCAGCGCCGGCACCAGGTCGGCCGTCGAGATCAGCTTGATCTTGATGCCCTGGGTCGCCGCCAGGTCGGTGATCGCCGCGACCGGCGGCCCACCGTTGAAGAAATAGCCGTCGAGCTTGCCGTCCTTCATGGCGTTCGTGCTCTCGGCCGGCGACAGGCGCTCCCGCTTGATGTCGCTGAGCTTCAGGCCGAGTTCCTCGATGATGCGCAGCGCCATGACCTCGGATCCGCTCACCGGCGCGCTGGTCGAGATGCGCTTGCCCTTGATGTCGGACAGCTTGTTGATGCCGGTGCCTTCCATCGTCACGAAATGCACCAGGTTGGGATAGACCACCGCCAGCGTGCGCGACTCGACGGGCTTGCCCTTGAACTTGTCGAGCCCCTTGATGGCATCGTAGGCGGTGTCGCACTGGGTCAGTGCCATCTGCGCCTTGCCGTCCCGGATCATGTGCATGTTCGCAACCGAGCCCGCCGTCGCCTCGGCCGTGACGGCCCATCCCGGAACCTTCTTGCTCAGGATGTTCGCCATCGCACCGCCCAGCGGATAGTAGACGGCGCCCGTGGTGCCCGTGGCGATCGAGAACTGGGTCTGGGCTGCAGCCGGCAAGGCCCCGCCGACCAGACCGAAGGCGCCGGCGGCCGAGCCGGCGGCGAGGAATTGACGTCGATTCATATGAAGCTCCCTCATGTTCGTTCACTCCCCGAAGTGGCGCGGAAGAAACCACGACTACCGAATGGAGGCAACACGCACAAAAAGGCGGCTTTTCGAAACACAGGACCCGCCAGCCGGAATCGCCCACGAACTAGGTAGACGCCCGGGATGCTCTCGGCTGCGGTATCGTGAACCGCAGCCGGCACACCAGGCCGGTCGGCGCGAAATCCAACTCCAGACGGGCATCGAGCTGCCGGGCGCTTGCCTTCAGCAGCCGCGACCCGAACCCCGTGCTCGTCGGCGCGGCAACGACGGCTCCCCCGCTCTCCTGCCATACGAGCTCGATGTCGGCCGCCATCTGTTCGCTGCCGACCTGCCACCCGATCGACAGCCGACCGGCGGCGGCCGCCAGCGCACCGTACTTGGCGGAGTTCGCGGCCAGCTCGTGCAGCATCAGGCTCAGGGTGATGGTGGCGCCGGCGGGAATGACGATCTCGTCACCCGAGACTTCGATGACACGTCCGCCATCCGCGAACGGCGCCATGGCGGCATCGACGATGTCGCGCAACGACGCTCCCGTCCACGATTCGCGCGTGAGAAGATTGTGGGCGCGGGCGAGCGAGCCGAGCCTGTCCTCGAAGGCATGCGCAAATTCCTTGGGGTCGCTGCGCGTGCGCATCGTCTGCTGTGCGAGCGACTGGACGATCGCCAGCGTGTTCTTGACGCGATGGTTGAGTTCGTCGAACAGCAGGCGCTGCCGCTGTTCGGCCTCCTTGAGATCCGTGATGTCGAGCAATACGCCGACGACGCGCCCGACCTTGCCAGTCGCGGGATCGGCCGTCGCCTGTCCCCGGTCCATCACCCAGCGAACGGCACCGTCCGGCCGGCGAATACGATACTCGAGCTGATAGGGTCCCTCTCCGCCCGCAATGATCCCGCGCTTGCGCCGTTCGACTTCTTCGCGATCCTCGGGATGGACGAAGGCAAGGCCCGACTCGAACGGGGGAGCCGGATCCGACTCTTCTGCACCGAGGATGCGCCGCAGCTGTGGCGAGCGGATCACCCGGTCCGTCGCCACGTCGTATTCATGGGCGCCGAACCGTGCGGCGTCGGCAGCCGAGCGAAGCTGTTGCTCGCTTCGGCGAAGCGCCGCCGAGCGAGCCGCGAGTTCATCCCGTGCCGCGCCGAGCGCCTCGTTGACCGCGTTGATTTCGACGACCTGCGAGGGGCGGACTTCGAAAGGCTCCTCGCGGCCGAGCGCTCGCGCCGCCGCCGTTGCCGCCGCGAGGGGCCGGGTGAGCCGTCGACTGAACAGCGTCGCAAGACCCAGGACCAGGATCGCGACCGCCACGATGGTGACGCCCCACAACCAGACCGATTGCCGGACCTGTCCCTGGATGGTCGCCGCCGGTGCATTGACTCCGACGCCCCAGGCGGAGAACCGGCTGCGGGCGAAGACGTGCAGAACCTCGGCGCCGTCGATATCGGTCGTTTCGTAGACTTGGAGTTTGTGAGCGTCGTCGCGCAATCGCGGCGGCACGCGCGTGCCGACCAGCCGGCCATCATCGCGGGAGTGCGCCACGATGAGGCCATTGCCGTCCCAGATGGTTGTATCCCATTGCGGAGGCAGTCCCTGGTCCGCGAGCAGGGACTGGAACGCAGACGGCGCCATGCTGAGGCTGAGCACGTAGCGCAGCTGGTCGCCCTCGAGAATCGGGATGGAGATATTGAAGACGACCTTGCCCGAGGCCAACCCGGTGAAGAGATCCGAAACGACGGGCCGATGCGTGCGTCGAACGACTTCGAGCATCTCCGGGTTGCCAGTCAGGCGCGGCGCCTTCCCGAACGGCAGGAAGGTATTCACCAGTTGTCGCCCCTGCGCATCGACCAGGACGACGTGACCCTTCTCCCGCAGGCTGAGGGTCGCGCGGGCATGGAAGCCGGCATAGTCCTCGCTGGCCAGCGAACGGGAGTTGATGAGGGTCTCGAGGATCGTGATATGCCGGTCGATATCGCGGTCCAGATCGGCAACCAGATCCTCCGCGACCTGGACCAGTCGTTGCTCGAGCTGATGTCGCTCGATGCTTGCGGTCCGGTAGAGCAGCAATCCCAGCAAGGCCAGAAGGGGCACGGCAATGATCGAGGCGAACAGCGCGAGATGGATCGCGGCCGGCCAGACGGAGGGAGAGGAAGGAACCGGACGAGGAGCCATGTCACTCAGGTTAACCGGAATCATTCTGACATGGGCAGCCCTGCCTCGATACGGCCCTTCGGCAGCAAGGAGCGCAACGCCGTCGTTGCGGCGGGGAGCCGCCTTTAATTCAGGCAATGGCCGTGTAAGCTGAACGCGTGGTTCACAATCTGACCCTTGTCCATCTCCTGCTGGTCGGTGCGGCGGCAGGCTGCATCTACCTTTCCCTGCGCGAGGTGCGCCGGCGCTACATATCGACGTGGCGCCTGTTTGCTCCTGCCTTCCTGGCGTTGTTCGCGGGAACCATCCTCTCCCTCCTCCAGTTCGCCGAGCACCAGCCGCCCTGGCTGTTCGGCGCCGCACTCGCCGCCGGCTTCGTCGTGGGGGCCATCCGCGGGGTCATGATCGGCATCAGGCATGACATGTACCGGCCACAGGTGAACCTGACGCACGCCGCCAAGCTTCTTCTGCTCTGGGTGTCGATCGTCGTGGGGGCCGCCGTCGCCGTGGAGTGCGCGGGTGCTTTCCTGGCCAATCCGGACCTGGAGATCTTTCGCCTGGGAGCGGCGCTCGTCGCCATGCTCTGTGGAGGGGCCATGCTCGGACGGGCATTGCTTCTGACCATCCGGCTGCACCTGGCCGACCGCGGAAGCACCTAGAATCACGGACGAGCGCCTTACCTATTGTCTTGGCGGGCGCCATTCGACAGGCTCCTTCGCATGGATGTCGAATTGAACCGTGATGCGAAACGCATCGTCAGTGACTGGCTCGCCGACTTGAACGCTGCACTCGAGGCGCGCGCTCCCGACCGCGTGGGGGCGCTGTTCCGGCCGGATGCCGATTGGCGCGACATCGTCGCGCTGACGCGCACGATCGAAACCGTGAGCGACCGCGCCGAAGTCGCGCGGCGACTGGTCGACACGGCGGCAGCAAGCGGCGCCTCGGGATTCGCGATCGATCCGGAGCGGTATCCGCCGCGCGATGTCGAGCGGGCGGGCGAACCCTGCGTCGAAGCGATCCTGACGTTCCAAACCGCGATCGGGACGGGCGCCGGCATCGTCCGGCTGAAGCGCAGCGACTGCCGTGCCGGAGCGGCCCAGGCGTGGACGCTGCTGACGTCCCTCGAGTCGCTGCGCGGCCACGAAGAGGAGACGATCATCGAGAAGGCCGAGGTACCCGCTTTCGAGCGCGACTTCCATGGGCCCAACTGGCTCGATCGGCGCCGTGAAGCCTCGCGCTACGCCGATCGCGACCCCGCCGTACTGATCGTGGGAGGCGGCCACGCCGGCATCACGGCGGCGGCCCGCCTCAAGGCGCTGGGCGTCGAGGCGCTCGTCGTCGATCGCATGGCGCGGATCGGCGACAACTGGCGCAAGCGCTATCACGGCTGAAGCTGCACAACCAGAAGCACTCGAACCACTTTCCCTATCTGCCTTTCCCGAAGACCTGGCCGAAGTACATTCCCAAGGACAAGATCGCGAACTGGCTCGAATCCTACGTCGAGACCATGGAGATCGATTTCTGGACAGGCACCAGCTTCAAGGGTGCCACTTGGGACGCCGCCACGAAGCGCTGGACGGCCGAACTCGAGTTGGATGTGGCCGGCGGCGTCCACCGAACGCTGCATCCCCGGCACATCGTGATGGCGACCAGCGTGAGCGGCACGCCGAACATTCCGGAGATTCCGACCCTCGACCGCTTTGCCGGCACCGTCGTCCATTCGAGCAGGTTCGCCAGCGGCGCGGACTGGAAGGGCCGACCCGTCTACGTCTTCGGCACCGGTACCAGCGCCCACGACATTGCGCAGGACCTGCACGGCCATGGCGCCCACGTCACCATCGTCCAGCGCAGCCCCACGCTCATCGTCAACGTCGAGCCAGGTGCCCAGCTCTATGACGGCATCTACTACGGCAAGGGTCCGACCCTCGAGGATCGCGACCTGATCAACGTGTCGGTGCCCCTGCGGGTGATGAAGAAGGCCCACCGCCTCCTTACCGACCAGGCGAGGGCGCATGGCGCGCCCCTCCTGGAAGCCCTCGAACGGGTAGGCTTCCGGCTCGAGTTCGGCGAGGACGGGACGGGCTGGCCGCTCAAGTACCGCGGCCGCGGCGGCGGCTACTACTTCAACGTGGGCGCCTCCGATCTCGTGGCGAAGGGCGAGATCGGATTGATCCAGTATGCCGATATCGGTTCGTTCACGGCGACCGGCCTCGCAATGAAGGATGGCCGTGAACGGCCCGCTGACCTGATCGTGCTGGCGACCGGCTACAAGGGCCAGGATCACCTGGTCGAGCAGCTTTTCGGACCGGAGATTGCCCGCAAGGTCGGACCTGTCTGGGGGTTCGACGACCGCACCCAGGAATTGCGCAACATGTGGATCCCGACGGCACAGCCGGGCTTGTGGTTCCAGGGCGGCTCCTTCGCCCAATGTCGCATGTATTCCAGGTATCTGGCTCTGCAGATCAAGGCGGCTGAGGTCGGCCTGACCTGATCACCGGCGAGCGGCCGTCAAAACGGTCTTCATCCGGAACCCCCTCTCCACGGCGCCGTTGCACGAGCAGCCGGCACCTCAGGGCCGGTGGTCCTCTCACCCCGGATTCGAGGAGCCGTGAGTTATGCAGACCGCACAGGTGCGGATCAGCGCGGAGGAGCAGCGTCTTCTCAGGTCGCTCTCCGTCGGCCAGACCGTCAAGCTTCCGTCAGCACATCGGCTGCGCCTGGAGTTGCTGGGCCTTCTGCATGACGGCCCGAACGGCCCGCGCCTCACGCCGTTGGGCCGACGCCACGCGGAAGCTGCCGTCACGGAGGAGGAAGACAAAGGAAGTGGCGCCAAAGACGGGGCCGCGGTCAAGCGGGACCGGCTGGGCCGGCGCATGCCCCATGGCCGAGCCTTGCCGTTCTGAATGACACGCATGCCCATACGGCCTGGAACTCACTCTTCGTTCGCTGGTGTACCGACCGGGAAACGGTTGCGGGCCTACAGTGATGGCCAGTCCGAGGCCGATCAACAGGCTGCTGGTGAGAGTCGACGCGGTGTCCCGGCAAACGAGGAAATGACTGCAGTGACGGCTGCGTTCGAACCGAAGAACCTTTTTCTGTCCGCCCTGCCAGCTGCCGAACAAATCCGTTTGAGGCCGTATCTGGCCTTCAATCGGCTGCCCCAAGGTTCAGTGCTGCAGGAACCAGAGCAGCGAATCGAGCACGTCTACTTCATCGAAAGCGGCATGATCTCCCTGGTTGCCATGATGCAGGATGGCGCAGCCATCGAGACTGCGACACTCGGCCGTGAAGCCATACTGGGCGCGCTTGCCGCGCTGGGAAATCACACTGCCGGCACACGTGCCATCGTGCAGATCGACGCGATGGCCTGGCGTATGCCCGTAGGCGACTTCCGCACCGCCGTCGGCCAGAGTCCGGTCCTGCGCAAGATGGCGCTGTTGAGCAGCGAGCTGATGCTGGCCCAGATGCAGCAGACGGCGGCCTGCAACGCCCTTCACACCGCCGACCGACGTCTGTGTCGATGGATCGTCCAGGTCCGGGATCGCATCGACGACGATGTGATTCGCCTCACGCACGATTTTCTCGCCCAGATGCTCGCGGTGAGACGCCCCACCGTCAGCCTGATCGCCTACGGGCTGCAGCAGGCGGGCCTGATCCGGTACCAGCGCGGCAAGATCGCAATCCTCGACCGTGACGGACTCGAGCGCGGCGCCTGCGAGTGCGTCGGCGCTCTGCGGGAGAAGACGCGGCGCATCATCGCCGACCTGTCGTGATCCCCACTCCTGTCGGCGCTTGGCGAAGCTCGCTCTCCCGCTTGCTTACGAATGGTCAGAACGCCGCGCGGCGACCGTAGCAAGCCGCTCGACGCTACCCTGATCAGGAGTTGGCCGCCCGCAACGATCCACTCACCCGGCCGTTGCCGCCACATGCCGCGACTATCCCCGACCGAGCGATTGATGTGCGAGTACGGAATGAAGCGCGGCACGCCGGCACTGCTGGTTCTTCGTCGTCAACGCTGTGGCAGCGGCTTCCGTTACGTCGATGGCAAAGGCTCGACGATCAGGGACGCTGCCACCCTCGCCCGGCTCAAGTCTCTCGCAATGCCGCCGGCCTACAGGAATGTGCGATACGCAGCGGATCCGGCAGTTCACCTGCAGGCGGTCGGCGAAGACGCGGCCGAGCGGCTGCAGTATCGCTATCATCCGCACTGGCTGCAGGTTCGCGAAACCCTCAAAGCCCGCAGGCTTGAGAACATCGCGAGGACTCTGCCGGAGATCAGCCGAGCCGTCCGACGCTTCCTGCGCGGCGAGTCCCGTGACGCGCGCCACGCCGCAGCAGCAGTCGTCTATCTCGTGGCAAAGACCGCGCTTCGGGCCGGGAGCGACTCGTATGCCCGCGAAAGGGGCACGCGCGGCGCGACGACGCTCCTCAAGTCGAACGTCGAAATCGATGGTTCCCTTGTGCGTCTTCATTTCCGTGGCAAGGGCGCCAGACTGGTGGTCCGCGAGGTCCGCGACCGGACTCTCGCCACCACCTGCAAGGATCTCCTGGCGTTGCCGGGACGGCGCCTCTTCCAGTATCGCGGGAGCGACGGCGGGCTGCACGCCGTGAGGGCGTCCGAGGTCAACGCCTTCCTGCGGGAGGTTTCCGGCGTGCGGGTGTCGCTCAAGGATTTCCGCACCCTCGTTGCGTCCGCCGGCGTCATGAAGGTCCTCTCGGAAGCAGAGGCCGCGAAAACGCAACGTGCGCGCAAGGCGCTGCTGCGCGACGCCATAGCGGCCGCAGCCCAGGATCTCGCGAATACGCCAACCGTTTGCCGCAAAAGCTACGTCCACGAGGCGGTCATCGCGGCATTCGAGCAGGGGAAATTGCCCTCGTCAGCCGGTCGCACCCTCGAAGGAACGGCGCAGGCGCTGGCAAAGGTCGTCGCGCGGCATCGCTGACAGGCGCCGCGGAAGCGCCCGCCGATCTAGAGCAGCGGTCCTCCGCCGCGGAACAGGCTCTTGATCCGGCGCCGTGTCGCCTCGCGGTCTGCCGCCCGGCGCGCCCGTTGCTCGAGCCATCTCTGGCCGACCGGGAAGGCGAACTTCATGGCAAGACCATAGGCCACGGCAAAGGTTAGGGAGCTTCCCAGGATCTTGGGCATCGAGACCTCGAGACCGCTGGCACAGATCGAATAGACGTAGGCGAGGGCCGTCCCCTGGCGGACCATCCATGGAACGTCAAACGAGAAGAAGAAACGGATCACAAGGGCGACCATCAGTCCGATGGCGAACACGCCTCCCAGCATGCCCGGGAAGCCGAAATCCACATAATTCTCGGCCATGTAGCCGACGCTGATCGATGTGCCGCCGCGCATGTTCTCCAGCAGGTCGGCCTTGGTCAGCCGAATGAAAACCTCGGTATCCGAGAGAGCCTGCTTGTCGGGAAAGAGGAAGCGGGGCTGAAAGACATGCCCGAGCGCATCACTCCATTGACGCATCGACTGCTGCTCGGCGCTCGCAAGGTCGACGTTGATCACCAGACCGGTGATGTCGACATAGGCCAGACGTTCCAGGAGGGCCTTCGAGGCCGATCCCCAATCGATGTCCGTAAAGCCGATGAGACGCCCGAGCATATATCCGGCACGGTCGGATACCGTGGTCTGCAAGGATTGCGACTCCCCGCCGCCGGTTGCCATGTCGCGGTACTCGAACTTCACCGACGTCCAGAACAGCGCCAACGCCACCAAACCGAATGTTGCGAGAAAGGCATAACCGGTGGTGCGGGGCGTCCACCTGATCTGGGCGGCCAGCGCCGCGGTGCCGAGAAACACGAAGACGCCGCGGAAGTCGCCCAGCAAGCCCGTCATTCCGGACAGGATTTCGATCCCGAGCACGGCGAACAGGAAAGGCCATCCACGACCGACCGACATGACCGACGTAAACAGGAGGAACGCCGCCATGATCTTGAAGCGCGCAATGGCGTCGAAGAACTGGTAGAGCACGCCGCCAAAGGTGAGGCCGGCCATCTGGGTGATCAGGTTGGATCCCAGGTAGATCAGGAAGACGTCGACCGGCCGCCAGTACAGGTGGGCCGCCCAATTCTCTTCGGTCGGCGGTTGGATGCCCCCCAGCACCACCTTGCACGCGAAAGCGAGCACCACCGTCGATGCCAGCATGTACCAGTAGGCGTTGACCACCCACGGTCCGAAGATGCTCTGAGCCATCGGCTCGCCATCGACGAGCGCGAGGAACGCGCGCGCGAATACCTGTAGCCATTGCGAAAGAAGGTAATAGGCAATGGCGGCCGGCATGGTCGGGGTGCCCACCAGCCGAAGGATGAGCCAGGGCGTGAAGGCGCCGGCGGCGAGGGCCAGGGGGTCGGGACAAGCTGGCGAAATGAAGACGAAGAACAGTCCGAAGACGAACGCAACCTTCCGCAACATCGAGTAATCGAGGCGGGGGGCGATCTTGAGGGGAGTACCGAGCGTCGAGGCCATGGCCGGCCGTGTCTGCCTTTTCGTCTGCCAGAGTTCCTAACCGATTTATCGCACCGAGACAGCAGAAATCCAGGTGGTCCGCGCATGGCCTTTACAGAGGTCCGCCACGCCTCGCCAGCCCCCTCCGGTCCTCGTCCTCAATGCCGCAACTGAAAGCGGGATCAGGAGAACCGGCAAAGAAAAAGGCGGCCCGTGAGGGCCGCCTCTTCCTTGGTCGAGGTCGTCCAGCTTACTGGATGACGATTTCGACGCGGCGGTTCTGCGGCTCGCGGACGTTCGGGCCGGTCTGCACCAGCAGGCCCTGCTCGCCACGGC
>WOUR01000027.1 GCA_009772935.1 Rhodospirillaceae bacterium
CGCCGCGGTGCGCCGCTGCGCCACGGGCCCGGCCCCGCAGACCGTCGCGCTCGCGCTCCCGCGCCGCTGACCCTTCAAGGGAGGTCGACCGAGCCGCGCGGGTCACCCTCAGGCCAGCCCTGCGCGCCGATGAGGGGAACGAATCGGACCGGCTCGAGGCGCTCCGTCCGGTCGTGGCCATCGCCTGCGCGGACCAGCCGTACGAGCATCTGCCCCGTGTCCTTGTCGGCCACGGGCATGACCAGCCGTCCGCCCGGGCGGAGCTGGGCGCGCAGCGAGGGAGGGATACCAGGCCCGTGGGCGGTCGCGACGATCGCATCGTAGGGGGCGGCACGATCCCACCCCAGCGTGCCGTCGCCTTCGACCACGTCCACGCTCCCGTACCCCAATCGCCTGAGCGTCTCGCGGGCTGCTTTCGCCAAGGCCGGGATCCGCTCGATCGTATGCACGGCACGAGCGATGTGGGCGAGGACCGCTGCGCCATAGCCTGACCCCGTCCCGATCTCCAGCACGCGCTCGCCTCCCTGCAGTCCCAGCGCTTCGAGCATCGCGGCGACGATGTAGGGTTGCGAGATGGTCTGACCCTCGCCGATGGCGAGCGGCTGGTCCGCGTAGGCTGCGGGGCGGCACGCCTCCGGGACGAAGGCCTCCCGGGGTACGTGCAACATGGCGTCGAGAACGCGCCGGTCGTGAACGCCGCGCCCGGCGATCTGCTCGCGAACCATGCGCTCGCGTGGCTCGAGATACGGATTGATCCCTTTCATCGCGCCATCCTCCGGCCGCCGCGGCCTGAACGGCATCAGCGGCGGCTCTTCAACGATAGACGAGGACCGGTATGGTACTGTGGGTCAACACCTTCGCGGTTTCGCTTCCGAGGATCAGGGCAGCGGCGCCACGGCGGCCATGCGACGCCATGGCGATCAGATCGCACCCCTTCGCCGCGGCGGTGTCCGTGATCGCCTTGTACGGCATGGCATGCTCGACATGGATGGCCTCGCACTCCACGCCGAGCGTCCCGGCCTGCCGCTTCGCTTCTTCAAGGTAGCGCCTGGCGGCGTCCCCGACATGCTTTTCGTAGGCGGGCCGCGTGTCCGCAAGCTGCGCGCTATCCAGGGAGAAGATGTGGAAGGGTTCCGTGACGGTGACCACGGTAACCTTCGCCTTGACGTCGCGAGCCAGCTGCAGGGCTTGCTGAATGGCCGTGGTGGAAAGCGCCGAGCCATCCGTTGGAACGAGGATGTGCTTGAACATGTCCTGGTCCTTCCGATTGCAACCTTGGAACGATATCCCAACCGCGACACACGCTTCTTGACATGGATCAACACGGCTGACGGAGCGAATGTGCGCCGGTTGATATGGATCAGGTCGGGTCGGGACGAGCGAGTCTAGTCTGCGTTTCCAGGCAACTTCGAATCGGAGGATGGCCATGGCCTTCAAGCATGTGATGTTCCGTGCCGCGGCGCGGGAGAAAGTCCTACGCGGTGCCACTCAGCTGGCCGATGCCGTACGCATCACCCTCGGGCCCAAGTCGAAATCGGTGCTCATCCAGAAGAGCTGGGGAGCGCCGCTGGTCTGCAATGACGGCGTGACCATCGCCAAGGAAATCCAGCTCAAGGATCCGGAGGAAAATCTCGGCGCGCAGATGCTGCGGCAGGCTGCGGAGCGGACCGCCGAAGTGGTCGGCGACGGCACGTCGGGCTCCACCATCCTGGCGCACGCCCTGCTGGCCGATGGGGTGCGCAATGTGACCGCAGGCGCCAGCGCCATCGACATCAAGCGCGGCCTCGATCGCGCTGCCCGGGCGGCCGTCGGCGCGCTGAAGTCGATGTCGCGGCCCGTGACGACGCGCAAGGAGAAGGCGCAGGTCGCGACCATCTCCGCGCACAACGATCTGGCGATCGGGGAGATGGTCGCGGACGCCATGGAGAAGGTCGGCAACGATGGTGTCATCACCGTCGAGGAATCGAAGACGACGGAGACGGTGCTCGAGGTCGTCGAGGGCATGCAGTTCGATCGAGGTTTCCTGTCGCCGTACTTCATCAACAATCCCGAAAGGATGGAGGCGGCGTTCGAGGATGTCCGCATCCTCTTGTGCGACCACAAGATCGCCGCGCTGAAGGACATGCTTCCGCTGCTCGACCAGATGGTGAAGACCGGGCGTCCTCTCCTGGTGATTGCCGAGGACATCGAAGGCGACGCGCTCGCCACGCTGATCGTCAACGGGCTGCGCGGGGCGCTACGTTGCTGCGCAGTCAAGGCGCCGGGATTCGGCGAACGGCGCAAGGCGATCCTGCAGGACATTGCCGTCCTGACCGGTGGCAAGGTCATCTCGGAGGAACTCGGCCTCAAGCTGGAGGGCGCATCGATCGACGATCTCGGCACGGCCAAGCGCGTCGTCATCGACAAGGATCGCACGACGATCGTTGGCGGCGGTGGCGCCAAGGCAGCCATCGAGGCGAGGGTAGCGGCGATCCGGCGCGAGATCGAAGCGTCGACCAGCGACTATGACAAGGAGAAGCTGAGGGAGCGGCTGGCGAAGCTGTCGGGCGGCGTTGCCGTGATAAAGGTCGGCGCGCCCGCCGAGTCCGAGATGAAGGCCAAGAAGGAGGCCCTCGACGACGCCATCAGCGCTACCAAGGCGGCGGTCGCGGAAGGTATCGTTCCCGGCGGTGGCCTCGCCCTTCTGCGCTGCACCGAAGCCGTTGCGGCCGAGGAAGCCGGGGCCGAAGGCGACGAGCGGACGGGCATCCAGATCCTGAAGCGCGCCCTGGAGGCACCCGCCCGCCAGATCGCGGAGAATTCGGCCGCGGACGGCGGCGTCGTGGTGGCGCGGATGCTGGAATCGAAGGGCAATCAGGGCTTCGATGCGGCCCGCAAACAGTATGTGGATCTGGTCGAGGCGGGCATCATCGATCCCACCAAGGTCGTGCGCATCGCGCTGGAGAATGCCGTCTCGGTCGCGAGCATCCTGCTGCTCAGCGAGGCGACCATGACGGAGATCGCCGAGCCGAAGAAGGAGCATGAACGTGAGGCCGAGGCGGCGTTGCTGTGAGTGTCATGGCAGAGACGCGGCCGACGGGCGACACCGTCGTGAGCGGTGGCGGGCTCAGCGTCCGCTTTCGACCGGCCGCTCCCCTCACTCTGCACGGCCGGACCTGCTGGCGTACCGATGGCAACAGTCCGGTCAGGATCGGCCGCGATGCCGCCGTCGCCTTCTTCTCCCGCTACGATCCCATCGGACACACGCTGAGGCGGGTCGGGCGGCCCGATCTCCGGTTCGACGTGCCGCCGGTGCCGGTGACGTTCCTCGAAGAGTCCGAGCCGGGGATCGGCAAATGGATCGAAGCGATCTGGCAGGAGCCCGGCGGGCCGTTGCATGGCTGGTTCCATGCGGAGACGCCTGTCGGCGGATGCGAGAAGCTCTTCGTGCCCCACATGGGGCGGGTGGTATCCGGGGACGATGGGTTGACGTGGCGCCACCGGGGGGACCTGCTGCGCCTGCCGCGTGAACGCGTCGACCGCACGTGGCGTAACGGGTTCTTCGCCGGAGGCTATGGCGATCTCAGTGCCCTTGCGGATCGTGAGGGCCGGTGGCTCTACGTCTTCTTCTCCAGCTACCATCCCGACGAGCCGGCACAGGGGGTGGCCGTGCTGCGCCTGCCGATCACCGACCTGGCCGCGCCGCCGATGCTCTGGACCGGGCAGGGATGGTCGACGGACGGCAGCCGGTTGCCTCGTCCACTTTGGCCGATGCGGCGCGGCTGGCGGCATGCCGATCCCGATGGCGTCTGGGGGCCCGCCGTGCACTACAACCACGCCCTAGGGACCTTCGTCATGCTGCTGAACCGCACTGCCGGCGGCACCGGCGATCTGGTGCAGGAAGGCATCTACGCGAGCTTCAATCGCGACCTGGCGGATCCCGAAGCGTGGAGCGTGCCGTTCCGGATCGTCCGCGGTGGCGCCTGGTATCCGCAGGCCGTCGGACTGGAGGAAGGGCATGGCGATACCGAAGTGGGAAAAGTTGGCCGCTTCTTCATGGCGGGCTTTTCCGCCTGGACGATCGAGTTCTCGCGCGCCGCGGACGGGGCCGGAGCCGGCCAGCCGCTGACCTGTACGGCACAGCAGTTCGCCACGCTGTTCGGTGCCGACCGTCGGTGTCCATGGTGAGCCGCTCGCGTGGATGGTTGACGCAGATCAAGTACACCGGCCCGCGCTCGCATAGTCTATTACTGGGAGTTACTCTTTGCCGCTTCTCACTGATAGGCGAATGATCATGGCCACGCGAAGCACCAAGACATGGGTCGTCGTCGCCGACGGCGCCCGCGCCCGTATCTTCAGTCCGGACAGGAAACTGGGAAAGCTCGTTCCGGCCGGCCCTTCCGATCTCGTGGCGCCGGCGAGCCGGCAGCGGACGCGCGACCTCAAGAGCGACCGGCCCGGCCGCAGTTTCAGCGCCGCGCGCAGCGGTGCGCGGCACGCGTTCGAGCCGCCGCACGATTATCACAAGCTCGAGAAACACCGGTTCATGGCGACGCTTGCGGGGGTGCTGGAGGATGCCCGCGGCCGCGGCGTCTTCGATGATCTCATCCTGGTGGCGCCCCGCCGCAGCCTCGGTGAGCTGCGCGGCCTCCTGGCGAAGCAGGTTGCGGCTTGTGTGAGCCACGAGGTCGCCAAGGACTTCACCGGCGAGCCGCCCAGCAGCCTGCGCCGCCGGCTGCAGCCTCTGCTCACCGGCAAGCTCGGTTCCCCACCCAGGATGACCGCCGCCGACCTGAAGCGACGGTGACGCCCGTCGGCAAGTGCAGGTGGCGTCGGATCCTTCCGACTCACCAGGTCATGCGCATGCCGGCCGTGAGGCCCTGGCTGCCGTCCGTTCCGGCCAGAGTGCCTTCGTAGCGCAGGTAGAGCGAGGTCGCCTCGGCGATGGCGGTGCTGGCGGAGAGGCCCAGAAGCACGCCGTCGCGAACCGGCGAGATACCGAAAGTCGTGAAGGGCGAAGCCGGCGCGCCGGCCAGCGCGGCGGTCACCGGCCGGGCGACATCGGCATACTCGTGGCTCCACCCCAGCCGGAACCGCATCGCCAGCCTGTCCCGCCAGCCCATGTCCATCGACGCCCCCAACTGCGCGCCGATCACCGAGCGCAACGAGTTGGTCGTCTGCTGTGCGACCGAGAGGTTCAGCGACTGCGCCCCGGTCTCGCTGAAGCCGTTCTGGGTGCCGGTGTAGGCCTGCAGCCGCGCGAACGGCTTGATGAAGGCTTCGGCCTGGGCGGCGATGTCGAAGCTGTAGCCGGTCTCGAACTGGCCGAACAGCTGGTTGGCGCCCGTCTGGCCGAAAGCGGTGCGCGCCGGCAAGCCTGGGATGAGGATCTGCCGCGTCATCCTGTTGTTGCTGTAGGCGTAGCCGATCAGGCCGTCGGCGTAGAACGGCCCGTTGGCATAGTTGCCGTAGAGCCCGGTCATCACGGTATCGCTGTTGCCCTGGCCGCTGAAACCCGAGACCCATTGCGTACCGCCGCTGTAGCCCACGGTGATGCCGGCGCGGAAAGTCCCGGTGAAGGACCGGTCGAGGCCGGCGGCGAATCCGCCGGCATTGTAGGTGACGGCGCCCTGCGGGGTGCCGGCGCCGATCGTGCCGAGGCCGCCGATCGCGCCGCCCCAGGCGCCCCAGTGCGGCGGGTTCGACGCATCGCAGGCGACGTCGCAAGCCTCGGCAAGCGCCACGCGGGTGCTGCCCGACGGACCGCCGCCGCTGGCCTGGCTGGCAAAATTGTTCATGAAGAACTGCGCGCCCTGCACCAGTGCCGAAGAGAATCCCGCATAGTTGGTGCCCGAGAGCACTGTCAGGATCGGCTGGACCTGCGCTGCCGGCAGGGTGGCCAGTGTGCCCAGCACGGTGGCGTAGTCACCGGTCGCGGTGGCCGCCGTGCTGTCCAGCACGTTTGCAACGGCCTGCTGCTGCGGATTGAGCGCCGCGGTCGCGAAGCCCCCGATCTGCAGGGTGAGATAGACGTTGTTGGCGTCGTAGCTCAGACTCGGCAGCAGGAACGGCGAGCTGCTCGCGACGCCGGAGAAGCTGCCGCTCAGCCCGCCGGTGGCCTGCAGGATCGTATAGGTCGTACGCGGCGCATAGCCGCCGCCCGCCTGCACCTGCGCGAGGACCGCGCCGGCGAGCGAGGCGGTGCCCGTCGCACCGATGACGTTCAGTCGGCTCGCCTGGCCGGAGGGAAACACGGCAACCTGGAACAGGCCTGCCGATGTCTGCGCGTACGAACCGTTTACCGTCATCGCGCCGTACGGCGTGCCCGGCGCCACGATGCCGGCATTGGCGAGCGAGCCCGTGAGTACGCCCGTGCCCGACAGAACGCCCAGGTTCGCGAACGTGCCGGCAAGGATTGCGTTGTTCAGGAACGAGCCGGTATTGAGCACGTCGCTGGCCAGGGTCCCCGTGTTGGTGGTGACTCCCTGGTTCCAGAAGCCTGGGCCGCCAGAGGACGAGAAGATGCCGGCATTGTTGAAGGTTGCGCCCTTCATCACCGTCATGCCACCGATGAGGGTGCCGGTGAGATTGAGCGTGCCGCCGCTCACCACCGTACCGCCGGTGTAAGCGTTCGTGCCGGCAAAGGTCTGCGTGCCGCCGGCAATGGTCACGCTGCCGCCGCCAATGTCGTATTCGCCGCCATCGGCGATGATGCCGGAGAACGTACCGCGGCCGTCGGTGATCGTGAGATTCTGGCCGCCGAGGTTCACCTGGCCCGTGCCTCTCAGGGATTTGATGCTGACCGGAGCCCAGGCGCGCGAAATGTCGAACACGCCTTCGTTCACCACGCCGCTCGAGGTGGCGATGCTGCCCGGGCCGGAAATCAGCAGTGTTCCCGGAATGCCGCCGGCACTGTTGATCGTCGTCTCGCCGATATAGGTATTGGTGGCGCTGAGCTGTACGGCACCTCCGCTCCCGATGGTGAGGCCCCCCTGACCGGAAATGACGCCGGCCAGTCCCAAGGGGACGTTGCTGCTGTTGACGACGAGGGGGCCGTCGGCCGTCGTCTGGAGATTGGTGGCCGTGACGAAGAAGGGCGTGTAGCCGGTCGCTTGGTCGCTCAGGTCGAACATCACCGAGTTCTGCATGAAAAAGGGGATGCCCAGGGTGTTGGTCGACCCCTTTCCATCGACATAGTAGTTTGGCTTTCCGGTCAGGGTGGCCGTCGCCGTCGGCAGACCGAGGATTGGCTTTTCGTCCGGAGTGAGGCCGGTCATCGAGATCGTGCCGGTAAGCACTTCCGAATAGTCGCTGCTCAAGGAATAGTACTTCGTCCCGGTATCCAGCAGCGTGAATGCCTTTGCCGTCGTGGTCGAACTGCCCGACACGGTGACCTTGAAATACATGGCATCCGTTGGCGCCGAGTTGTTTGCGGTCGAACCGTTGCCGTACGGATTGGGGAAGGGAGGTGCCTGATCGGGTGACGCAGGAGCCACCCACTGGATCAAGCCGGGGGCCGAAGTCGGAGTCGGCATCGCTACCGGCGCAAACTGACCGATGATTTCCGGCGTGAGGCCCACCGTCACGCATGGATTGCACGTCGTCAGGCTCTGGGCACTGCCGCCGATCGACACCGTGGCGTTCGGGGTCGCAGACGGGCTTGCCGGATTGCCCTGGCCGTTGGCCGCCACGACGAAACCCTGGCGTGCCGCGCCTGGCATGATCGCTTGCCCGAGCACGCCTCCGGCGATGTAGCAATCCGCTCCGCTGCACTCATGCTTGTTGAGCTTGTCGACGGAGATTCTGGAGCCGAACACGCCGTAGAACAGCCCTTCCTGTACAGGCAGGTCCTTCGTTGCGGGGTCAAGGAAGTACTGGGGAAAGAAGTCCAACGTCGGCGGGTCGGTCTTCGGATCCGAATATACGTAGGCGGCATTGACCTGAAATCCCAGCCCTGTCCCGCTGGGGGTGGTGAGCGTCGCTGCCGGTGCCGTTTCCGCCGTCGTCACCCCCGGCGCATAGAAGCTGAGCGACGGTATCAGCTGGATGTTGCCTATATAGCCACGGCAGTCGCTGCTGGTGCTTCCCGAGTAGCAGAGTTTGATGTTGTTGCCGTTGGCGAGGGGAGAAGCCGGGACATACGATGTATATTGGGAGAAGTTGCCCCACGTTTGCGGATCAAAAGCCGCATTGAACAGCGAGGACCCGGTATCGAACAGATAAGGTCTCGGCGCGCCACCGTTGATGCCGATGTTGATCGAGAGACGCGCGGCGTTGGACTGGGCGTCGAAGACGTAGCTGAGGGGTATATTGGCGGAAGTCTGGCCGAGGGCCGAGGAGAATTCACAGCAGACCAGCATTGCCAGCCCACAGACCAACGCGATGTGCTTCCGCATACTTCCCCCGGACTCGATCCCCCAGGTGATCCTATCCCGATTTCTGCTTTTTTTTGTCCCGATCGATGAAAGTTTTTGTCAATGCGCGACCAGTTGGCCTGCGTGTCGCGCCGGGAACCAGGGTCTCGGCCCTCTACAAGGTGTCTCCCCATGCGATCACTCTGCTCGTGCTGGCGCATGGTGCAGGGGCTGGCATGAAACATCCGTTCATGGCCGCCGTGGCGGACCGACTGGCGGAGGCCGGTGTGAGCACCCTCAGGTTTCAGTTTCCCTACATGGAGGCGGGCTCGAAGCGGCCCGACCGGCCGGCCATGGCCCATGCCACGATCCGGGCGGCGGTCCGGAAAGCCGCGACGCTGGCGCCGGGGCTGCCGCTGTTCGCGGGCGGTAAGTCGTTCGGTGGCCGGATGACATCCCAGGCCCAGGCGCTCGAACCGCTGCCGAACGTCCGGGGCCTGGTGTTCCTGGGGTTCCCGCTGCACCCGCCGGAAAAGCCCTCAGTGGACCGCGCGGCGCATCTCTCGAACACTCTTGTTCCCCTGCTGTTCATCCAGGGCACACGGGATCGGCTCGCCCGGCCTGCGCTCCTGCAAAAGGTCATGAAAAGCCTGGGGAAACGGGCCACCTTCCGGCCGGTCAAACACGCCGACCATTCGTTCGGCGTCCTCGTTCGGTCGGGCCGAAGCCCTGAGGAGGTTCTCTGCGAGATTGCCGAGGTCGCGGGAGGCTGGATGAGGCTCGGGGAATCGGTGAAGCCGCCTGCTAGAGGAACTTCTCCTTGATGTCGATCGTCGAGCGGTGGCCGATATGGTCGAAGTGCCCGGCGAGCCAATCGTCTGCCGCTTTCCGGCCGATTGCCTTGAGGTGCAGCAGGAAATCCATTCTCGCGTTGAGCTTGCTGGAGACCCCCAGGCCGCGCATCTGCTTCTCCGCCTCGATCCAGTGCACGTTGATGCGCTTGTAGCTGTTGGAGTCGAGTTTCTGCTCGTCGATCAGGTCGGTGACGAAGGAGATGGCGCGCATCTCGCGCATCAGCGACGAATTGAACGAGATCTCGTTGACGCGGTTCATGATCTCGGCCGCCGTCGTCGGGACGCGGTCGCAGCCCAGCGGATTGATCTGGACGATCACCACGTCCTGGCTTTGCGTGCCGTAGATCAACGGGAAGATCGCCGGATTGCCCATGTAGCCGCCATCCCAGTAGGGATCGCCGTCGACCGTGACCGCCTGGAAGAGGAAGGGCAGGCAGGCCGATGCCAGCAGCGCCTCGGCCGTGATCTCGCCCGACTGGAAGACACGCACCTTGCCCGTCTTCACGTTGGTCGCGCTGATGAAGAGCTTCACCGCCCGGCAACCTTCGAGCCGCCGGAAGTCGATCGAACGTTCCAGCACGCCGCGCAACGGGTTCAGGTTCATGGGATTGAGCTGGTAGGGCGACAGCATGCGCGTCAGCATGTCGAATGCCACGAAGGCTGCCGAATGGTCGAGGTTCCATCCGCTGGAATATCGGTCGAACGGTGTGGGCTGCAGGGGGCCTGCCTGGGCGGCCCGGCTGATGTTGGTCCAGAAGTTGTCGAGGGCGCGGCGTGCCTCTTCGCGTCCGCCGCGGCCCATGCCGTCGGCGAACACCGCGGCATTCATCGCGCCCGCCGAGGTGCCGGAGATTGCCTCCACCTCCAGGTGATCCTCGTCGAGCAGACGATCGAGCACCCCCCAGGTATAAGCGCCGTGGGCGCCGCCACCCTGAAGGGCGAGGTTGATGCGCTTGATCCCCATCTCGGCCTCCTCAGTGCGCGGTCCAGCCGCCGTCCATGGGCAGGGCGGCGCCCGTCACCGACCCGCCACTGTCGCTGCACAGGAACGCGGCCAGGGCGGCGAGCTCCGCCACTTCGACGAAGCGCTTGTTCGGCTGGTTCTTCAGCAGCACGTCGGAGATCACCTTCTCGCGGTCGATGCCGTGCGCCTTCGCCTGGTCGTCGATCTGCCGCTCGACGAGAGGCGTCCGCACGTAGCCTGGGCAGATGGCGTTGCAGGTGATGCCGTCCTCGGCGGTCTCGAGGGCCGTTACCTTGGTGAGGCCGAGCACGCCGTGTTTGGCGGCCACGTAGGCCGCCTTGTACGGTGAGGCGACCAGCGCGTGCGCCGAGGCCACGTTGATCACGCGGCCCCAGCCCTTGCGGCGCATCGCCGGCAGTACGAGCTTGGTGGTATGGAAGGCCGAGGAGAGGTTGATCGCCATGATGGCGTCCCACTTCTCTTCGGGAAACTCTTCGATCGGCGCGACGTGCTGGACACCGGCGTTGTTCACCAAGATGTCGACGGCGCCGAAGGTGTCGACCGTCTGCCGTACCATCTGCTCGATCGCCCTGGGCTTGCCCATGTCGGCCGGTGAATAGACGACCATCGCATTGGTGCGGTGGGCGAGATCGGCGCGGGTGCGCTCGATCTCCATCGTGTCGCCGAAGCCGTTCAGCACCACATTCGCGCCGGCATGCGCGAACGCTTCGGCGATGCCGAGGCCGATGCCGCTGGTGGAGCCGGTGACGATGGCAGTCTTGCCCTTGAGCATGGATCGTTCCTCCTGATGGACGATCGCACTCTGCCCGCGGCGAGGATGGCGCTGAAATGCCGTGTCCCTACCGATTCGATAGGGCGTGGGTATGGCGCAACGCCTGCAGGGCCGTCAGCAGCTCCTCGGGATCGGGCCAGCACGCGGGATCGACGTCGGTGAAGGCAAACGCCAGGCGTGCATCGGGCGCCACGACGAAGACTGCGGGCACCGGCAGGCGCCAGTGCGTGTCGCCGTGCAGCGCCGGGAAGTCGCGGCCGCGGGTGCGGTGGATGCGGACATGCGCCGGCGACAGATCGTAGGCCAGTCCGCAGGTCCGCGCGAAGCCGTTGGCGGGATCGCTGAGCATGAGATAGCCGATGCCGCGTCTCTCGACGGTCCTGGCAATGTGCTCCACGCGCTCGGGCATGATGCCGACCGCCCGGGCGCCCAGCACCTCGATCGCCGGGCGGGCTTCCTCGAGCGCCGCCATGGTGAGGTCGCAGTAGGGGCACCAGCCCCCACGGAACAGCGCCAGCACGAGGGGGCCACGATCGAGCAGTTCCTGCGACGTCCATAGGCGGCCGGCGCCATCGGACAAGGTGAAGTCGGGCAGGTAGTCGCCGAAGCCGAGCCCTTCCTCGACCAGCCGGACCATGCGCAGCCGGTCGAGCTCGTCCTGGAAATCCGCCCGGTCGCGAGCCGGAAGCGCCGCCCGGTGGCGGTCGTTCAGGTCGCGCAGAGTCTGGACGAGGTTCATGCCGGCTGCAGTGTGGCGGTCCTTTCCAGGCCCCGGAAATACCTTCCGGTTTTACATTCGATAGCCACAGGCTATGGTCATGCGAGGCATAATGGCTGCGAGCCCGGGGGACCGCTGCCGTGGAAATGCATCAGATCCGCTACTTCCTCGCGGTATGCGAGACGCTGAACTTCACGCGCGCCGCGGAGTCCTGCAACGTCTCGCAGCCATCGCTCACGCGCGCAATCAAGGGCCTGGAAGACGAGTTGGGCGGCCCGTTGTTCCGGCGCGAGCGCAACAATACCCATCTGACCGGCCTCGGCGAGATGATGCGTCCTCATCTCACCCAGGTCCTGATCGAGACCGACGCCGCCAAGGAACGTGCCAAGAGCTTCGCAAGGCTCGACGATGTCGAGTTGAAGCTCGGCATGATGTGCACCATCGGCCCGCGCCGCTTCGTGCCCTTCCTGCAGGCGTTTAGAGAGCGGCATCCCAAGGTGAAGCTGGTCGTGCAGGACGGCTCCAATACGATGCTGCAGGAGCGGTTGGTCCAGGGTGAGCTGGATGTCGCCGTCTATGGGCAGCCCGAGGAGATCGACGAGCGATTCCATGCGCGGCGGCTATACGACGAGAGGTTCGTGATCGGTGTCGGACCGGGACATTCCTTCGACAAGCTCAATGCCGTGAGGGTCCGGGACCTGCACGACCAGGCCTACGTCAATCGCCTGCAGTGCGAGTTCTTCGGACATGCGGGACGGATCTTCCGCGAGCATGGCGGCAAGCCGCGCATCGTCTTCCGCTCCGACCGCGATGATTGGGTGCAGAGCATGGCGATGGCGGGGCTGGGCTTCACCTTCATCCCGGAGTTCGCCGTCACCATGCCCGGCCTGCGCGTGCGACCGCTGATCGAGCCCGAGATCGTGCGCAGCATCCAGGTCGTCACCGTGCGCGGGCGGCCGCATGTGCCGGCGGTCGGCGCTTTCGTCCGTGAGATCCTCGCTTTTGCGTGGGTGAACGCCAGCGCCTGACGGCGCGGCTATCGAATCGATCCTCATTCGGCATTTCAAGACGAAGCCCGCCGCTCCGATGCTGTCGACATCGCCGCGACATTTCCGTCGCGGCTCAACTGCACGGAGATACCGATGTTCGCTCGAACCCTGATTGCTTCCACCCTGATCGTGGCCGGCCTCTCGGCCCCCGCTTTCGCCGGTGAGTGCCCAGCCGACAAGATGAAGACCGACGCCGTCAAGCCGGTGAGCCATGGCCCGAAGGGCGTGACCGACAAGGTGCTGGCGGCCATCGACCTCTCGAAGGAGAAGGTCTCCCTGAACGGCCACATGATGCGCGTTCGCAAGCTCGAGATTCAGCCGGGCGGGATCGTGCCGTGGCACAGCCACGCCGAGCGTCCGGCGCTGATCTACGTCGTGACCGGCGAGATCGTCGAGAATGCCAGCAACTGCGCCGTGCCGATCGTTCACAAGGCGGGCGAGGTTGCCCGCGAGACGCATGCCACGTCGCACTGGTGGCAGAACAACGGCAAGGCGACCGTCGTCCTGCTGTCATTCGATATCCAGAGCGACCCCAACGACAAGCACATGTGACCGGATCGCATTGAATCGAAGGATCACATCATGTCGGGTGTCCTGCGCGCGTTCACGATCGGCCTCACCGCCTTCCTGACCGTCGTCGACCTGTTCGCGACGCAGGCCATATTGCCGGCCCTGACCGCCGCCTATGGCGTCACGCCCGCCGCCATGGGACTGGCCGTCAACGCCAGTACCGTCGGCATGGCCGCCGGCGGGCTGGGTGTCGCCCTGCTGGGCAGGCGGCTCGACCGTCGGCGCGGAATCCTTCTCAGCCTCACCTTGCTCGCCGTGCCGACCGCGCTGCTGGCGACCATGCCGTCGCTGCCGGTGTTCACCGCCCTGCGCATCGTGCAGGGCCTCTTCATGTCGACGGCGTTCGGCCTCACGCTGGCATATCTCGGTGAACATGCGGGGCCCGCCGATATGGCGAACGCCTTCGCCGCCTACGTGACAGGGAACGTCGCCTCCAACCTGTTCGGCCGCCTGCTGGCGGCGGGGGTGGTCGATCACCTGGGGCTCGCCGCGAACTTCCAGGTCTTCGCGGCCCTCAATCTCGCCGGTGCCGTGCTGGTCTGGTTCACCGTCGAACGCACGCCGCCGATGAGGGCGGGGAACATGAGCCACGGCTCTCCGCTCTCGAGCTGGCGCCGTCATCTCAGCGATCCTGGCCTGCGGGCCGCTTTCGCGACGGGCTTCGCGATCCTGTTCGCCTTCATCGGCACCTTCACCTACGTGAACTTCGTGCTGGTCGGCCCCCCCTTCGCCGTCGGCATGATGATGCTCGGGGTGATCTACTTCGTGTTCCTGCCGTCGGTGATCACCACGCCGCTGGCCGGTCTGGTCGTACGACGCCTGGGGACCCGGTCCACCCTCTGGCTGTCCTTTGCCGTGGCCGCGGTCGGGCTGCCGTTCCTGCTGGGCGTGGGCCTCTCTTCGATGCTGCTCGGTCTCGGCCTCATCTCGGTGGGCACGTTCTTCGCGCAGGCGACCGCCACCGGTTTCGTGGGGCGCGCCGCCACGATCGATCGCGGCGCGGCCAGCGGGCTTTATCTCGCGAGCTATTTCCTGGGCGGCCTCGCGGGCAGCGCCGTTCTGGGAGAGGTTTTCGATCGATGGGGTTGGACGGCCTGCGTGATCGGCATCGGCGCGTCGCTCGCCTTGGGTGCGGGACTCGCGGCCTGGCTGGTGGAGGATCGCGAGATCAGTCCGGCTCAGAGCCGGTGATCAGCCGAGCGCCGGACTGGAAGGTCACGTAGGACCAGATCCAGTCGAGCATCACGACGGCGCGGTTGCGAAAGCCGATCAGGAAGGAGACGTGGATCAGCCCCCACATCATCCAGGCGAGGGTCCCGTCGAGCCGCAGCCAGCCGAAATCCGCGACCGCGGAGCGCCGGCCGATGGTCGCCATGGTGCCGTAGTCACGATAGCGGAACGGCGGCGGCGATTGCCGGCCGGCGATGCGGGCGCGGAGGACGCGCGCGACATACGCGCCCTGCTGCTTGGCGACGGGCGCCAGCCCCGGCAGTTGCGTGCCGTCGCCGCGGGCGACGCTTGCCGTATCGCCGATGACGAAGATTTCCGGATGACCGGGCAGGGTGAGGTCCGGGCCGACGGGCACGCGGCCGACGCGGTCGCTCTCGATGCCCAGCCATCGAGCGGCCGGCGATGCTGCCACGCCGGCGGCCCACACGATGGTGGCGGCGGGAATGTGATCCGCGCCGACCGTGACGCCGCTCTCGTCACAATTCGACACGGGTGTGCCGAGCCGTACCTCGACCTTCAGCCGTTCGAGCGCCGCCCGGGCGGAGGCACTGAGCACAGGAGGAAACGCGGTCAGCACGCGGGAACCCGCTTCGACCAGGACGATACGGGCATCGCGCGGATCGATGGTGCGGAAATCGTGACGCAGCGCGACGTGGGCGAGCTCGGCGATGGCGCCCGCCATCTCGACGCCGGTCGGGCCGGCGCCGATCACCACGAAGGTCAGCAGGCGCCGGCGCGATTCCGCCACATCAGTTGCCTCGGCGTGCTCGAAGGCCGTCAGGATGCGGCGGCGGATGCGGGTGGCGTCGTCGATCTTCTTGAGGCCCGGCGCCGCCTTCTCCCACTCGTCGTGGCCGAAATAGGAATGGCGCGACCCGGTTGCCAGCACGAGCTGGTCATAGGCGATCTCCCGGTCCTCGAGCCGCACGATCTGGCGCTGCCGGTCGACGCCGGTCACCTTGCCCAGGAAGACGCGCACGTTGGAGGCGCGGCGCAGGATTGCGCGAATGGGCGAGGCGATCTGGGCCGGCGACAGGCCGGCGGTCGCGACCTGGTAGAGCAGCGGCTGGAAGAGGTGGTAGTTGCGCCGGTCGATGACGGTGACGTCGGCGTCGGCGCCGGCGAGGTTGTGCGCGGCGCTGAGGCCGCCGAAGCCCGCGCCGACGATGACGATACGCGGACGGGCCATGGCGAGCCTCCCTGGAGTTAAGCGCGTCCGAACAGGTTGAACGCGATGATGCGGTCGATCGACAGGGCGCCCGGCCCGCGTGTCAGAACATAGGCCAGAATGGAGGCCCACATCAGATGCTCGGGCCAGTTGCCGGGATAGACCAGGAACTGGATGACCAGGGTCATCGTCAGCAGGGCCGCGGCGCCGAGCCGGGCGAAGAGGCCGAGGACCAGCAGAACCGGCGCGCCCAGCTCGACGGCGGTTCCCATCGTGGCGGCGATCTCCGGCGGCAGAAGAGGCAGGCGATACTCTTCGCGGAACAGCTCGACCGCGGTGTCGAAGCTTTCGAACTTGTTCATGCCCGAGCGGAAGAACGTGGCGCCGACGGCCGTGCGCATGCCGAATTCCAGCAGCGACAGCGGAACGCGATTGCCGGCGGCGCGCAGCGCGGCAAGACGCGAAGAGATGCGGCGAAACCCGTCGGTATCACGAGTGAAGGTGTCCGTCGTCATGGTTGCTCTCTCCTCTGAAAGGGTCCGGCCGCCGCTTCTTGGGCGGCGGCCGGCGGGGATCAGCCCCTTGCGGCCGTCAGCTTGCCGCCGACGATCTTCTCGCAGGTACCCTTCGGCACGCCGACCCAGGCACTGGCCTCGGCATCCTTCTTGGAGGTGCCGGCGCACGACGACGTGGCGGTCTGGCAGTCGTTCTTGCCGGCCTTGGCGACGCCGTAGCATTTCTCGACGTTGCCCTGGGCCTGCGCCGCCGCGCCGAGCAGCAGGGCAGTGCTGAGGGCGGCCGCGATGGTGAGTGTGGACTTCATGATCATCTCCTTGGGTTGGTCTCCCTCTCGGGATGGCCAACGATGCCGTCCGCCCGCTCCAGCCTGAAATATCGAGTCGACATCGGAACGATAGCCGGCGTGTGAGGGCGGAAGGGAAGGACTTCGGAGTAGGCTCCTCCTGCCTCGCAAGGGAGAACCCATGAACGGCAATCTAGCCATGACCGGCATCGGGCTGCGCGCGCCGCACCTTGCCGCGATTTCGAACGACAGGCCTTCGATCGGCTTCCTCGAGATCCATGCCGAGAACTATCTCGCGCCGACGGCCGCGCTCCGCACGGTGGAGCGCTTGCGCTGCGACTATCCGCTCTCCATCCATGCGGTGGGTCTGTCGCTCGGCTCCGTCGACGGTCTCGACGAAGCCCATCTGGATCGCGTGGTGGCGCTGGTGGAGCGGGTCGAACCGATGCTCGTGTCCGATCACCTGTCGTGGAGCAGCCTGGGGGGCCGCTGCTACAATGATCTGCTGCCCTTGCCGTACACCGAGGAGGCGCTGGCGGTTGTGGTGCGTAACGTCCAGCGGCTGCAGGAGCGGTTGGGCCGCCGGGTCTCGATCGAGAATCCGTCCTGCTATCTCGGCTTCCGGCATTCGACCCTGTCGGAGCCGGAGTTCCTCGCGGAAGTGGTGCGGCGCAGCGGTTGCGGCCTCCTGCTCGATGCCAACAACGTCGTCGTGACGGCACACAATCTGCGGCTCGATCCGGCGGGCTGGCTCGAGGACCTGCCGGTCCATGCGGTGACCGAGTATCACCTGGCCGGCCACGCCGTGAACGACGCCGACGGTGAGCCGGTCCTGATCGACGACCATGGCAGCCGCATCGGCGATCGTGTTTTCGAGCTTTTCGGGGAGATGGTGCATCGATATGGGCGCCGGCCGACGCTCGTCGAATGGGACACCGACATTCCGGCGCTCGACGTCCTTCTGGGCGAGGCGCGTCGAGCTGCGCGCGTGCTGGAGGCGGAGCGGGCCCATGCTCACGCTGCCTGAACTGCAGGCGGCCTTTGCCGATGGTCTCGGCGGCAGGGGCTGCGACCGCCTGCTCGACCTGATCGTCGGCGATTCGATCTCCGCCGCCGCGCGGCTTCGCATACATCGCAATCACGTCCGGCAAAGCCTCGCCGCGGCACTCGCGGCGACTTTCCCGACGGTGGCCAGTCTGGTCGGCGGCGCGTTCTTCGACGCCATGGCGAGGGCGTTCGTCGCGGACAGCCCGCCGGAAGGCCCTGTGCTCGCCGAGTATGGCGAGGGCTTTGCGGTCTTCATCGAAAACTTCGCGCCAGTGCGCGCGCTACCCTATCTCTCCGACGTGGCGCGCCTCGACTGGGCGCTCAACCATGCTTTCCATGCCGCGCGCGGCACGCGCTTGGAAGCGGCCGATCTCGGGAGCGTGACGCCCGAACAGCTGGTCGCCTTGTCCCTGGACCTTGCGCCCGACGTCACACTGCTGACGTCGGCATATCCGCTCGGGCGCATCTGGCAGGCATGCCAACCGGGCGCACCCGACGCCGAGGTCGATCTCGCGTCGGGAGGCGCTTCGCTGCTGGTGATGCGTCAGGAGGACGACGCCGTGTTTGCATATCTCGATCCGGGGGACGCGGCATTCGTCGGTGCGATCAGTCGCGGCGTGCCGGTCGGGGAGGCCGCGCAGCTGGCGCAGGCCAACTGGTCGGCCTTCGATCCGGCGCAGTCATTTCGGCGCCTGCTCGAGTGGCAGATCTTCGCTGCCGGGGCGGTGGTAGTGGGACCAGTCGGATACGAACCAATCTCCGGGCGAATTCCCTGCCAGGAGGGGAAGTAGCAGGGAGATTCCAGTCGATCCGGCGGGCGCGGGCAGTTGCATCATACGATCGCGCGGATCAGCTCGTTGGCGCCTTTCGCTGGCGTGTCAGCCACCATGTGAGGCCACCCAGGACGATCGCGCCGATCCAGGGCGCCGTGGACACTGCGAGCGCGACGATGAACGCATCGTAGGAACGACCCGCCAACATCCATTGCAGTAGAGCGCCGGCCAGCCAGCCGATGACTGCGGACGCGACGATGGCGGCAACACGCGCGCCGTTGCCTCGGTGCGCCACCGCGGCGGTGGGGTGGCTGGTCGCCGCGCGCCTACCGGAGGCGACCCAGTACCAGAGTGTTGCGCCGACGGCGCTCAGGACGGCTACGGACGGACAGATGACGAACGCCAGTGCCATCGCATTGGCGCCTTCGCGCTGCGAGACCTCGAAGACATCGAACGCGACCAGGCCGACCCCGAGCGCTGCGGCGTAGCCGACCACCAGTGCGAGGAGAGCGACCAGCGCTGCCTTCAGAATTCTCAGGCCCATATCGTCCCCCGCAAGACAAGCTCTTCAACATTTTGGGCCTTCATCGGCGTTGCTTCTGCAGCCGACAGTGCCACGGCATGTCGAATATCTCTGGACCAACTACTCGCCGCCGGTGTTGGCAGCGGGCGTGCGGTTGGTAGGCCCGGCAGGATTCGAACCTGCGACATAACCGTTATGAGCGGCTCGTTCTAACCGCTGAACTACGGGCCCCCAGTACCGACACCGGCCGGCACGGCCGCGCCCCGGGTGCGCCGGGGCCGGACCTTATAGCCCGGCTACTCGGCGGGGGGCACGAACATATAGCCGACACCCCGCACCGTGCGGATCACCGTGGGCTTGTCCGGCGCCGGCTCGATCTTGCGACGTATGCGCGTGATCCGGAGGTCGATTGCGCGGTCGAACGGGTCGCGGGCGCGGTGGCTGGTCGTCTCCAGCAGCCAGTCGCGCGAGAGCGGCCGGTTGGGGTTCTCGGCGAAGGTCTTCAAGATGTCGAATTCGCCGGAGGTGAGCGGCACGTCGCCGTTCTCGGCGTCCAGGAGCTGGCGCTTGGACAGGTCGAGCATGTGCCCGCCCATGCGGATGCGCTCAAGCCGAGACGGCGTGGCCTTGTTTACCGACCGGCGCAGGACGCTCTTGCAGCGGGCCAGCAGTTCGCGCGGCTCGTAGGGCTTGGCGACATAATCGTCGGCGCCGCTCTCGAGGCCCAGCACCTTGTCGACGGGATCGCTTGCCGCCGTCAGCATGATGATGCCGACGCGGGTACTGCTCTCGCGCAGCCAGCGCGCCAACGCGAAGCCGTCGTCCGGACCCGGGAGCTGGACGTCGAGCAGGACCAGGTCAGGCATCGAACGGGAGACCTGGCGTCGCATCTGCGCGCCGTTCTCGACCGTGGTCACCTTGAGCTCATGATTGGACAGATAGGTCGCGGCGGCCTTGCGCTGAAATG
This sequence comes from Rhodospirillaceae bacterium, assembly GCA_009772935.1. Taxonomy (GTDB): domain Bacteria; phylum Pseudomonadota; class Alphaproteobacteria; order Reyranellales; family Reyranellaceae; genus Reyranella. The sequence goes on from WOUR01000027.1 coordinate 19,792, forward strand.
CGTCGTCCTCGACCAGCAATACGGACGGAAGCTGCATGACTTAACCTAATAAATGACATTCAATGCCATCAAAATAACACTATTTCTCAACGAATTATATCGTTTTGTTGATAATTTTGATACGATCAACTTCGCGGAAATCCGCAGGCTCTAGCTGCCCCATCGGGCGGCGGCTCAAACCCTAGTTACGGGATCGTTGATGTCGCTTGCCGCCGCTGACCTGACCGCCCCTCGGCTCGACGAGGCGGAGGCAGCAGCGCGCCAGGACCGGTTCGTCCGCGCCGAGCTCGTGCGGCGCCTGTTCCAGGGATCGGCGCCTTCGCGCTACTTTTCCTTCGTCCTGTGGCCGGTGATTGCCGCCATCTACTGGCGGCAGATCGACCTAGTCGAACTGGCCGGACCGTTCGTGGCTTACCTCGGCGTGACGCTGGGTTTCGACCGTCTCCGCCACAATTTCACGCGCGCCCGGCCTGATGATGCGCAGACCCTGCGCTGGGGCTGGTGGTTCGCGGGCTTCACCTTCCTCGGGGGCGCCTGCTGGGGCTGGGCGGGGTATCTGCTGGCGTCCCGGGATTTCGAGCTGCAGCGCATGCTGCTCGGGCTCGTGCTCCTCGCCACTATCACGACGGGGGTGCCAATCCGGTCGGCCCATCCGCCCACCTTCTACGCCTTCGCCGTGGCCACGGCGGCGCCGCTGCTCCTGGTCCTGGTCGCGTCGGGCGGCCCGTTCTATCAGCTCGTGGGCATCGCCGGGGCTGCCTATGTCGGCCACCTGATGGCTTATGTGCGAGACGTGCACCGCTGGCAGTACGACAACATCGCCCTGGCCTACGAGAAGGAGGATCTGGCACGTCGGCTGCAGGTCGCCTACGACGAGGCGCGCAACGCCCGCGACGCGGCACTGGTGGCCCAGCGCGACGCGGAGAAGGCCAACCAGGCCAAGTCCACCTTCCTTGCCACCATGAGCCATGAGATCCGCACGCCGATGAACGGCGTTCTGGGCATGATCGACGTCCTGGAGCGCACCGAGCTGTCATCCGACCAACGCGACCAGCTGGGAACGGTGCGTTATTCGGCGGCGTCGCTGCTGCGGATCATCGACGATATCCTCGACTTCTCCAAGATCGAGGCCGGGCGCCTCGATCTCGAGCGGGTGGAATTCTCCACCGTCGAGCTGATCGAAGGCGCGGCCGAGGCGCTGGCGGCCCGCGCCGCGGAGAAGGGGCTGATCCTTTCGGCCTATGTGGCGTCCGAAGTGCCCGCTCGGGCCGTCGGTGATCCGCTGCGCCTGCAGCAGATCCTGTTCAACCTCCTGGGCAACGCCATCAAGTTCACGGAGAAGGGCAGCGTCCGCCTCTTTCTCGAGGGGGAAGCCGGGGAGAAGGTCGGTTCGCTCGCGCTTCGCATCAGGGTGGTCGACACGGGGATCGGTCTCACGGCCGCCCAACGCGATCGGCTGTTCAATCCCTTCGTCCAGGCCGACAGTTCGACGACCCGCCGCTTCGGCGGCACAGGGCTCGGCCTGTCCATCGTGCGGCGACTTGCGGAGGCAATGGACGGCACCGTCGAAGTGCACAGCGCGCCGGGCGTCGGATCGACCTTCGTCGTCACCGTGAAGCTCGGGGCGGCGCCGCCGGCGCCGGCCTCCGCCGGGCTTCCGCTCGAGAACCTCTCCCTGGTCCTCTCCCTGCCGGACCCGCAGGAGAGCGCGGCCATCGCGCGCTATCTGCGCGACGCGGGAGCCGAGGTCGATGTCGTGGTGTCGTCCGGGACGGCGGTGACCATCGACGGTTCCGACAACCAGGTGTGTCTCGCCGACCTCAAGCGCCCATGGCGGCGCGACGCGCTGGTGCGGGTGATCGCGCAGGCCGCCGGGCGGACGGGCCGTGTGCCGCCGACGGCGCAGGCGCCGGCTCCGGTCGGCCGGCTGGGCGGTCGCGTCCTGGTGGTCGACGACAATTCGGTCAACCGCAAGATCCTGGCGCGGCAGCTCGAACTGGCAGGCACGTCGGCCGATATGGCGGCCAGCGGCGAGGAGGCGCTGGCGATGTGGCGCTCCAGTCCTTACGACCTCATGCTTGCCGACCTGCAGATGCCCGACATGGACGGCTTCGAGTTGGCCCGGCGCATTCGCTTGGGCGAGGCCTCGACCGGCAGCGCGCGCCTGCCGATCCTCGCCGTCACCGCCAGCACGCTCGAGTCGGAGGAGGAACGCAGCCGGGCGGCCGGGATGGATGGTTTCATCAGCAAGCCGGTCGGCATCGAGCAGTTGAAGGCGACCCTGGAGGTCTGGCTGAAGGATGAATCACGCGAGCGCGTGACATGACTCCGGCCTACGATCGCGCCAGGCTCGTCGAGCTTTTCGGTGACGACGAGGCCACGCTCGCGGAGATCGAGCGCGAGTTCCTCGAAACCGCGCGGAGCGTCCTGACGGAGATTCGAGCGGCTGAAGATCTAGAGACCATCGCGCGGGCGGCGCACCGGCTGAAGGGTGCTTCCGGCATGATCGGCGCGGCGGCGCTTGGCCGGATCGCCGACGCCGTGGAACGCGCGGCCCTGGCCGGGGACCTGCCGGCCGTGCTTGGCCTCGACGGAGCCCTCGCGCAGGAAGTGACGAAGGTGGCCGGTCAGGCCGGTGCGGATCAGGCCCGCGGCCTCAGCATCACCGTGGCGGAGTAGGAGAGCAGGGGCCTGCCGTTCTGTTCCAGCAGGCCGCGCAGGAAGGCGATCGACTTGCCCTGCTTCGGCACTTCCACGCGCGTGAACAGCGGCGCGGAAATGTCCCCGGCGGCCAGGAACTCTGCAGCGAAGGAGACGGTGGCCGGTGCGAGGTCGGTTGCCATCGCGGCGGCCCGCGTGATGGCGGTATCGGCGAAGCTCATCATGTAGCCGCCGTGAAGCGCACCGCCGGAGTTGCACATGCGCGCCAGCGTCGGCTGCACCAGCGAAGCGCCATCGGCTTCCTTGCGGACGAAGGCCGGGCCGATATGGGTGGAGTAGGCGCTGGCCTTGAACGGCTCGAAGCCTTCGGGCACGAGCTGCGGCGGCAGGTCGATCCTCGACGGCGCCTGCTCGTCCTTGCGCGCCATGGCCTTGGCGCGGGCGACGTGCCGGCAGACGCCCGACCACAACGCGATCGTGCGGCCTTCCTGGGTGATCGAGCCGCGCGCAAAGGCGAGGCGGCCCGTGACCTGCAGCGGCTCGCCGCGCGCTTCCAGTGGCGGTCCTATGACCGCGCCGTTCAGAAACTCGACAGCGATGCTCACCGTCATGGCGAACGAGGTGTTGGTGCCGCCGTCGGCGGCGCGGCCGGCCACGAGGCAGAGCGCATAGTCGGCGAAGGTCAGGATGCCGCCGCCATGCACGCCGCCCCTGTAGTTTCCGTGGCGCGGCAGGGTCGGCAGCACGCAGTGCACGGTGCCGGCCTTCCCGGCGTCGCCCTGGAGGTCGAAATAGAACGGCCCGACATGATCCTCGAACGGATCCGGCGGCACGAACACGGTGTAGCGGGAGAGGTCGATCGTATCGGGCATTGGCTCTTGTGAAGCGTCGTGGGCGGGTTCTAATAGGGGAGAATCAGCCAATCACAAAGACCCACGGAGCGAAACGTCATGGCGGAATCCGCGCACAAGATCGAGGTCCGGCGCGAGACGCGCGATGGCGGCGTGGTTGCCCACCTCGTGTTCGACAATGCGCGGCGTCTGAATGTCCTGAATCCGCCCGCCCTTCACGATCTCACCGCGACCTTCCATGCGCTCTCGGCCGAGGAGGATGTGCGGGTGGTCGTGTTCTCCGGCGCGGGCGGCCGGGCCTTCATCGGCGGTGCCGACATCAACCACATGGCAGGGATGCGGACCTCCGAGGACGGACGCGCCTTCATCACCATGGTCCACAAGCTCTGCCAGTCGATTCGCGACTGTCCGGTGCCGGTGATCTGCCGCCTGGAGGGCTACACGCTGGGCGCCGGGCTTGAAGTGGCGGCCGCCTGCGACCTGCGCATCGCCACCGACACGGCGCATTTCGGCATGCCCGAGGTCAAGGTCGGCATTCCCTCCGTCGTCGAGGCGGCGCTGCTGCCCCGCCTGATCGGCTGGGGCCGCACGTCGTGGATGCTCCTCACTGGCGAGAACATCGATTCCCGCAAGGCCGAGGCCTGGGGCATGGTCGAGGAGGTCGTCGAGGCAGCGAAGATCGACGCGGCCGTAGAGCGTTGCGTGCATTCGATCGTAGATGCGACGCCGCTTGCCGTGCGGGCGCAGAAGCGCCTGATGCGGCGCTGGGAGCGGTTGCCGCTCGACGAGGCGGTCCAGGCCGGCATCGATTCATTTGCCCAGTCGGTCGCCGAGGGCGAACACGTCGAGCGTATGGCGGCGTTCGTCAATCGTAAGAAGAAGTAGGGCGACGAGAGGGGCTGCGCGATGAGCAAGGAAACGGTCCGCATCGGCTGCCACTCGGGCTTCTGGGGCGACACAGAGAGCGCCGCCGTGCAGCTCGTGCGCCACGGCGACGTCGACTATCTGGTGAGCGACTATCTCGCCGAAGTCACCATGTCGATCATGGCGGCGCAGAAGCTGCGTAACCCTCAGGCGGGCTATGCCGTCGACTTCGTGTCGGTGGTCATGGCGCCACTGGCGCGCGAGATCGCCGAGAAGAAGATCAAGGTCGTGACCAATGCCGGCGGCGTCAATCCGCTGGCCTGCCGCGACGCCGTGCTCAAGGCGTGCGAGGCGGCGGGCGTGACGCTCAAGGTCGCGGTCGTGCTGGGCGACGACATCCTGCCACGCGTCGACGAGTTTCGCGCCGCCGGCATACGCGAGATGGATACGGGCGCGGAGCTGCCCGCGAAGATCGCAAGCATGAACGCCTATCTCGGCGGCTTCCCGATCGCACGGGCGCTGGCCGAGGGCGCCGACGTGGTCATCACCGGCCGTTGCGTCGATTCGGCCGTGACCCTGGGCGCACTGATCCACGCGTTTTCGTGGACACCCGAGGAGTTCGACCGCCTCGCCGCCGGCACGCTGTGCGGCCACATCATCGAATGCGGCGCGCAGTGCAACGGCGGCAACTTCACCGATTGGCGGCTGGTGCCGGACTATGACAACATGGGTTTCCCGATCGCCGAAGTGTCGAGCGACGGCAGCTTCGTGCTCTCCAAGCCCGACAATACCGGCGGCCTGATCACGACCGCGACGGTCGCCGAGCAGATGCTCTACGAGATCGGCGACCCGCGCGCCTACATGGTGCCGGACGTGGTCTGCGACTTCACGCAGGCGACCTACGAGCAGGTGGCCAAGGACCGCGTGCGGGTGAGCGGCGCCAGAGGGCGCCCGCCCACCGACACCTACAAGGTTTCGACGACCTGGCCCGACGGCTACAAATTCACGTCGATCTTCATGCTGGGTGGACGCGAGGCGGTGGCCAAGGGCCGCCACAGCGCGGAGTCGATCATCAAGAAGACGCGCCGCATGTTCGGCGAGAAGGGCATGGCGGATTATCGCGACGTCAGCATCGAGGTGATCGGCAGCGAGGCGACTTATGGGCCGCACGGCCGCGTGCCCGACGCGCGCGAGGTCGTCGTGAAGATCGCCGCCCGGCACGACCAGAAGGAAGCGCTGGCGCTGCTCGGCCGGGAGATCTCGCCCATGTCGACCGGCGGCGTGGTCGGCATGACCGGCAGCTTCGGTGCCGGACGTGTCTCGCCGTCGCCCGTCATCCGCATGTTCTCCTGCCTGGTGCCGAAGTCGATGGTGCCGGTCACGGTCGATGTCGACGGCCACAGGATCGCGATGCAGGAAGGTGCGCTAAGCGGCGGCTTCACCTCGGCGCAGCTTCCTGTCGAATCGCCGCCGGCGGCGCCCTTGCCGGCCGGCGATACGGTGACCGTACCGCTGATTGCGCTGGCCTATGGGCGCTCCGGCGACAAGGGGGACAATGCCAATATCGGCATCTTTGCGCGTCGCCCTGAGTACGAACCTCTCCTCGATGCCGAGGTGACGGAAGAGGCGGTGGCGAAATACTTCGCCCACCGCATCGAGGGACCGGTCACGCGCTGGCGGCTGCCGGGCATCAAGGGTTTCAACTTCCTGCTGCGCAAGGCGCTGGGCGGCGGCGGCATGGCCTCGCTCAAGGCCGATCCGCTGGCCAAGGCCTTCGCCCAGATGCTTCTGGACATGCCGGTACGCGTACCGAAGTCGTTGGCGGCGCAACTGGCGTCCTGACAGTCGGTACGGGGCCGCATCGCCTTGATCCGGACGACGACGCCCTCGCCCGGAAATCGGGCTTTCCGGTGATTTCTGCTGAATTGCATGTGGCGCGGCGGCCGCCACTGGCGTGGCCAGGCGCCGCTGGCCACCGATCAATGCTGCCTGTCATCCGCCGTGAATCCGCGTAGCCCACGAATATATCTATCGTTTGACATAGTTTATCGATTGATAGTAATTGGCTCAGGTCAGCACTGCTCAGGGTAGCGATGATCAACACTCAGACTACGGGACGTGGCCGTCCTGGCACCCAGGCGAGGGGAGAGGATACGCGGCGGCGCATCCTCGAAACCGCGCTCGACCTGTTTGCCGCCCATGGATACGAGGGCGCCAGCACCCGGCAGATCGCCGAGGGGGCGGGCGTGAATCTGCCGGCCATTCAGTATTATTTTGGCAACAAGGAAGGCCTCTACCGCGCGATCATCGAGGACATCATCGCCGACACCGAGCGGCACATGTCCGGGGTGCTGCCCCGTGTCCGCGCGGCGCTCGACGATCCGGGCTCCACGCCGGCCGAGCTGACCGAACTGCTGTGCCAGACGCTCGAGGCTTTCGTCACCGTCGTGACAAGCGGCCCGCAGGTCGACAGTCGCCGGCTCATCTTCGCGCGGGCCGAGGTGGAAGAGACGCCCGGGCTCGACCGGATGCACGAGAACGGCATGCGGCAGATCTTCAATCCCTGCCTCGCCCTGTTCGCCCGCATCCACGGCAAGTCCGAAGCCGACCCCGAGATGACGATGCGAACGATGGCGCTGATCGGGCAGGTCGTCATCTTCTGCAACAACCACAAGCGACCCATCCTCAAGGCGGTCGGTCTCGAGGGAGAGAACGTTCTGTTGATGAAGCAGATCGTGCGCGAACAGACGCTTGCCATCTGCCGCGCCGTCGCGCCCGAAAAATAGCGTCGCGAGTACCAGCATGCACAGGCGGTCACCCTTTCTCCTGGCCTTTACGGCCTTCCTCCTCGCCGGCTGCACCGCCGGCCCGGATTTCGTGAAGCCCGCCAAGCCGACATCGACCGGCTACACGCCCGAGGCGCTGGCGCTTCAGACCAGCTCCGCAGCCAGTCCCGGCGGCGCCGCGCAGACGTTCGTGCCGGAGCAGGACATCCCCGGCGATTGGTGGGCGCTGTTCCAGTCGACGCAGCTCGACGCGCTGGTTCGTGAATCGCTGCGCGCCAATCCCGACGTCGACGCCGCGCAAGCGGCGCTGCGGCAGGCACGGGAACTCTACTTCGCGCAGCAGGGCGGCCTGTTTCCGACCTTGAGCGCCAACGGTTCGGGCCAGCAGCAACTTTCCTCTCCGGCGTCCCAGGGGCAGGCGGGCTCTGGCGTCATGTTCGGCGTCACCTCCGCATCGCTCAACATCTCCTATTCGCCGGACGTTTTCGGTGGCGTGCGTCGCCAGGTCGAATCCCGGGAAGCGGCGGCTGAGAACCAGCGCTTCCAGCTCGAGGCGACCTACCTGACGCTCTCCTCCAACGTCGTCGTGGCCGCGATCAACGTCGCCTCGCTGCAGGCCCAGATCAAAGCGACCCAGGACATCATCAACATCCTCAACAATTCACTGACGGTGGTGCGCCGCCAGTTCGACCTGGGCGGCGCCTCGCGCGCCGACGTCCTGGCCCAGGAGGCGGCCCTCACGCAGACCCAGGCGACCTTGCCGCCGCTGCAGAAGCAGCTCGCCCAGCAACGCAACCAGCTGATGCGGCTGGTCGGCCGCTCGCCCGACCAGGATCGCGGCGAGAGCTTCGACCTCGCCAAGCTCAAGTTGCCGCAGGAGCTCCCGCTCAGCCTGCCCTCGTCCCTGGTCGAGCAGCGGCCGGACGTGCGCGCTGCCGAGGAGCAGCTCCGCGGTGCCAGCGCCGACATCGGGGTCGCGGTCGCCAACCAGATGCCGCAATTCACCATTACGGGCCTGCTGGGGTTCAGCTCGGGCGGGATCAGCTCCCTGATCGTCCCGGGGTCGGGCGTGTGGAGCATCGGCCTCGGGATCGCGCAGACCGTGTTCGACGGCGGCAAGCTCGATCATCAGCGCCAGGCCGCGATCGCTGCCTATGAGCGCGCGGCCGCCCAGTATCGCGGCGTCGTCCTGTCGGCTTTCCAGGACGTTGCGAACGCCCTGCGTGCCGTGCAGTACGATGCCGATACGCTGCGTGCCCAGGTTGCCGCCGAGCAGACCGCGGCCGCGAGCCTCAGGCTCTCGGAGCAGCAGTACCAGCTCGGCGCCGTGAACTACCTGATCCTGCTCAACGCCCAGCAGACCTACCAGACCGCCGTCATCAACCGGCTGCGGGCGCAGGCCGCGCGCTATTCCGACACCGCGGCGCTGTTTCAGGCTCTGGGCGGCGGCTGGTGGAACCGCAACGACGTCGATCCGAAATCGATGGGCAAGCCGACGCGCTTCGCGCTGCCGCCCGTCCAGGACATCAAGCTCCCGCGCGCCGGTCACTGACCGGCCGCTCCCTCCATCCAGATCAAGTCATCCTGATCAGCTCAACTCAAGAGGCATAAGATGATCAAGCGAATGCTCATCATGCTCATTCTCGTCGGCGCAGTGCTTGGCGGGTTGTTCGGCTTCAAGACCTTCGTCAACGGCAAGATCAAGGAAGCCATGGCCGGCATGGCCAACATGCCCCAGACGGTCTCCGCGATGAAGGCAGAGACCAGCGACTGGCAACCGAAGATCGATGCGGTCGGCACGTTGCGCGCCGTGCGTGGCGCGGAGCTCTCGCTCGAAGTGGCGGGCGTCGTCGAGACGATTTCCTTCCAGTCGGGCGACGAGGTCAAGGAAGGGCAGGTGTTGCTCACCCTGCGCAAGGAGGATGAGGAGGCCCGGCTTCAGTCGCTCGAGGCGACGGCGTCCCTCGCCCAGATCACCTACGACCGCGACATGAAGCAGCTGAAGGCGCAGGCGATCAGCCAGGCGATCGTCGACAACGACGAAGCCAACCTCCGTAACGCGCGCGCGCAGGTCGCCGTCCAGAAGGCGATCCTCGACAAGAAGACGCTCCGGGCACCGTTCGACGGCAAGCTCGGCCTGCGTCAGGTCGACCTCGGCCAGTTCCTCCCGGCGGGTACGATGATCGCCACGCTGCAGTCCCTGGATCCAATTTTCGTCGACTTCCTCCTGCCCCAGCAGGCCGTGGCGCAGATCGCGGTCGGCGACAGGGTGAGGGCCAGGATCGATGCCTTCCCCGGCCGGACCTTCGAAGGAAAGATCACCGCCATCAATCCGAAGATTGAGACGGGCAGCCGCAACGTGCAGGTGCGCGCCACCCTGCCGAACACCGACCAGAAGCTGATGCCCGGCATGTTTGCTGCGGTCGAGCTGGACACCGGGACGGCGCAGCGCCTGGTGACGCTGCCGCAGACGGCGGTGAGCTACAATCCCTACGGCTCGCTGGTCTACATCGTCGATGACAAGGGCGCGGGCGCCAAGCCCGAGCTGACCGCCCGGCAGGTCTTCGTCACGACGGGCGCCACCCGCGGTGACCAGGTGGCCGTTCTGAAGGGCGTCGCCGAAGGCGACACGGTCGTCACCTCCGGCCAGATCAAGTTGCGCAATGGCGTGCCGGTTGTGGTCAACAACAGCGCTCTGCCGACCAACGACGCCGCGCCCAAGATCGTCGACAAGTAACAGCCCGCAGGACATCGTCCCATGAAATTCACCGACATCTTCGTCCGCCGCCCGGTGCTGGCGAGCGTGGTCAGTCTGCTGATTCTGGTCGTCGGCCTGCGCGCCATCAGCGGCCTGCCGGTGCTGCAGTATCCCCGCACCGAGAATGCGGTGGTCACGATCACGACGACCTATTACGGCGCCGATCCCGACGTCATCGCCGGCTTCATCACCACGCCGCTCGAGCAGGCGGTCGCCCAGGCCAACGGCATCGACTACATGACGTCGACCAGCCAGAGCGGCGTCAGCACCATCACGGTCTACCTGCGGCTGAATTACGATTCGAGCAAGGCGCTGACGGAGATCAATACCAAGGTGAACTCGGTGCTGAACCGGCTGCCCACCGGGACGCAGCAGCCGGTGCTGACGGTGAAGGTCGGCCAGACGATCGACGCGATGTATATCGGCTTCAATAGCAAGGAGCTGGCGCCCAACCAGATCACTGATTACCTGGTGCGCGTCGTGCAGCCCAGGCTGCAGGCGGTCGAAGGCGTCCAGACAGCCGAATTGCTGGGCGCCAAGAACTTCGCGCTGCGCGCCTGGCTCGATCCGCAGAAGCTCGCCGCCTATGGTCTGACCGCGGCGGATGTCGGCCAGGCGCTGACGGCGAACGACTACATCGCCGGCCTCGGCACGACCAAGGGCCAGATGGTGCAGGTCACGCTCAAGGCCTCGACTGCGCTGAGCTCGCTGGAGGAATTCCGCAATCTGGTGCTGAAGCAGGACAAGGGCGCGATCGTCCGGCTCAGCGACGTGGCCAACGTGACGCTGGGGTCCGACGACTACGAATCGGAAGTGAGCTTCGACGGCCAGAAGGCGGTCTATATCGGTATCCAGGTTGCGCCCGCGGCCAACCTGCTCGACGTGATCAAGGGCGTGAAGGATGTGTTTCCGGAGATCCAGGCGCAGCTTCCGCAGGGCCTGAACGGCCAGATCATCTACGACTCGACGGAGTTCGTGAACAGCTCGATCGAGGAGGTAATCCGCACCCTGGTCGAGGCGCTGGTGATCGTGACGCTGGTGGTCTTCGTCTTCCTCGGCTCGGTGCGGTCGGTCATCATCCCGGTGATCGCCATTCCGCTGTCGCTGATCGGCACCTTCGCCATGATGGCGGCCTTCGGCTTCTCCATTAACCTGCTGACCCTGCTCGCGCTGGTCCTGGCGATCGGCCTTGTGGTCGACGACGCCATCATCGTCGTCGAGAACGTGAACCGCCATCTCGAGGAGGGGCAGAAGCCCTTTCCCGCCGCGATCCAGGCGGCACGCGAACTGGGCGGGCCCATCATCGCCATGACCGTGGTGCTGATCGCGGTCTACGTGCCGATCGGCTTCCAGAGCGGCCTGACGGGCGCGCTGTTCACCGAGTTCGCCTTCACCCTGGTGGGCGCCGTCACCATTTCGGCGGTCGTGGCGCTGACGCTGTCACCCATGATGTGCTCGCGGATGCTGAAGCCGCACAGCCCTGACGATCGCGGCCTGGAAGCGCGCGTGATCCGCGGCATCGACAACGTGTTCGACCGTCTGCGGCGCGGCTATTCCCGCTGGCTGAGCGGCAGCCTGAACTACCTGCCGGTGACGGCGACCTTCGCCGTGCTGGTGCTCGGCAGCATCTACTTCCTCTACTCGGCCACCAGCAGCGAGCTGGCGCCGCAGGAAGACCAGGGCATCATCATCGGCTTCGCGACCTCGGCGCCCAATTCGACGATCGACCAGCGCCAGATCTATTCGCGCGAAGTCTACAAGATCGGCGCCAGCCATCCGGAAACCGACCACGTCTTCCAGCTCGACGTACCCGGCCAGTCGATCGCGGGCTACGTGCTGAAGCCATGGGACCAGCGCGCCATGACGTCCAACCAGTTGCAGCCGATCATTCAGCAGGAGCTTTCAGGCATCGCCGGCGCGCAGATCGTGGCCTTCCAGCCGTCGCCGCTGCCGGGCTCGGACGGTCTGCCGATCCAGTTCGTGATCAACACGACGGGCGGATTCGAGGCGCTGAACGACGTGGCGCAGAAGTTCCTGCAGGAGGCGCTCGCCACCGGCCGCTTCATCTTCCTCAACACCGACCTCAAGATCGACGCGCCGCAGGCCACGGTCGTGATCGATCGCGACAAGGCCGCGGCGCTGGGTCTCAGGATGAGCGACATCGGCGGCGCCCTGGGATCGATGCTGGGCGGCGGCTATGTCAACTACTTCGCGCTCGATGGCCGCTCCTACAAGGTGATCCCGCAGGTCCAGCAGTCTTCGCGGCAGAACATCGACCAGATCCTCGACTATCACATCAAGGCCGGGGACGGCACGACGGTGCCTCTGTCCACGGTTGCGTCGATCGCCACCAAGGCGATTCCGCAGTCGCTCAACCACTTCCAGCAGCTCAACAGCGCCACCATCCAGGGCGTTGCCTTCCCGGGCGTGTCGCAGGCCGAAGCCCTGGAGACGCTGAAGGAACTGGCGCAGCGCACCCTGCCGCAGGGCTACTCGATCGACCATGGCGGCGCATCGCGTCAGTTCATCCAGGAGAGCGGCGGCTTCATCGTCACCTTCGGCTTCGCGCTGATCATCATCTACCTGTCGCTCGCGGCCCTGTTCGAGAGCTTCCGCGATCCGCTGATCATCCTGTTCTCGGTGCCGATGTCGATCGCAGGCGCGCTGATCTTCCTGATGGCGCTCAGCACGGTGGGCATGCCGGGGGCGACCCTGAACATCTACACCCAGGTCGGCCTGGTCACCCTGATGGGCCTGATCAGCAAGCACGGCATCCTGATCGTCGAGGTTGCGAACGAGCTGCAAGAGGCCGGCAAGTCGCGGCGCGAGGCCATCCTGGAGGCTGCCGCCATCCGTCTGCGGCCGATCCTGATGACCACCGCGGCGATGGTGCTGGGCGTCGTACCGCTGATCGTGGCGACCGGCGCCGGCGCCCTGTCGCGCTTCTCGATGGGCCTGGTGATCGCCAGCGGCCTGGCGGTCGGCACGCTCTTCACCCTGTTCGTGGTGCCGGCCGTCTACGTGATGCTGGCGGCGGACCATTCGAAGAAGCGTGGCGCCGGCGAGCCCATCGAGGCCCCGGCAGCGGGCGACTGAGGCGGGATCGGAGGGGCGGGCGGGGTGGCAGACGGGACTGCCCCGGCCGCCCCGCAATGGTGTATCCTGTCCGCGATGACCACCCCCTCGAAACCGGTCCCGGAGAAGGACGAACGCGCAGACCGGCTCGCCGCCGCCCTGCGCGAAAACCTGAAGCGGCGCAAGGCACAGGCGCGCGCCAAGGGGGAGGTCCCGAAACCCTCGGGGCCGGGACAGGGCACCGATCCGACCGCGGCCAAGACCGGCGGTTGAGCCGCCCCCTTCCCTCGTTTAGAAGCGCCCCCCAATGAGCATTCTCTCGGACCGCTGGATTCGCCGCATGGCACAGGAGAAGGGCATGATCGAGCCCTTCGTCGACGCCCAGAAGCGCGAAGGCGTCATTTCCTACGGCCTGTCGTCCTATGGCTATGACGCCCGTGTCGGCACCGACTTCAAGATCTTCACCAACGTCAATTCGTCGGTGGTCGACCCCAAGAAGTTCGACCAGCAGAGCTTCGTCGATCGCAACACCGAAGTCTGCATCATCCCACCCAATTCCTTCGCGCTGGCGCGGACCGTCGAATATTTCCGCATCCCGCGTGACGTGCTGGTGATCTGCGTCGGCAAGTCGACCTATGCGCGCTGCGGCATCATCGTGAACGTGACGCCGCTCGAGCCGGAGTGGGAGGGGCACGTGACCCTGGAATTCTCCAACACCACGCCGCTGCCCGCGAAGATCTACGCCAACGAGGGCGCCTGCCAGTTCCTCTTCCTTCAGGGCAACGAGCCCTGCGAGGTTTCCTACCGCGACAAGGCCGGCAAGTATCAGGGCCAGCGCGGCGTCACCCTGCCGAAAATCTGAGCGGAGGCGACCATGGATAGAATTCGCATCAGGGGCGGCCGCCAGCTCAAGGGCGAGATCCGCATCTCCGGCGCCAAGAACGCGGCCCTGCCGCTGATGGTGGCCTCGATGCTGAGCGACCAGCCTCTCACCCTGCATAACGTGCCCCGTCTGGCCGACATCACCACCATGATGCAGCTGCTGCGCCAGCACGGGGTGGAGATCGAGGCGACCGCCGGCGAGAACGGCCACAGCCACGGCACCACGATGGTGTTGAAGGCCGCGAAGATCAGCTCGACCACTGCGCCCTACGACATCGTGCGCAAGATGCGCGCGTCGATGCTGGTGCTGGGCGTGCTGCTGGCCCGCGAGGGCCAGGCCAAGGTGTCGCTGCCGGGCGGCTGCGCCATCGGCGCGCGTCCCGTCGACCTGCACATTGCCGGCCTGCGGGCGATGGGTGCCGAGATCGACATCGACGGCGGCTACATGGTCGCGCGGGCGCCGAAGGGCCTCAAGGGCGCGCGCTACACCTTCCCGAAGGTTTCGGTCGGCGCGACCGAGAACCTGATGATCGCGGCGGCTTTGGCCAAGGGTACGACCGTGCTCGACAACGCCGCGCGCGAGCCCGAGATCGCGAACCTCGGCGAATGCCTGTCGGCGATGGGCGTGCCGGTGGGCGGCATCGGTACCGAGACGCTCACCATCGAGGGCGTGACGTCGTTCAAGCCCATCGAGCACGCGGTCATTCCCGACCGGATCGAAACCGGCACCTACGCCATGGCTGTTGCCATGACGGCGGGCGACGTCGAGCTGATCGGCGGCCGGGTCGAGCTGATCGACACGGTGGCCGCCAGCCTGCGCGCGGCCGGCGTCACGTTGGAGGACACCGAGCGCGGCATGCGGGTGCACCGGACCAACGGCGCGCTGCACGGCGTCGACGTGATGACGGAGCCGTTCCCGGGTTTCCCGACGGACCTGCAGGCGCAGATGATGGCGCTCATGACGCGGGCCGAAGGCGCCTCGATGATCACCGAGACGATCTTCGAGAGCCGCTTCATGCACGTGCCGGAGCTGGCGCGCATGGGCGCCAACGTCACCATCCATCACCAGTCGGCGCTGGTGCGCGGCGTGCCGAAGCTCCGCGGCGCCGAAGTGATGGCGACCGACCTGCGCGCCTCGGTGTCGCTCGCCATTGCGGCCCTGTCGGCCGAGGGCGACACGATGCTGCATCGCGTCTACCATCTCGACCGCGGCTTCGAGCGTCTGGAGGAGAAGCTCAGCGCCTGCGGTGCGGACATCGAGCGGCTGAAGGGCTAGGACGCATGACGGCCAAGCTGAAACTGTCCGCCCTCGACGCCGACGACCTGGCCATCATTTCCGCCGCCGTCCAGGACGCGCTGGTGGCGGTCCGCGACTGCGCCTTCCTGAAGGACGAGAGCCGCTTCGTTCTGCTGCTCAACCGGTTTCGGTGGGAAGCCGATCCCGAGCAGGGAACCGGCCATACTCGGACCCATTCCGCCCTCGTTTTCAACGAGGTGACGGCCGTGCGGCACCATGACATCCCCACGGCCGAGCCCGACCGGATGCTGGAATTGCTTGCCGTGGTGCTGGAGGACGACCATTCAGTCCTGCTGCGCTTTTCGGCCGGACGGGCCATACGGCTGGAAATCGGCCGGCTCGCATGCCATTTGGGGGATGTCGGGGAGCCTTGGCCCACCCCGTGGAAGCCCGCCCACCCGGTCGAATAGCCTTTCGGCTCCGGCGAGGGGCGGGCGTTCGTTACTGGAGAACCTGTCGTGTCGAGCGAGGCCAACGAGAAGCTGATCCTGGCGCTGCCCAAGGGCCGCATCCTCAAGGAAGCGGCGCCCGTCTTTGCGCGCGCCGGCATCGTGCCGGAAGCGGCCTTCGCCAATCCCGACGCCCGCCAGCTCCGCTTCACGACCAACCATCCCGACCTCGACATCATCCGCGTCCGTTCCTTCGACGTGGCGACCTTCGTGGCCTTCGGCGCGGCGCATCTCGGCATCGCCGGCGCCGACGTGCTGATGGAGTTCGACTACCCTGAGATCTACGCCCCGATCGATCTCGGCATCGGCAAGTGCCGGCTGGCCGTTGCCGAGCCGGTCGAGATGGCGGGCAAGGACGATCCGCGCCGCTGGAGCCACGTCCGCATCGCCACGAAGTATCCCGAGGTGACGCGCCGCCACTTTGCCGCGCGCGGCGTGCAGGCGGAGTGCGTCAAGCTGTCGGGCGCGATGGAGCTGGCGCCGTCGCTCGGCCTCAGCCACCGCATCGTCGATCTCGTCGATTCCGGCCGCACCCTGAAGGAGAATGGCCTGGTCGAGATCGAGCATATCGCCGACATCACCTCGCGCTTCATCGTCAACCGCGCCGCCCTCAAGACGCGGCCCGAGCGGGTCGGCCACTGGATCGACCGTTTCCGCGAGGTCGCCGCAGGGGCTGCCCGTGCCGCTTAGGCTCGACGCCTCGGCGCCGGGTTTCGAAAAGGAATTTTCGGCCTTCCTGGGGCGCAATCGGGATACCGACGAGAATGTCGACCGAGTGGTCGCCGGCATCGTGGCCGACGTGCGCGCGCGTGGCGACGCGGCCGTCGTTGACTACACGGCCAAGTTCGATTGGGCAGGTGTTACCGTCGCCAACATGCGCATCGCCGATGCCGAGCGCGACGCGGCGGCGTCACAGGTACCGGCGGCGCAGCGCGAGGCGCTGACCTTCGCGGCCAGGCGCATTGAGGCATTCCACCGTGCGCTGATGCCGAAGGATGTCGACTTCACCGACGCCACCGGCACGCGCCTCGGGGCGCGTTACCGGCCGGTGGATGCGGCCGGTGTCTACGTGCCGGGCGGCACGGCGGCCTATCCGTCCTCGGTGCTGATGAACATCATGCCAGCCAAGGTCGCAGGCGTGGGCCGCATCGTCATGGTGGTCCCGACGCCCGGCGGTACCCTCAATCCATTGGTCATGCTGGCGGCCCAGATCGCCGGCGCCGACGAGATCTGGCGCATTGGCGGCGCGCAGGCGGTGGCGGCACTGGCCTACGGCACGCAATCGATCCGGCCGGTCGACAAGATCACCGGGCCGGGCAATGCCTATGTCGCCGCCGCCAAGCGTCGAGTGTTCGGCCAGGTCGGCATCGACCTGATCGCCGGCCCCTCCGAGATCCTCGTTGTGGCCGACCGCCATAACGATCCGGCCTGGATTGCCGCCGACCTGCTGTCGCAGGCGGAACACGACCCGTCCTCGCAATCGGTGCTGATCGCCGACGATGCGGCCTTCGCCGACGCCGTGCTGCGCGCTGTCGAGGCCGAGCTGAAGACGCTTGCCCGTGCCGAGATCGCCGCGGCGAGCTGGCGCGACAACGGTGCCGTGATCCTGGTGCCGGACTTCTCGGCTGTCCCGCCCATCGTCGACGCCATCGCCGCCGAGCATGTCGAGCTGGCGATGGAGATGGCGCCGGCCGAGGCGCTATCGCAGAAGATCCGTCATGCCGGCGCGATCTTCCTCGGCCGTCACACGCCCGAGGCGATCGGCGACTATGTCGCCGGCACCAACCATGTGCTGCCGACCTCGCGCGCCGCTCGTTTCTCCGGCGGGTTGGGTGTTTACGACTTCCTGAAGCGGACGTCGCTGGTCGCCTGTACGCCGCAGTCGCTGGCCGCCCTCGGCCCATCCGCCGTGGCGCTCGCCGAAGCTGAAGGGCTCGGCGCCCATGGCCGTTCGGTTTCGCTCCGGCTGGGACGCTAGCGATGCCGGCCGGGACGACCGACAAGACGCGGCGCATCGTCGATGTCGTGCTGGACGAGGACTCGGTCGCCCGCCGGGCGCCCGAGGTCGAGCACGAGCGTGCCGTCGCGCTGTTTGACCTCATCGAGGAGAACGATTTCTGCCTGGTCGGCGGCCAGCCCGGACCCTATCGCCTGCGCATCGGCATCTTCGAGCAGCGGCTGGTGTTCGACGTGCGCAATGAGGCCGACGAGAAGCTACGCGACATCGTCCTGTCGCTGACCCCGTTCCGCAAGGTCGTGAAGGACTACTTCCTGATCTGCGAGAGCTACTACGCCGCCATCAAGAAGCTCGGCCCGTCGCAGATCGAAGCACTCGACATGGGCCGGCGCGGCCTGCACGATGAGGGCTCGGACCTGCTGCGCGAGCGGCTCGAGGGCAAGATCGAAGTCGACCACGACACGGCCCGGCGGCTGTTCACGCTGATCTGCGCCCTGCACATCAAATCGTGAGCGGGCTGGGGCGATGATCGGACTGCCGTCCAGCCTGCTCTTCGCCTGCAGCGAGAACTCCGTCCGGTCGCCGATGGCCGAGGCGCTGGCCAAACGACTCTACGGTCACAGGGTCTATATCGATTCGGTGGGCGTGCGCGCGAGCGAGGTCGACGGGTTCGCGGTCGCCGCGCTGGACGAGATCGACATCGACGTCCACCGCCACCATGCCAAGACGTTCGACGACGTCGACGCCGCATCGTTCGAGCTGATCGTCACCCTGTCGCCGGAAGCGCATCACAGCGCACTGGAGTTCACGCGCGGGACGGCGACCGAGGTCGAGTACTGGCCGATGCCCGACCCCAGCGCCGTGGAAGGATCGCGGGAGACGCGGCTCGATGCCTACCGTCATACCCGCGACCAGGTCCTGGTCCGACTGAAGGCGCGCTTCGGAGCACCGATCACACCTTCGGTCTGACGGTCTCTGCCTACCGCTGTGCGACGTGCCCCGCGGGGTCGACCTTGATCATATAGTAGGTCTCGCCCTTGAGAGCCTGCCCCTGCCAGCTTCCGTCGCTGTTGCGCGACAGCATGGTGACGCCGGTGTAGCCCGCATCGTGGATCTGCTGTCGCGCGATGGCGCCCTCGGCCGTCGGGGTCCAGTTGGGCGCCGTCGTCGGCGTATGGACGTTGTTGGGTTCCGTACCGGGTTCGCGGCCGGTGGGCATGCCCTGCGCCTGGACTGCGTTCGTCGCGAGTACCGCGGCGCTGACCAGTGAGAATGCGAGTAATGTCCGGTTCATGATATTTCTCCTCAGGTGCGAAGCGCCGCCACACTGGAGCGTCTTCGCCCGGGAGCATTTCCGGACCGGATCGTGCGTGGATTGAGGCGGGCGCACGCGCATGCCTGCACGCGAGCCTCCCGCTTCACACCTGCTCTTGTAAGGACGGTGTCAGCGCGCGCTGTCGGCACCCGCGTACCAGGCCGCGCGATGCGGGCTGTGATGGCGTGCCGGCAGGTTGACGAGGTCCATGAACACCGAGGCGCCGCCGTCGCCGCCCGCGAGGTCGCCCTCGAGAACGTCGACGTCGAAGGTGAGCTTGTCGCCCTCGAGCTTCGGCGACTTCAGCGTGACGACCGCATCGACGACGCTGGCCTTCGACTTGTTCAGCACCGACACCGTGGCATTGGGCGGATCCTTGGCGAACGAATTGGGCGCCTTCAGCGTCCACTCCTCGAGCACGTGCGGCAGCATCGCGTGGCCGGCCGAACGGACCGGGCGGTCGGCGAACACGATGACGCTCGGCGCGATGCCGTCGAGGATCAGCTTGTTGTCCTGCAGCTTGGCGCTGCGGGCGTTCAGCACGAACATCGAGGGGATGAGGCGCGGGTGGCGCGCCGCGCCGACGACCTTGGGCAGGCCCTGTACCGAGGAGGAGGAGGGCGCGGCCGGTTGGGTCTGCGCACTGGCGCCGAAGGCGAGGCCGAGCGTTGCGGCGGCGGTCGCGACGGCGAGGGAGAATCTGAAGGTCTTCATGAGGGTCACCGTGCGGCTCAGTAGCAGGGCAGGAGGGGCGGCTTGCCGCAGCTGGGCGCGTTGTAGCGCTGCTGATAGCGCGGATCGATGTCAGGCGGAGGCGGTGCGCCGGCACCGCTGTTATAGCCGCCGCCGCCGGCATAACCGCCGCCATATGGATTGACGGGGTGCGTCGGCGAGGGATTGGACCAGCCGCTGAACGTGCTCGTGCCGTCCGGATCGCCGATCGCCGGCGTCTCGCCGCCGGTCGTCTGGCTCTGGCCGTAGTACTGGGCGCCGTGCGAGCCGATGCCGAACCAGATCGTGTCGATGAACACCGAGGCCGGACCGTCGGCGGCGCCGAGGCTGCCTTCCAGCACGTCGACGTCGAAGGTGAGCTTCTCGCCCTCGAGCTTGGCGGTCTTCAGGGTCACGACCAGGTCCGACACGTTGCCGCCGTCCTTGTGGAAGACCGAGACCGTGGCGTTCGGCGGATCCTTGGCGAAGCTGCCGGTGCGCCAGATGTCGACCATGTCCGGCGTCACCATGTGGCCGACAGAGCGCTTCGGCCGGCTGGTGAACAGGGTGGCCGTCGGCAGCACGCCGTCCAGGACCAGCTTCTGGCCGTCGAGCTTCGCGGCGCGGGAGTTGATGACGATCAGGGCCGTCGAATACTGCCGCTTGGCCGGCTTGCCGATCGTCTTCTGGGCCGGATGGGTGATGGCGTTGGGGGCTGCCGCAGGGGCCGGTGATGGCTGGGCGATGGCAAGTGCCGGTGTAAGGAGCAGGGCGGCCACGAGGCCGGACATGCACGTTGATTTCATCTTCTGCTGGTCCTTCTTTCCCGGGCGTCCATAGCCGTGCCCTGTATAGGGGAGGCAGGCTCCCGTGAGAAGGCCGGCCGTCCCCGCCGCTGCTTGCGCCGCCATTGACTTACCCCCTCCTGCGGCTCATTTTCCGCCCGCTTTCCCAGAAATTCACCCCAGCCGGAGGCCGGATGGCCAAAGAAGACTTGATCGAGTTTACAGGCGTCGTGGCCGAGTTGCTGCCCAATGCAATGTTCCGGGTGAAGCTCGACAACGACCACGTCATTCTCGCCCACACCTCGGGCAAGATGCGCAAGAACCGCATCCGCGTTCTGGCAGGCGACCGCGTCACCGTCGAGATGACGCCATACGACCTGACCAAGGGCCGCATCACCTTCCGCTTCAAGTAGGCGTTGCGCGCCTCGCCGATCCCCCCGCTCGTACTGGCCTCCGCGTCTCCGCGACGGCTCGACCTGTTGCGACAGGTCGGACTCGAGCCCGCGACGATCGATCCTGCCGACATCGACGAAACGCCCCGGGCGGGCGAACTGCCGCGTGCCTATGCGCTGCGGATGGCGCAGGCGAAGCTCGCCGTCGTGAAGGAGCGCCACGCCGGCGCCCTCGTGCTGGCGGCCGACAGCGTCGTGGTCTGCGGTCGCCGCATCCTGCCGAAGACGGAAGAAGAGGCCGAGGCGCGCGATTGCCTCGCGAAATTATCGGGCCGCCGTCATCGCGTGCTGGGCGGCGTCGCCGTGGCCGGTCCCGACGGCCGTGTGCGTACACGCCTCGTCGAGACGATCGTGCGCTTCAAGCGCCTCGAGTCGGCCGAGATAAATGCCTATCTCGCGAGCGGCGAGTGGCAGGGCAAGGCCGGCGGCTATGCCATCCAGGGCCGGGCCGCGTCCTTCGTCGCGTTCCTGTCCGGCTCCTACAGCAACGTCGTGGGATTGCCGCTGTTCGAAACCGTGGCGCTCCTGAAGGCTGCATCATGAGCCGCGTCGATCGGCTCGTCTGCCATGTGCTGCCCACGGCGTTCCTGATGGCGCTGGTTGCCGAAGGCCGGCTGATGGAGCTTCAGGTCGTTCGCCGCGACCGGCCTTCCAGGGTCGAGAGCATCTTCCTCGGCCGCCTGGAGCGGGTGATGCCCGATCTCGATGCGGCCTTTGTCGACATCGGCATCGAGCGCGCCGGTTTCCTGCGGGCCGAGGACCTCTCGGGCAGTGACGGCTGGCCGCCGCTCGGTGCCCCGGTCCTCGTGCAGGTACGTAACGATGGCGAGGGCGACAAAGGTCCGCGCCTGTCGATGAACATCGCCATCAGCGGCCGCTATCTCGTCTACCATCCCAACGGGGCAGGCGTGACGTTCTCTCGTCGCATCGAGGGAGAACTGGAGCGCGACCGCCTGCGCGGCCACGTCGAGGGTCTGCTGGACGGCGGAATCGTGCTGCGCACCGCCGCGGCGGGCGCCACCGCCGAGGTGCTGCAGGTCGACGCCACGCGCGTGCTCGAACGGTGGGAGAAGATCCGGCGCCTGGCGCTCGACGTCGAGCCGCCGGCCGACCTGTCGTCGCGCATCCCGGGCGAGCGCGATCCGATCGCGCGGGCCTTGCGCGATCATGGCGCCGGCCTCGAAGAGGTGATCCTCGACGACCGCGCCCTGGCGCGCACGCTGCAGGACAGGATGGACCGGCTGGGCGAGAAGATCCGCGTCCGCTGGCACAACGGAACGATGCCCGCCTTCGACATCGACGACGTTGCGGGGCAGATCGACACCGCGCTGGCCCCGCGAATCGTCCTGCAGAGCGGCGTCGAGGTGCTGTTCGAGCCCGGCGAGACGCTGTGCGCCGTGGACGTCGACAGTGCCGGTGCCGGCGGCCGCCAGGGCCGCGCGCCGCGCCGGCCGGTCGACGTCAACCTGGAGGCGGCGCCGGCGATCGCCCAGCAGCTGAGGCTGCGTAACATCGCCGGCGCGGTGGTGATCGACTTCGTGACGATGCGCAGCGCCTACGACCGCGACAAGGTCCAGGCGGTGCTGGCCGAGCATCTGGCGAACGACCCGGTGCCCACCCAGATCTACGGTTTCACCCGGCTCGGCCTGTTCGAGTTGACCCGCGCCCGGCGCGGCCCGACCCTGGCGGCCCAGCTCGAAGCGCTGGAAAAGAGCGATGACTGACCGATCCCCGCCGCTGCGCGCCGTGCGCATCGAAGCGAAATGCCCGATCTGCGGGAAGCCCGCGGACCCCAAGTACAAGCCGTTCTGCCGCAAGCGCTGCGCCGACATCGACCTCGGCCGCTGGCTGAAGGAAGGCTATCGCGTGCCGACCGACGAGGCGCCTGGCGACGAAGACCTCGACGAGAGGGGCGGCGGCGCGTCTGGACAGCGGGGCTAGCCCGTCCTATAAGCCCGGCCGCCAACGAACGATGTGCCCAGGTAGCTCAGTTGGTAGAGCATGCGACTGAAAATCGCAGTGTCGGTGGTTCGACTCCGCCCCTGGGCACCATTCGTTTCAAATTCAAGCAGGCCAACGTTTTAGGCCCCTGCCGTTGGCTTCAAAATCGAGTGCTCAGAAGGACGTTTTTCCGAGTCTTTTCGCACCGTTTTTCCAAGATCTCGTTCTGTTCACGTTCTCTCGGCGGCCTCTGTCGCCCCATTTACCGCTCAGCACCGCAAGGATCGTCGACGACTTCGTAAGGCGGCGCAGGCTCGTCTGTGAACGGCTCCCGGTCGAGGTAAGCATCCCAGCCGTCGCCGCAGACAGATCGACCGTGCGCATCCATTCGCTGCTTACTGTCGCCGTCGGTTCCAGGATGTGCCGTGCAATATTCGAGACGGGCTCGATCGTAGCAGCTGCGCCATTTCATGAAGGCGCGCTGGTGCCGGAGGCCGTCCCGCGTGTTCTGGCGGATCGTGACGTTGACGGCGCAGGGAGCGCCCATCTGGAAGGTGAACACTAGTGATGCCCCGTCGTCGACCCTTGGAGGCGGCAAGTAGCTCGATCCGGCAATGCCGTGGTGCTGCAAGTGGTAGGTCGTTCCGATCAGCCGTCGCAGACGCTCTGGTGTGAAGCACGAATAGGCCGAGACGTCTCCGAATGTCAGCGAGGCATCGACCTCCTCATAGGCGGAATTGCACAGGCTTGTTCGGTACAGGTCGTAGGATAGCCTAGGCGTACTTGCGACGTAGACTTTGTCCGACATGAACTGATGCACCTTCATGTCTCGCACACCCTCGGGGGTGGTCCGATACCAGGAAGCACCAAAGGTCGCGGTCGTCACCGTGGTTTGTCGTTGGCGGCCTCCTTCGTTGCATGGCGTGTGGCGGATGTCGGCTACCTTGGTCTTGAATTCCACTTCCATGTCTAGTGCGCTGGCAAGTTTGACCGGATCGGTCAGCAGGCCCTCCTTGGCGATTTTTTTGACCAGAAGCGCAAGGCTGTCGCCATTAGGCATCGGCTCCAGCGGCTTCTCGTCCGGGACGACACTTCGAGAGACGGCGCTGCCGTGCCAGGTGACGATCGCGATGCAGGCGAAACAGAGGGCCGCCATACTGGATAATTTCCAGCGTTGTCCGCCTCTGCTCATTTGCGCTTGCTCAAGGCCTTGAGGACACGCAACGCACCCTGATTTCGAGCCGCGTCCTGCGTGTAGACGCGGGCGCTGGCCGGACCGGCCTGGCCGAGCGCGCCGGCGATATCGTTCTCGCTGAAGCCTGCGTCCGCAGCCGCCTTACCGAGGCTCTTTCGTAGGCCGTGAAGAGTAAGGCCCGGCCGGATCTCGCCCTCCTTCACGAGCCGACGCTTGATCCGGTTGAATGGGGAATCGAGCCCATCCGTCGAGTAGGGCTGGCCCAGCCGATTGAGGACCAACCTGTGGCCGACCTTGTGGCCATTGCGCTGGGCGGCGCGGCCCATCTGGATCTGGTCGGGCTCATTCAGGATCGCGGTCAGGCGCTTGGCTTCGAAGATGCTCAGCTCCTTCTCGTTCTTGTCCATCATGTCGAGATCGATCGAGCCACCTGAACGGGCGGTCTTGGGGACGCGGACGACGTCCTCCTTCCGAAGCCCGCCGTAGTAGGCGAGGGCGACGGTCTTCCTCAGGCCGCTGCCGCCTCCTTGCAGATCATGGGTAGCCTTGAAGAAGGCATCGACCTCTTCTGGTCGCCACGCCTTATTGGCAACGCCCAGCTTCTTAGGGCGCCCAATCTTCGGCACGCCCTTGGCGGCATTCGTGGCGACGATGCCGTGAGGCACGCCCCAGCCCAGCACGATCGAGAGGACGGCGACGACCTGGTTGGCGAGCCAGCGCCCACGGGCGGCGTAGACCTCGTCCCGGACCTTCAAAATCCACAGCTGGTCGATGTTGATCAGAACCTTGGCGTCGAAGGTCTTGAGGGCGTCCATGGCGCGCTGATAGCCGCCCTGGGTGACCTTCTCGAGCTGGGTGAACTCGGGCGAGGCGCGATAGAGCGCGAACAGGCCGCCCAAGTGAGCGGGCAGGGGATCGAGCTTGGCGCTGACCCCGGCCATCGCCTCGGCCTCCAGCAGCTTCACCTCGGCGAAGAAGACCTCGGGATGCGTGTCGGGATTGGCGGCGATCCGCTTCCCGGTCGCCCGGTGATAGCGGTAGATGGACACGTTAGCCCGGACGAGCTTGATGCCGCTGATTTCTACGAAGGTCATTGCGGAGATTTTCCCAATCGTCCCCAGGTTGCAGCCTGCGGCGTGCCGCCCAGCCGGTCAACGGGCAGGCTGCGAGTCCCGGTGTCCAGATCCTCGCGCAGGTAGAATCGCTTCTGGCCGATGAGGCGGGGCCGGCAGCAAGGCGCCACTTCGCGGTCGAAGCGCTCGTCACCGAGTTGCCCGCAGTAGCGCATGGCGTTCTTGCAGGTAAGCAGGCCACACTCGCCCAGCGGGATGACTTCGCGAGCTGTCACCGGGGTCTCATGGCAGGCGTCGGCGGCGGCCCCTTCAGAGCCGGCCAGTCTCGGACGGCTTTCATGTATCATAGCGGCGAATAGAGGAGGGTGCGCCCTGCGCCTGGGAGAGACGATGCGCTATGCGAGTGTCCTTCTTGTCTTTGGAGCGCTCACGGCTTGCACCAAGACGGACCCCGGTCCCGTACCGCACATGCTCAGGCTTGCCGCCACAGGCGCCGGGGCGATTCCACTGAATTGCTTCAACGATGCCTGCTGGACCGAATATCGCGATGAGGTCGTCGGCCCCTTCGAGAAATGGCGCATCTCCCTGAGGTATCAGGTGCCATACGGGTGGAAATTGATCGGGTCGGCCGATGCCAAGTTCACCGGCACCAACATTTACGGCGTCGAGACAACCGCTTGGGATACGTACTTGTTGACCTGCAGCTGGCATGCTGAAGGGGGCGTCCAAGGCAGCGCTGTAGGTGGCTACTGCATCGTCAAGGCAGAGCAACGGGAGGTGGACCCCGATACGGGTAAGCCACGCTGAGCCCGAGCAAGCTTCGAAGAGGCCAGGAACAGGCCTCTTCGCGAAGTGCAGGGACGGCAGGGGCACGATGCGCCCTGCTACTCGGCCGCGACCGGCAGGTATTCGCCGGCCTCCTCGCGCCAGCCAGTGCGCTTCGCATAGGCTTCGAAGGTGCCGCCGAGCACCCTCGCATCGAAGGTGCCTTTGCGCATCGACCGTAGGTCGAAGCGCGCCTGTCGTGTCGCCGCCGCCATGTTGTCGGACCCGAGATCCCAACCATCGTCCGTGTTCTGGGACCTCGAGTTGAGGTGGGCGCGTGCTGCAGCCGAGTCGGCGTCGGCTGCGTCGGCGCCGCAAGCGAAGTCCTCCAGGAGCGTCAGCGTTGCGAACGTCGGATCGTCGCCGCTCGCCGCCGAGGCTCGTATAGGCAATGTGGAGCATGGCAATCGCGCAGACTGCGTCGGCGATGGTGTAGTGGCCGATCAGGGGATCAGGGCATCCGCCAAGCCGGCCTTCGACTTGATCTCACCGCATTCCTCGGTGTGCGGTGGAGCGGCCACGGAAATGGCCCGGCAGAACTCGACCGGGGACGGGGCCGGGTGAGGCTGGCTCAGGTCCTCGATGATTCTGTCCAGCAGGCCGGGGCTGCGATCGGCGTGTTCCGCGATGACCTTCAGCTTGAT
This sequence comes from Rhodospirillaceae bacterium, assembly GCA_009772935.1. GTDB lineage: Bacteria > Pseudomonadota > Alphaproteobacteria > Reyranellales > Reyranellaceae > Reyranella. The sequence goes on from WOUR01000027.1 coordinate 46,313, forward strand.
GGCGTTGCCTTCCGGGTCGAGCGTGTGCGCCATCAGGATGCGCTGCTGTGCGGCGCCGACTGCCGCAAGCGTGCGCTCTTCGTCGGCCTCGCTGTAGGCGTCGCGAGCTACGTCGTAGGCGCTCCACAGGTAGCGGCGGCGGGCGAGCCATGACTTGCGGTCGGCCGGGGCCCACTTGCGCCACGGCTTCCTGTTGAAGGGGCAGTTCTTCAGGCTCTCGTGGGTCTGGAGGTGTGAAAGCCAGATCAGCGCCGTGGCTGCCCGGCCCTCATGGAGGTACTGGCCGCGCTCTTCGCAGCGGGCGTCTTCGTTGCGGTCGAAGGAAAGGCCCTGCTCGCGCTCGATGCGGGCGAAGTCAGCGCCGCGGTGCTTCACCTCGGCACGGCAGGTCGCCACGGCCCAGCGGCGAAAGTTATCCCCCTCCCGGGACTACACGCCTAGTCTTCGAGCGTGCCCGCCAGACGCTCCGCGGCTTCGGCGTAGTCCTTCATGAAATCGTAGACGACCGATCGCGCCGACTGTTCGGTGTTCATGAGGCCGACCGCTTGGCCAACGTAGTAGGTGGCGAGACGCTGGGCGCCCTCGTGTCCGCTGGCGGCAAGCTTGTCGATTTTTGCCAGCGCCGGCCGGCTGATGAGCCCCTGGAGCGGCATCGGCAGCGGATCGGGCGCTTGGTCGCCGTGCCAGCCGTCGGTCCAGGCCGACTTGAGCTGCCGCGTCGGCTTGCCCGTCCGGCTGCGCGACCGCACGGTATCGCGCGAGGTCGCGGCCAGCATTTTCTTCTTCACCGTCGGGGTGGTCTCGGCCTCCGCCGTCGTCAACCAGACCGAGGCCGTCCAGGCGCCGGCGGCGCCCATGGCCATGCATGCTGCCATCTGCCGCCCGGTCGCGATGCCACCGGCCGCCAGCACGTCGATGTCCTTGTAGGCCGCAACGGCCTGCAGCACCTCGGGCACGAGCACCATCGTCGAGACCTCGCCACAGTGCCCGCCCGCCTCGGTGCCGGCGACCACGAGAATGTCGACCCCTGCCTTGGCATGTTTGATCGCATGTTCCTTGGCGCCGGTGAGAGCGCCCACCAGGATGCCCTTGTCGCGCGCCCGGGCCATGATCGACGGCGGCGGCACGCCGAGCGCATTCACGAACAGCTTGATGGGATGGCTGAAGGCGACATCGAGGAGCCGCGCCGCGCCGCCTTCGCGCATGTTGTCCGTATAGTCGTGGACGCCTTGCCCGGCGGACCACAGATCGGCGGTATCGATGCCGTGCCGGGCGAGCAGGCCGGCGACGTGCCGGCGATGCTCGGGCGGCACGCGCGCCTCGAGGTCGGCCGCCGTCAGCCCGCCCTCCTTGTCCTCCATCTTGTTGGGAATCAGCAGGTCGATCCCGTAGGGCTTGCCGTTGACATGCTCGTCGATCCACCTGAGATCGATTTCCAGGCTCTCCGCGGTGTGGGCGACGGCGCCCAGCACGCCGAAGCCACCGGCATTCGAAACCGCGGCCACGACGTCGCGGCAATGGCTGAAAGCGAACAGGGGAAATTCGATCCCGAGTTTCCGGCACAAAGCGGACTTCATCCGACGTTCCCCTTGGGTCAAAAAGCAGATGCGGCCGAGAAGCAAGCCAGGTGGGATTGGATAGCAGTGCCTGGGGTGTCCCGGTACAATTTTCCGGACGGCCATGATGCGCCATGCAAACGTTCCGGTGACGAATTTTTCGTCCGGACGAAGACCCGGCGTGCCGGATAGGTGCTAGGTATCGAGACCCTGCGTCATCGCAATTGAATGAAAGAGAGCGGACATGGGAAGGCTCGACGGCAAGTTCGCAGCAGTGACAGGCGGAGCCTCCGGGATCGGGGAGGCGACGGTCAGGCGTTTCGTGGCCGAAGGGGCAAGCGTGGCCTTCTGCGATCGGGACGGCGCACGCGGCCAGCGTGTGGCGGCCGAACTCGAGGCCGCCGGCGGCAGGGTCGCGTTCACGGAGGCGGACGTCGGGACCGAGGCCGCCTGCCTTGCCTTCGTCAACGGGGCCGCGGACAGGTTCGGGCGACTCGATATCCTCGTGAACAACGCCGGTATCCGCAAATACGAGAAGATCGACGAGGCGAGCGCGGCCAGCTGGAACGAGATTCTCAACGTCAACCTGATGAGTTACGCCTTCTGTGCCAAGGCCGCGATCCCGCTGATGCGCCGCGACAACGGCGGGGCCATCGTCAACGTCGCCTCGGTCCGTTCCGTCGTGGCCGGTGGCGGCAATCTTCAGTACGACACGACCAAGGCCGCGATCGCGGGCCTGACGCGGGCGCTCGCCGCCGACCACTCGCCGGAGGGCATTCGCGTAAATGCCGTCGGTCCCGGCCCGATCTTCACGCCATTCCATCAGCGCCGCATCGAAGCGGCGGGCGAGACGGTGGCGCAGTACAACGCCAGCGCTGCCAAGGGCACCATGCTGAAGCGCCCCGGCAGGGCCGAGGAGGTTGCCGCCGCGATCCTGTTCCTGGCCTCCGACGATGCCTCCTACGTCACCGGCGCGCTGCTGTTTGTGGACGGCGGCATGACGGCGATGTGAGGGATGTCGCTGCTTCCATAAGGAAAAATGACATGCCAATAACCCGCCGTGTCCTGCTCGCCACCGCAACCGCAACTGTCGCCGCCGCCTATCCGGCGGCGGCGCAACCTCAGGGAAAAACCATGACCACCCAGACCGGCCTGAAATTCATCGACACGACCGTCGGCACGGGCGCCAGCCCCAAGGAGGGGCAGACCTGCGTCATGCACTACACCGGCTGGCTCTCCAACGGCGGGGAGAAGGGCAAGAAGTTCGATTCATCGGTCGACCGCGGGTCGCCCTTCGAGTTTCCCATCGGCAAGAAGCGCGTCATCGCCGGGTGGGACGAGGGCGTCGCGAGCATGAAGGTCGGCGGCAAGCGGACGCTGATCATTCCGCCGGAATTGGGCTACGGAGCGCGCGGCGCCGGCGGAGTCATTCCGCCCAACGCGACGCTGATCTTCGATGTCGAGCTGCTGGCGGTGAAGTAGAGCCCGGCACGTGGCAGGCTGATGCTCGTCGTCAAGCCTGGACCAGCGTCGTTACGGACGTCTGCCACAACCACTCCTGATAGCGGTCGGGCGTCCATCCGCCCTCGCTGACGAGCATGCGATCGATCTTGCGGCTCGTGTATATCCGCGGGGTGTGGCTGGCTTCGTCGAAGGCGCTGCCCTTCCCGGCCCTGCCGGCGTCGAAGAGGTGGCGCAGGCGCTCCTTCTGCATTCGGTAGCGGGCGCGCTCGAATTCTTCCTCGATCTTTCCGAGCGCGGGCGAGAAGCCGGAGACGGTGCGCAGTAGACGAGACCGCTGCCTTGATAACCGCGCGGACGACATGGGGTGTGAGCGCGATCGTCTCGACGGGAGAGCCGGTTGCTTTCGGATGAAAGAAGTCGCCGTGTTGGTCTGTGACTACTATTTCTTCGCCTTCGCGGGGCCTAGTCAAAAACATCGCTTCCTAAACTTGAAGCCGGGGCCATCGCGCCGGCGGAGCACTTCTTTTGAGTTGCGCTGGAACCTTTCCTGCAGGCTGGCGTCTAGATTTCTATGCCGCCTCGCAAACCGCTCCCGCCGTCCCGCTCGAATTCAAACATTCAAGCCGGCCCGGTGGCCAGCCGGCGAGCCTATCTGCCGCCCGTGCTCCAGCGTCTAGGTACGCTGCAGGAATTGACGCGTTCCGTGGGGCATCGCGGCCGCAGAGACGGTCAGAGGAAGGGACCGCAAAAGCGAACTAGCTGGTAGATCAGCTTCAGGGCCACTGGTCAGGAACGATACGTGCTGCCTGCTCCGAGCGGCTCGGCGATATCGCCGCCAAAGCCGAGCGCGCGACTGCCGTCCAGAATGCCCGCCCTCGGCCCACTTCCTTCCCGTTCCTAGGCCATCCGAGTGCGGCGGACGAGCAGGAGCGCGACGAGGACGGTGGGAACGAGAATGGCGGCGGCCATGAGCTCCATCGTCGTATTGCTGAGGGGCATGATGCCGCCGCCGGGCGTCGCCAGGACCAGACCGCCCAGCACGAGCGCCACGCGCAGGGGCCACTCGAGCATGCCGGTGCGCCGGAGATCGCCGACGCCGACCTGATAGCCCTGGATGCCGCCGCAGATGAAGGAGATCCCGACGAGGGCGGTGACGGCGAGGTAGATCGCCTCGAAGTAGGGAATGCCGCCGCCGGCCGCCGGCTGCAGCACCAGAGCCGGATTGGCGACGAAGAAGAACGGGATGAAGTAGATGATGCTTCCCACCCACATCGATTCCCATCCCGTCTTCATCGCCGGCGCGCCGGCAATGCCGGCCGCCGCAAACGAGGCGATGGCAACCGGCGGCGTGATCGACGACAGCATGCCCCAGTAGAAGATGAACATGTGGACGGCCATCTTGTTGAGGCCGAGCTTCTCGAGGGCCGGTCCGATCAGGATGGCGAGGAAGATGTAGCAGGCGGTCGTGGTCAGCCCGAGGCCGAGGATCAGGCTGGTGAAGGCGCACATGACCAGGAGCAGGAGGACGTTGCTGCCGGCGAGGTTGAGCAGGTCGTTGGCCAGCGAGGCGATGACGCCGGTCAGCGAGAAGGCGCCGATCAGCAGGCCGCAGCCGGCGAGGATTCCGACCAGTTCGACGAAGGTCCGGCCGTTGGCCTCGAGGAAGGAGATGTACTTGCGCAGGCCCCAGCGCTTGTCCCCCCAGATCTCGTTCAGCACCAGCAACACCACCATCCCGCCCAGCGCCGGCAGCAGGGTCGCATTCATCCAGGCGTCGAAGGTACCGGGTCCGGAGGCCGCCAGCGCCTTGGGATAGCTTTCGCCGCGGACCGTCATCACCGCGGCCGCGAGCACGGCGATCGCGATGTTGATCGTGTTGGCGATCTTCCATCGGCCGGGTTGCGACCACTGGTTCAGGACCAGCAGCAGCGCCGTCGCATAGAAGGGCGCATGGCTCTCGCGCTTGAAGTACAGCAGCATGACGATCAGCAGGGCGATGACGAAGGCGTAGTACCAGCCTTCCTTGAAGGCCTGCCAGGCGCTGGGAAGCTCACGCCGCTCCAGGCCTTTCAGGCCACGGCGGGCGGCATATGAATCGACCTGCATGAACAGGCCGGCATAGAAGAGGAAGGCCGGGATGATGGCGGCGAGGGCGACCTCGGAGTAGGTCGTGCCGAGGAACTGGGCCATCACGAAGGCCGTGGCGCCCATCACCGGCGGGGCCAGCACAGCGCCCGTCGAGGCGCAGGCCTCGATGGCCCCGGAGTAGGAGGGGCTGAAGCCGGTCCGCTTCATGGTGGGTATCGTCATGGTGCCGGCGGTGAGGACATTGCTGACGATGCTGCCGGACATCATGCCGAGCAGGCCCGAGGCGAAGATGCAGACCTTGGCGGCGCCGCCGCGGAACGTGCCGCACAGCGCGAACGAAAGGTTGATGAAGAACTTGCCGGCGCCGGTCATCATGAGGGCCGTGCCGAACACCAGGAACCCGATGACGACATCGGCGAAGGCCTGGATCGGTATGCCGAGCAGGCTTTCGGTGGAGAGCATATGGTAGGCGGTGGTCTGCTCGAGCGTCGACTGGTTGCCCTTGAGCGGCCCGAGCCACGAGGCGCCGGCGAACAGCGGATAGACCGTGAACGGAAAGATGCTCAGGAGCAGGCTCCAGCCGCCCGTCCGTCGCAGCGCCTCCATCAGCACGATCCACATCAGGTAGCCCGCCCAGATTACGGGTTCGGGCGGATCACCGAACTCCCATCCGAGTTCGGCGGCCTTGCGGATGTTGATCATCAGGTAGAACGAGGCGATGGCCGTGGCCGCGAACAGCACGACGTCGTACCAGGCAACCCGGTCGACCGAGGCCCTGGCGCTGCCCGGAAAGATCACGAAGGTGAAGGGCAGCATGCAGAGGATCAGGAGGTAGAAATACTCCGTGTTGAGCGGCGTGAACCCGACGAAGAAGCGCAGGGTGAACTGCTGGTTGATGCAGAGAAAGATGGTGACCGCGGTCAATGCCACGAGCAGCCACCGCCACACGCCGGAGAGCGTGCGGGTGCGCAGGGTCTCGGCTTCGGCCGGACCGGTCTTGTGCGGGTCGTCCAGGACGACCCGCACGGCCTGATCGGTCATGACGAACGCGCCCCTTATTCGAAGACGACGTCCATCCCGGCCTTCTGGAGAGCGGCGCCGCGTGCCTTCAGCCAGCCCTCCGCGAAGGCCTTGTCATCCGACGGTGCGCCGGTCGCATAGGCCTTCCAGGCATCGATCATGACCTGCTGGCGCTTCACCAGGTTGTCGTTGTGCTTCTGCGCCGCGTCCGTCCACACGCCCTTCTCCTTGAAGGCGCGGATGGTGCCGTCGTGATAGGGCACGACCCAGGTCAGGTTCTGCAACGACAGTGCCATGCCCTCGGCGCCCGGCGCGCCACCCTTGTAGGCGTCGAAGGTGTCGATCATCGCCTTGGTGATCGCATAGATCGTGTCGGCGGAGCGGTCGGCGTAGGTCATGAAGATCGGATAGGCGTAGCCCGCCATCTCGACCGGCGTTTGCGGCGAGAGGCCGCCGGCGCCGCAGGTCGCCTTCACGGGCACGAAGTAGGGCGCCTTCTTGTGGACGCGGGCCCAGCCTTCCTTGTCGCTGGCCGGCATCGGCGGAAACATGATGCCGCGCGGAGAATTGTCCGCCTCCTTGGACTGACCCGAGATCGTCGAGGTCAGGACGGCATCGACCTCGTTGTTGATGAGGCCCTTCCACATGGCGTTGTTCGATGAGAACTGTACCGGCGTCATGTCCTTCTCGGTCAGGCCGCCGAAAGCGATCAGGGCGATGACACCCTGGCTCAGGGCCGGCGAGCCGACCACGATGCCGAGGCGCTTGCCCTTGAGGTCCTTGACCTCCTTGACACCTGTGTCCTTGGCCACGGCCAGGCCGAGCCCGTTGCACGCCGTCGCCGCCATGATCAGGCGGGTTGCCTGCGGCCCCCAGCTCTTGGTGCCGAACTCGAAAACGCCCTCCTGCGCGAAGTAGGTGCCGATGCCCATCTGCGAGATGACGGCACGGTTCGCCTTCACCGGCGCCAGGCGCCCGGTGTCGTTGCCCGACGGCAGGACGCGGACGTCGGTGCCGAGCACGTTCTTGAACTGCTGGCCGATCGCGACGGCGATGTTGAAACCGGAAGAGCCGGTGTCGTAGGCGGTCCAGGACATCTCTTTCGGAATGGCCTGGCCAAAGGCCGGGACAGCGACGAGCAACGCCAATGCGGCGCCCATCGACATGGTGCGTCGGTACATGAAATCCTCCCTGGATGCGGCGCCACTTTCTGTGACGTCCGAATTGCAGGCATGTTGCCGGGTCGGTGGCCGCTATTCAACCAACATTCCCTGGATGAACCCTCGGCGGCCCTCGGAGACAACCGTGAATGCCGTCCGTCGGCGGCCGGAAGACACGGCTGGCAGGCAGAGCCTGTGCCGCTTCTGCTCGGGTGGGGGTGATGCGACGAGGCGGATCCTGGGAGGGCTGCCCAGCTTGCCAGTGCGCCCGATGGCGTGCATTAGAGGGGGTCGCCCTACCGCGGCAAACAACTCGTATTCAGGATATGCTCGATGGCTTCAGGCACGGTTAAGTGGTTCAACGCCACCAAGGGTTTCGGTTTCATCCAGCCCGACAACGGCGGCAAGGACGTGTTCGTCCATATCAGCGCGGTTGAGCGCGCGGGCCTGAACGGCCTCAACGAGGGCCAGAAGATCACGTACGATGTCGTGAACGAGCGCGGCAAGGACGCCGCCGCAAACCTCAAGGCGTAGCGCGGGCGAACACCGCGGAACCCCGCCCGGCGGCCCGGTGCGGGGTTTCCTGCTTTTCCGGTGCTGGCGGGAGCGAGCCGGGAAGCGCGCAAGCCTTTGCCTGCAGTTGCCGCGCGCGTTGCCCGCATGACGAACCGGCCGCCACGAGTGCAGTGGCGACACCTGTCGCGGACTTCATGACGTCGAGCAGGGGAGTGCAGATGCCGGGACCCCGGAAGATCGCAGCCTTTTGCACGCAATGCCGGTCGCGCTGCGGTTGTGTCGCCGTCGTGGAAGACGGGCGGTTGCTGGGCATCGAGCCATTGCCGGATCATCCCACGGGCCAGGCTCTTTGCCCCAAGGGACGGGCGGCGCCGGAACTCGTTTATCATCCCGAACGGGTGACGCGCCCGCTGCGCCGCACACAACCGAAGGGCGCCCCCGATCCCGGCTGGGAGCCGATCGGCTGGGACGAGGCTCTGGCCGAAATCTCCGCTCGCCTGACCGAGATCCGGGCAAAGCACGGTGCCGAACAGGTTGCCTTCTCCGTCACCACGCCCAGCGGTTCGCACATTTCGGATTCGATCTCATGGATCGAGCGATTCATCCGCGCCTACGGCAGTCCGAACACCGTCTATGGAACCGAAATCTGTAACTGGCACAAGGATTACGCCTCGCGCTTCACCTACGGCCACGATATCGGGACGCCGGATTTCGCCAACAGCGACTGCATCGTGCTGTGGGGCAACAATCCCGCGGCCACCTGGCTGGCGCGCCAGGTCGAGATACAGAAGGGCCTGAAGCGCGGTGCGCGCATGATCGTGATCGATCCGCGGCCGACGGTGATGGCAAAGCGCGCGACCCAGTGGCTGCGGGTGCGCCCCGGCACGGACCAGGCGGTTGCCCTCGGGCTGGCGAACCTGATGGTCTCGAGCGGACGCTTCGATCGCGCCTTTGCGGCGAGCTGGACGAACGCGAGCCTGCTCGTACGCGCCGACACCGGCCGTTTCCTGCGCGAGAGCGACCTTCGGGTCCATGGCCGGACCGACATCCTGTTTTCACAGGCCGACAACGGCGGCGGCCTGTTGGCTTACGATCCGACGGACGGAAGCTGGACGCCTGCCGCGACGCCCGAGCTGCGCTGGCAGGGCACTGTCCAGACGCTGTCCGGCCCCGTCCTGTGTCACACCGCGCTGGAGTTGTTCGCGCGGGCCGCCGCGGACTTTCCCCCGGAGCGTGTTGCCGAGGTGAGCGGCATCGAGCCCGGCGACCTCGCAAAGGCCGCCGACGTCATTGCCGGAGCCCGGTCGGTTGCCTACTACGCCTGGAACGGCGTCGGGCAGAGCGTCACGGCCACGCAGACCGATCGCGCGATCTCGATCCTCTACGCGCTCACCGGCAGCTATGGCCGCAAGGGTGGCAACGTGCCCGGCGGCGCGGCGCCCTTCGTGGATATTTCCGGCCAGGATCTGCTGCCCGCGACGCAGCGCGACAAGGCGCTCGGTCTTGCCGAGCGGCCGCTTGGTCCTGGTCTTCATGGTTGGGTGACGGCCCGCGACGTCTACAAGGCGGTGCTGACGAAGTCGCCCTATCCGGTGCGCATGCTGATGTCGTTCGGCACCAACCTGCTGGTGTCGCAGCCGGATACGGAGACGGCTTGCAAGGCGTTGTCCGCACTGGAGTTCCACGTCCACGCGGACTTCTTCGTCAATGCGACGGCCCGCTATGCAGACATCATCCTGCCGGTCGCGACCTCGTGGGAGCGGGAAGGATTGCGGACCGGTTTCGACGGCAGCCTCGAGGGCCTGCGCCACGTCCAACTGCGGCCCCCCGTCGTCGCGCCCGTCGGCGAGGCCCGCTCCGACACCGACGTCGTGATGGGGCTCGCTGCAGGGCTTGGCCTCGGCGATCGAATGTTCGATCTCGAAGCCGACCGCGGCCACGATGCGGTCCTGGCCAAGACCGGATTGAGCGTCGAGATGTTGCGCCGTTCTCCGGCGGGCATCACGGTCGAGGGGGCGGCGCAGGTCGATGCCCAGGCGATCGCGCACGACGGCCAGCCCCGCGGCTACCCGACCCCGACCGGGAAGATCGAGATCTATTCGGAGCGACTGCTGCTCTTCGGCTATCCTCCGATACCCGCGCTCGACGTCGGCGATCTCATGCCCGCCGAAGCGGGTTACCCGTTGCGCCTCGGCAGTGCCAAGAGCGTCGCCTACTGCCATAGCCAGCATCGCAACATCGCCTCGCTGCGTCGGCTGGTGCCCGACCCGATCGTGGAGATTTCGCCGGTTGATGCCGCCGCCCGTTCGATCGTTCAGGGCGACTGGGTCACCATCAGGACGCGGGGCGGTGATGTCGTCGCCCGTGCCGCCATCGTGCCGGGTCTCGCACCCGGCGCCGTGTTCGGCCAACATGGCTGGTGGGTCGAAGGCGGTGAAGGCACGCCCTATGATCGGACTCACCCGTTGGCAGCGAACCTGAACGGCGTCATCCGCACCGATCGCGCCGATCCCGTCAGCGGCTCGATTCCGCTGCGGTGCTCGTGGTGCCAGATCGAGAAGATAGCGAGGACGTCACCGTAAGGTGTGACGAAACCGTGCTCTCCGTGAGAGTGCACTAATCCGCTCTGGTTCGTCGGGGTACCCGATGAGGTGGAACCAATTTCCCGGCGCGGAGTTGGCTACCCATGAGGGAGAGTTCGATCTCGGGGGCGATCGTGCCTGCCACCGTGAAGGGGCGCGCGATAAAGGTGCTGCATGTAGACTTGCGGCGGCACTACAATTTTGCTGCCTGTGAAGCCGCTGTACGCAACGCCGCGCTGTCGGGTTTCAATCACATCTGCGTTGGTCCGGTTTTTGATCTCGGCCCAGGGGACGATCCGCTCCTTGTCTTCGATCACTACCGGTCGATTGCCAACTTCGACTCCGTTCGCGCGCCGGCAGATCTGATCAAGCACTTGCGTCAGACCTGCGAGAAGGTCGGGCTTGCGCTGTTCGTGGACGTCGCCGTCGACCGCGTCGCCCGGGGTGGCGCGTCGGCGAACGCGCTGGCCGGCATTTACGAAAGCATGCCCGGCCTCAATCCGCTCGATCCCCGGATCGATCGGCGCGAGGCCACATCCGTCCTGCTGCGCGCTGGCGCGGAGGAAGCTGCGGCCCACTGGTGGGCGGAGCTTATGTCCGAACTGGTGACGGCGGGCGCCCAGGGGTTTCGCCTTCTGGGCCTCGACGGTCTGCCGCCGCTTGCGTTGGGGGGTATCCTGGATCGCGTCCGGACCAAAACGGCCTGCGCCCTCTGGGGGTGGACGCCGGGTTTACCCTGGCCCCGGCACGGTGAGCTCGTCGGTGCGGGCCTTTCGGCGGTGTTCGCCTCGGTCTCCTGGTGGGATGGGCGGGCCGCCTGGTTCGTCGAGGAATATGAATCTCTGCGACGGATTGCCCCCGTGCTGGGCGTGGCCGGAGCACCCTTCGACGAGCAAGCCGCGTCGCGAGCCGCGGTCGCGCGGTCGATGATGCTCGCGGCCGCGACGACCGACGGCGTGTTCGTGCCGGAAGGCGCGAGCGACAGCGAGGCGCTGCAGCGTGCTGCCAATTTGGCCGAAGCGATTGCCTCCAGGGGTATTTCCGGCAGCGTGAGAGCGCTCGTCAGTCCAGCCGAGGCGGTCTCCGTCCTGCTGCGGACGGATGGTGCGGATGTGCGCGGCGCGCGCCGAAGCGCAGCCATCGCCATCAACAACGATCTGCTCCACGCACGCGAGCTGCCCTTCGATCTCGCGATCCTGCCCCCGGCGGCGGGAGGGGCGCTGTGTGCGAAGGACGCCCAGTCAACCGTCAGCCTGCAACCGGGAGAAATCCGCGTGCTCGATGTGACGCCAACCCGGCCCGTGCGCAGTGCCAAGAGGCCGGGCAAACGCGAGGTCAATGCCGCGGCAGCGCAATCGCCCATCGTCATCGAGCGCGTGACGCCCGCAGTGAACGGCGGCGCGTTTGCTGCCAAGCATGTCGTCGGAAAGCCGCTGGTGATCGAGGCCGACATCTTCGCCGACGGGCATGACCTGCTGGGGGCCGAAGTGCTCTGGTGGTCGGCCGACGAGGACGAGCGCAAGGCCTTCAGGCTCACGCACATTTCCAACGATCGCTGGCGCGCGACGGTGACTCCGGACCGGATCGGGCGGCACTATTTTTCGGTCGAGGCATGGCGCGACGAGTATGGCAGCCTGTCGCACGGCCTCGAGGTCAAGCATCGCGCCGGCATTGATGTTGCCGTCGAGCTGGCCGAGGCTGCTTTCTTTCTCGAGCGACTGATCAGGAAGCCTGGCATCAAGCCGCTGCTCGCCGAGGCCAGGGCGGCGGAGCCGGCCTCCGCGGTCGCGCTTCTCACGTCGGCAGCCTCCCGCAAGATCGTTGGGGCCGCCGCCGACCGTCGTTTCCGGATCGACGAGGGTCCATTCGCGGTTGAAGTCGAGCGGCCGCAGGCCGGGTTCGCGTCCTGGTACGAGCTGTTTCCGCGATCTCTGACGGACGATCCGAAGCGGCACGGCACGTTCGACGATGTGATCGAGGCCCTGCCGCGCGTACGCGCGATGGGGTTCGACGTGCTCTACTTCCCGCCCATCCACCCGATCGGCAAGGCCAACCGCAAGGGGCGCAACAATACCCTCACCCCGGGGCCTGATGACGTCGGCAGCCCCTACGCGATCGGTGGCGAGGACGGCGGGCACGATGCCATCCATCGCCAGCTCGGCACGCCCGAGGATTTCCGCCGGCTTGTGGCGGCGGCACGGGAGCAAGGACTCGAGATTGCGCTCGATTTCGCCATCCAATGTTCGCTCGACCATCCGTGGCTGCGAGAGCATCCGGAATGGTTCCGCCGCCGGCCCGACGGCACGATCAAGTACGCCGAGAATCCGCCGAAGAAGTACGAAGACATCGTCAATGTCGACTTCTACGCCGAGGGCGCGGTGCCGTCGCTCTGGCTGGCGCTGCGCGACGTGGTGCTGCACTGGGTGGAGGAGGGCGTCCGCATCTTCCGCGTCGACAACCCGCACACCAAGCCGTTGCCGTTCTGGCATTGGATGATCGGCGACATCCGCGGCCGCCACCCCGACGTGATGTTCCTGTCGGAGGCCTTCACCAGGCCGAAGATGATGTATCGCCTGGCCAAGGTCGGCTTCTCCCAGTCGTACACCTACTTCACGTGGCGCAACGGCAAGCAGGAGATCACCGACTATCTGCGTGAGCTGGCGACGACTGAGGTCGCCGACTATTTCCGGCCGCACTTCTTCGTCAACACGCCGGACATCAACCCGATCTTCCTGCAGAACTCGGGCCGCCCCGGTTTCCTGATCCGTGCCGTCCTCGCGGCCACCCTGTCGGGCCTTTGGGGCGTCTATTCGGGCTTCGAACTCTGTGAGGCGGCCGCCCTGCCGGGTCGCGAGGAGTATCTCGATTCGGAGAAGTACGAGATTCGGCCGCGCGACTTCGCGGCATCTGGCAACATCGTGGCCGAGATCACGATGCTGAACCGGCTGCGCCGGTCGCATCCCGCGCTGCAGAGCCATCTCGGCATCACATTCTACAATGCGGGGAACGACCAGATCCTGGTCTACGGCAAGCGCATGCCGGGCGCCGCGGACATGGTCCTCGTCGCGGTGAGCCTCGATCCCCATCATGCCCAGGAGACGGGATTCGAAATCCCGCTCTGGGAATGGAAGCTGCCGGACGACGGCGCCATCGAGGTCGAGGACCTCGTGGCCGGCCATCGCTTCAGCTGGCACGGCAAGAACCAGCATCTCCGACTCGAGCCGTCCGTCCTTCCCTTTGCCATCTGGCGCCTGTCGCCCAGGAGCGCCGCATGAACGCGCCGGTCGCCGACACTCCCGCCACCCTGCCGGTCGCGACCGATCCGCAGTGGTACAAGGACGCGATCATCTACCAGCTGCACGTGAAGTCGTTCTTCGACTCGGACAACGACGGCATCGGTGACTTTCCGGGGCTCATATCGCGGCTCCCCTACATCGCCGAGCTGGGCATCAATACGATCTGGCTGCTGCCGTTCTACCCGTCGCCGCGGCGCGACGACGGCTACGACATCGCCGAGTACACGGCGGTGCATCCCGAGTACGGCACGCTCGACGACGTGAAGCGCTTGATCGACGAAGCGCACAAACTCGGGATCCGCATCATCACCGAGCTGGTGATCAATCACACCTCCGACCAGCATTCCTGGTTCCAGCGGGCCCGTCTGGCGCCGCCGGGCTCTCCCGAGCGCGACTTCTACGTCTGGTCGGACAGCGATCAGAAGTACGCGGGCACGCGCGTCATCTTCATCGACTCGCTGCGCTCCAACTGGACATGGGATCCCGAGGCCAAGGCTTACTACTGGCATCGCTTCTACGCGCATCAGCCCGATCTCAACTTCGACAATCCAGCCGTGCTCGAAGCGGTGCTGGGGGTGATGCACTTCTGGCTCGACATGGGCATCGACGGCCTGCGGCTCGATGCGGTCCCCTATCTGGTGGAGCGCGAGGGTACGAACAACGAGAATCTGCCCGAGACGCACCAGGTGCTGAAGCGCATCCGTGCCGAGATCGACCGGGCCTATCCCGGCCGCATGCTGCTCGCCGAAGCCAACCAATGGCCCGAGGACACCAAGGAATATTTCGGCCAGGGCGACGAATGCCACATGGCGTTCCACTTCCCGCTGATGCCGCGCATGTACATGGCGCTGGCACGCGAGGATCGATTTCCGATCACCGACATCATGCGCCAGACCCCGCAGATTCCCGACAACTGCCAGTGGGCGATCTTCCTGCGCAATCACGACGAGCTGACGCTCGAGATGGTGACGGACTCCGAGCGCGACTATCTATGGGAGACCTATGCCACGGATCGGCGGGCGCGCCTGAACCTGGGCATCCGCCGTCGCCTTGCGCCGCTCCTGGAGCGCGATCGGCGACGCATCGAGCTGATGAACTGCCTGCTGCTGTCCATGCCCGGCGCCCCGGTCATCTACTACGGCGACGAGATCGGCATGGGTGACAATATCCGTCTCGGCGATCGTGACGGCGTGCGAACGCCGATGCAATGGTCGCCCGACCGCAATGGCGGATTCTCCCGCGCCGACCCCGCCGCGCTGGCGCTGCCGGCCATCATGGACGCGCTCTACGGCTACGAGACGGTCAACGTCGAGGCACAGACGCGCGACGTGCATTCCATCCTGCACTGGACGCGGAAGATGATCGCCGTGCGCCGCACTCATGCCGCCTTCGGCCGGGGCACGCTCCGTTTCCTCTACCCCAAGAACCGCAAGGTGCTGGCCTACCTGCGCGAACTCGATGGTGAGGTGATCCTCTGCGTCGCCAATGTGTCGCGCACGCCCCAGGCCGTCGAGCTCGACCTCTCCGAGTTCGCCGGCCGCGTGCCGGTCGAACTCAATGGCGGCTCGCTGTTCCCGCCGGTCGGGCAGCTGACCTACCTGCTGACTTTGCCGCCCTACGGATTTTACTGGTTCATCCTCGCAAGCGAGACGGAGGCTCCCTCGTGGCATACGCCTGCGCCTGAACCCTTGCCTGATTACGTGACCGTGGTCCTGCGCGGACCGCTCGGCGACGGGGTGCAGGCCTCGGCGGCGCTTCTCGAGCGCGAATCGCTGCCGCCGTACCTCGCCAAGCGTCGCTGGTTCGGCGCGAAGGACAAGGTGCTCAAATCGTCCCGCTTCACCTACCTGGCCCGGCTGCCCGGATCGGGGCGGGAGCTGCTTCTGGGCGAGATCGAGGTCGAGGCGGGCGACGAGAAGAGTCGCTGGCTGTTGCCCTTGTCGATCAGCTGGGAAGACGAGCAGGCGGCGGCACTTCCGTCGCAGCTGGCGCTGTCCCGCGTGCGGCGTGGACGCCGCATCGGGCTGCTCACCGACGCCTTCGCGCTGCCGGAGTTCGCGCGCGAGATGCTGGCTGCCCTGGCATCGGGCGCGAGGATCGACAGCCCCGAAGGCCAGATCGTGTTCGAGCCCATGCCTGACGGGATCGAACTCCTGCAGAGGCCAGCCGAGGCGCAGGTGATCTGGCTGACGGCGGAGCAGTCGAACAGCTCGCTGGTCGTGGACGACGCCGTAATGCTCAAGATCTTTCGCCGCATCCAGGCGGGAGAACATCCCGAAGCGGAGATGAGCCGCTACCTGACCAGCCACGGCTTCACCAATTCTCCGGCGTTGCTGGGCGAGGTTGCCCGCATCTCACCCGATGGCGAGCGGTACGCGCTCGCCATCGCGCAGGCTTTCGTCCGCAATCAGGGTGACGCCTGGACCTGGACGCTCAATCAGTTCAATCGCGCGCTCGACAATCTCGCGAGCCGCGAGGCGACCGCCGACTCCCGCGACGACGACATCGAGGACTACCACGCCTTCGCCGGCACGATCGGGCGGCAGCTCGGCGCCATGCACCGGGTGCTGGCACGGCCGACGGAAGACGAAGCCTTTCAGCCGCGCACCGCGGGCGCCGAGGATATCTCGGCATGGGCCGAGCGGGGGCTCGACCTGTTCAACAGGGCACTGGATGCGATCGCCGGCATCGACACGTGGGAAAGCGACGCCGCCACAGCCGATGCCAAGCGCCTGCTCGATAGGCGCGAGGCACTGACGGCGCTGCTCCAGCAGCTCGTGCAGAGCGGGCTGGAGTCGATCGTCACACGCATCCATGGCGATTTCCATCTCGGTCAGGTGCTGATTGCCAGTGCCGACGCCTACATCATCGACTTCGAGGGCGAGCCGGCGCAGCCGCTCGAGGAACGCCGTCGCAAGGCCAGCCCGATGCGGGACGTCGCGGGTCTGATGCGGTCGTTCGACTATGCTGCGGCGGCGACACTGGATCCAAAGAACCTGATCGCGAATCGAATCCCGCTGGCGCGGCGCCTGAAACTCGTCACACGGCTGCGGAGAGGCGCACAGCGTGCCTTTCTCACGGCCTACCGTGAGGCGACGGCCGATTTGCCAGGCATGGATCGCGGCGAATTGCTCGACTTCTTCCTCGCTGAAAAGGCCGCCTACGAGATCTGTTACGAGGCGGCGAACCGCCCGGCCTGGGTGCCGATCCCTTTGTCGGGCCTGTCTCGCCTGGCCGCGCGCCTGCTGCGAGAGACGCCACCGCAGGAGAGCGCATGAATGCAGTGACCCGAGAGGGCAGGCTCGATCGCGAGACGGCGGAAGCGCTGGAAGCAGGCCGCCCGCTCGACGCATTCGCCATCCTGGGGCCGCATGAGGGCACGGCGGGGCGAATCGTTCGTGTGTTCGTACCGGGTGCCCAGTCCGTCGAAGTGATCGGTCGCACCGATGGCCGATCATGGGGCGACCTGACGCCTGGTGCCGGCTCCGGGCTGTTCGAGGGGCCCGTCGAGCGAACCGGCGCCTACATCTTGCGGATCCAGTGGCCGGGCGCCGTGCAGGAGACGGAGGACGCCTACGCTTTCGGCCCGGTCCTCGGCGATCTCGACCTCCATCTCTTCAACGAGGGCCGCCACTTCGAGCTGGCCGAGGCGCTGGGCGCCAACGTCGCCGCGATCGACGGGGTGGACGGTGTGCGATTCGCGGTATGGGCGCCCAATGCCCAGCGCGTTGCGGTGATCGGGGACTTCAATTCCTGGGATCGGCGCCGGCATCCGATGCGCCTGCGGCCCTCGGCGGGGGTGTGGGAGATCTTCATCCCGCGCCTGGGTGCCGGCGCCCGCTACAAGTTCGACATCGTGGGGCCGGGCGGCGTGCACCTGCCCGACAAGGCCGATCCGGTCGCGCAACAGGCTGAGCTGGCCCCCGCCACGGGCTCGGTGGTTGCCGCACCGGCCGCCGGACTGCGCTGGAGCGATGCGGCCTGGATGGCCGGCCGCGCCGAGCGCCAGTCGGCGAGAGCCGCCCTCTCGATCTACGAAGTCCATGCCGGCTCGTGGATGCGCCGGAAAACCGGCGCGGGGGCAGGGGAGCGTCCGCTGTGGGACTTCCTGGCGGAGCGCCTGATTCCCTACGTGCAGGAGATGGGCTTCACCCATGTCGAGCTGCTACCGGTGACGGAGCATCCGTTCGGCGGCTCCTGGGGGTATCAGCCGCTAGGACTGTTTGCGCCCGCCGCGATCTACGGGCCGCCGGAGTCGTTCGCCCGCTTCGTCGATGCCGCGCATCGCTCCGGCATCGGCGTGTTGCTCGACTGGGTGCCGGCGCATTTCCCCACGGACGCTCATGGGCTGGCGCGCTTCGATGGAACGGCGCTCTACGAGCATCTCGATCCGCGCGAGGGCTACCATCACGACTGGAACACCTACATCTACAATTTCGGCCGGCGCGAGGTTCAGGGCTTCCTGATCGCCAGCGCGCTGCACTGGCTGGAGCGCTTCCATGTCGACGGGTTGCGGGTCGATGCCGTGGCCTCGATGCTGTATCGCGACTACAGCCGGCCGGCCGATGCATGGATCCCGAACGTCCACGGGGGCAGGGAGAATCTCGAGGCGATCGACTTCCTCCGCCACCTAAACGCCGTGGTCGCCGAGCGCTGTCCCGGCGCGATCATGGTCGCCGAGGAATCGACGGCATGGCCGGGCGTGAGCGCACCGTTGCCGGACGGTTTGGGCTTCTCGTTCAAATGGAACATGGGCTGGATGCACGACACTCTCGAGTACATCGAGCATGAGCCCATCCATCGCGCCTATCACCACGACCAGCTGACCTTCGGGCTGGTCTATGCGTTCTCGGAGCGCTTCGTGTTGCCGATCTCCCACGACGAGGTCGTGCACGGCAAGGGATCGCTGCTGGGCAAGATGCCTGGCGACCGCTGGCAGCGCTTCGCGAATCTCCGCAGCTATTTCGGCTTCATGTGGGCGCATCCCGGCAAGAAGCTCCTGTTCATGGGTTGCGAGATCGCGCAGGAGCGCGAATGGAACCATGACGGAGAGATCGACTGGCACCTGCTCGATGACGGAGCCCATTCGGGCATCCAGCGGCTCGTGCGAGATCTCAACCATCTCTATGTGGCCGAGCCCTCGCTGCATGACTCCGACGGCGATCCGTCGGGCTTTGCCTGGATCGTGGGTGACGACCGCGCCAACTCGGTCTTTGCCTTCGTCCGCACCTCCCGGTCGGGTGCGCCCCTGCTGGTCGTCTGCAACATGACGCCGGTCCCGCGGCACGGCTATCGCATCGGCGTGCCGAGGCCCGGCCGCTGGCGCGAGGTGGCCAACACCGATTCCCGGTTCTATGGCGGCAGCGATCTTGGCAATGACGGCGCCGTCTATGCCGTCGACCAGCCGTCGCATGGGCTGTCCCAGTCGGTTCAGCTGACCCTGCCGCCCCTTGCGACGGTGATCCTGCGCGGCGAGGACTAGGATGGCGACGTCTTCCTGGCCCCAACGGCTGCTGACGGGCACGTCCTATCCGCTCGGAGCCACCTGGGACGGGCTGGGCACGAACTTCGCGGTCTTCTCGGCACATGCGACCCGCATCGAGCTGTGCCTGTTCGATCCCTCCGGCCGCCGTCAGATCGCGCGCTTCGACCTGCCGGAATGCACCGACGAGGTCTGGCATGGCTACCTGCCGAACGCGCGCGCCGGCCTCGTCTACGGCTATCGCGCCTATGGACCCTACGAGCCGCAGGCCGGGCATCGCTTCAATCCGCACAAACTGCTGCTCGATCCCTATGCGCGCCGCCTGACGGGCGAGATGCGCAATGCCGATGCACTGTACGGCTATCGCATCAACTCTCCGCGCGCCGACCTGTCGTTCGACCGGCGGGACAGTGCTCCCGGTGTCATGAAGGCGGTGGTGGCGGACGAGAGCTTCAACTGGGCCGACGACCGGCCTCCCGCGGTCCCCTGGTCCGACACGGTCATCTACGAAGCGCATGTCCGTGGTCTCAGCATGCTGCGGCAGGACCTGCGGCCCAACGAGCGCGGGACTTTC
This sequence comes from Rhodospirillaceae bacterium, assembly GCA_009772935.1. Taxonomy (GTDB): domain Bacteria; phylum Pseudomonadota; class Alphaproteobacteria; order Reyranellales; family Reyranellaceae; genus Reyranella. The sequence goes on from WOUR01000027.1 coordinate 66,051, forward strand.
GCGGCATTGGCAGATCCCGTGTTCATCGACCATCTGCGCCGGCTGGGCGTCACGACCGTCGAGCTGCTGCCGATCCATGCCTTCGTTCAGGATCGCGCCCTGCTCGAAAGGGGCCTGCGCAACTACTGGGGCTACAACAGCATCGGTTTCTTCGCGCCGGAGCCGCGCTACCTTTCGGACGGCACGCTCGACGAGCTGCGCATCGCCGTCCGGCGCCTGCATGCGGCGGGGCTCGAGCTGATCCTCGACGTGGTCTACAATCACACCGCCGAAGGCAGCGAACTGGGGCCGACCCTTTCGTTTCGAGGCCTCGACAATGCGAGCTACTACCGCCTGCTTCCGGACAATCCGCGGCACTGCATCAACGACACCGGCACGGGCAACACGCTCAACCTGTCGACACCGCGCGTGCTGCAGATGGTCATGGACTCGCTGCGGTACTGGGTGACGGCGTTCCATGTCGACGGCTTCCGCTTCGATCTCGGCGTGACTCTCGGCCGCGAGGCGCATGGCTTCGATCCGGGATCGGGCTTCTTCGACGCGATCCGACAGGATCCGGTGCTGCAGAAGGTCAAGCTGATCTCCGAACCGTGGGACATCGGGCCAGGCGGCTATCAGGTCGGCAATCATCCGCCGGGCTTCGCCGAATGGAACGACCGGTTCCGTGACGGCGTCAGGCGCTACTGGCGCGGCGATCCGGGCCAGCGGGCCGACTTCGCCGCGCGTCTCGCCGGATCGAGCGACCTCTTCGACCGGCGGCATCGGCGGCCTTGGGCGTCGATCAACTATGCCGCCTCGCACGACGGGTTCACCCTGCGGGACACGGTGAGTTACGCCGAGCGCCACAACGAGGCGAACGGCGAGGACAATAACGACGGCCACGGCGAAAACCATTCCGCCAACTGGGGCGAGGAGGGGCCGACCACGAACCCCATCATCCTCGACACGCGGCACCGACTGCAGCGGGCCATGATCGCGACGCTGTTCCTCGCACAAGGAACGCCGATGCTGCTGGGCGGCGACGAGCTCGGGCGCACCCAGCACGGCAACAACAACGCCTACTGCCAGGACAACGAGACCTCGTGGATCGACTGGAGTCTGCTCGAGAAGCCCGAAGGCAGGAGCCTCGCGGCCTTCGTGGCGCGTGTCGTCGCACTGCGCCATCGCCATCCCGTGCTTCGATCCCCTTATTTCCTGCACGGCCGGGAGTTCCCGGCCGAGGGCGTCCCCGACATCTCCTGGTTCGATGCTTCGGGTCAGATCGTGTCGGCCGACGCCTGGAGCAATGCCGAGGATCGCTGCCTCGCCTTGAGGCGGGTGGGTCCCAATGACGACGGCTCGGTCACGATGTTGACCGCCTTCTTCAATGCGGGAACGACGGACTGCCATTTCCTTCTGCCGGAACCGCGCTGGCCGACGCGCATTGTGCTGGACAGCGCCGCGGCGGATGCGCCGGAGCGTGATCTGGAAGGGATGGAAATCGTGGTCGGACCTCGCAGTGTCGTGCTGGCCCTGGCCAACAGGGCGAAAGAATGAAGAAGCAGTTCAGGCGGGATCTGCCGTTCGGCGCGTCGCCCCTTTCGTCGGGTGCGACGCGCTTCCGCTTCTGGGCGCCGGCGCAGACCCACGTAAGCGTCGAAGTCGAAGGGGGGGCGCCGGTGCCCATGCGGGCATTAGGCGGCGGGTGGTTCGAGGTAGAACTCTCCTGCGCGCCCGGCGCACGCTATCTCTATCGTCTCGCCGACGGGCGGGCAGTGCCGGATCCGGCCTCGCGCGCGCAGGCCGACGACGTGCACGGACCCAGCCTCGTGATCGATCCGCACGGCTATGAGTGGCGGCACACGGGATGGCGCGGCCGGCCGTGGCACGAGACGGTGCTCTACGAGTTGCATGCCGGTGCGTTCGGTGGCTTCGCCGGCGTCCAGGCCGCCTTGCCGATCCTGGTGGACCTTGGCGTCACGGCTGTCGAGCTGATGCCGATCAACGATTTTCCGGGGAAGCGGAACTGGGGCTACGACGGTGTTCTGCCGTTCGCGCCCGACCGCAGCTATGGCACGCCCGACGAGCTGAAGGCGCTGGTCGATGCGGCGCACGGTCTCGGTCTGATGATGTTTCTCGACGTGGTCTACAATCACTTCGGGCCCGACGGGAATTACCTCCCCGCCTACGCCCCGCAGTTCTTCCGCGACGATATCGCGACTCCCTGGGGGGCCGCGATCGACTTCCGCCGTCCCGAAGTCCGGCGCTACTTCACCGAGAACAGCATCTACTGGCTGGACGAGTACCGTTTCGACGGGCTGCGTTTCGATGCCGTGCATGCGATTTCCGAGGCCGACTGGCTGGACGAGATGGCGGCGGAAGTGCGCCGCTCGGTGGAGCCCGGCCGCCACGTGCACCTCGTGCTGGAGCACGACGGCAACGTGGCCGATCACCTGCGTCGCGACTTCGACGCGCAGTGGAACGACGATGCGCACCATGTCCTGCATGCGCTGCTGACGGGCGAGAGCGACGGCTACTATGCCGACTATGCGGACAGGCCAGCTCAGCGGCTTGCCCGTGCGCTTGCCGAGGGCTTCGTTTACCAGGGCGATCCCTCCGCCTATCGCAGCGGCGAGACGCGCGGAACGCCGAGCCGCGATCTTCCGCCGACCTCTTTCGTGCTGTTCCTTCAGAACCACGACCAGATCGGCAACCGCCCGTTCGGTGATCGCCTCACGGAGCATGTCGCTCCGGACCTGCTCGAGGCGGCGATTGCGCTGCAGCTCCTCTGCCCGCACATACCGATGATCTTCATGGGCGAGGAGGATGCCGCCGCGTCGCCCTTTCTCTACTTCACGGACCACACGGGCGACCTCGCGAGTGCCGTTCGCGAGGGGCGCCGTCGGGAGTTCGCAGGGTTCAGGGGGTTCGCGCCGGGAGAGGGAACGTCGAGCATTCCCGATCCCAACGAGCCGGCAACCTTCGAGCAAAGCAGGCTCGTTCCCCATGCCGAACACGGGACGGCGCGTCATCATCTGTATCGTAAGCTCCTTGCCATCCGCCGTGAGTCGCTGGCTCCCAGGCTCGAAGGCACCCGATCGCTGGGTGCCTCCGCCGTCGAGCCGTCTACGGTCGTGGCGCGGTGGCGAATGGGGGACGGCGCGACGCTGGTCCTAGCCTGCAATCTCGGGCGCGCGCCCGCGCAGATCGAGGAGGTGCAGGGCGATCTCCTGTACGAATCCCGTGCCGGCGCCGCGGATGCGGCGCGCAGCGGCCGGGTTGCTGGCGCCACGACGATCGCCTTCCTGGTACCGGCACCGTGAGCGACGACGATATCCGCCAGCTCGCCCGCGCCGCCGGCCTCGCCGAGAGCTGGACGGATGCACTGGGCATCCCTCAGCAGGTCTCGATCGTCTCCCTCCGCCGCATCCTCGACGCCCTTGGTCTTCCTACCGCCACGTCCGCGGATATCGATGCCAGCCGGCAGAAGGTCGGGCCTCCGACGAGCCTGCCACCGCTCGTCACGATGAAGGTGGGCAGCCGCCTCACCCTTCCCGGACGCGTGGGAGGTGCTGCACGCGGCCAGCTCACCTATGAGGACGGCAGTGTTGCGACGCTGCGATTCTCGATGCGCGGCGACCGGCTCGTGGGCCCGGCGCTCGATCGGGTCGGCTATCACAGGCTGGAGTTCGGCGATCGCCATGTGACGGTTGCGGTCGCCCCGTCACGCTGCGTGACGGTCGAGGATCGTGCCGAGGGTAAACATCTGTGGGGCGTCGCGGCTCAGATCTACAGCCTGCGCCGGCCAGGCGACGGCGGCATCGGTGACGCGACGGCGGTGCGCGAACTGGCCGAGGGGGCCGCGCGCCATGGCGCGGATGCGATCGCGCTCAGCCCCGTGCACAGCCTCTTCGCCGCCGATCCTGGGCGGTACGGGCCCTATTCGCCATCGAGTCGCCTGTTCCTCAATCCATTGTTCGCCGACCCCGAGATCGTCTTCGGACCGGAGCGGGTGGCTCAGCATCGACGCGATCCCCAGTCATGGGAGCAGGCGGCGCTGGTAGACTGGCGGCCGAGCGCGCTCGCGAGGGCGTTCGATGTTTTCGTGCGCGAGGGCGGTGACCTGCTGCAGGGCCATGCGCTGTTCGAGGCGCTGCACGGCAAGTGGTTGGCGAGCGAGCCTGCCCTTGGCTCTTGGCGCGACTGGCCGCCTGCGTTTCGTCAAGGCCTCACGCCTCTGGACGATGCGGACATGGCAGCGTTCGTGGCTGCCGAGAGCGCCGCGATCCGCTTCCACCAGTACCTGCAATGGCTGGCGGCGCGTTCGTTTGAAGCGGCCCAGACGGCCGCTGTTGACGCGGGCATGAAGATCGGGCTGATCAGCGACCTCGCCATCGGCATGGACCGCGCCGGCAGCCATGCCTGGTCCCGGCAAGGTGACCTGCTGCTGGGACTGAACATCGGTGCGCCGCCCGACGAGTTCAACCGCGCCGGACAGGATTGGGGCCTGTCGGGTTTTTCGCCTCAGGCGCTGGTCGCCACCGGCTTCGACCCGTTCCTTTCGACGGTGCGGGCCGCCATGCGCTATGCCGGCGGCGTCCGCATCGATCACATCATGGGGCTGCAGCGCCTGTGGCTGGTGCCGGAGGGGGCGTCGGCTGCGGATGGCGCTTATCTCGAATACCCGCTGGACGATTTCCTGCGCCTGCTTGCCCTCGAATCGCACCGTCACGGGGCGGTGGTGATCGGCGAAGACCTTGGCACCGTGCCCCGCGGCTTCCGTCGCCGTCTCACCCAGACGGGCATCGCCGGCATGGATGTAATGTGGTTCGAACGCAACCGGGGCAGCTTCCGGGCGCCGACGCGCTGGCGCCGCGATGCCGTTTCGATGACGTCGACGCACGACCTTCCGACCGTCGCCGGCTGGTGGCGTGGCTGCGACATCGACGTCCGGAGCGCGCTCGGCCTGTCGGCCGAAGGAGAGGTCGCGGAACGGCAGAGCGACCGCCGTCGCCTGTGGCAGGCTTTTGCGGCCGCCGGGACGGCGGAAGGCCCGGCGCCCGCGCCGGACGATCCGGCGCCCGCGGTCGATGCCGCATTGGGATACGTCGCCAGCTCCCCGGCGCCGCTCATGCTCGCGCCGGTGGAGGATCTGCTGGGACTTTCCGACCAACCGAACCTCCCCGGCACGATCGATCAGCACCCCAACTGGCGACGACGGCTCGAACCTCCGGCGGCGAAACTCTTCGATGACCCCGCAGTCGCCCGTCGCGCTGCCATCATCGTGGCGCGCCGGCCATGATCCCTGGCGCCACGCTGCGCCTGCAGTTCCACCGCGGCTTCACCTTCGCCGATGCTGCCGCTCGCGTGGACTACTTCGCCCGGTTGGGCGTCAGCCATGTCTATGCCTCTCCGATCGCGGCCGCCCGGCCGGGCTCGATGCACGGCTACGACGTGATCGATCCGACCGCGGTCAATCCGGAGCTGGGCGGCGAGAAGGGACTGCTTTCTTTCGCCAGGGCGCTGCGCGACGTCGGCATCGGCCTGATCCTCGACATCGTGCCCAACCACATGGCGGCCGATACCCGCAACACGTGGTGGCGCGAGGTGCTGCGCGAAGGGCGCGCGAGCCCTCATGCGGGATGGTTCGATATCGACTGGGAGCCCACCGAGGATGGTCCAGTGCAGATCCTGCTGCCCGTCCTCGGCTGCCCTCTGGCGGAGGTCATCGAGGCCGGTGAGCTATCGGTCGTGTCCGACGACAGAGGTCGGCCGGAGCTGCGATACTTCGACAACGTCTTTCCGCTTTGCGACGGCAGCGCCGAGGGGCGTGGCAGTCTTTCCAATCTGCTCGCCCGGCAGCATTACCGGCTGGCTTCGTGGCGGGTGGCAGGCGATCGCATCAACTGGCGCCGCTTCTTCGACATCAATGAGCTCGTATGTCTGCGCATGGAGCGACCGGAAGCGTTCGATGCCGTCCACGCGCTGCCGCTACGGCTCTATGCCGAAGGCGTGATCGACGGGCTCCGCATCGACCATGTCGACGGGCTTACCGATCCCGCCGGCTATTGCCGCCAATTGCGCGAACGGCTCGACGCGCTGGCAAAGGAACATGGGCGGTCCCGGGCCTGGTTGGTCGTCGAGAAGATCCTGCTGAAGGGCGAGACGCTGCCGCAGGACTGGCGCTGCGACGGCACGACGGGCTACGACTTCATGGACGAGGTCAACGCGCTTCAACACGATCCGGCCGGTGAAACGGTTCTCGCGAAGTCCTGGACGCGCCTCAGCGGCCGGCCGGCGACCTTTGCAGACGAAGAGCTCATGGCGCGGCGCGAGATCGTGGCGCGGAGCTTCTCCGCCCAGCTCGAAGCCTGTGCCGGGGCATGGGAGGACATCGTCGGGGACCTGGTTCCGCGACCGACCTTGCGCCGGCTGCTGGCCGAATTCCTGGCCCACATGCCGGTCTATCGCACGTATGGCGCGGGCGAGGTCATCTCCGACGGCGACTCGGAGATCTTGCGCGAGGTGGCCCGCAAGGCCGCGAAGAGCTGTCTTGCTACCGACCGATGGGCGATCGCGCCGTTGCTCGCGGCGATGCTGACGCCGCAATCGACGCGAGGCTCGTGGCCGCGCGCGATGGCGCGCTTCCAGCAGCTGAGCGCTCCCATAGCGGCCAAGTCGGTCGAGGATACGGGCTTCTATCGCTACGGCCGGCTTTTGTCGCGCAATGATGTCGGCTTCGACATCGAGACTTTTTCGCTCGACGTCGACGTCTTCCACGTGCGCATGCGGCGGCGCCGAGCCGACTATCCGCATACGATGCTCGCGACGGCGACGCATGATCACAAGCGCGGTGAGGATGTTCGAGCGCGGCTCGCGGCGGTGAGTGAACTGGCGGCCGACTGGGCGGCTCTCGTATCGCGCTGGGTCGAACCAAAAGCGTCGCTCGTGTCCCCGGGCGACCAGGCAATGCTGCTGCAGATGGTGGTCGGCGCTTGGCCCCTCGATCTCGACCGGGGCGACGAGGCGGGGCGTAAGGCGTTCGCCGAGCGTCTTTGTGGCTGGCAGCAGAAGGCCCTGCGCGAGGCCAAGCTGGAAAGCGATTGGGCGGCGGTCAACGAGTCCTATGAAGAGGCCGCTCGGACCTTGACCCTGCGGCTCATGGTCGAAGACGCAATGCCCGATCTCCTCGACGATCTCCTGTCCTTCGTGCGCCGCATCGCGCCCGCCGGCGCCGTGAACGGTCTGACGCAGTGCCTGCTCAAGCTCACCGTGCCCGGCGTGCCGGACATCTACCAGGGAGCGGACCTGTGGGACTTCAGCCTCGTGGATCCCGACAATCGCCGGCCGGTCGATTTTGCGATGCGTGCCAAAATGAAGGACGTGGCCTTGCCCGAGCTGACGACGAGCTGGCGCGACGGCCGCATCAAGCAGGCGCTGATCCGGCGCGCCCTTGGCCTGCGCAAGCGTGCGCCCCGCCTGTTCGCGGAGGGAAGCTACCGTCCGGTCGAGGTCGAGGGACCGTCGCGCGATTCGGTCGTCGCCTTCGTTCGCCAGGCCGGTGACCAATGGATGCTGGTCGTCGTTCCGCGGCTCGTTACGTCCATGATGCAGGCGGAGAACGGTCTCGCTTTTCGCCCCGGCGCGTGGTCGGGAACCTCGGTGAACCTCGGAGACGTCGCGAAGCCAGCCTACGATGCCCTTCGCGCCTGCGACATCCATCTTTCGTCCCAAATACCTCTCGATCGCCTCTGGAGCGGCCTTCCGGTGGCACTCCTCTCGTCCGTTTCGCCAGACTAGACGTCTGTTGATAACGCATCTGGCGGGCGCATCGCCCGAAGTGTAAGGGCGATGACACTCGCGGCGGCGTGGAATGCAGACACGCAGCTCGACGCACGGGAGCCGGGGAGGGCCCACCTTGAGCGGGGGCACGCCCAAAGCGGATATCCGACAGCAGCGACCATGACCTCACGGTGCGTAGGTAGCAAACATGGTCAGCCGGAGTGGCGCCCGGCCCGCGAGATCTTTCTCTGCTCGCTAAAAGGTCGGCGGAGTGCAGGCGCTCACGATCACCGCGGGCTTCGTCGTCGCGTTCCTGAAACGATGGGGCTCGATGCTCTTGAAGTAATAGGCGTCGCCCGCGTTGAGGATGTGCAGCGTCGAGCCGATCGTGAGCTCGATGCGGCCGGAGATCACGAAGCCCGCTTCCTCCCCCTCATGGCGGAGCATGATCTTTCCCGTGTCCGCCCCCGGCTGGTAGGTCTCGTAGAGAAGCTGCAGGGCGCGACCGGCCAGGTCCTTGCCGATCTGCCGGAACGAAATGCCGCCGCGGCCGATCTCGGTGAGGGTGCTCGCCTTGAAGACCTTCTCCTCGCTCACCTTCTCGTCGATCGCGAAGAAGTCGGACAGAGGCATGGCGATCGCATCGAGGATCCGCTTGAGCGCGCTGACCGACGGGTTGATCCGGTCACTCTCGATCAGGGACACGGTGGCGTTGCCGACGCCGGCCTTCTTGGCCAGCGCGCGCTGGGAGAGCCCGGCCCGCTGGCGTGCGATTTTCAGTCTCTCGCCGGTGGTGATGTCCATGGTGCTTACTGTGTTCAGTATAATGAGCGGGTCGAGCCGTTTGTGTGCAGATTACCGCAAACTACGCCGTTGGCAGATATCATCTTGTTCTGGATAGAAAGCGGTTCAGTATAGGGCTCCAGATTTCAGAGGAGTATGGGGATGCCGTCGAACAGCGCGCCTGCCGCGAACAATCTTGAAGCGTTCTTCATGCCGTTCACCGCGAACCGGCAGTTCAAGAAGAACCCGCGTATGCTGGCCCGGGCGAAGGGTGTTCATTACTGGACGCCGGAGGGTCGCCAGATCATCGACGGCACGGCCGGCCTGTGGTGCGTCAATGCCGGCCATGGCCGCGAGGAGATCAAGGCGGCGATCGCCAAGCAGCTCGACGAGATGGACTATGCGCCGTCTTTCCAGATGGGCCATCCCAAGGCGTTCGAGCTGGCGGCGCGGCACGCCGCCCTGCTGCCGGGCGACCTGAACCACGCCTTCTACTGCAACTCCGGCTCCGAGGCGGTCGACAGCGCGCTGAAGATCGCGCTGGCCTATCACCGCGCCAACGGCCAGGGCACCCGCACGCGCTTCGTTGGTCGTGAGCGCGGCTATCACGGCGTCGGCTTCGGCGGCATTTCGGTCGGCGGCATGGTGAACAATCGCAAGTGGTTCGGCGCGATGCTGCCGGGCGTCGATCACCTGCCGCACACGCACCTGCCTGAGAACGCCTTCTCCAAGGGCGAGCCGGAGAACGGCGCGCACCTGGCCGATGCGCTCGAGGGCATCGTGGGCCTGCATGACGCGTCCAATATCGCGGCGGTGATCGTCGAGCCGTGCGCCGGTTCCACGGGTTTCCTGCCGCCGCCGAAGGGCTACCTGAAGCGGCTGCGCGAGATCTGCGACAAGCACGGCATCCTGTTGATCTTCGACGAGGTCATCACCGGCTTCGGCCGCCTCGGCACCAGCTTCGCCGCCGAGAAGTTCGGCGTGATCCCGGACCTGATGACGGTGGCCAAGGGCATCTCCAACGCCACCGTGCCGATGGGCGGCGTGTTCGTGCGCAAGCACGTCTTCGACGGCCTGATGAACGGACCGGAGAACGCGATCGACCTGTTCCACGGTTACACCTACTCGGCGCATCCGCTGGCCTGCGCGGCGGCCTCGGCGGTGCTCGACATCTATCGCGACGAGGAGCTGTTCGCGCGGTCGGCCGAGCTGTCGCCGTACTGGGAGGAGGGCATCCACTCGCTGAAGGGGCTGCCCAACGTCACCGACATCCGCAACCTCGGCATGGCGTGCGGCATCGACCTGGCGCCGGAAGGCGCGGTCGGCACGCGCGGCTACAAGGCCTTCGCCAAGGCCTTCGAACTCGGCCTGATGGTGCGCCAGTCCGGCGACGCCATCGCCATGTCGCCGCCGCTGGTCATCGAGAAGGCGCAGATCGACGAGATTGTCGACATCACCGCCAGGACCATCAAGGCCGTCGCCTAGAGGGGCGGGTTCGACTCTCGCATCGACTTTCTGTGAATGAAGCCGGCGGCCGTTCCTGGCCGCCGGTTTTTTCATGTCCGGACCGCAGGCCGGACGCCGCCCGCATCCGGCGGACGGGAATTACATTCGGAACCCGGACATCTCGGCGAATTGCAGGCCGGTGACGGATCTGGTGGATGAAAAGCGGGCGCTAACCCTGACATTTCGCTAGCTATATTGTGCCTGTGGAGATGACGGGCCGCGACCGATAGTGTATCAGGCTTGGCGGGTGGAGTACGGACATGGCCATCAAGAACAACGACGATGTCGCCCATCTCCTGAGTGCAACGGGCCGTACCGGCACGCCCTACCGCGAGTTCGACAGCACGACGGATCAAATGTCGGCACCCTTGATAGACGCCATCTTCGGCAAGGACCCGCCCCCGTCGGATCGGGACGAGAAGCCGTTTGCGGTCGGAGGCCTTTCCGGAAACGATTTGTTGGCCGACGTCTTCGATCAATCGCCGCCCATGGGCAGGCCGGCCCCCGACAACCGCGCGGTATGGCGGGACGAATCCTTCCAGCATTCGGTTGCGGCCGGGCGGTCGCCGGATCCGGTGGCTCGTGGATCCCAGAGAACGTTGGCGGACATTCGCCGGGTCATCACCCAGCCTGTCGGGGGGCAGGCTTCGCCGCCGTCGACCAGCAGCCTGACCGGACTCTTCGACCGACTGGCGCGGTGATGTCGGTCGTCTGCTTTTGTTCGCCCAAGGGCGGTGTAGGCAAGACCTCTCTCAGCATCAACGTCGCGGGTGTGCTGGCGCGTTCCGGATTGCGGGTGCTCGTCGTCGATCTCGATGTCCAGAATTCGATGCGCCTGCATGCCGGCATACAGCTTGCCGATGACCGCGGCTGGGCTCACTGCCTGGCCTACGGGCGCTCGATTCGCGAAGGCGTCCTGCCGGGAGGCACCAATCTGCTCGTCCTGCCCTTCGGGCAGGTCAACGGGGCTCAGCTCCATGCCATTTCGGATCACCTGGCGCGCAACGAGAACTGGCTGGCGCATACGCTCACCCCGTTCGTGGAACGCGGCTTCGTCGTGGTGATCGACACGCCGCCGGGACCGTCGGTCTTCCTCGACCAGACCCGGTCGATCTCGACGCTCGACATCGTCGTCCTGCAGGCCGATGCCACCTCCGTGTCGCTGCTGTCCACGGTCGAATCGCAGAATTTCCTCGGGCCGGTGCCGGAAGGATCGCGCCGTCAGGTGCGTTACGTCTTCAACCTCGTCGACATGCGTCGCAAGCTGACGCGCGATGTCATCGCCCTGCTGCGGCGCAGGCTGGGGCAGGCGATGATCGGCATCGTCAACTATGACGACAGCTTCGGCGAAGCGGTGGCCCACCAGCAGCTGGTGATCGATCGCGCGCCGACGAGCAAGGCGGCAGCCGATGTGCGCGGCCTGGCCGCGTCGGTGCAGGGACTGCTCCTCGACGGCATGGAACCGGAGCAGAGATGACCTCTCCCAGCGCTGTCGAGCCAACCCCGAACCGGCGAGTCCCGGTCGCCACGCGGCTTTTCTACCTGTTCGTCGCGCTCGTTGCCCTCGGGCCGGCGGCCTTCGTCATCATCACGCCGTTCGATCTGCAGACGCAGGCCATCTTCGCGGTCTTCACGGCCTTCATCTTCGTACTCGTGAACCGCTTCAAGAGCCGCATGGCGACCCTGATCATCGTCGTGCTGTCGGCTCTCGTGTCGACCCGGTACCTGTGGTGGCGAACGACCGAGACGCTGGGCTTCGTCGACCCGTTCGACATGATGTTCGGCTACGGCCTCTACGCCGCCGAGGTCTATGCCTGGATCGTGCTGATGATCGGCTACTTCCAGGTCCTGTGGCCGCTCGACCGCCAGCCGGCGCCGCTGCCCGCCGACGTCCAGGAGTGGCCGACGGTCGACGTCTATATCCCGACCTACAACGAAAGCCTCGACGTCGTGAAGCCGACCGTGCTGGCGGCGATGGTCATGGATTACCCCGCCGACAAGTTCAAGGTCTACATCCTCGACGACGGACGTCGGCCGGAGTTCAAGCGCTTCGCCGAGGAGGCGGGTTGCGGCTACCTGATCCGGCCGTCCAACGAGCACGCCAAGGCCGGCAACATCAATCACGCGCTGACGATCACCAAGGGCAAGCTGATCGCCATCTTCGACTGCGACCACATCCCGACGCGCGCGTTCCTGCAGATGACCGTCGGCTGGTTCCTGCGCGACCGCAAGCTCGGCATGCTGCAGACGCCGCATCACTTCTATTCGCCTGATCCGTTCGAGCGCAATCTCGGCACCTTCGGCCGGGTGCCCAACGAAGGCCAGCTCTTCTACGGCCTGATCCAGCCCGGCAACGACTTCTGGAACGCGACCTTCTTCTGCGGCTCGTGTGCGGTGCTGAGCCGCGAGGCGCTCGACGAGGTGGGCGGCATCGCCGTCGAGACGGTGACCGAGGACGCGCATACGTCGCTGCGCATGCACCGCAAGGGCTGGAACACGGCCTATCTGCGCTGGCCGCTGGCTGCCGGCCTGGCGACCGAGCGGCTTTCGATCCATATCGGCCAGCGCATGCGCTGGGCGCGCGGCATGATCCAGATCTTCCGCACCGACAATCCGCTGCTGGGGCGGGGCCTGAGCTTCGGTCAGCGCATTTGTTACCTCAATGCGATGATGTACTTCCTGTTCCCGGTGCCGCGCTTCGTCTTCCTGACGGCGCCTGTGGCCTATCTGGTGACATCCCAGAACATCATCGTGGCGAGCGCCTTGATGGTCATGGCCTATGCCGGGCCGCACCTGTTCCACACCCTGGCGACGCAGTCGCGGCTCGACGGGCGTTACCGCTATTCCTTCTGGGGCGAGATCTACGACAACGTGCTGCTGTTCCACATCATGGGACCGACGTTGCTGGCGCTGATCAATCCCAAGGCCGGTAGCTTCAACGTCACCAGCAAGGGCGGTGTGCTGGAGAAGGAACTCTACGACACCCCCATCATGCGGCCGCTGATGATCCTGGCCGTGGTGCTGCTGGCGGCGATCGGTGTCGGTTTCTATCGTCTTCTCTTCACCGAGCTGTTCCCGGGCGACGCGCCGGTGCTCTGGATGAACCTGTTCTGGTGCTTCTACAGCGCCTTCACCGTGTTCGCAGCCCTCGCGGTCGGCCGCGAAAGGCGGCAGGTGAGGGCCCAGCCGCGCGTCCGCAGTCGGCAGCCGATCGCGCTCTATTTCGACGGCAGGCGCTCGCTGATGGGCCGCACCGAGGATCTCTCCCTCGGCGGTGGCCTGCTGCGCATGGACGACCTCGCGACCGACGTGACGGTAAACGAAGAAGTCGTCATCAACTTCGAGCAGATCGAGGACATCTCCGCCGTCCCGGCACGGGTCGTTGCCGTCAAGGGCCGCGAGGTACGCCTCGAGTTCATGCCGACGAACCTCGAGGAAGAGCGCACGATCGTCAGTGCCGTGTTCGGCCGCGCCGATGCCTGGCTCAACTGGGACGACCGGCCGCCCGACACGGTCGGCAAGTCGTTGATCGATCTCTCCGGCGCCATCCGCGGCCTGGCCGGCATGGCGGCCCGCAATCTCCGCCGGCCCCGGGAGGCCGTGCAGCAACCGCTACCGGCGGCGCCGAGGCCGACGTGAGGTCGGCAGCGGTCCGTCGCGCCGCGATGGTTCTGGCTCTTGCGATCATTGCTCCTGCCGCGGCACAACAGGATCTCGGCCCGCGGACGGGGGCCGGCTCGCAGCCGCTGACCTTCTTCCCGCCACAGGCAAACAGCCCGGCGGTCCAGCTCACGCAGCCGACGCAGCTCACGCCGAAATTCGAACTGCCGTCCAGCCTGCCGTCCATTCCGTCGGGCGTCGCCATCATTCCACCCCCGGAGTCGCAAAGTCCGAGGCTGCAGGCGCCATTGCCGACGACCACGCCGATGCCGCCGGCCAATGTCGCGACGCCCATCGTCCCGCCCACGATCCCGCCGAGTTCCAATCCGCCCGTGCCGGCCGGCGCCCAGCGGCCGCCGGCACCGCAGGCGCTTCCACCGGCCGCGCCGGTGCCGATTCCCGCGCCAGCGCCAGTTCCCGCGCCGTCAGCGCCGGTTCCGCCCGTGACCACGCCGCCGGCGAGCCTTCCGCCGGTGGCTCCCACCGTGACGACGACGCCCGTCGCTCCGTCCGGTGCGAACCGGCCCGACATATTGCCGACCCCTTCGCCGCTTCCGATGGCGAACTATCCGATGTTCACCGGGACCGCGGATGGTCGCAGCCAGCTGATCCGTCTGCGCGACCTGCGGAGCAAGGCCCTCCATCTCGAAGGCGCCACGGCAGAGACCGGCATCGTCTTCACCACCCGCCAGGACGATGCATTCATCGCGGCGCGCATCAGCCTCGTCTTCAGCTATTCCAATGCCGTCGCGCGCGACGACGGCGTCCTCCAGGTGTTCCTCAACAACGAGCCGATCGGCTCGGTCTCGCTGGGCAAGGCGAGCGGACCGAAGGCGCGCGCCGAGTTCACCTTCACGCCGGCATTGCTGTCGACCGACAACCGGCTGCATTTCCGGTTCACTCTCAAGGGGCAGGGGGCCAAGGCCTGCACGCTCGATCGCGACAGGGCCTTCTGGGTGAACATCGAGCCGGCGACCTTCATCTATCTCAGCACGACGCGGTTGCCGATTGCCGACGACCTGGCGGCGCTGCCGCGTCCGTTTGCCGATCCCAAGGATCCGCTGCCGCTCAACCTGCCCTTCGTGCTGCCGGCCGACCCTGAGCCCGGGGTGCTGCAGGCGGCCGGCATGGTGGCCGGCTATTTCGGCCTGGTCGCGGGCAACAAGGGGGCGACTTTTCCCGTGCAATATGCCGGCCTGCCGGCCGTCAGCGCCGTCGTCCTCGTGGTGGGGGGCAACTATCCGCCCGGTGTTGCGGCCATTCCGGGCGAGGGACCGCGCGTCGCGGTGATCGCCAATCCTGCCCAGGTCGACAGCAAGCTCCTGCTGGTCATCGGTGACGACGCCGAGCAGCTGCAGGCGGCGGCGGGGACCCTGGCGACCTCCCCAACGCGCCTGAGCGGCGGCTGGTCGGTCGCCAACGAGCCGCTGCCGGCGCTGCGGCGCCCCTACGACGCGCCGAAATGGATTCCCAGCGATCGGCCGGTGCGGCTCGGCGAACTGGCCGACGGAGGTACCATCAACGGCCGCCGACTCCTCGATACGCCCAAGGTGTCGTTCCGCACGGCACCCGACCTGTTCTTCGGCGCCCTGTCGGGCGGCAAGATGTACGTGCACGTCCGTCGTGCCGACGACAGCTGGGTCGATCCCGGCAATTCGCGTGTCTTCGTCGACCTCAACCAGCGCACCGTCGGCGAGATTCCCCTCGAACCCAAGCTGAAGGTGCTGTCGCGCCTGAAGGAATGGCTGTTCCCGGGAAAAGCCGAGGATCGCGTCAGCCAGGTGCTGCTCCCCGGGTTCCAGCTCGCCAGCCAGAACCACCTCGATTTCCGGTTCGAACTGCGGGCGAAGGCCGATGCCGATTGCGAGATGCTCGACTGGAGCGACCGTACCGGCATCGACCCCGACTCGACCATCGACCTCAGTCGCGTCGCCCATTTTGCCGCTTTCCCCAACCTGGCGCTGTTCGCCAATGCCGGGTTTCCGTTCACCCGCCATGCCGATCTCGCGACCACCGCGTTCGTGATGCCGGAGACGTCGTCACCGCAGGAGGTGCAGGCGCTGCTGAACCTGCTGGGCATGATGGCGGATGCCACGGGCGTGGCGCCGTCCCGCTATGTGGTCGTCGATGCCGGCAAGGTCGAACAGGTCGCCGACCGGGACCTGATCGTGATCGGGCTACCGTCGAACCAGCCGCTGCTGAAGCAGTGGGAGGCCCACAACTCGGTCCATATCACGCCGACCAGCGTGACGGCCGCGCCGGGGCTTTCCTTCCTGCAGCGGCAGCTCCAGCCGACCGATCCGCGCGCGCCCTACTATCGCGGCGCCGCCCCGGAACTTGCCAAAGCCAATCTCGGCAAGCCCTACGGTTACCTCTCGAGCTTCTGGTCGCCGCTCAACGACAACCGGCTGGTGGTCATGGTCGGGGGTACCCAGCCGGCAGCCCTGGTGGATCTGAGCGATCATCTCGGCGATCCCGAGAGGGCGACAAACGTCCAAGGCGATTTCTATTATCTGTCAGGCAGTAAGGGGGAGTTCTACACCTCAGGAATCAGGAAGTTCGTGGGTGGACTTCCAATCTGGTGGAGAATTCAATGGCTTGCCGGATCTTTTGAACTTGCTGCATTCATTTGCTTGGTTTGTGTTATATTGGTCCTTGCCGTGGCGATCGAGCGATTCTCGGCAAACAGGGCTAACCGGCTTCTTTCCCGGACGTCGTCGGAAGGAAGCTGATCGTATTTTGGGGGCCTATGGCAAGGTCGGAGCGATCGGGGCGTAGCGGGGCCATCAAGAGTGTTCTTGCCGGCGCGGCCGTCGTCCTGTCCGTTTCGAGTCCGGGGTTGGCGGCGCCCCCGACGACGGTCGAGCCGTCGTCATCGTCGATCTACGGGCTCCTGTTCGAGCAGGCGTCGATGTGGCGGGAGCGTAACCGCCCCGACCTCGCCGCCCAATCACTTCGAAAGATCCTGGAAAGCCAGCCCGACAATACCGAGGCGTTGTTCCAGCTCGGCTCGATCGAACTGCAGAGCCAGCGCTTCGATCAGGTCCGCGCCACGATCCAGCGCCTGCGCCAGATCGATCCGAACGACGCGCGCGCGGCCGAGCTCGAACGCGCGATGGCACTGGGTCAGACCGACGAGGTGGCTCTGGCCGAGGCCCGCCGGCTTGCCGCGGCCGGCGCGTACGATCGCGCGATCGCGCAATATCAGCGGGCCTTCCGGGGCGGGCCGCCCCCCTTCGATCTCGCCGTCGAGTATTACGAGACGCTGGCGGGAACGGGGGCCGGCTGGGACGAGGCGAGGATTCGGCTGAAGGCGCTGGCCGAGCGCAGCTATGCGACCTCCCGAACCAAGTTCGCCTATGCCCGCATCCTCACCTACAACGAGCAGACACGACGTGAAGGCATTGTTCTGCTTGCCGAACTTGCCAGCGATCCGGCGGTCGGACAGGCCTCGTTCGAGGCCATGCGCCAGGCCATGCTGTGGCTCACGGTCGGCCCGCAGGACAAGCCGTTCTTCGAGTCGTATCTCCAGCGCTTTCCCGGCGACACGGTGGTGCGGGACAAGCTCGTGGACGCTCAGCGGCCGGTGCGACAGGACCCGCTGGGGGCCGCCTTGGCGGAAGCCTATCGGCTCTCCGACCAGGGGCTGAACGACCAGGCCGTGGCGCGCTTCGAAGGCGTCCTGCAGGCCGACCCCACCAACGTCGACGCGGTCGCCGGCATCGGTATCGTCCGTCTGCGTCAGGAACGCTTCAGCGACGCCCGCGACCAGCTCGACAAGGCGATCAAGATGGCCCCGAGCCGGGCGGCCGACTGGGCGCCGGCGCTCGAAGCGGCGAACTTCTGGCTGTCCTACCGGGAAGCGGTCGCCCTGCGCGATCGCGGAGACCTGGCCCAGGCCGAGAAGCTCGTCCGCCCCCTGGCCGACCTGCCGGCACCCCCAGGGAGCGCGGCACGGCCCAGGCCCTCATGGGCGACCTGCTGCGTCGCCAGGGCAAGCAGCGGGAGGCCGAAAGCTATCTCCGCGATGCCCTCAGCCGCGATCCGGGAAACAAGGAAGCGCAAGCGGGCCTCTACCAGGTGCTGACGGCGCAGGGACGCGACACGCGCAGCGAGCCGCTGCTGGCCAACCTCGATCCCTCGGTGCGAACCCGCATCCAGTCGGACGGTTCCCAGCAGGCCGCTCAGCGACTGCGGACGCAGGCGGCCGGCCTTGAGCGTTCGCAGCCCGAACGGGCCGAACAGCTCTATCGCGAGGCCATGCGCCTGGATCCGTCCAGCCCATGGACCCGCTACGATCTCGCAAAGCTCCTGGCAAGGCAGGGCAAGGTCGCCGAAGCCCAGCCGCTGATCGACGAGCTGGTCGCCAGTGGCCGGCCGGAGAGCATCTACGCAGCGGCCGTCTACTATTCCGAGCAGTCGCGCACGGGCGAAGCCGTGGCCTTGCTCGACCGGATCCCGGTCAACCAGCGTTCCGCGCGCATGAACGCCCTGCGCAACGACCTCCGCAATGCCGGCGATACCGATCAGTTGATCGCCGCGGCCAAGGCGGGCGATGCCGGCGCACGGGCCACCCTGGCGGCGCGCGCCAACGCCCCTAGTGCGACGCCGGCGCAGCAGGCCAACGCCGCCCTGGCGCTGGCCAAGATCGGCGACCGGGCGCAGGCGATGGCGGTCGTTCGCCGCCTCTCCGCCCGCAAGGACCTCAGCGCCGATACGCTGCGGACGATGTTCTACGCGGCGTCGGAGGCAGGCCAGGACGCCGAGGCCAGCACGCTGCTGGCGCGCATATCCAAGAACACCGGCGGCCGCGACGTGGCCAACCTCCAGGAATCGCTGGCGATACAGCAGGCCGATCGCCTGCGCACGCAGAAGAACCTGACCGCGGCCTATGACGTGCTGCTGCCCTATGTCTCCGGTCCGTCGCCCAGCGTCGGCGCCCGTCTGGCGCTGGCGCGGGTGTACAAGGATTCGAATTTCGGCGAGCAGGCGATTCAGGTTCTCGACGGGATCATGGTGTCGTCCCCGGCCGATGCCGACACGCTGCAGCAGGCGGTGAACATCGCCATCGATCTCAGGAGATACGAGCGGGCCGACGTGTGGCTGGCCGAGGCGCTGCGCCTGCAGCCGCAGAATCCGCGGCTCTACATGGTCCAGGCACGCCTGCTGCGTGCGCAGGGGGACAACACGGGCGCCAAGCGCGCGCTCGAGACGGCCCAGCAGCTCAACCGCGGTCTGGGGCAGACCGGGCTGGTTCCCCCGCCGTCGCCCGCATCGGTCGACAATGCTCCCGTTCAGCGGGCGGCGGTCGTGTCGCCGGGCAACACCGGTGCCGGTGCGCCGGAAGCCGCTTCACTGCGGCCCTCCGCCGGCAGCGCGGAGGCCGAGTTCATGGCCGAATTCGAACGACGCGTTGCCGCAAAGAAGGCTTCGGTCACGAGTACGGACGGCGCGCCGAGCCGGGCCGACGTGATGTCGCTGGACCGGCCGTCACTGGCAACCCCCGCCGTCCTGACGGCCCAGGCGGGTCCGGTGCGGGCCGCACCGCCCGTCCAGGTGGCGCAGAATCCGTTGGTGCCGTTGCGCCGGCCGGGCGGCGAGAGCACTGCGAACACCTCGGTGACGGCGATGACCCCGCCGCCATTGCCGGGCACGCCGGGCGCGCCCTCGGGCTCGATGAGCGACAACGATCCGCTCAGCCGCGAGATCGAACGCGAGCTCGCCTCGCTGAAGAAGTCCACGGCGATTCTCGTCGAGGGCGGGATCGGCTTCCGCGGCCGGTCCGGCGAATCGGGTCTCGGCCGCATCAACGAGATCAACGTGCCGGTGAAGGCCCGCATTCCCATCGGCAACGCCGCCCTCGTGCCGACCATCATGCCCGTGACGATCAACGCCGGGACCATCGGTGGCGACCCGTCGACCCTGTCGCGCTACGGCGCGAACGCGCTCGCAGGACTGGCCGGCGTGCTGCAGCCCAACAACTCGCAGGCCACGGGCATCGCCTTCGGGATGGGGCTCGAATGGGGGCGTCTCACGCTCGATGTCGGCAGCACGCCGCTCGGCTTCCCGCTCACCACGATCGTCGGCGGCATCGCCTGGAATCAGCCTCTCGGCGACAAGATGAACATAAAGCTCGAAGCGTCGCGCCGGTCGGTCACCGATTCGGTCCTGTCCTACGCCGGCGTAACCGATCCGATCACGAGCCTGACCTGGGGCGGGGTGACGCGCAACGGCGGCGAGGCGATCATCAGCTACGACGACCAGACGCTCGGCCTCTATTCGAAGTTCGCCTACGGCTACTACATGGGCACCAACGTGGCGAACAATCAGTCCTATGAGTTCACCGCGGGAGCCTATTTCCGTCCCATCAAGGACGAGAATCAGGAGCTCAAGGTCGGCATTTCGGCGACCTACCTCAGTTACGACCAGAATTTGAGCTACTTCACCTACGGCCAGGGCGGTTACTTCAGCCCGCAGAGCTTCTACAGCCTGACGTTCCCCATCGACTGGACGGAGACGTCCGGCAAGTTCACCTACAGCGCCGGGGCCACCCTCGGCGTGCAGAGCATCCAGCAGAGTTCGTCGCTGTTCTTTCCCACGAATTACTACTTCCAGAACGCGGCGAACATCCTGGCCACGTCGGGAGCGGCGGCGTTTGCGCCGATCTTCCCGGCGCAGAGCAACACGGGCATCGCCTTCGGCCTGCGCCTCGGTTTCGAATATGCAGCGACCGAGCGCACTTCGATCGGCGCCAAGGCCAATTTCGACAACGCCTATCAGTACGACCAGGGTACAATTCTGCTATTCCTGAAAAGCTCGTTTAACTAGCCCTGGTTCAGAACGGACTTTCGATGGCTGTCCGCCCGGCAAACAATTCATTCGATCTATTGACCCTGGTCGTCGCCGCTCGCCGCTCCTGCCCGGCACCTTTGCGGATTCTGATGGAAGGGCTGGCGACCGCGCTTTCCCAGGTCGCCGGAGACGAGCAGGCGTTGCGCATCCTGGCCGGTGCCGGTTCGGCCATCGCCCGGGAAAACGCCATCCCGGCCTCCAACTCCCTCGCCGAACTCAAGGCGGCGATGAACGCCGGGTTGCAGGCCCTCGATTGGGGGCAGGTCGACGTCTACGAGGCCGAGAAGGCACTCGAGTTCGTCGTCGTCGGCTATCCGTTGTTCGACGGGACCGAGGCACAGACCGCCTTCGCGGCAATCCTCGAGGCGCTTCTGGAAGGCTGGCTGACACAGCAGGCGGCGCGGCCTGGCCTTGCCATGCGCCTTGCTGAACGCGGCAGCGGAGCCTATCCGCCGCTGGTCTTCCGCTACGAACGGACCGGCCTCTAGCGATGGACCCGGGTCGGGGAACCGATCGTTCGCGCCGGCGGCTTCTTGGAGCGGGCATCGGCCTTGCGGCGCTTTCGCTCTGTCCCACGGCCGCTCGGGCCGATCAGAACTGGCTGACTTTCAAGCGCCGCTTCATCGTCGACGGCCGGCGGGTGATCGACAGCGGCAACAACAACGTCAGCCATTCCGAGAGCCAGGGCTGGGGGCTTCTCTTCGCCCAGAGCTACGACGACAAGGAGGCCTTCGGGAGGATCTGGGAGTGGACCTCCAGGTCCCTGCAGCGCGGCGACGGCCTGTTTTCCTGGCGCTGGTCGCCCAATACGGCCGATCCGGTTCCCGACAAGAACAACGCGGCCGATGGAGACATACTGATCGCCTGGGCGCTCATGCGTGCCGCTGTGAAATGGAACGAGCCGCGTTGGCTGCAGCCGTCGCGGCGCATCCAGTCGGCAGTCCTCGAACGGCTTACGGTCGAATTCCAGGGGCGACTGCTCCTGCTGCCGGGCCTCCAGGGATTTGCGCGCGGCACGCGCTATGTGATCAATCTTTCCTACTATGTATGGCCCGCGATCCACGATTTTGCCGAAGGGGCGGGCGACCGGGGGAAATGGCGGCGTCTCGAAACCGACGGGCTCTGGCTTTGCGACAATGCGGCCTTCGGCGACTACAAGCTCCCGCCGGACTGGCTGCTGGTCGGGCAGCACGCGTTCCGGGTGGCGGACGACTGGAAGCCGTATTTCGGGTTCGATGCCATTCGCATTCCCCTGTACCTGGCGTGGTACAATCAGGCCTCCCGCCTCGGCCGGTTCGTGACGGCCTGGCGGACGCCGAGATTCGCAGGACGGCCCCCGGCCTGGATCAACCTCGACGACGGTTCCGTCGCGCCGTACTCGTCCAGCGGCGGGTATGCTGCCGTCGCGGCGGTCACCCGGTTCGTGGCCGACGAATTCAAGGGAGCGGCGCCGGTCGCCGCCATCGTCGATGACGATGACTACTATTCGGCCAGCCTGAAGTTGCTCTCGAACCTGGCAGGCCAGGAAGCGCCCCGTGCAAAACGCTCCTAGCCGGCCGTGCTCGATTGCGGGTTGCATGGGCCATAGAATTGCAAGGGACCATGACATGGAGGTCCTGGTCCGATACGTTCGCGACCGTGGCCGCGCGACCACCTTCTGGCCAATCCCCGTCGGACCCGTTTGATGCCGCAGAAGTTCCGCGCCCTGATGGTCAGCGGTGATGATGAATTCCGGGAAGAGCTGGTCGAGAGGGCGACCGCTCTCGATTTTTCCGTCCGAGCCATCCGCTCGGCGGAGGAGCTTCCGGACTTTCTGCAGGGGCGGCATTTCGACTGGCTCTTCCTCGACGTCGACCTCGGGCGCGAGCAGTGCCTGCTGGTCATCGACACCCTGGACGCCGGGTGGCGCCCGCGTACCGTCCTGGTCGGCGCCATCGATGTCGCGGACGGCGAAATCATCCGACGGAGCGCCATTCGCGCCGGCCTCGACGTGGTCCGCGTTGTCGCCAAGCCTGCCTTCTTTGCCAACGTGGCCACGACGGTGTCCGCCCTGGGCGCCCAGCAGGAGCAGTTTCCCCACGACGAACTCGCTGCGCGCCAGTTCGATGCGATCCCAAGCGATGAAATCGAGGTGCAATACCAGCCCATCGTTTCGATTCCGGACCGGGTGGTCAGCCGCATCGAAGCGCTGGTGCGCTGGCGACATCCCGAGCATGGCCTGATCGGGCCAGACCAGTTCATCGGCCTTGCCGAGCAATCGGGTGCGATCGTCACCCTGACATGGGAAGTGCTGACGCGCGCCGTCGACCAGCAGGTGGCCTGGAAGAAGGAAGGGCTGCCTCTCTCGGTGTCGGTGAACATCTCGGCCCTCGTGCTCACTTCGCTGGAGACGGCCGACGAGATTCTCGCCCTGCTCGATGCACGGGGAATGGACCCGCGCTCTCTGATCCTGGAGATCACGGAAACGGAGAGAGCGCGCTATCCCGCCGTCGCCCGCAGCCTGCTGACGCGCTTGCGTGCGGCGGGCGTCGGGATATCGATGGATGACTATGGCGTAGGCTATTCCGATCTCGGACGGCTGCAATACTACCCGTTCAGCGATCTGAAGATGGATCGTGGCCTGGTGGCACGTTTGCCCAACGACCCGGAGGGCAGGGACATTGCATCGATGCTGGCATCCCTTGCCAGTCGCGAGGGGGTGAGCCTGACCGGCGAAGGCATCGAGACGCAGGAGCAATGGGATGCCCTGGAGGCGATCGGTTGCGACTTCGCCCAGGGCTTTCTGATTGCCCGGCCGATGCCTGCCGACGAGGTGGCAGGCTGGATCGGGAAAATGGCGAAGGCCGGGCGATTTCGGCCGCCGACAGCCACAGACTGACCTTCCTTCAGGGTTGACCGCCCTTCAGAAAGCGCAGTGCTCTCAAACGTCTCCTGCGCTCTGCACCTGGTTGCGGCCGAGAGCCTTCGCCCGGTAGAGCGCAGCGTCGGCCTTGCGCATCGCCCTCTCGAGGTCTCCGTCGAACCGCGCCATTCCGATGCTGGTGGTGATGCGAAGAGGGCGGCCGTCCACATTGATCGACAATTCGGCGACGCACGCGCGCAGCCGTTCCGCGATCCGCCGCGCTTCCGGCTCGTCGACATCGCGCAGCAGGGCGCAGAATTCCTCGCCGCCATAGCGGGCAATCAGGTCGCTGGGGCGCAGTTGCCCGCGTGCCAGGTTCGCGAAGGCGATGAGCGCCCGGTCGCCGCCGGCATGGCCGAACTCCCGGTTGACCTCGGAAAAGTGGTCCAGATCGATCATGAGCACACAGGCCGGATTCCTCAGGCGCTTCCCTTCGTCGAGGAGGAAGCGGCGGTTCGGCAGGGCCGTCAGCTCGTCGGTTCTCGCCAGGCTCTCGTAATGATGCCTCAGCCGCTCGTGGGCCATCATCAGGAACCCGAGCGTCATGGCGATGACGCAGATCGTATTGACGAGGAGCGTGATGCCCTGGGTCGGATCGTAGAAAGGCGTCGTCGGCTCCTGCGGCGGATCCTCGAGAAGCGAGAAGACGATGCGCACGACCATGGCAAGGGCCGTGATGAGAAGCGCAAGCGCCGTGGGGATCCGGCTGATAAGCGGTTCGCTGGTCCTGGCCCGGAGGACTTCCCAGCCGGCAAGTGACGACAGGACGGCGATCGCGAACGAGCAGAGGGCGACGCGAACGTTGACATCGGTGCCCCCCACCAGGACTGCGGTGAAGATGACGACGAACAGGACCGTGGGAATCACGGCACGGCTGAAGGCGGGCTCCCCGGTGTTGAACCGCCGCACGCTCATCCACACGGTGGCGTAGGCTGCGACGACCAGCGAGTTCGCCATGATGACCAGCGGAAGCGGTGAACTGTTGGTCCGCAGGCTGAGTTCCAGGGAGCCCAGCGCCCCCAGCGCAAGGGCAATGGCCCAGGCGCGCACGCTGGGGACGTCGCGATGATGGGACCAGGAGAAGAAGTAGATCCCGGCCATCACGAACGCGACCACGAAGTTCAGCAGATAGAGGGTGAGGACGTCGACCGACATCGACATGTTTGGGCGTGCCTCGGTCAGGCGCTCTCGGCGTCCCGCCAGGCGACGACCTGGCCTGACATGACGAAGCGGTCGCGACCGGCGTTTTTGGCGGCGTACAGCGCCCGGTCTGCCGCGGCGATCAGCGACGGATGGTTGCTCTGGGTTTCGGCGTTCGGCCAGCCCGTCGCACCACCAATGCTCAGCGTCACGCGCTTCGCGGGCGGGTTCAGAGCGTGCGGCAGTTTCAGGGTTTCCAGAGCCTGGCGGATCCGCTCTGCGACCAGCGCACAGCCCACTTCGTCGGTATTGGGAAGCAGCAGCACGAATTCCTCGCCGCCGTAGCGGGCGGCAAGATCGCCCGGGCGGCGCGCTTCCGCGGCGAGTGCCGCGGCGACGGCCTTCAGGCACGAATCGCCGGCCTGATGACCATAGTGGTCGTTGAATTTCTTGAAATTGTCGACGTCCATCATCAACAGGGAGACAGCGGTGCCGTCGCGCTCGGCGCGGCGCCATTCCTGTTGCAGCATGTCGTCGAAGTGACGGCGGTTGGCTAGTCCCGTCAAGCCATCCTTGATCGCCAGGGTCGCCAGCTTCTGCTCAAGGTCCTTGTGCGCGGTCATGTCCCGCGAGATCGCAACGACTCCGTTGACCTTGCCGGTCACCGGATCGCGGGTCGCGCGCAGAGCGGTCTCGAGCCATATTTCGCCACCCTCCCGCTGGCGGGTCCGGTAGACGAGCCGGGTCTCCTCGACCTCACCCTGTTTGAGGGCCTGTACGGTTTGGCGCACGTGCGGCAGATCCTCGTCGTTGACGCCTGCCAGCGCGTGCGTCCCGCCAAGTTGAGCCGCGGTCCACCCCAGGAGGCGAACGCACGAGGGCGACACGTAGATGATGCGCTCGTCGAATCCGATTCGCATGACCATGTCGCTCGACTCCTCGGCCAGCAGCCGGAAGTCGGCTTCCTTGGCGGCCAGCACCGCGGCAATGCGTTGCCCCTTCAGCAACTGGCGCACCAGGTAGATGCCCGTGCTGGCAATCAATGCCACCAGGCCGAGGACCAGGGCCATTCGGATGATTGCCTCCTGGCGCCAGGGCGCCAGGACCTCGTCCTTTGCCTCCGTCGCAAGGATGAGAAGCGGAAAGCGGTCGCTCAGCCTGTAGTAGCTCAGGCGCATTGTCTGGTCGAATGGAGACCTGAAATAGTAGAGACCCGCCGGTCGGCGGGCGTCCATGTCGCGGATGAGCGGCGTGCTCGAGATATCGCGGCCGACCGAGGTTTCATTGTCGACGCTTCGCGCCAGGATGATACCACTCTTGTCGATCAGGTTGATGACCCCCGTCGAGCCGAGGTCGAAGCGCTTGTAGAAGTTCGCGAAGTAGCTCGCGTCGATAGTGGCCAGCACGACACCGGCAAAGGACCCGTCCGGGTGATCGAAGCGGCGCGACGCCGTGATGACCCACTGTCCGCCGGAGCGGCTCCTGACGGGGCTGCCGATCAGCAAACCCTTGTCCGGCGATGCGCGATGCTGCTTGAAGTATTCGCGATCGCTGTTGTTGAACAAGGCGGTATTGACCGACTCCGACGTCGCGAGCCAGCGGCCGGCTGCGTCATAGACGAACAAAGCCCGGACGCGCCCCATCGTGCCCTTCCGGAGGTCGATGTCGTCTCTCAACCTTTGGACGGCGCCAGGCCCGATGCCGTCCGTCTCCAGACGGTGGACGAGGCCAATGACCAGGCTGTCGGCCAGTTCGAACGAATCGTCGGCATGCTGGACCAGAGATTGGGCGATGTTTGCGACGTCGACTTCGGCGGCTTTCAGCGCTTCGCGCCGCAGTCCCAGTTCGCGCAGGGAACTGAGGGTGAGGAGCGCGACGCAGACGAGGGCGACGAATCCACCGGCCAGGAAGGCCAGTTGGCGAAGGCTGGCGTTGCGGAGACTCGCGCTCATTTCACGAACCCGCCGGAACGCCTGCCCCGGAAAGCGGCTCTAGATGGCGTCGCACCGAGGAGTGCGGTCGGATCCATCCCAATTTCCCAACCGTATGACGAAAATAGACTAGCCCCACTCGCGGCGAGCATAGGCCATCGTCGACGGCAAACAAACTCGAATAGCCGAAGCGACGGGTCGGTTTTCGAGTTCTTTTCTCCCCGGGACACGAGATCCGACGGCAGTATTCTCCGGTATCGCCCGGAATGCTAAGGCGGTCCTGCTCGAGCGGAGAGAGACGCGCGGTGAAGGTAGTCGTCAAGAAGTCGAGGATTCACGGCGACGGCCTCTTTGCCGCCGAGGACATTCCATGGGGTACCAAGATCATCGAGTACAAGGGCGAGCGGATTCCCGATCGCGTGGCCCTGGTGCGGATCGCGGCGGGTGCCGACAGCATCTTCGAACTGGGAAAGAACGTGAACATCGACGGCGCCTCCGGGGGGAACGAGGCGCGCTGCGCCAACCACCGCCGCCGCAATCCCAACGCCTTCATTCTTCGTGACGAGGGCCGGATCTGGATCGTGGCCGGGATCGAAGGTATCGCGAAAGGCGAGGAGATCACCTTCGACTACGGATCGACGTTCTATCCTCGCTGAGACCCGAAGGTACCGGACCGGCCGCAACGGGCCTTCTGCATCCGCGTTGCGCCGTGGCTGCAAGCCCGCAGGTCTGTCCGGAGGCGCTCCTTGGATTGGCTGCTGTCGATCGATTGGAAGTCGATGTTCGTGCCCACCGTCGCCCTGGCCGACCTGGCGATGCGCGGGTTGCTCCTTTACGGTCTCATATTCGCCCTGATGCGACTGGTGCTGCGGCGCCAGCTGGGCGGCATCGGACCCTCCGACATCCTGGTGATCGTGCTGGTCTCCGAGGCCGCCGGAAACGGTCTGGTGCCCCAGACGCAATCGGTGAGCGAAAGCGCGTTCGTCGTGCTGGTGATCCTGATGTGCAGCTATTCGATCGAATGGCTGCAGTTCAGGTTTCCGGCCTTCGAGCGCCTGACCCGGGGGCCGAAGGTCAAGCTCATCGAGGACGGCCGCCTGCTTCGCCGCAACATGCGCCGGGAGTACGTCACCGAAGGCGAACTCATGGCTCAGCTTCGGGAGCAGGGTCTCGAAGACTGCAGCCAGGTCAAGGAAGCCTGCATCGAGGCCGACGGCTGCATCAGCGTCATCAGGAAGAACGACTGATGCGCTAAGTCGAACGGGCTGCGAGAATCCCCTCGACGATCTCCTGGACGTTTAACGCTTCCCCGAGCGTCGCGAGGTGATGGGCCTCGCCGCGCGCCAGCCGGACCACACCCTCGAGCTGCCGCTTCAGGGCGAGCGGGCGGGCGCGCTCGTTGGGCATGGCGTCCGGCGCGGGCTGCCAGCTGCCGTCGGGCAGGCGCCGTTCCGCGATCGACCAGTCGCACAGGCGCACGGCGCCGCGGTCGCCCTCCAGCATCCAGACATTGTGATCGTCCTTCGCCGTCCCGCCGACGGCGCCCGAGAGCGTCACCGGCAGATCGCCGGCTCGCAACGTGCCTGCGATGCGCCGTTCGGACGTCCCCGGCTCCGGAAACCAGGCCTCGCCGTTCAGACCCTGCAGCGACCCGCCGAGGCGCCGCGCCAGGAAGAGGAAATGCGAGACGACCTCGCGGGTGAAGCCGCCTTGCGCGGGCTTGTCGAGCCATCCCACGGCGTCGGCCTGCCAGGGACGCGGCCAGGCCTTGAATCCCACTTCGATGTCGATGCGCCGCGGCGTGCCAATCTCGCCCTTGTCGATCCAGTCGCGGATCGCCGCCACGGCGAAGGATGAGGCGAAGGGAAAGTTCACGGCGCCCCGGCTGCCGGCCTCGGCCACGAAGGCGCGTGCGTCGGCGACGTCGACCGAAAGCGGCTTCTCGCCGAAGAAGCTCTTGCCCGCCGCGAGTGCCGCGCGGGCGTGTCCGAGATGCGACGCCGGCGGCGAGGCGACGTAGACGCAGTCGCTCGCCGCGATAACCGCCGCCGCATCGTGCATCCGCGGCACCCTCGGGAAGTTGCGCTCCATGCGCCGCATCGCGTCAGGCGAGGGGTCCCAGATGCCGCACGCATGCACCAGGGCGGAATCCTGCTGAAGGATCGCTCCGAGCAGACGCTCGCCCATGATGCCGGCGCCAATGATGCCGATCGCCACGCCGTCATTTGTCATGTCATTCACCTGATCGGGCCGTTGGCCAGTAGTGCCCGTCCGGTGTCGAGCGCTTGCCGAAGATCGCTTCGCCGACGCGTACCACGTCGGCGCCCTGGACGATCGCTTCCTCGAAATCGTTCGACATGCCCATCGACAGTTCCCGGATCGCGGGATCGTGCCGGACGGCGGTGTCGCGCAGGGCGCGCAGGCGTTCGAAGCAGGGGCGCACTTTCTCGAGGTCGGCGCTGAACACCGCCAGGGTCATCAGCCCGCGCGGCTTCAGGCGCGAAAATCGCCTCAGTTCGTCGAGGAAGGGCAGCAGCTCGGCGGGTCGCAGGCCGTACTTGCTCTCCTCGCCCGACGTGTTCACCTGCACGAAGACGTCGAGGGAGCGATCCTCGCGATCGAGGCGCGAGTCGAGCGCCTCGGCCAGCCGCACGCTGTCGAGCGCGTGGAATTCACGGGCGAAGCGGGTCAGGTACTTGACCTTGTTGGTCTGCAGGTGCCCGACGATGCTCCAGGCGATGTCGAGGTCCGCGAGTTCGGCGCGCTTGGCCACCGCTTCCTGGATCTTGTTCTCGCCGAAGTCGCGAATGCCCGCCGCATGGGCGAAGCGCAGAATATGGGCCGGTACCGTCTTGGTGATCGGCAGCAGCCGCACCGTCTCGCGCGGCCGGCCGGCGCGGGTGCACGCGCGCACGATGCGCTCCTCCACTGAGGCGAGGTTGCGGCTGAACAGGGCGAGAGGGTCGGGGCCGAAGCGCGTGATGTCTTCGGTTGTCAGGCTTGCGGGGCGGTCAGGGCTATTCATGGTGTCCGGGTGGGTCGTCCGGCAGAGATACCCTAGTCGAGCTTCCGCGTCGCCATGAACACGCCGATGCCGACCGCGATCGACACGGTCGATACAACGATGACGACCGGCCACAGGAGGCTGCCCAGAAAATCCATCATGGCGGATGAACGAGCGCAGCCGGTGCGCGTTCCTGCGTTCCTGGCTCTGTACTGCGGATCATTGCGGGGCGATCCGCGTTATAGGCGCCATGTCGCTGCTTTTTCAGCCCGGACGGACCGTGTGGAAGGTCGAACGCGCCCGCCGGGCGGCCGTGCTGATCGATGGCGCAGCCTTCTTCGCGGCGGTGCGCGAGGCCTTCCTGCAGGCGCGGCGCACCATCTTCATCGTCGGCTGGGACATCGACAGCCGCACCGAGCTGGCGGGCGAGCAGCCGCCCACGGACGGGTTTCCGACCGGTTTCGCGGGTTTCCTCACGGAACTCGCCAAGCGACGACCGGAGCTGCAGATCCATCTGCTGCTCTGGGACTACTCCTTGGTCTACGCGCACGAGCGCGAGCCCCTGCCGCGGCTCTCGCTCAACTGGCAGATGCCGCCGCAGGTCACCTTCTGCCTCGATTCGACCGTGCCGTTCGGCTCCTCGCAGCATCAGAAGCTGGTGGTGGTGGATGACGCGCTGGCCTTCTCGGGCGGCCTCGACCTCACGGTCCGCCGCTGGGACACCAGCGCCCACGAGCCCGACAATCCCCGGCGCGTCGATCCGGCGGGCGAGCCCTACCGGCCGTTCCACGACGTTCAGATGATGGTCGACGGCGAGGCGGCGCGGGCACTGGCGCTGCTCGCCCGCGCCCGCTGGTGCCATGCCAACGGCGGCGAACCGGAGGTTCGGCCGGAGGGCACGCCCTGGCCGGGGAGCTTCGAACCCGATTTCACCGACGTCGATGTCGCGATCGCCCGCACCCAGCCGCGCTACCATCGCGAGGAGGAGGTGCGCGAAGCCGAGGCGCTGTTCGTCGAAAGCATCGCGCGCGCCGAGCGCATGATCTACATCGAGAACCAGTTCATGACTTCGGGTGTGGTGGCCTCCGCGCTCGCCCACCGGCTGCGCCAGCGGCCGGCGCTCGAAGTGGTGATGGTCGCCCCGCGCAGCCACGATTCCTTCGTCGAGCGGCGCACCATGCGCAACGGCCGCATCCGCTTCTGGCGCACCGTCAAGGCGGCGGGGGGCGACCGGGTACGGCTTCTCTATCCCTCGATCGAGCAGAATGGCCAGTCCACCTACACGATGATCCACTCCAAGATCATGGTGGTCGACGATCGGTTCCTGCGCGTGGGCTCGGCCAACCTCAACAATCGTTCGATGGGCGCAGACACCGAGTGCGACCTCGCCATCGAGGCGGCGACGGACCGGGAGCGCGCCACCATCAGGCGGTTGCGCAATCGCCTTCTCGGAGAGCATTGCGGCGTTTCCGCCGACGAAGTCGAGGCGGCGGTGGCGCAGGAGGGTTCGCTCGTCCGCGTCGCCGACCGGCTCTGCGGCAACGGCCACTGTCTCACCCCGATCGACGACGGCCAGCCGGACCGCACCATCATTGCGCGGCTGGCGGAGCGGGTGGCCGATCCGGCGCGGCCGCTGCGTCTGGGTCGCCTGGCCGGCCGTTTCCTGCCGCGCCTGCTGTTCCACGGCAGCCGGACGATCGGCCGACGGCTGGCGAAGCGCGAGGATCGACGCGCCGCCCGCGCGAAAGAGGTCGAGGAGGGACTGCTGGGCCGCGCAGGCCTCGTCGTTGCCGGGGCGATTGCGCTGATCGCCCTGCTGACGCTCGCCTGGCAGTTCACCGGCCTGAAGGAGCTGGCGCAGCCCGACCAGATTCGCGAGCTGCTGGAGGGCGCCGAGGGCGAGCCGTGGGCTTTGGGCCTGGTCGTCGGTCTGTTCCTGCTGGGCGGCGCGGTGGCGTTTCCGGTCACCATCCTGATCCTGGCGACGGCCGCGGTGTTCGGGCCGTGGTGGGGTATGCTCTATGCCAGCGCGGGCGTCGCGGCGAGCGCCGGGCTCATGTTCGCGGTCGGCGCCCGGTTCGGGCAGGAGGTGCCCAAGCGCCTGCTCGGCAAGCGCTGGGGGAGGCTGCGCGACCGCCTGCAACGCCGCGGCCTGCTCGCGATGGTCGCGCTGCGCGTGGTGCCGGTGGCGCCTTTCTCTCTCGTCAACCTCGCGGCGGGAGCCGGTTCGATCCGCTTCGTCGATTTCGTGCTCGGCACCGTGATCGGCATGGGACCGGGCATCGCCGTAATCGCGCTGATGGGCGACCGCATCGCCAAGGTTCTGGCCAATCCCAGCCCCGGTCAGATCGCCGTGCTGGCGCTCTGCATCGCCGGCTGGATCGGCCTCTCCTTCGGCGCGCAGGCCTTCGTGTCACGGCTCGGGGAACGGACCTCTTGAATTCGGTCCGGCTGATGACCTGGAACATCCACGGCGCCTTCGGCCGCAATCCGCGCTTCGACCTAGATCGCGTGATCGCCCTGGTGAAGAGCCACGCGCCCGACATCGTGGCGCTGCAGGAGATCGATTCGCGGAGCGTTCGGACCCATGTGGGCAACCCCTTCGACGTGCTGCAGGCCGCGCTGGGCGCGCACGGAATCGGTGCCAGGACGGTGGTGACCGCCGACGGCGAGTATGGTCAGGCGCTGATCAGCCGGTGGCCGCTCGAGAACACGCAGATCCACGATCTCTCCTACCCGGAGCGCGAACCGCGCCGGGCCATCTGTACCGACGTCGCGACCCCCTTCGGGCCGTTGCGCGTGATCGCCACCCATCTCGGCCTCGCCTTGCGCGAGCGGCGCAGCCAGGCGCTCGCGCTCCTGAAGATGCTGGGCCGGCTCGACCGGCCGACCGTTGCGCTGGGCGACTTCAACGACTGGCTCTGGGCCGGCTCGGTGCGTCGCAGCCTCGGACGCGCCCTGCCGGGCTTCAGCCGCCACCGCACCTTTCCGGCCCGGCTGCCGCTGTTCGAGCTCGACCGCATCTATCTGTTCCCCGCCTCGGCCCTGATCGGCAGCTGCATCGACCATCGCGCGCGCGAGCTTTCCGATCACCTGCCGGTGATCGCCGACATCGAGGTCTGACGTGGCCCGTACAGGCGCCGCGACGATGGAAGCCCGGCAGGTCGACGTCCTGCCCGAGGGCAAGGGCTGGCAGTTCGAACCAAAATGGGACGGCTTCCGCTGCCTGGCGCGCCGCAACGGCGATGAGATCGAACTGCTGGGCCGGTCGGGCAAGAGCCTCGCGCGCTATTTTCCCGAGATGATCGCAGCCCTATCGCGCCTGAAGCACGAGCAATTCGTGCTCGACGGCGAGCTGGTCATCCCCGTTGGCAAGAGCCTGTCCTTCGGCGCTGCAGATGCGGCTGCATCCGGCGGCCAGCCGCATCCGGCGCCTCGCCGAAGGGACGCCGTCGCTGCTGATCGCCTTCGATCTCCTTGAGGATGAGAAGGGGCGTGATTTGCGGCCGCGGCCCCTGTCCGATCGCCGCGCCGCGCTCGAACGCTTCTTCGCCACCTTGGGCGAGGCAGACGCGCTGCGTCTCTCGCCGAAGACGGCGCGGCTCGGCGACGCCCGCACGTGGCTCCGCCGCGCCGGCGGCGGTACCCTCGACGGCGTCGTCGCGAAGCGTCGCGACGAACCCTACAAGGCGGGCGAGCGAGCGATGCTCAAGATCAAGAACCTGCGCAGCGCCGACGGCGTGGTCGGCGGCTTCCGTTATGCGACGGCGCGGAAGGGTGGCCGCAGGGAAGTCGGCTCGCTGCTGCTCGGCCTCTACAATGGGGCGGGCCTGCTCGATCACGTGGGCTTCACCTCCGCGCTCGGCGGTCCCGATCGGGCGGCGCTCACGGCGCAGCCGGAAGGGTTGAAAGGGAGCGGCTTCACCGGCGATGCGCCGGGTGGTGCCAGCCGCTGGTCGACGGAACGCACGGCTGACTGGGTGGCGCTCAAGCCGGAGCTCGTGGTCGAAGTGCAGTACGACCACGTGACCGGGCGTCGCTTCCGTCACGGCACCGGCTTCCTGCGCTGGCGCCCCGACAAGGCGCCGCGCAAAGTTCGTTCGATCAGCTGGTGCAGGAGGCCCGGCCGTCCCGGATCGTGCGCCTGTTGGGCCGCGCGTAGGACTCGCTCAGGCCTTCTTCTTGCGCTTCGCTGTCGTCTTGCTCTTCGCGGTCTTCCGCTTGGTCGTCGACTTCTTCCTGGCGGCGGTCTTCTTCTTCGCCGGCACCTTCTTGCCTTTGGCCCGTGCCTCGGAGAGGCCGATGGCGATGGCCTGTTTGCGGCTCTTGACCGTGCCGCCCTTGCCGCCCGGGCCGCTCTTCAGCGTGCCCTTCTTGCGACGCTCCATGGCGCTTTCGACGTCCTTGCTCGCGCTTCGGGAATACTTGGCCATGACTCCTCCTCGACGGTTCAGCGCCTAACGCAACAATGGCGTCTTGGCTGCGCATTCCCGCGAATGGGCAAAGAAAGCCCGCGACCCCTTTGCACATTGTCGGATGGACGAAGGGTGCGGGCTTTCCGCAAGGGACGCCAGGGACGAACCGTTCGACCATCGCCAACGAAACGTGTGGCTCTCCTGCCTGCCCTCAATGCCCGCGCCGCCCGATCGGTTGCCGTACCGGCAACTGGAGGGGACGGGGTGCATTCCTCCCGTGCCGGCGGAGGAGAGGCCGGCCTCACCCCCACGGAGGAATTCAATGGCACGCCACGACGACGACTATCACTTCCGCAACAACGGCTCGCGCGACGATCGCGGTTCCCATCGCGATTCGATGTCGAGCAACCGCGCGGGTCGCCGCGCCTACGATGACGAGGACGAGGATCGCGGCCGGTCGCATGGCGGCAGCGGCGGCGACGACGAGAGCCGCTCTGGCGGCTACGAAGGCGCGCGCGGCGACATCTACCACTACGCGCCGGGAGGCCGCCGCGGGAGCGAATACGGCTATGGCGGCGGCTCTTCCTACGGTCGCGGCAACTACGAGCAGGACGACATGTCCTCGGGCGGCCTGGCCGGCGGGACGCGTGGCTATGGCTACGCCCAGGGCCCTGGCCATGGCGGCGACCGCTACACGGGTCGCGGCGGCTCCCTCGGGAGCATGAGCGACGAGATGGGGGGCAGCCATTCCCAGGGCATGGGGCGCTACGACCGCGATCAGGGACGCAGCGGCTGGTTCGGCGGTCGACCCGGTGGCGCCGGCCGCTACGGCAGCGAACATGCCGGCATGGGCGGAGGCTATGGGATCGGCGCGTCTGGTCAGGAGCATCATCGCGGCAAAGGCCCCAAGGGCTACACCCGGTCCGACGACCGCATTCGCGAAGATGTGTGCGATTGCCTCACCGACGATCCGATGCTCGACGCCGGCGAGATCGAGGTCCAGGTCAAAAACGGCGAGGTGACCCTATCCGGCACCGTGGCCGATCGCCTGGCCAAGCGTCACGCCGAGGACATGATCGAACGGGTGAGCGGCGTGAAGGATGTCCAGAACAACATCCGGGTGAAGGAACGCGATACCGGGCGGTCGCCGGGCAAGAACGCCTCGACCGCTGCCTGATGCCGGCGATTAAGGGCCCGGTCTCCGATCGGGCCCTTCTTCCGTTAGCACGGAGACGCCTACAGGTCGCGTCGGAGTTCCTGGATCGAGTGCCAGACGCTGCGCGCGAGGTCGTAGATCGCCGAAAGCCGGTCGCGCGCGGCCTGATCGGTCGGGTTCTTGCGCAGATCCCGTTCAGCATCGCTTGCCGCATCTCCCATCCGGGACAGTTCGGTCTCGAGGAAGTCCAGCCGGTGCGCGAGTCTGCCTGCGTCTCTGGTCATGTCGGTTCTGCCCCCGCAGTTCGTCACGAATCGGCAGCACGATCCGCGCCGGCCGGAACGCCATGACCTGCGTTCTGGATCGAACGAAGCGGGCCGCGGTACTTCGGAGGGATCCATTGGGTGCAAGGCAGTCGAGCGCAGACCTTTCCGGACGTTGTCTGTGCGGTGCCGTCAGGTGGCGCGCGCTCGCAGCGCCGAGGAACGTGCATCATTGCCATTGCGGCATGTGCCGCCGATGGACGGGGGCCGCCTTCGCGACGCTGGTGTGGTTCGGTCGCAGCGAGATCATTTGGCAGGGCGAGACCGCCACGCCGTTTCGCTCCTCGCCCATCGCGATGCGCAGCCATTGTGCCCTCTGCGGCACGGCGCTCGCGCTGACCTATGACGGTCGCGAGGACATTGCCCTCGCGGCCGG
This sequence comes from Rhodospirillaceae bacterium, assembly GCA_009772935.1. Classification (GTDB taxonomy): domain Bacteria; phylum Pseudomonadota; class Alphaproteobacteria; order Reyranellales; family Reyranellaceae; genus Reyranella. The sequence goes on from WOUR01000027.1 coordinate 101,860, forward strand.
CAGCCTCGACGATCCCGCGCGGGTGACACCCACCCATAATTACGGCGTGGAAGGGAAGCTTCCCTGGCCCGACCCCGCGACTCTTCCGGGCAAGCCGACGCGCGAGCGCTGGTAGGGCGTTGCACGGCCTCGTTTGCGTCTCGCAGCGCGGCTTGGGCGTTTGTTGCACGCGGCGACGTGCGGTTAGTATCGCCCGCCCGCTTGCAGAGGAAACAACCGAGAATGACGGCGCTGCTGAACGAGACCGACCTCATCGATCGCATCCTCGCCCATATCGACGGCAAGACGACGGACAAGGGGAGCGTGGTCTGGCGCGAGCCGGTCGAGAACTATCATTCGCCCGAGCGCTTTGCGGCCGAGATCGAGGTGTTGCGCCGCGTACCGATGGCCTTCTGTCCGTCGGCGGCGCTGCCGGAGTCTGGCTCCTACATCGCGCGCACGACGGTCGGCACGCCGTTGCTGGTGGTGCGTGGCAACGACGGCGTCGTGCGCGGTTTCCGCAATGCCTGTCGCCACCGCGGCATGAAGCTGGAAGAGGGCGAGGGCTGCAAGCGCGCCTTCGCCTGTCCCTATCACGCCTGGACCTACGGTCTGGACGGCGCGCTGCGGCACGTTCCGGGCGAGGACGGCTTCCCCGGCCTCGACAAGGCGGCGCATGGGCTGGTGCCGGTGGCCGCCGTGCAGGAGCGCAACGGCATCGTCTTCGTGACCCAGGACGAGCCGCTGTCGGACGGACCGCTCGGCGACCTGCCCGAGGTGCTGACCGACGACTACGTGCTGTTCAACAAGATCGAGTTCGACGACAAGGCGAACTGGAAGGTGCTGGGCGAGACCTCGATGGAGGGCTACCACATCAAGGCGCTGCACAATCAGTCGTTCTTCCCTTACGGCTACGACAACCTCAACGTTGTCGAACTGCACGGCCGCAATTCGCGCATCGTCTTCCCGTTCCGCCGCATCGAGAAGTTGCGCAACGTCCCGCGGGAGGAGTGGAGCACGCAGGGACGCATCACGGACGTCCACCAGCTCTTCCCCAACACCCATGTCAGCGTGCTGTCGAGCCACGCGATCCTGATCATCCTGGAGCCGGTGTCGCCGTCGGAGACGCATTGGGTCGTCTACCAGCTGGCGCCGCGCATCAAGAACGGCCAGCCGCTCGACATCGAGCAGGCGCGCAAGGACGCCAACTTCGTGCAGGAGAGCGGCATCCTGGAAGACCGTCACGCCGCCCGCGAGATCCAGGCCGGCCTGGCGTCGGGCGCCAACACCCATTTCACCTTCGGCCACTACGAGCAGGCGATCGGTCACTTTCACCGGCACCTGACGGAACATGTGGAGATGCTGAGGGCGAGACGAGACTAAGGACCGGCTTTGACGAGGACGATATTCCTGATCGGGATGGCATTGCTTGGGCAGACGGCGGCGCCGGCCCTAGCGCAGCAGATCATCCAGGCCGGCAGCCATGGCGAGCTTCGAGAGAAGTTCTGCGCCGCCGATCCGAGGAAGGAAATCGTTCTCGTCCTGCCGGCGCGCCTCTTCGTCGACAGTGAGCAGGTGATATGCGACAGCGGTCCCTACAAGCTCTACCGGGTCGTTTCGGCCTATGACACCGACGACTTCGAATACTGGCTCGATCCTCCCTTCCACGAGCGCGGCAAGCGGCTGGGCTGCGACGGCAAGGCGGGGCGCCACATGCAGACCGTCGCGCTGAATTGCCGTCCACTGTGAGACCAAGGGCTTGAGGCGGATTGGATCACCTGCTCGACCGCGTCATCGGCCGGGTCCGATGACGGGAACTGGAATTCCATTTCATTGAGGAATGAAGACATGACCAAGCGCGTTGAGGGAAAGATCGCCGTAGTCGTCGGCGCCGGACAGACTCCGGGCGAAACGATCGGCAATGGGGTGGCCATCGCCCAGCTGCTCGCGCGCGAGGGCGCGACCGTCCTCTGCGTCGACCGCCGCGGCGAGCGCGCGGAGAAGACGGCGAAGGACATCTCGTCCACCGGGGCCGTCGTCTCGTCGATGGAGGCCGACATCACGGTGGCCGAAGATTGCGACCGCATCGTCAAGCTGGCGATGTCGCGCTACGGCCGCGTCGACATCCTGATCAACAATGTCGGCATCGGCGGCGGCGGCGACGCGCCGGCCCACCGGATCGAGGAGCGGGTGCTGGACCGCATCATGGACGTCAATCTCAAGGGCATGTGGCACACGATCAAGGCGGTCATCCCGGTGATGCGGGCGCAGAAGTCCGGGTCGATCGTCAACATCTCCTCGCTGGCCGCCACCAGCGGCGCGACGCAGATGGCCTACGAGATTTCGAAGGCGGCGGTGAACCGGCTCACCACCCATGTGGCGCAGTCCAATGCCCGCTACGGCGTCCGCGCCAATGCCATCATGATGGGCTTCATGGACACGCCGATGGCCATCACCGGCATCGCCCAGGCGACCGGTCGCCCGACCGAAGAGGTCCGCGCCCAGCGCAACGCCATGGTGCCGCTGCGCGGCAAGATGGGCACCGGCCATGACACCGCTTATGCCGCGCTGTTCCTCGCCTCAGACGAGGCGCAGTTCATCACCGGCGAGATCCTGCGCGTCGACGGCGGCATGGGGCTGGGCCTGGCATAGCGGCTTTCCGCCTCAAGTCGACCCGCACGCCCTCATCCTGAGGAGCGGCCGCAGGCCGCGTCTCGAAGGATCGGCAACAGGCGCGGTGCTCGTGCCCATGCTTCGAGACGCGTCCCGATGGGACGCTCCTCAGCATGAGGTCGGTTGTGGTGATTCTATCGGACGCTGAAAGACTCTAGCCCCTCAGGGCCGCCTGCCGGGCGCGCAGCTCGTCGCTGGGGCGGATGTCGCGGGAGCGGCCGTAGACGGTGACCGCGACCAGCAGCACCACCACCATGAAGCCGAACAGGGTGCGGTAGGCGTCCTCGGAGCGGGCGCCGTCGGGCAGGGGGGCGAAGGCGCCGACAATGACGCCGGACAGGCTCTGCATGCAGGCGACGCCCAGCATCACGCTGGTGTTCATGGCGGCGATGCCGCGCCCGATCAGCCGGTCGGGGAAGATGCCGCGGCCATGGGTCATCACCATGGTGCTGGAGGCGCTCAGGAAGCCGATGCCGACGATGGCGCCCACGGCGACCCAGAGCGGCGCCCTGGCCCAGAAGGCGAGCGTCGCCAGGATCGCGGCGATCAGCAGGGTGCCGGCGATGGCGATGCGCTTGCGGGTGTCGAACACGCGGTCGAGCGGGCTGATGGTCAGCATGCCGATCTGGTAGGCGATCACCGCGACCAGCAGCACGTTGCCGGATTCGACGCGGCTCAGCCCATGGACTTCGCGCAGGAACGGTCCGCCCCACAGCCCCTGCACGGTGAAGGTGCAGGCGTAATTGCAGAAGTTGAGCGCGAGGATGAACTTGAGCTGCGGGTTCTTCAGCACCTCGCCCAGCCCCTGCATCATCTCGGCCGCCGTCTCGGGCTTGCGATCGAGGAAGGGATGGCCGGGCGGTGCGTCGCGCACGATCACCCAGACGCCGAGCGCTGCCAGCGCAGTAAAGACGACCATCAGCCCGAACACACCGCGCCAGCCGATCATCTCGGTGCCCCAGGCGAGCGGCGTGGTGGCGAGCAGGTTGCCCAGCAACCCGACCGACAGCACGACACCGGCCAGTGTGGCGAAGCGGTCGGGCGGGAACCAGCGCGAGATCACCACCATGCTGCCGATCAGCATCACGCCGAAGCCCGCTCCCATGAGCGCCCGGCCCGCGAGCAGCTGCGGCCAGGCCGGCGCCAGGGTGAACAGGGCGGCGCCGATCACGGCGACCACCAGCATGCCGGTCACGGTGCGACGCGGCCCGTAGCGGTCGAACAGGAAGCCACACGGGATCTGCATCGCCGAGAAGCCGAAGAAGAAAGCGCCGGTGAGGGCGCCCAGCGCCTCCGGCCCGATGCCGAGGTCGCGCATCAGGTCGAGCCCGATCGTGACGTTGGCCGCGCGGAAGAAGTGGCTCGCGACATAGGCGGTCGCCAGGGTCGCCACGATGATGACGGCCTGCCGCCGGATGCCCCTGCTCATGCCGGGCGACGTCACGAAGCGTTTCCTCTTTCCATTCCCGCTTTCTCAGCCGGTCCAGCCGGTGGCGCGTTGTTTCGTTGACCTAAGTGCTATCGAGAGGGAAGGGGCGCCGCAATCGTCCGGCGCACCATCATTCCGCCCGCCGGATGCGGTTGCGGCGACACGGCCGCTTCCGTCGGAGCACCCGCGGCGGCTACACACCCAGCGACCATGGCCTCCCTCGAACCGCCTCCGCTGCGCTCCCTCGAACGACTGGCCATACACCCGGCGTTGATCGTCGGCGTCACTTGCGCCGGCGCGTTCATCGGGCAGCTCGACGCCAGCATCGTGCAGCTGGCCCTGCCGCGGCTCGCGGAGGCGTTCGACGTCCGCGTCGACGCGGTGCGCTGGGTCGCCATCGCCTATCTGCTGGCCTTCGCCGCAAGCCTCGCCGTTTCGGGCCGCGTGTCGGAGATGATGGGGCGCAAGCTGCCCTATCTCCTTGGGTTCGCATTGTTCACCGTCGCTTCGCTGCTCTGCGGCTGGGCGGAGACGCTTGAGCAACTCGTGGCGCTGCGGGCGCTGCAGGGTGTGGGCGGTGGGCTGTTGGGCGCCAACAGCATGACGATCCTGGTGACCGCGGTGCCCCAGGAGAAGCGCCCGCACGCCATCGGCTGGTTCACCACGGCGCAGGCGGTGGGCGTCAGCACCGGTCCGATCGTCGGCGGTTTCCTGCTCGAACTGCTGGGCTGGCGCTGGATCTTCTGGGCGGCGGTGCCCTTCGGCGTGCTGGCTTTCGTGATGGGCTGGCTGGTCCTGCCGCGCTCGCGCGACGAGGACGTGAAGCGGGACGAGACCTTCGATCTCGCGGGCGCGGTGTTGCTGGTGCCGGCGGTGGGGTTGGGCGTGCTGGCGCTCACACAGGTTTCCGTCTGGCCGCTCGCGTCGCCGTCGATGCTGGCCTGTGCCGCCGCGTCGGTCCTGTTCCTCGTGCTGTTCCTGCGGCGCGAGAGGAAGACGCGCTGGCCGGTCGTCGATATCGAGCTGTTCCGCTCGCGCGACTTCTCGGCGGGCTTCGTCGGCGTGGTGATGGGCTATGCGCTGCTGTACGGCATGCTGTTCCTGATGTCCTTCGCCTTCGTGAAGGGGCTCGACAACAGGGCGCATGTGGCAGGGCTGAAGCTCGCCACCATTCCCATCCTGCTGGGGCTGGTCGCGCCTCTCGCGGCTCGGCTCGGCGGGCGCTTCGGGGCGCGGCGGGTCGGCATCGCCGGCATGGCGCTGTGCCTGGCCGCGATCCTCGCGCTCGTCGCCATCGCCTTCGGGCCCGATCGGCTGCTGGTGCGTCTCGCCGCGCTCGCTGTGTTCGGCGCCGGCCTCGGCCTGTTCCTGGCGCCCAACAGCCACGCGACCATCGATGCCGCGCCCAAGGGCCACGCCTCGTCGGCCGGCGGTCTGGTCAATCTCGGCCGGGTGCTGGGGAGCTGCATCGGCGTGTCGGCGGCGTCCTCGACATTGTCCTGGCGCCTCGGCCTCTCCGGCAGCGCCGACTTGATGGGACCGGCCTTCGTCGAGGCGGTCGCCGGGAGCCTGTTCGTCCTGGCGGCCTTCGCGCTCGTGGCGATCACGGCGTCGCTGATGGCGCGCAAGCTGCCTGCGGCTTGATCTGCTTCGTTGCAAAAGGTTATTGAATAAAACATGCAACTAATCCCGCTCGGACGGTATGCTCGGCGGCGCGCGGAAGTCCGTTGAACGAGGCTTCGCCAGGAACTGGAGTTGAGAGATGAGATTCGGGCCGCATGGTGTTGGACACCTCTCCCTCGGCCTGCGGCGCCTGGCGCCCGGTCTCCTGCTCGCGATCGCTTTCGCCTTTGCCGTAGAGGCCCAGACCAAGGCCGCGGACAACGCGCCGCCGGTCGTGCTGGTGCGGCCGGTCGAGGTGCGGACGCTGGCGCCGCAATCCGAATATGTCGGCCGGCTCGCCGTATTCGACAAGGTCGAGCTGCGGGCGCGGGTCAAGGGCGTGCTGGGCAAGCGGGAGTTCGCCGACGGCACCAAGGTGACCGAGGGCCAGCTCCTGTTCACCATCGATCCCACGCCCTACCGCATCGCCGTGAACCAGAAGAGGGCACTGCGCGACGGGGCGCAGGCCACGCTGATCAATGCCGACGCGCAGCTGAAGCGCGCGGCCGACTTGCTGCGCACCAACAACGTCTCGCAGGTCTCCTACGATCAGCGGCTGGCCGAGCAGCTGCAGGCCAAGGCCGCCCTCGACGATGCCGAGGCGCAGCTCGAGGACGCCGAGCTGCAGCTCTCCTACACGAAGATCACGGCGCCGATCGCCGGCCTGATCGGGCGCGCCAGCGTGGCGCCCGGCAACCTCGTCGGTCCGGAATCGGGCGTACTCGCCACCATCGTGAACGAGCGCCAGATCCGCGCCCTGTTCTCGGTCCCGCAGGCCGACCTGCTGAACGTGCGCCGCGACCTGCGCACGGGCGAGGCGCTGGCCGTGCGGCTGCGCCTGGCCGACGGCAAGCTCTACTCCGAGAAGGGCAAGGTCGATTTCATCGACGTGGCGGTCGATCCCACCACCGACGGCCAGATGGCGCGCGCGGTGTTCGAGAATGCCGACGAGCTGCTGACCGACGGCCAGACGGTGCGGGTGATCGTCGAGGGAAACGAACCCGCCAAGGTGATGGTGGTGCCGCAGGCCGCGATGGCCATCGACCAGACCGGCCGCTACGTCTACGTGGTCGACGGCAAGGGCGTCGTCGAGCAGCGCCGCATCACCGTCGACTTCGTGCGCGACGGCATGATCGCGGTGGCGAGCGGCCTCAAGGACGGCGACCGGGTCATCGTGCAGGGCCAGCAGCGGGTGCGCGCCGGCATGACGGTCGAGGCGCAGGCCGCGCCGGCCGCCGCCGGCCAGCCGAAGCGCTGATCCCATGGGCATCGCCGCCGTCTTCATCCGCCGTCCGCGGCTCGCCTTCGTCGTCTCCGCGATCATGGTCATCGCAGGGCTTCTGGCGCTGCGCAGCCTGCCGATCGCGCAATTCCCCAACATCGTGCCGCCGGAAGTCACCGTCACGACCAGCTATCCCGGCGCCTCGGCGCAGGTGGTCGAGGAGAGCGTGGCGCAGATCATCGAGCGCAACGTCAACGGCGTCGAGAACTCGATCGCGATGAAGTCGACCTCGGGCAGCGACGGCAGCTACAGCCTCAGCGTCTATTTCAAGGTGGGCTCGAACCCGCAGGACCATACGGTCAACGTCAACAACCGCATCAACCGCGCCATGCCGCAGCTGCCCGACGAGGTGCAGCGCAACGGCGTGCTGGTGAAGAAGCAGTCCTCGGCGCTGCTGCAGGTGGTCGCCGTCTATTCGCCCAAGGGCACGCGCGACGCGCTGTTCCTGTCGAACTTCGCCACCATCAACGTGCTCGACGCCATGCAGCGGGTGCCGGGCGTCGGCTCGGCCGGCCTGTTCGGCGGGCTCGACTATGCCATGCGCGTGTGGCTCGACCTCGACCGCATGTCGAGCCTCGGCGTCACCTCGCAGGACGTGGTGAAGGCGATCGAGGCCAAGAACATGCAGGCCGCCGTCGGCCGGGTCGGCGCCGCGCCGCTGCTCGACGGCGTCGACTTCCAGCTCAACATCACGGCCAAGGGCCGGCTGACCTCGGCCGAGGAGTTCGGCAACATCACGGTGCGTGCCAACCCCGACGGCGCGCTGCTGCGCATCCGCGACATCGGCCGGGTCGAGCTGGGCTCGGCCAATGCCGACGTCACGACGCGCTACAACGGCAAGCCGGCGGCCGGCATCAACGTCTACCAGCTCGCCGGCGCCAACGCGCTCGAGACCGCCGAGGGCGTGCGCCAGGTGCTGAAGGATCTCCAGGACCGGCTGCCCGAGGATGTCGCCTTCGAGGTGATGTACGACACGACGGTGTTCGTCGAGGCGACGATCCACAGCGTGGTGAAGACGCTGATCGAGGCCTTCGTGCTGGTGGCCATCGTGGTCTTCCTGTTCCTGGGCAGCGTCCGCGCGACGCTGATCCCCATCGTCGCCGTGCCGGTGGCGCTGATCGGCACCTTCGCGGTGATGCAGATGATGGGCTTCTCGCTCAACACCGTGTCCCTGCTGGCGCTGGTGCTGGCCATCGGCATCGTGGTCGACGACGCCATCGTCGTGGTCGAGGCGGTCGAGCACACCTTGGAGAAGGAGCCGCACCTCACGCCGGCCGAGGCCACCGAGAAGGCGATGGCCGAGGTCACCGGGCCGATCATCGCCATCACCCTGGTGCTGCTCTCGGTCTTCATCCCGACGGCCTTCATGCCGGGCATCGCCGGCAAGCTCTACCAGCAGTTCGCGCTCACCATCTCGGTCGCCATGGTGATCTCGGCGATCAACGCGCTGTCGCTTTCGCCCGCGCTGTGCGCCCTGCTGCTCACCCGTCGCGGCGCGCCGCGCGGCCTGATGGCCCGCCTCCAGCGCGGTATCGACGCCACGCGCAATGGCTATCTCCGGCTCGCGGGGCCGCTGATCCGGCGCAGCGTGCTGGCGGTCGGCCTGGTCGCCCTGTTTGCGCTCGCGACGGGCGGGCTGCTGAAGGTCGTGCCCACCGGCTTCCTGCCCGAGGAGGACCAGTCCTCCTTCATGGCCGAGATCCAGCTTCCCGACGCCGCCTCGACCAGCCGCACCCTGGGGGCGGTGACCGAGGTCGAGGCCATGCTGACGGGCCAGCCGTGGCTGCAGAACTTCTTCACCGTGAGCGGCACCAGCCTGCTCGACGGGCTGAACCTGCCCAACCGCGCCATGATGATCGTGTCGCTTAAGCCCTATGCCGAGCGGCCCGGTCGCGAGATGTCGGCCTTCGCGGTGCTGGAGCGTCTCAACAAGGCGTTCCAGCGCGTCGCCGCGGCCAACATCTATGCCTTCAACCCGCCGCCGATCGCGGGGCTGGGCAACTCCGCGGGCTTCGAGTTCGAGGTCCAGAGCCTGACCGGCGCCCCGCCGGAGGAGATCGTGGCGGTGGCGCGCGGCGTGATCAACGCGGCGCAGAGCGCGCCTGAACTGGCCGGCGTCTTCACCACCTACAGCGCCTCGACGCCGCAGATCCGGCTTGAGCTCGACCGCGACCGCGCCGAGACGCTGGGCGTCGCCATCCCCGACATCTTCGCCGCGTTGCAGACCGCGATGGGCAGCCGCAACGTCAACAACTTCAACATGTTCGGCCGCACCTGGACGGTGCGCGTGCAGGCAGACGCCGCCGACCGCCGCACCGTCGAGGACGTGAACCGCGTGCGCGTGCGCTCGTCGAGCGGCACGCTGGTCCCGCTGCAGGCGATGGCGACGCTGGAACTCACCACCGCGCCCGCCACCATCAACCGCTACAACAACCTGCGCTCGGTGACGCTGAACGGCGCGCCGGCCGCGGGCTATTCCTCGGGCGAGGCGATCGCGGCGATGGAGCGCGTGGCGCGCGCCAGCCTGCCGGCGGGCTACGGCTTCCAGTGGGCAGGCACGGCGAAGCAGGAGAAGGAGGCGGGCAGCCAGACCGGCTTCGTCCTCGCGCTCGCGGTCCTCTTCGCCTATCTGTTCCTGGTCGGCCTCTACGAGAGCCTGGCGCTGCCGGTGGCGGCGCTGCTGTCGGTGATCGTGGGTCTGTTCGGCGCGCTGGCCGCGCTGTGGCTGACCGGCCTCGCCAACAACATCTACGCCCAGATCGGTATCGTCGTGCTGATCGCGCTGGCGGCCAAGAACGCCATCCTGGTGATCGAGGTGGCGATGCACGAGCGGGCGGGCGGCAGCGATCCGGTGACGGCCGCCACCTCGGCCGCCGGGCAACGGTTCCGCGCGGTGATGATGACCTCCTTCGCCTTCATCCTCGGACTGGTGCCGCTGGTGATCGCCTCGGGCGCCGGGGCCGCGACCCAGCGCGCGGTCGGCACCGCCGTGTTCGGCGGCATGCTGGCCGCCTCCTGCCTCGGCATCTTCGTGATCCCGGGCCTCTACGTCGCCTTCGAGAAGATGCGTCGCGCGGTGCCCGATCTGCTGCGCAAGCCGTTCTCCCGTGCCAGGCGGCCGGGCTGAGTTCAGCCCGGCATCAGGCGACCCTTGATCCGGCCGGCGCGCGCACGCAGCCGCTGGCGCAGGCCGCGCAGCAGGCCGCCGTTGGACATCGCCTCGAACACGTCCTCCGGTCCTTCGGGGTCGAGCACCTGGTTGTCGGCCAGCCACTTCTCGACCTCCTCGAGGTCGGGGACCTCGTAGGGGCGCAGCGAGCGGCCGTCGCCGCGCAGTTCCTCGACGGCGGCGATCATCGAGCCCCTGGCGTCGATCGCGGCGGCGACCTCGTCCGCCGGAACGCCCAGATGCTCGGCCAGCAGGCTGTCGCGCAGGGAGCGGATCTCGCCCGCGGCGCCCTCGTTGCCGGGATGGGTGGCGTCGATGGTGACGTCGCATTCCGTGTCGAGGCGCATCGAGCGGTTGTTCATGTTGGACGAGCCGACATGCAGGACCTCGTCGTCGACGATGGTCATCTTGGCGTGCACGTAGATCGGCTCGCCCTGCGCGGTGTAGGGGTGATAGATCCGCAGGCGCCGGTGGCTGTCGAGATGGTGCAGCGCCTCGTAGAGGCGGGCGCGCGCCGTATCCATGGCGACCGGCTCCAGCCAGCCCTGCGAGCTGAAGGGATTGATCAGGACGATCTCCGGCCCGTCGGGTTCCTCGAGCCGGTGCGCGATCGCCTCGGCGATGCGGCGCGACGCGAAATACTGGCTCTCGGCATAGATGTAGCGTCGCGCCCGCGCGATCAGCGCGAGGTACGTCGCCTCGATCTCGTGCACCGCGTCCTCGCCGTCACCCTCCGGCCGCGAGCGGCAGATCGCCACCGCGATGTCGCGGAACTGCACGCCGAGCCCGTCGGGCCAGCAATCGCCGCAGTCGTGGACCGGCGCGAGTTCGGCGCCGCCGGCCTTCCGCCAGCGATGCCGCGCCAGCTCGCCCAGCGCCGCCGCCACCGGGCCTTCCAGGATGGTGGTGGCGTCGTGCCACGGCGCGTAGGGGCTGCCGTCGGGGCCGACGCGGCGCGGGTCGTGATCGCGATGCTCCGGCGTGTCCCAGCGATTGCTGGTCATGTCGATGCCGCCGCAGAAGGCCACGCAATCGTCGATCACGACGATCTTGTGATGGTGCGAGGCGCCCAGGGTCGCCGCACTGTCGAGCCGTGTGTGGATGCGCCGGTGCGCCATCCAGCGCATCAGCGTGAAGATCGTAGTGCCGCGGAACAGGGTCCGCACCGCGCCGATGTTCCAGCGCAGCAGGAACACTTCCAGCTCGGGATTGCGCTTCACCAGCCACAGCACGAACTCGCCCAGCGTGCGCGGCTCGCCCGGCAGCCGCTCGTCGCTGAGCTCGATGCGGGCGTCGAAGTCCCAGCCGATCAGCATGATGCGCTTGCGGGCCTTCAGCATCGCCCTGCGGCCGACCTCGAAATAGGCCTTGGCGTCGACGATCAGCCCGGCCCGGGTCGCCTTCTCGCGCCGCCAGAACTGGGCTGTGACGGTGCCGTCCAGCGCTTCCCTCCGGTCACTGTCGCGCATGGGGCAGCCCCCTGTGGGAGGACGGAGCGGGCGGGATCAGAAGTGCCAGGCGAGGCGCAGCGTCGCGCTCTGGCTGATGTACGACGTCCCGGCCGAAAGCTCGTAGGCTGCCTTGGCCTCGAAGCCATGGGCGCGATAGACCTGCAGTCCGGCCTCCAGGGTGGCGAACAGATTGGGGGCGGCCACCGTCGCCTGGAAAGCGCCCAGGCCCGCGAGCGGGCCGGAGACGAACCAGGTCTGGAAACTCGAGCGGTTGTCGGGAATCACGGTGGCTCCCGCCACCAGGTAGGGCCGCAGGATCGTGTCCCGGGCCATGTCGATCCGGCCGCCGACTTCCAATGCCGGTGCGAGGGCCGGGCGAATCGTGCTCTCGCCGCCGAAACCCATCGCCAGGCCGGAGCCGCCGGATTCCTGGAACGCGGGGCGATTGAAATAGCGCAGTTCCAGGTCGAGGCGCGGGCGCAGATACCAGCCCTCGAAGGGAAACTCGTAGGCGCCGCGCAGCCGCGCGCTCCCGCCATAGGAGGTGGTCGACCCGGTGATCTGGCCCGCCTCGCGTTGCAGACCGGTGACGCTCGTGCCGAAGGCCAGCCCGGCCGCCAGAAGCCACGGCCCCCGCACCATCTTGAGCGTGAGGGCGCCATCGTAGGTCTGGGCGGTGCTCGACACGTATCCGCCCCCTGCCTGACCCGACGAGAAACCGATCCCCAGGAAGCCGCCCAGAAACCAGTCCTCGGCCACCTGCTTCTGGCCACCGATGCGAAAGACGGCGGCCTGCGACGTGCCGGCGGCATCGCCTGCGCCCTGGCTGGTCCATTGGCCGGAAACGGTGCTCCACAGGCAGCCATCCTCGGTCAGCAGGAGTGAACCGCCCGCGAACACCGGGCAGCTGAACCCCTGCGTCGGCGAAACGGCGGCGCCGGCGGCCGCTCTCGCCGCCGCCCCGGCCGCGCCGGTCGTTCCGCCCGCGCCCATGGAGGCCGTGATCATCGTCGCCGCGATGACGACGTCGGCGACGAGCGCCGCATCGCGCGGCGGCAGACCCTGCGAGGCCAGCGCGTTCTGCAAGGTCGAATCGATCCGTGAAAGGGTGCCCGGCCGCCGTATGTCGTCGGCCCTCGCGGAACTCGTGCCCAGTACGAATGCGCCGGCCAGTGCCAGCAGGCCGATGCGTCGCATGGGCTACGCCCTCTCGAACAGCCGAACGCCCGTCGATGCCAGTCGCCCGCATCGACATACTCACGCTCGTCCTCTCGCACGGGCAGACACCGCCGCCAAGCAAATACGCTCCCCGTCTGGTCCGGGTCGGAACCGGTAGTCCGTCCATCGCTGTCTCGGTGCTGGGGAGTCGTGGTATCTGGAGGCATGGCAACGACGGGAATGCGCGAAAAGTTCCAGGGCCTCTATTTCGGCGACGGTCCGGAAGCGCGACGGTTCCGTTACGGTCTGGTCGGCTTCGACCTGGCCACCATCGGCCTGTTCTTCGTCGCGCCCTTCGGCGGGCATCAGACCTGGATGATCGCCCTCGACCTCGCGCTCGGCATCCTGCTGTCGATCGAGTTTGCGATGCGGCTGTGGGTGCAGCGGCGGCCGCTGCGTCACCTGTTCAGCCTGTCCTCGGCGGCCGACCTGGTCGTGATCCTGTCGCTGCTGCTGCCGGTCTTCATCGAGAACCTGGCCTTCCTGCGCATCGCCCGGGCGCTGCGGCTGCTGCGCTCCTACCACCTGCTGCGCGACCTGCGGCGCGATTCCGAGTGGTTCCGGCGCAACGAGGACATCATCCAGCGCACGGTCAATCTCGGCGTCTTCATCTTCATCGTGACCTCGGTGGTCTACGTCACCCAGCACAACATCAACCCTCACATCGCCACCTACATCGACGCGCTCTACTTCACGATCACGACGCTCACCACCACGGGCTTCGGCGACATCACCCTGACCGGCCCCGGTGGCCGGCTGCTCGCCGTGATCATCATGGTGGTCGGCGTCAGCCTGTTCCTGCGCCTGCTGCAGGCCATCTTCCGCCCCAACAAGGTCCGCTTCGAATGCCCGTCCTGCGCCCTGCTGGTGCACGACATCGACGCGGTCCACTGCAAGCATTGCGGCATCGTCCTGCAGATCCCGAACGAGGGGGTGTAGGAGGCTTCCCCATTTAGCCGTCGTCCCGACCGGAGCGAAGCGGAGCGGAGGGACCTTGTCTCCCCCAAAAGCCGTCCAATTGTAGAGAGGAGGTCTCTCCACTCCGCGCCTTCGGCGCTCCGGTCGAGACGACGGGAAAACCGCGAGGACGTCCTACAGCGCCGGCCCCGCCAGGATGGTCCGCGCTTCCGCCGCGATGGTTTCCGCGATGGTGGCGTAGCTGTCGGCATAGGCCGAGCCGTCGCGCCACACCGCGGCGAGCGAGCGGGTGGCGCTCCAGCCGGCCATGGGCAAGCGGGTGACCATGTCGCTGCCGCCGACCTCCGAGCGCAGGTAGAGTTCCGGCAGGATGGCGAAGCCCAGGCCCGAGCCGCACATCTGGCGCAAACTGTCGAGGCTGGTGCCCTCGTAGTCCTCGAGCAGGGTCGCCTTGAGGTCCTCGCAGATCTCGCGGGCCTGGCGGTGGGCGTGGTGGCGGCGGTCGAGGCTCAGGAACCCGATGCCCGCCAAGTCGCCGCGGCGCACCTTCGCGGCCCGGCCGAGCGGATGCTCGGGCGGGCAGACGATGTGCAGCGGCTCCCTGAACAGCGGCTCGATGTGCAGGTCGCTGCCGGAGACGGGCAGGGGCGACAGCACCATGTCGAGCGCGCCGCGCGCCAGCTCGCGCGCCTGCTCGTCGGGAATGCCCTCGCGGATGTAGAGCCGCAGGTCGGGGAAGCGCCGGTGCAGCGAGGCCACGATGCGGGGCATCAGGTAGGGGCCGAGCGTCGGGGTGACGCCGAAGCGGATCGTGCCGGCGAGGCCGGCCCGCGAGCGCCGCACCATCTCCTCGGCATCCTTGACGTCGAGCAGGATACGGCGGGCGCGCGTCACCAGGTCCCGGCCGATCGGCGTGAGCTGGACCGGGCTCTCGTTGCGCTCGACCAGGGTGACGCCCAGCCGCGCCTCCAGCGCCCGCATCTGCTGGCTGAGCGTGGGCTGGGCGACGTGCACGGCATCGGCGGCGCGGCGGAAGCTGCGGCTGTCGGCGAGGGCCACGAGATAGGAGAGCTGGCGCAGGGTGGTCATGGCGGGCATCCGAAGGGCGATAGATAGAGACTATCAACGTAGGCGCATCAAATCTATTTCTACAATCGCGTGTGCTCGCCCATCTTGGGCCGTCACACCCGCGAGAGGACGAACGAACATGCGCCGCGCCACCCATCGGACCCCGGTATGACCGAGTTCCTGGTCCAACCCTTCCTCGGCACGCCGGTCTGGTTCTGGCTGGCGTTCGTCTCGCTGGTGGCGGCGCTCACCGCCTTCGACCTCGGCCTCCTGCACAAGGAGGACCGGGTGATGGGCATCGGCGAATCGCTCAGGCTCTCGGCCTTCTACATCTCGATCGCGCTGGCCTTCGGCGTCTGGGTCTGGGTCGAGAAGGGCGACGAGCTCGGCATGCAGTACTTCACCGGCTTCTTCATCGAGAAGGCGCTGTCGATCGACAACATCTTCGTCATCAGCCTGATCTTCACCTTCTTCGCCATCCCGGCCAAGTACCAGTACCGCGCGCTGCTCTGGGGCATCATCGGCGTCATCGTGCTGCGCGGCCTGATGATCGCGGCGGGTGCTGCGCTGGTGAGCGAAGCCTACTGGGTGCTCTACCTGTTCGCCGCCTTCCTGATCGTGACCGGCGTGAAGATGTTCTTCACCACCGACTCCGAACCGGACCTCGCCAACAACGCCGCCATCCGCTGGATCTCCAGGCGCATGCGGGTGACCAAGGAACTGCACGGCGACAAGTTCTTCGTCTTCCGCGCCGACGAGCGCACCGGCCGGATGGCGCTGGCCGCGACGCCTTTGTTCCTCGCCCTGGTGGTGATCAACCTCGCCGACCTGGTGTTCGCGGTCGACTCGGTGCCGGCGATCTTCGCCATCACCACCGACACGTTCGTGGTCTACACCTCGAACATCATGGCGGTGCTGGGCCTGCGCGCCCTCTACTTCGCCCTGTCGGCCATGATCGACCGCTTCCACTACCTGAAGCACGCGCTGGCCGCGGTGCTGATCTTCATCGGCTCGAAGATCTTCGTCTCTGACTTTCTCCTGGGCGACGCGAAGTTCCCGCCGGTCGCCAGCCTCGCCGTCACCTTCGGCCTGATCGCCGCGGGAATCGCGTGGTCTCTGTGGAAGACGCGGGAAGGCGCGGTGCAGCGGTGAGGGAGTGGCCATTGATGGCTCAGGCGCTGAGAGGCGCCTGACCTCGTGTTGCCCTACTCGGCTTGCCAATCAGAAGCGGCGTCGATGAAAGCCTGATCCTCGCGCGCGCGCCAGGCCTTTGAGACCGCAAGCGACTGGCGATGCGCTTCCCTTCTGAATGCCGCCGACCGCACGTCCGGCAGCCAGATCTGGATCGCCAGCAATCCTCGTGCGCTCGTCTTGCCGTGTTTCGGCCCCTGCGAAGTGGGCTTCGCTGGCTTTGATCTGCGCATGAAGGGACCTCCTAAAGTCGGCGAGTCTCCAAATGTACTTAGCATCCGGCAGTTAGAAGCGAACCGCCGACCGCCTAGTCATTTGCATGTACCTCATCCAGGGGACAGCCCGCTATAGTGGCAGCCATGGTCGAAATACTACCTGTCCAGAAGCGGAGCCAAATCTTTGGGGATGACAGTTCCAAAAACGGGCACGCCTACTTCGTCTATGGTTCGCTGCACGTTCCGCAGGTGCGATTTCGAGCTGTCGAGCAGAAGCTCAAATCGGCGCTCGAAGACTATCCTCACGAAATCAAATGGAACGAAACACGGTTTCTAAACGTCAACATAGCGTTTCTTAATGCGCTGATGGATTGCTGGTCTAGGTAGTGGACTCATAAGCTCTGAGCCAGAGTCGGGCTGAAGCGAGAGCGACGACAGCGAGGAAGTTCCTTGCGAGCTTGTCGAAGCGGGTGGCGAC